>DASUEN010000067.1:0-13921 GCA_036275055.1 Thermoanaerobaculia bacterium
GACCGCCTACCGCCGGGGGCTGAAGACCCCGGCTACCGACGGTAGTCCCTGCGGGACCGCGGCTTGTTCTTCATGGGTCCCGCAGGGACTACCGTCGGTAGCCAGGGATTTCAATCCCTGGCGCCAGTGGAGTCGCTGACACCCTTTCGAGACACCCTCTAAGAGATCCGCGGATCGGAACGGAGGACTCCAAGATGTCAGCCCAGCAATCAGCTCCCAACGTCATCGGCAGGGTCGCTCTGAAGCTGACCAAGCTGCCCGAGCAGGATCAGCGGCTCGTCCTGGAGCTCGTTGACTATCTCGAAGAGCAACATCCACCAGCATCGGCAAAGCCGAAAACTCCTGCCAAGATTCGGAAGGAAGCCCGGCACCGGGCTGCGCTGCTAAAGGACGTTCCAAGGGAACAACTCGTGGCTCGTTTCGTTGAGCTGGGCGACGAGATCCGTCGTGAGGCGATCCGCAGAGGCACAGCCATCGAAGGGGACTGGCTGGGTGACTGACCGGCTGCGGGCAGTCCTTGATACCAACGTCTACGTATCCGCGTTTCTCAGCCGGACGCCTTCAAGCCCGACGAAAGAGCTCCTTCAACGAGAGCCTTGCCGTTCCTCTGGGCCCTCAGGAGCGGATCGCCGTCCCCTGAATAGAGGTAGAAGCGGGCCTACGCCGCCGGAGCGTCGACCGGTATCTTCTTCTCGACCGCCGGCCCCCTCTGCCGCGTCGTCAGGAAGCTCGCACAGAGCATCAGCGCCGCAGCAGCCCAGAAGGGATAGCGCGCATCGATCTCGTAGATCCGGCCGGCAAAGGCGGGGCCCACCATTCGGGCCACCGAGCCGAAGGACTGCTGGACGCCCATGGTCTGTCCCATCTCCTCCCGGGAGGTGCAGTGCGAGAGCCGGGCCGTGGTGGCCGGGAAGAGGAGGGCCGTGCCCACGGGCACCAACAGGGCGATCACGGCGAGGAGGCCGAACCGCACCTCGTGGGAGAGGTTCAACATCGCGGGCAGCGGTATCCCCGCGAGCCCCAGGACGAGCGACATCGCCCCCAGCCGGGTCACCCCGATCTCCCCGAAGACCCGCAGCAGCGGCCCCAGGAGCACGGCACGCATGATCAGGCCGACGGCACCGATGTAGGTCAGGAAGTAGCCGAAGGTGTCGCCGTTGGTGCCGTAGGCCTTGCCGAGGTAGAGGGCGAGGACGCCGTTCATCGCCATGAAGGCGAGCATGCCGATGGTGTAGATCCAGATCAAGGAGCTCGCCGGTGACCGCGGATGCTCCAGCACGGAGAGCATCGATTCCCAGAGAGGGCGGCGTTTCGGTGCGGAGACGTCCCCAGGCTGGGCGTCCTGCCGGCTCGACTCAGGCAACCAGAACCAGGCCGAGACCACGTTCAAGGTGCAGAGAGCGGCGGCTACGAAGCCCGGGCCCCAGTGTCCCAAGTGTTTGGAGGCGAGGGAGCCCACGGCGCCGCCGATCATGACGCCGGCGTTGGTGGCCGCGCTGATCCATCCCAAGGCTTTGGCCCGGTCCTGCGGCGGCACCGTATCGCTGACGTAGGCCTGCACCACGCCGGTCGTGCCGCCCCCCGCTCCCTGCACCAGCCGGAAGAGGAACAGCAGCCAGACCGTGTTGGCGAGGCCGAAGAGCGCGAAGGCGACCGCCGAGGAGGCAAGGCCCACGATCAACGCCGGCCGCCGGCCATAGCGGTCGGAGAAACGCCCCCAGAGCGGCGCCGTGACGAACTGGGCGAAGAAGAAGGACGAGATGATGAGGGTGACGACGAGGGGCCGGGCCCCCAGGTCCCTGGCGTTGTAGGCGAGGGTCGACATCACCATGAGGGCACCGATCATGTCCACGAAGACGGTGGCCATGAGGACCCAGAGTTGCTTGAGCGCGCTGGACTCCATGAGGATCTTTCTTCTTTCAGCCGGCCTCTCCCTGCCCCCAGAGCAGGAAGGCGGCGGCGCTCGCGATCATGAGGAGGACGCCGTAGGCCGCGGCGACCCCGAGGCTCCCCCTCAACTGGGTGTAGATCTCCATGGAGATCGGCTTGGTGTCGTAGGTGTAGAGCACGACGGAGACGACGAAGTCGCCGAGCGCCGTGATGAAGGCGAGCCCCGCCCCGGCCGTGATCGCTGGCCGCAGGAGGGGGAGGGTCACCCTCGTCAGCCGCCGCCAGCGGCCGGCGCCGAGGGAGGCCGCCGCCTCTTCGAGCGCCGGATCGAGCTGCCGCAAGCCCGCGAGGGCCGCCCGGCCGGTGAGCGGCAGGCTGCGCACGAAGTAGGCGAGCGGCAGGATCCAGGGCGTGCCGATGAGCACGAAGCGGCCGAGCCACGGCTGGTTGACGCTGAAGGTGAAGGCCAGGGCCACGGCGAAGACCGTCCCCGGAATCGCCCAGGGCACGGCGATCAAGGCCTCCAGCAGGCTCCCGAGCTTCCCCCTCCGAGTGGCGGCGAGGCGGGCGGCGGTGATCCCCACGATCAGGGCGGCGGCGGTCGAGATCGCGGCCATCCATAGGGAGTTGAACACCGACCGCAGTTGGCCCGCCTGGGTGAAGAGGGCCTTCCAGTTCCCCAGGTCGAGCACCGGCGGCACCGCCTGGGTGGTCCAGGTGTAGGGCGGCACGAAGGATTCCAGGAGGAGCACGGCGTGCGGCAGCAGGAGGAAAAGGGTGAAGAGCCAGCCGAAGACGCCGGCCAGCCCGCGCGCCAGGCGTCCCTTGATCACCAGGCGCGCCGGGGCCACTCCACGTACGCCGGTGCCGGAGACGTCCCGGTCCGTCCAGCGCATGGCCCACAGGGCGAGGAGCGCCAGCAGGGAGAGGACCACCGTCTCCGCCTGCGCCATCTCCAGCCGGCCGTTGAGCTTGGTGGCGAGGATCTGGGTGGTCATCACCCGGAAGTTGACGTTGTCGCCAAAGAGGTACGGAGCGGAGAAGGACGCCAGCGCCGTCATGAAGGTGAGGAGCGCGGCCCCGGCCAGGGCTGGCCGCAGCAGGGGGAGGGTGACCCGGAACAGCGTGCGCCACCGGCCGGCGCCCAGCGAAGAGGCGGCTTCCAGCAGGGCCGCGTCCAGGCGGGCGAGCCCGGCGCGGGTGAAGAGATAGAAGTAGACGTACATCGAATAGGCGTGGACGAGCAGGATGGCCCCCGGCCCCACCAGCCGCCACGGCGGCTGCGAGAGCCCGAAGGCCGCCTCGACGGCCCGCGCCGCGAAGCCGCTCTCGCCATATAAGAAGAGGAAGGCGATGACTCCCACCAGCGGCGGGAGCGCGACCGGCAGGGCCACGATGGCGCCCAGCGCCCGCCGGCCCGGGAACTCCGTGCGCTCGAAGAGGAAGGCGAGGGGGATCCCCACGAGGCCGGCCAGCACCACGGAGGCGACGGAGATCCACAGGCTGCGCCAGAGGGCCAGCCATTCGTCGCGGCGGGTGAAGAGCTCGCCGAACCATCCCAAGGTCCACTTCCCCGGCCCACCCAGCGCTTCGATCAGCGTCATGAGCAGGGGATAGCCCACCAGCCAGGCCAGGAGGGCCGCGACGAGGATGGTGAGGATGAGGGTTGTTCTCTTCACGGCCGTTCCCTTCTACGCGGTTTGTCTACGCTGGGGGGAACGTCAAGGTTCTGAGGAACCTCTCACCCGCCGGAACATCCGGGGGGCGGGGCCTGCCGCGCTGGGAACGACCCGCACGGCGTCGCCGGTGGCGGCGGCGCCGGAGGGAGCGAGCACCTCCACCTCGCCGCCCGCGGTCAAGGCCACCTCATAGTAGGTCACCTGGCCCGCATAGCGCCGCTCCGTCACCCGGCCGGCGAGGGCCCTGGGGTCGGCCGTTGGGGAGAAGGCGAGCGACTCGGGGCGCACGACCAGATCCACCTCTTCTCCCGGTGCCGCGCCCTGAAGCTCCGGGGCCGGCTCCGCGGACCAGCGCACCGGCACCGCGCCCTCGCCGGTGAGCGCCGTCTTCGGCACCCACACGGCGCCGTCCCCCTCCATCACGCTGGGGAGCACGCTCGCGCGCCCCACGAAAGTGGCCACGAAGCGGGTGGCCGGCCGCTCGTAGAGGTCCTCGGGCGTGCCCACCTGGTGGAGGACGCCACCGTGGAGCACCGCCACCCGGTCGCCCAGGTGAAAGGCTTCCTCCTGCTCGTGGGTGACGAGCACGGTGGTGATCCCCACCCGCCGGATGGCGGCCTTGAGCTCGCGGCGGGTGCGCTCGCGCAGGGTGGGATCGAGGTTCGAGAGCGGCTCGTCGAGCAGCAGCACGCGAGGCTCGGGGGCCAGGGCGCGGGCGAGCGCCACCCGCTGCTGCTGGCCGCCGGAGATCTGCCCCACCCGTCGCGCCGCGAAACCGGGGAGCTCCACCAGGGTCAGGGCCTCGGTCACCCGGCGGGCAATCTCTCTCTTCTCCCGGCGCCCGGCGAGACCGAAGGCCACGTTCTCGCCCACGGTCAGGTGGGGGAAAAGGGCGTAGTGCTGGAAGACCATGCCGAAGTGCCGGCGCTCGGGGGGGAGGGCGGTGACGTCCGCTCCCTCGACGAGGATGCGCCCGCGGTCCGGCGTCTCGAAGCCGGCGATCAACCGCAGTGCCGTGGTCTTGCCGCTCCCCGAGGGACCCAGCAGCGAGAGGATCTCCCCCTGGGCGACCTCCAGCGACAGGCCGCGGAGCACGGGCTGGGCGCCGAAGCTCTTGTCGAGCTGCTCCAGGGAGAGGAAGGCCGGCATGATGGTTCAGGGCGCGGGGGCCGCCGCGCCGCGCCCGCGCACGGTGCGGTCCCAGGTGGACATCCACTCCTGCCCGTTCTTGACGATCAAGCTCCAGTCCACGCTGGCGGGCACCATCTCCTTCAGCACCTGTTGCGCCCATTGCGGCAGGCGCTCGGCCGGCAGGTCGGTTCTGGCCGGCAGGCGGAAGGCCTCGCGCGCCGCCAGCTCCTGCCCCTCGACGCTCCCCACGAATTCGATGAGCTCCTTGGCCAGCTCCGGGTGCTGGGCGTTCTTGACCAGGCCGATCGAGTCGTCGATCACCGGCGTGCCGCTCTTCGGGAACCGGTAGCCCAGGGGAGCGCCCCGCTTCGCCTGCCACAGCATGTCGGTGAGCTCCCAGACGGTGATCACCCCTTCGCCGCGGTTGAGCTTCTCCATCAGGAGAGCCGGGTTCTGCACGTACTCCTTGGTCTGGCTGTCGAGGCGGCGCAGCCATCCCCAGCCGCGGTCCGGGTTCCCCGTCTCCTTCACCGAGCGGGCCAGGATCATGCCGAAGAGGGTGCGCATGGTGCCGCTCGCCAGCGGATCGCGGACCAGGATCTTCCCCTTCCAGCGCGGATCGAGGAGGGCGTCCCAGTCGTCCGGCGCCTCCTGGGGAGTGACCTTCGCCGAGTTGTAAACCAGGACCGGAGCCGTGCGGTAGACGGCGAAGAAGAGGTTCTGGGGATCGCGGGCCTCCGCCGGAATCGCGTCCGCCCACGTGGGGCGGTAGGGGGCCAGGAGGCCGTCCCCGGCGCCGCGGGTGAAGATGGTCTGGGGTCCCCCGTACCACACGTCGGCCTGGGGATTCGCGGCTTCGGAGCGGAGGCGGTCGTAGACCTCCTGCGAGCCCATGTCGAGCCAGCGCAGGTCCACCTCCGGGTGCTTGGCCTCGAAGGCTTTCTCCATCAGCGCCAGCAGGTCGCTGCCGTGAGGAGAGTAGACCGTCAGCGGCTTGCGCCCGTCGCCGCAGCTCGCGGCGAGCAGAGCC
The DNA here is from genome assembly GCA_036275055.1 of Thermoanaerobaculia bacterium. GTDB lineage: Bacteria > Acidobacteriota > Thermoanaerobaculia > Multivoradales > UBA5704 > DATARR01. The sequence goes on from DASUEN010000067.1 coordinate 5,731, forward strand.
AGCACGATGAGGAGCGAAGAACGGAGTCGGTTCATGACTGAACCAGTCTATCCGTTTTTCGCTCCCGGCTTCTTGGCTGCCTTGGCTGGAGCCTGAGGAGCGGTCTTCCCCAGCCCCAGCAGGTTGGCGAACAGCCGGTACCCTCCGGGCACGCCGGCCGGGAGCTGGCGGAAGAAGGCGAGGGCGGTGTAGACGTAGGTCCCCTTGCCGACTTTCGCCACCAGCAGGCTCCCCTTGAGATCGGGCGTGTCCGGGTCCTTCATCGAGAGGAGGGGCGTGTAGGCCGGGTCCCAGGTGTGGGCGAAGTAGAGGCCGCGCTCCTGCACCCAGCCGTCCCAGTCCGCGGGGCCAATCTTGTTCGGCACGTTGAAGACCGGGCTCGCGGGATCGAGGATCTGGACCGGCGCCGTCTCGTCCGTCACCCGGTCGTGGGGACGCGCGATTTCGAGCGGGAAGGGCGCGAACTTCCCCTCGATGAAGGGATACTGCTGGTACTGGACGATCATCAGCCCGCCGTTCTTCACATAGTCCAGAAGCCGGCGATTGGCCCGCACCAGGGAGGGATCGGTCTCGTAGGCGCGGCTGCCGATGACGATGGCGTCGTAGCGGCTGAGGTCCCCCGACTCCAGCTCCGCGGGCCCCAGCATCGAGAGCGGCACCCCCACCTGGTGCAGGAACTCGGGGACGCGGTCCGAGGCTCCCCGCACGTAGCCGACGTTCTTGACGGCCGGCAGGCGCAGGTCGGCGAAACGGAGGTCCACCCGCGCCGGCACCGGCCGCGGCGTGGCGCGGATGTGGGGATAGTCCACCTCCGGCACGGCGAGGTCGAAACGCCGGCCGTCCTCCAGCACCGCCGCGAGACGCAGGGTGGTCTGGCCCGGCGCGAGCGTCTTCGGCGGCACCAGGCTCAAGTCGAGACTCAGGGGCTCCCCGGCGGCGCCCAGGGTGAACGGCTGCGCCGCGACGGTGGGGGCGGGCGTGCTCCCCTCGGCCGTGGCCTCCAGGCGGCCATGGACCGGCCCCTTGGCGTGGGAGGTCAGCGTGACGCTGAGACGCCGGGGCTGGGCGCTCTGGACGGGCCATACCAGCAGGCCGTCCGCCGCCTCCACCTCGACCTCCGGCACCACCCGCAGCGGCCGGCGCACCTCGCCCACCGCCTGGTCGCGATGGAGATGCACCACCTCGCGCTCCAGCGTCACGGGCACGCCCTCGAGGGTGAAGCGGAAGCGGGCGGTGAGCGGCGGCGGGCCGAAGGGGAGGCCGCGCTCGGCCGGCGTCGCCGCCGACCAGTCGTAGAGGCTCCCGTTCATCGGCTTGCGCAGGAAGTAGGGGACGGTCGCGGGAGCCTCCGCCGGCACCTGGGGCTTGAGCTCCCAGGTGCCCAGAGCCCCGGCCGCGAGCTCCTTCGCCTCCCCGGCGACCGGCGGCTGGACGCCCCACTCGGGCACGGTCACGAGGGAGACGACGGCGCCGGAGAGCGGCCGCGAGCCGCTGTTCCACAGCGAGGTCTGGACGGTGAAGGTTTCGCCATCGATCAGCTCCTCGCGCTCCGTGGAGGCGTCGACGGCGATGCCGGCGGCCGCCGCCAGCCCCGCGGAGGCGGCGTCGATCTTCTCGTCGATCAGCTCCCGCGCCGGCCGGTCCTCCTCGGCGAGGGCCGCGCGGGCCTCCGTCAGATCGCGGAGGATGGCGAGGAAGGCGGGCACCGTCTCTCCCAACTGCTCGGGGACGAGAGCCGCCCGGGCCTTACCCGCCGCGTCCTGGGCGGCGTCGAGCTTGTCCCCCGCGGCCTTGCGCCGGCCGGGATCGGCCACCGTGGAGACCATCCCCGAGAGGCGGGTGTCGATCCCCTCGAAGAGGTCCTTGACCTCCTTGCCGGGTCCCCCCTGCACCCAGGTGAGACGCCCCTGCTGGGGGCCGAGGCGCTGGATCTGTCCCATGTCCTGCGAGCGATGCATGCTGCGGCTGGCCATGGCGAGCTGGAAGATGGACTTGCCCGCCAGGGGGTCGATGCCGGCGGTCGAAAGGGTCAGAGTGACGGACTTGGGATCGAAAAACGCGGAGCGGTAGAGGACCGTGGGCGTCCACGGCGCGAGCCCCTCGGCCGCGAGCTGCGGCAGGGCGTTGGCATCCCCGGCGAGAGGGAAGGCCGCATAGGCCGTCACCCCCGCGGCCTGGTGCTGGCCATGGTTGGGATGGGGAATGCCCGGGAAGACCGAGACCACCACCTGCGGCTTGAAGCGGCGGATGACGCGCACGGCGTCCTCCACCGTCACCTCCTTGGGCCACAGGCGGAGGGTCTCATCGAGCGAGCGGGTGTAGCCGAAGTCGAAGGCGCGGGTGAAGTATTGCCGGCCACCGTCGACGGCGCGGGCGGCCAGCAGCTCGCGGCTGCGCAGCAATCCCAAGCCCACTCCCAGCTCCGGGCCGATGAGGTTCTGCCCGCCCTCGCCGCGGCTCAAGGCGAGATAAGCCGCCTCGCCTCCCATGCCCCGCGAGACGAGGCTGATGAGGGCCGTGTCCTCGTCGTCCGGATGGGCGGCGATGACCAGCAGCCGCTTGTGGGTGGAGAGCTTGGCGAGAGCCCGCTCCACGGTCGCGACCCCCCCGGTGGAGGCCGGCTCCAGGGGCGAAGGAGAGAGCTGCGCCGACGGCGCGGACGGCAGGAGCAGGGAAAGAAGAAGGAAGAGGGCAAAAACCGGCTTCGCGATTCGTCGCGTCATGTTGGCTCAGAGCTCCGCTGGGGTTCGGACATCGGGAGGGGAGTCTAGCAGGGTCGCCTGAAGACCGAGGGCCCGGATCTCTACTCCAAAATGCTCCGTTCTCTGAGGGGCGAGACCTGAGCCAGGAGAGAGAAGTCGCGATCACGGTGCAGCACCGAAAGCCCATGCCGGATAGCACAGGCCGCGATGAGGCAGTCGACCCCCGAGCGAATCGTCACCCCTGCTCGCCGGGCCGTTCGATAGAGCTGGGCCGCTTCCAGGAAGACTTCGATCCTCAGGGGGGATTCGACCCTAGGGAAGGCGCACATCGACTCCCGGGCTACCCGGAAGCCGTGCTCGTTCTGAAAGCCCTGAAGAACCTCTTGGACAACCGGAAGACAGGTGACGATCTCGTCCAGATCGACGACGGACGTGAGCTCCAGTCCGCTTGGCTTTCGGAAGACCTCGATCCAGACGGAGGTGTCAACGAGAACCACGAGCCTCGCCATGGGAGGGAGCGTCCCCCCTCATCTCAGAGAGGTCTCCTTCCCACAGGCCGCTTCCTGCCAGCTCGAGGATCCGCCCCGCCTTGTAGCGCCGGATGTAGTCTTCGATGGCCCGGGTGACAGCGCGAGAGTAGGTCCTCTCCCCAGTCATGCGGGTGACCTCCTCAAGGAGCTGCCCGTCTAACACAAGATTCGTGCGTTTCATGCGCACAGCCTAGCACGGCTTGACCGGCAGACTACCTTCTCTCTTTTCTCCCCGCTGGCACCTTCCCGCCAGCGGTTCCCACAGACAGGTGGAGCTTCGTAGGAACCTGAACCCTATCGTATCGCTTAGGTGGCGTTTCATGCACTCTTATGTTAGGAGATCTGAAATTCTTCGATCTCCTAGAGAAGGGAGATCTATGAACAGAATTTCGATGGGTCTGACGATGGCTCTGGCGGTCCTCCTGGCGGTCCCAGCATTGGGTGCGGATCGCGTCATCACCAATGGGGTCGACCTCTGGCGTACGGTTGGGGATGGCTCGACCCACGCCGATTTCTCCAAGACTCCTATTCCTGCCGGATTCTTCTGCTCCAAATCGGAGCCGTTCACCGGTCGAATCGACTTCAAGGGCGTTCCCGTCGCCACTAACGTCCCTGGCGCGTTGGGACAGACAGATACGATCGTCCAGCGTCTCGACGATGCCGCTTTCAACAAAAGGGGGGTCGCCCAGACACGCCTGCAGGTCCGCTCACTCAACTTCGAGAGCATCGCTCCCATCCAGACCGCCTGCGGTGCTTTCCTCGCCAAGGTCAGCCTCGACGGCGAGCAGCCGATCACACGCATGCGGATTATCCGGGAGAGTGACGCTGGTGGACGTTTATTGGCTCCGATCTCCGTGAACATCAAGATCTCGTTCATCCCGGTCGGCCGTCCTGCCACGGAGCCTCTGGAGCTCCGCCAGTCATTCCGCTTCCCACCGGTTCCGAATCAGCCTTGGGACAGCCTGCCGGCCCGGAAGACGACCCGTGTCCAGGGATTCCTGCTGGTCGACACCGATGGAGACCGCATCCCAGACACCTACCTTCCCGGTACCTCGAACTTTGGTGTTGGTCAGATGAGCGTATCGAAAGCAGAATGTCCTCCCGTCTGCCATCTTGACGACGATCACGAGCACTGTGTTTTTGTCTGTCCTTAAGGAGATCACGTCCCCGTCCTGAAAGGGCGACAGCAGGCCTTCACGATCCGGTCCACTGCCGCCCTTTCAGGGCTTTGAATTGGTGGTGGGCCTTTTCCTGGGCCGCCGATTCTGGGCTAAGCCAGAGCAGGGCCACCCGGGAGACCAGCAAGATCGCTCCAATCGGGCCCCCTCTCCGGTGAGGGGGGATGGTGAGGGGGCGGGAGAGGGGCAGGGGTGAGGGTCTTGGGTGGGGGAGGGCGACGGCCGCGGGGTGAGCCGGGGTGATGAGGGTCTTGGGCGCGCCCTCTACAGCCCCAGCGGTTCCGCCGCCGCCTGCAACGCCTGGATGACGTTCTGGATGTGCTCGTCGAGCGGCAGGCCGATCTCCTCGGCGCCGGCGTAGACGTCCTCGCGGTGGACGCCGCGGGCGAAGGCCTTCTCCTTGAGCCGCTTCTTGACCGAGGAGAGCTCCACGTCCGCCACCTTCTTGCTGGGCTTGATCAGGGCCACGGCCACCACGAAGCCGGCGAGCTCGTCGCAGGCGTAGAGGGCCTTGGCCAGGCGGGTCTCCCGCGGCACGCCGGTGTAGGGGGCGTGGCCCATGATGGCGGTGCGCATCTCCTCGGGATACCCCTGGGCGGTGAGGATCTCGTTCCCCCGGTAGGGATGGTTCTCGGCGTCGGGCCAGCGCTCGTAGTCGAAGTCGTGGATCAGGCCGGTCAGCCCCCAGAGCTCCTCGTCCTCACCCCAGAGGCGGGCGTAGTGGCGCATGGCGGCCTCCACGGAAAGGGCGTGCTTGCGCAGGGGCTCTTTCTCGGTGTACTGGCAGAGGAGATTCCACACCTCGTCGCGGCTGGGGAGACGGGTCTCGTTGGCGGCCATGGCGCGTAAAATACCAGAAGTGGCTAGAATGGGGCCATGGCCGACGACACCCGCAAGCTCTCCGTCCGCTGCCCCGAGTGCAACTCCGAGCTGGTGATCGACGCCGCCACCGGCGAGGTGCTCTCCCATCGCAAGGCCAAGCAACCCATCGCCGGCGGTAAGGACTTCGACTCCCTCCTGAAGGGGCTCGACGACGAGAAGGCCCACGCCGAGGACGTCTTCCAGCGCGAGGTCGCCGCTCTCAAGGACCGCGACCGGCTGCTCGAAGAGAAGTTCCGGGAAGCCCTGAAGCGGGCTGAAGAGGAGCCGGACGACGTGCGGCCTCCCCGGCCGTTCGATTTGGATTGAGCCGGGATTGATCCAAAATTTTGTATTCACGGGACGGATGTGGTAGGCTCTGTTTCCGGCCTTCGGTCCTCACCCCGCCGCCCGTGGCCCGAGCTACAACCCCCGGTCTGTTGCTGCTCGCCTGCAAGCCCGATGCTTGCCCTGATTCGACCCATGACCGACACTGCCGACGGGCCCCCGGAAGGGGCTCGCGCAAAAGGAGTTAAACTTTGAGTCCATGGTGGATGCGCCCTACGGCTGAGGGCCAGGAAGAAGAGAACAGAAACAAGCCGAAACCCGAGAGCGCGCCTGAGCCGCGGCCGGAAGCCCGGGAGGCCGAGAAGCCTGCCGCCCCCGCCGCCGAGCTCGCCGCTCCCCTCCCCGCCCCTGAGCCGCCGCAAGAGCGGTACGCCGAAACCCCCGAACCCATCTGGCAGCCGGAGCCCACGGCGCCTCCCCCTTCGCCCTTCTTCGAAGAGCCCTTGCCCGTGCTCGGCGCACCCCTGGCGCTGCCGGACGAAAGCGACGAGGAGGACGACGACGAGGACGACGACTCCGAAGACGGCGATGAGCCCGAGGTCACCGCCGGTGGAGCCGAAACGGACACGGAAGGAAAGGACGGCGAGAGCCGCGCCGCCGCCGAAAGCCGCCGGCGCCGTTCCAGAGGCCGCCGCGGAGGGCGCCGCCGCAACGGCCGCGCCGCCGCAACGGGCACGGAAGCCCCCGAAGGTGACGACGACGAGGACGAGGAGCCGATACCGTTCGACGAGCCCGCGCCGGTCGTCGCTCCTCCGCCTCCCCAGCCCACGCAACCCTCCCGCCGCCGTGGCGCCCAGGCCCATGCGCCGGCACCAGCCCCTGCGCCGGCCCCCCTTCCCTCACCCGGCTACCGGATGCGGGGGGCTGACAGCTACGTCATCTCCCAGAGCGAGCACGAGCCCGCCCGGGAGATCATCATCTCCGTCCCGGACCGCCAGCGCTCGGCGGGCGACGAGCGCAAGATCGCCCTCTTCTGCGACTTCGAGAACATCGCCCTCGGCGTGCGCGACTCGGAGATCGGCAAGTTCGAGATCACCCTGATCCTCGAGCGCCTGCTGGAGAAGGGGAAGATCATCGTCAAGAAGGCCTACGCCGACTGGGAGCGCTACTCCGACTACAAGCGCCCCTTCCACGAGGCCGCCATCGAGCTGATCGACATCCCGCAGAAGTTCTACTCGGGCAAGAACAGCGCCGACATCAAGATGGTGGTCGACGCCATGGACCTCTCCTACTCGAAAGAGCACCTCGACACCTTCGTCATCCTCTCGGGCGACAGCGACTTCTCGCCGCTGGTCTCGAAGCTCAAGGAGAACAACAAGTACGTCATCGGCATCGGCGTCAAGAACTCGTCCTCCAACCTGCTGGTGGACAACTGCGACGAGTTCATCTACTACGAGGACGTTTGGCGCGACTCCCAGAAGGGGCCCAAGCTCGACGGCCTGAACAAGAAAACGGCCGAGGCCTTCAGCCTGATGATCGAATCCATCCAGGCCCTGATCCGCGAGAACAAGGACGTGCTCTGGGGCTCGATGATCAAGCAGACCATGCAGCGCAAGAAACCCTCCTTCAACGAGGGTTATTACGGCTACAGCACCTTCTCCGAGCTGCTGGAAGACGCCGAGCGCAAGCAGATCATCAAGCTGAAAAAGGACCAGCGCTCCGGCACCTACATCGTCACCGGCTTCGCCAAGACCGGCGAGACGATGGCACCCACCGTCGGGCGGCGGTAGGCCCCTCACCGCTTCCTGCGACGATCCTGAACCCGGCGGCTTTCCATGCCGCCGGGGGTTTCACCCCTTTCCCCCTTAAGCGCTCACCGTGCCTGAGAGCGCCGCCCACCAAGACCCTCACCCCTGCCCCTCTCCCGCCCCCCTTATCCCCCTCCCCGGGAGAGGGGTCCCGGATGGAGCGATCTTGCTGTTCGTCCTTGCTGTCCCTGCCGTCCCTGATGTCCGGCTCGATCCGCAAATCCAGATCTGCATTCTGCGGTTTTTGCGCTAGCGACGCGACGGACGCGCCGAGCTTACGCAAACATCAGCCGCCCTCGAGGTTCGGGAATGGGTCGGCCGAGCTCGTTTGCAGTCTCGATCCACTCCGCAATAATCACCTGGACGTTCGACAGGGCCTCCTCGTAGGTCATCCCGTCGGCTGCGCAGCCCGGCAGCTCTGGCGCTTCGGCGATGAATGCCTCGTCCTCGCTGCTAAAGTAAATTATCACCTCGTAACGCGGATCAGTCATCGTTCTCTCCTGCGAGGCGGTACTTGAGGATCACGTTCCTAAGCTGCCGCACTTGATAGGGTTTGGCTTTGGAGCTCTTTGACTGGAGGTTCAAGATCTCAGCGACCCCTTCCTTGGTGAAGATGTGATGGCTGCCCTTGATCCTTTCATTGAAACCAAGCTCCCTCAGCAGACCGCAGAAGGAATCGAACGGGGTATTGGCGTCTGACGTTCCCCGCAGAACCTTCTCTAGAAGTCCCTTTCGCCCGCCCATGGAAAGAGCATACTACACCTCCCCTATCCCCCCTCCCCTCGCCGGCATCGGCGCTAACTTTGATTCCGAGGCTCCCCGCCCAA
>DASUEN010000068.1:0-53505 GCA_036275055.1 Thermoanaerobaculia bacterium
GCTGCTCTCCCTCTTCTCCCGGCGGCCGGGGGGGAGGCTGGGAGAAGAGGGCCGGGGTGATGAGGGCCCCGCCGGCGGCGCGAACGATCCGATTCACGTCGTCTTGACGCAGCGGCGTCGCACCGTTTCCGCCCGCCGTGCCGGCGCCAGCCGTGACAGACTTACCGGAATGGACACCCCGGAGGAACGAATCGATGAGTGCTACCGCCAGCCTGAAAACCCCGTCGCTGCGTGCCTTGGCCGATGGCGATCCGCAGGAGCTCGCCCGTGTCGTCTCGACGATGCGCCCCGCCGATCTCGCGGAGGATCTCGACCGGCTGCGCGCCGATGCCGCCGCGCGGGTGCTTGCCGCCTTGCCTTTCGACCTCGCCGTGCAGGTCTTCGACGAGCCGGAGCTCACGAAACGGCGCCGGCTTTTCGAAAACCTGCCGGTCAAGCAGGCGGTGGCCCTTCTCGAAGCCATGTCGGCCGATCAGCAGGCGGATCTCTTCCGCGAGCTGCCGGAGTCCGAACGGTCGCGTTTCCTCGCTGCCCTCCAGCCATCGACCCGGGAGGCGCTCACCAACCTCCTGGCCTATCCGCCCACCACGGCCGGCGGCATCATGACGACCGAGTTTCTGAGCGTCCCGGCCGACTGGACGGTCGAGCAGGTCCTCGCCGACGTCCGCAAGGTGGCGCGCGAAAAGGAGACGGTCTATGCCATCTACGTCGTGGACCCCAAGGATGAGCACCTGGTCCACGTCGTGTCGTTGCGTGACCTGCTCGTTGCAGAGCCGGGAGCCAGGGTCCTGGAAGTCGGCAAGAGGCGTCCGCCCTTGACCGTCCATGCGCGGGACAGCCGGGATGACGTCACCTCTCTGATCTCGAAGTACAACCTCCTCGCCGCACCCGTGGTCGACGACGACGGCCGCCTCCTCGGCATCGTCACGGTGGACGACGTCATCGACGCCATCGTCTCCGAGCAGACGCAGCAGGCGCAACGCCTCGGCGGCATGGAGGCCCTGGACAAGCCCTACACGCAGATCGGCTTTTTCACCATGATTCGCAAGCGCGCCGGCTGGCTCTGCGTCCTCTTCTTGAGCGAGATGCTCACCGCCACGGCCATGCAACACTTCGAGGGTGAGCTGAGCAAGGCGATCGTGCTCACGCTTTTCATCCCGTTGATCATGAGCTCGGGCGGCAACTCGGGTTCGCAGGCGACCTCGCTCATCGTGCGCGCCCTGGCGCTGCGCGAGCTGAGGCTCGGCGATTGGTGGCGCATCGCCTTGCGCGAGCTGCCGACGGGGATCACCCTGGGCGCGATCCTCGGAGCAATCGGCATCGTGCGCATCTTCCTCTGGCAGCACCTCCACTTTTACGACTACGGCGTGCATTGGGGGCGGGTGGCGCTCACCGTGGGGGCGGCGCTGATCGGCGTCATCACCTTCGGATCGCTCGCCGGCTCGATGCTCCCCTTCATCCTGCGACGGCTGGGCTTCGACCCAGCCGTCTCCTCGGCCCCCTTCGTCGCCACCCTGGTCGACGTGACCGGCCTGGTCATCTACTTCGGCGTCGCCCTCCTCATCCTTCACGGCACGCTGCTCTGAGAACGGGACACGAATCGGTATTTCTTACGTATAGTCCATACCGATGACCCTCCTCGCGGTCGATTCACCCACGAACAGAGAGGGCGGCCTGGTGGCCGCCCTCGGTCCTGCTCGATGCCGTTCTGGCTTCTACTGCCAGTAAGGCTTCTGACCGTAGAACTTGTAGACCTCGGCACCCCAGGTGCGGTCCGACGCCTTCGGCGGGTTGTTCTTGTCGAAGCCGGGGGCGTTCTTCAGCTTGTCCTTGTTGACGTCAAGCGTGAAGTGCTCACGGGTGGCGTCGAGCGTCAGGGCCTCGAACGGAACCGCGAACAGCTTCTCGCCCATTCCCAGGAAACCGCCGAAGGAGAGGACGGCATAGGCGACGCGCCCCTTCTCCAGGTCGAGCATGAGCTCCTCGATCTTGCCGAGGCTCTCCCCGGCACGGTTGACGACGCTATCGCCGATGATGGCGGAGGTGGACAGGACGTTGGGGTGAGTTTCCACGGTGGTGTTGGTCATGATGTATCTCCTCGTCGTGGTAGATCCGAACAAACCCCGATCGGCTCGGCCCAGTGTAGGCGAGGCGTTGGCGAGGCTGGCGATAACCTTTACTCCTGGAAAACGTTGCAACATCCGCGCCGTCAACGGAAGCGCGATTGCCCGATCCAAGCTCTTCCTGAGGCTCAGCGTCAAGAACGTACCCGGTTGGACAGCTCCGCCAGGAGAGCTCTCAGTTTCTGGGGATCGGCGGGCTTGACGAGGTGATGATCGAAGCCCGCTTCCTCAGACATTTGGATGTCGGCTTTTCGCCCGTAGCCGGTGAGGGCGATGAGCCAGGCGTTCTCGAGGCCCGAGGTCTGCCGCAGGAGACGCGCCACCTCGTGTCCATCCATTCCCGGCAGGCCGATGTCGAGCAGCACGATGGTGGGACTATAGGCAACAGCAGCCTCCAGCGCGGCCGGGCCACCGTAGGCGGTGCGGACGTCGTGTCCCGCCAGTTGCAGCCACGTGGCCATGCTGTCCGCCGCATCCATGTTGTCATCGACCACCAGCACCCGCGAGGAACCTGTGATCACCTCGGACGGTTCCGCACCGGCCGGCGGCTCATAGGGCCTGGTTTGAATCCCCGCCAACGGCAGGCAGACCGTGAGCTCGCTGCCCAGCCCCAGGCCGGCGCTGAAAGCCTTCACCGTCCCGCCGTGCATTCCCACCAGCTTATCCACCAAAGTGAGCCCAATGCCCAGTCCCCCCTGGGAGCGATCGGACGATCGATCCGCCTGCGTGAACAGGTCGAAGATGCGAGGGAGGAGCTCGGGTGCGATGCCCATCCCCGTATCCCGCACCCGCAGGACCGCTTCACCTTCCTGCTCGAGAGTCAGCCAGATGCTGCCGCCCTCGTCGGTGTACTTGGCGGCGTTGCCGAGCAGGTTTCCTACCACCTGCTCCAGGCGGGTCGGGTCGGCAATCAGCCAGACCGGCTCGGAGGGCAAGGTCACCGCAAGCTCCTGCTTGCGGCGGTCGATGAGCGGGCGAACCGTCTCCACCGCCTGCTCGACGATGCCCCTCAGGTCCAGGCGCTCTTGACGAAGCTGAATGTTGCCGATGGTGATGCGGGAGATCTCCAGCAGGTCGTCGACGAGGCGCGCCAGGTGCCCCACCTGGCGTTCGATGATGTTCCTGGCTTGCTGTTGGATCAGGTCCTCGTCTCTCTGGAGGCGCAGGAGGTACACGGCGTTGAGAATGGAGGACAGAGGATTTCGCAGCTCGTGGGAGAGCATCGCCAGGAACTCGTCCTTGCGGCGGCTGATGTCGGCCAGCGCCACCGCCTGCTCCTGCGTCTGGCGCTCCAGGCGGCTGCGTTCGGTGATGTCCCGAATGTTGCACTGAATGACCGTCTCATCGTCGACTTCGTAGACGTTGCTGACGAACTCGACCTCCACCTGCCGCCCGTCCTTGGTGTGAAGCGGCAGATGATCGTAGCGAATGTAGCCGGTTCGCTTCAGCTCGCTGTAGGCGAGCCGGCTGGCCTCGATGTCGCGGAAAAGGCCGATCTCCCAGAGCTCCTTGCCCACGAACTCGGCGTGGGAATAGCCCAGCAATTGGCTGATGTAGGGATTGGCGTCGGTGATCCTGCCGCTATCGCCGTTGAGGATGAAGATGGCGTCTTGCGCCGTCTCGAAGAGACGCCGGTAGCGGACTTCGGAAGTCCTGAGGCTCTCGGAGGAATTGAGGGAATCGTTCGCCAGCAGCTCAACCATTACGGGCCTCCGATCTCTGCGCCGGGCGTGCGCGCAACGAGAATCTCAAGAGCGCCTGGACGCAGGAATCGAGACCAGAGGTGAAGGGTACGATTTCTTACGGGGAGACCGTAGCTTCGAGGAGGGATCCATTACCAAGAATGGATCTTCGATGGTTGGCCTTACTTCCTCCAGTTGTTATTTTAACCTACACCTCCAAAGAATGTCAAGCTCCTTCCAAAATGTCAAAATGCCCGGGCCAAAGGCCCGAGCACCTCGTATCGAAAAACCACTACATCGGCGGCGGGGGCGTGGGCTCGGGCCGCTTCTCGCGCTGCGGCTGACGGTCCCGGTTCCGCTGCTGATCCTGCTGCTGATTCTGCGGGTTTCGATCGTTCTGTCTCGGGGGACGGGTTTGAGCAGCCTGCTGCTCGCGCTCGTGGCGGGCCTGCAGGAGCTGTTGCTCACGCTGGTGCTGCTGCTGGAGAGCCTGTTGCTCGGCCTGATGCTGTGCCTCGATCTGCCGGGCTCTTCCTTGAGCCTGTGCGTCCTTCGCTTCCTGCTCGTGCAGTTGCTGGAGACGGTTGCGCTCGGCCTCCTGGCGGCTTTGGAGCTGCTGCTGCTCGGTCTGATGTTTGCGATCGAGATCAGCCTGGGAGGGCGGCGGTTGCTGCCAGCGCGGCTGGCGCTGCGGCGGCTGGCCGCCGGGCTGCGGCTGCTGATCGGGCTGCGGCTGCACCTCTCGCGATGGCCGCGGCGGCTGCCCCAACTGGCCGGCTTGCTGCCCTCGTTGCCGCTGCTGCTCGCGCCGCTGGATCACCGCCTGCGGCGTCACGCTCGGCCGCGGCTGAGCCAGGGTGTCACCCGGCCGGAAGATGGAAACCTGATTGCCCTGCACCTGCGCCACCCGCCCCCGCACGCGGTCCCGGGTGGGGTTGAGCTGGTAGCGTTGCACGCGCTGGCCGGTCACCTCCGCGATGTGTTGCTCCGGGATGCCCTGGTTGAAGACCCGGTTGTTGACGACCCGGATGTTGGTGATGTTTCGCGTGCTGTGGACGAAGCTCACGTTGCGGGCCGGCGGCAGGATGACGCGATCAACCCGCGCGTCGAGGAAGTCGCGCTCCGGCACGAAGGAGTAGGCGTAGGGGTCGATCTCAACGCTCAGGTTGAACGCCCCGATCTGGATGCCGATACCGGCGCGGAAACCGACGGAGGGAGGCAATGGCGCCCAGCCGACGTAGCCGCTGCCCTGCTGGAAGGAGACCCACGCCGGACCCCACTGGGTGCCGGGCACCCACAGCCAGCCGTACTGGGGATCGAGCAGCCAGCGGCCATAGTGATAGGTGGCCCAGCCCCAGGGCTCTTCGGAAAGCCAGGTCCAGCCGTAGTCGGTCATCACCCAGTGGCCGCGGGTGTAGGGCCGCCAGCCGACCTCGACCTGTGTGGGCTCCCACACCCAGCCGTAGCTGCCGCGTTGAATCCACCGGCCGTAAGGAGAGAGGTCGCCGTAGAAGACGCTCTCGTCAACGGGTCCCTGGTCGTCCGTCGCGTCGTAGCCCTGATCGTCGCCGGAGACGTCGTAGTCGCCATCCGGCCGCGGATCGTAATACGGCTGCTGGTCCTGGTAGCCAGGATCGCCATAGCCGGGCGGCTGCTGGCTGTAAGCGTCCGCAGGCGGCGGCCCGGGAGGCGGTGGCGGCGGATATTGAGCATAGACGCCGCCACCCCAGCCCAGGGCCACGGCGGCGACGGTTATGAAGACGAAATTGCGCGCTTTCATGAGTTGACCTCCTTGGTAGATGCGCTACCGGCTCGGTAGATGCCCTGCCAAGGTGGGGTAACTGCAAGAAGCGGGCCGCATCAGGCCGGCCTGGCACCCACCGAGTTATTGACATTAGCGAAACTACATGATCTGCTGATTCTCAGCTTCAGGCATCAACGAAAAGCAAGCTCAGCAAGGAACGGCAAATGGAGGTGGCTGCGTGAGCGCACGAAAGACCTCGGCATGTCTCATGGGTTGGCGGCGGCACTGGGCGAGTCTGGTTGCCGCTCTTCTCCTGATCCTCGTGGGCGGCCGGCCGGCTGCGGCGCAGCCGAGTTGCGGCCCCGATCAGTTGGTCACCCGCAACGCCAACGGCCTCACCTGCAACGGCCAGCCGTATCGCTTCATCGGGGTCAACATGCCGTTCCTGGCCAACCTCGCCGAAAAGGGCGCCGCCAACGACGAGCTCGCGGCGCAACTCGCGGACGCTCACGCGATGGGGGTCCGGGTCGTCCGGTTCCTGCTCCCCTGGAACGGCAGAACGGCGCAGGACGCCATCAACCGCCTCCAGAACGTCCTCGACGTCTCCCGCCAGACGCAGACGTCACCGGATATGAAATTCATCGTCGTGCTCACGGATTACTACCGATTCAGCGAGTCGGAGGTCACCGGCGACGTCACAGCCGGCGCCTATCAGAACCTCGGCGGCGGGACGAACGATCCGGAGCTTCTCAGCCCCCAATGGTTCCAGCCCGTAGCCCCTCCCAGTTGCACCGCGTCCACGATCAGCTATACCTGCTTCTACCTGCCATTCGTGCAGGCGGTGGTGCCGCAGTTCAAAGATGCGAAGCAGATCCTGGCGTGGGAATTGGGAAACGAGCTCGCGATTTTCCCCAACTTCTTACCCGGCCCCTCCGAGCGGACGCAGGCGATGCTCGCCTTCGCCTACGCCATGGGGAACGAGATCAAAACCAACCTGCAAGCGACGCAGATGGTGGCCCCCGGTTTCATCTCGGTTTTCCACGCCACGGGTGGCGACAGCCTGACTTTGAGCACGGCGACGACGATGCAGCTTTTCTACCAGCAATACGGCCCCCAGCCCAGCCCCTTTGGATTCGCCACCGTCCATGGCTACGACGAGGATTGGACCTCGACGGGAAACCACGTCACCGACGACGTCGATTGGCTGAAACAGGCCGGCAACGGCACTCCTTACGTGGTCGAGGAGATCAGCTTCGCGGGTGCGATGACGCCCGCCACACGGCCCTCGTGCATGAAGCCCACCTTCAGCGGCGGCACCTGGTCGGTGCTGGGAATTCCACTTTTCGACGCCGTCGACAATCGCAGCCCGAACGTCAAGGTCATGCTGCACGGATTCTTCGACCAGCTCGGTGCCAGCGGTTTCATGCAGTGGGGTTACAATCGGGGCGGCTTTGCCCGGTTGAGCCCACACGCCTGCTACGACATGGACAACCAAGCCGCTCTGGGCGGAGCGGGGCACGTCGACTGGTACGACCTCAACGATGCCTACAGTTGCGAGGCCCAGAACCTCGGATCCGCCAGCCCTGATCTCTTCGTCACCGCGGTCGCACCGGCTCCGGATCCGCAAACCCACGTCCTGGCGGTGACCGAGGGCACTCCTGTCACCTTTACTCTCACGCTGTTCAACGGTGGCGCGAGCCCGTTGACCGGTCCCGTCCGGCTGGGGCTGTACGTTGGGCAAAGCAGCACGCCGACCGAAACCTCGACCGTCAGCCTGAACCTCCCCGCCAACAGCTCGACGAACGTCACCCTGACTTGGACTCCCGACGCGCAGGACGAGCAGCAGGCCGCCAACCTGCCAGAGATCAACTTCGCGGTCAACGACGACGGCGCCTTCACCAATGAGATCCGTTGCAACAACAAATTCCGGCGCTCGGTGCAGATCGCTCCCTGTCCCACTCCTACTCCGCTCACCGGACCATCGAGCGCCCTCAAGGGCACCAACGTCTGCGTGCCGCCAGGGGGCCAGGCTGATCTGCGCCCCAGCGCCATCCAGGTTTCCGCGCTCGATCTGTTCGCGGGCAACCTGGTGCAGATCCAGTCGGGAATCGACAACCTCGGCACCGGCGCGGCTGGCCCCTTCACCGCCCGCTGGCTGGTCGACGGGGTCGATACCGGCGTGGGTGCCTCGTACCTCGGGTTGCCGCCGCTGGGGAGTCTCTCCGGGGTCGATTTCTTCTGGACGGCGACGGAGGGAACCCACGTCATCGCTCTCCAGGCGGACCCCGAGAACGTGGTTCCCGAGTCCAACGAGCTCAACAACCTCCGCACCCTGCCGGTGACGGTGCCCGCATTGGCCCGGCCCGACCTGCAGCCCACGGCCATCCGCTACCGGGCTGCCGACCTGATCGAGGGGCGCACCGTGCTTTTCGATTCGGGAGTCACCAACGCCGGCAAGGCCGCATCGCCTCCCTTCAACGTGCTCTGGCGGGTGGACGGCGAGGAGATCGGTGCCCTCGGCGCACACGCGGGCGTGCCCGCCAACAGCACCGTGCTCGACGGCAACAGCGCCCTCGCCTGGGCGGCGGTCGCCGGTATCCACCTCATCGAATTCATCGTCGACGCCGGCAACCTGGTGGACGAGGTGTCGGAGACCAACAACCGCACGCAGGTTACGGTCACCGTGCAGCCGCTCCCTCGCCCGGACCTGAAGCCCACCAAGATCGTCTTCGACCCCTCCACGGTGCGGCTGGGCGCCCAGGTGCTCTTCGACTCCGGCGTGGCCAACATCGGCCAAGCCGATGCCCCGGTCTTCAACGTGCGCTGGCTGGTCGACGGCGTCGACGTGGGCGCCTCGGGCTCGCATATCGGAGTGCCCGCCGGGGCCACGATCAAGAACGACAACAGTCAATTTTTCTGGACCGTGACGCCGGGCCAGCACACGATCACCTTCGTGGTCGACTACGACAACCAGGTCGCCGAGAGCGACGAGGGGAACAATTCCAGCACCGTATCCGTCGGCCCCGGTGCCAGCGCCGACGTCGATCTTCAAGCGACCGCCATCTCCTACCCCACGGCGTCGCTCTTCGCCGGTAGTCCGGTGCTCTTCGACTCCGGGGTGAAGAACACCGGCAGCGACGAGTCCGGAACCTTCAACGTGCGCTGGCTGATCGACGGCTTCCCCACCGGCTTCTACGGCTCGCACGCCAGCGTACCGGGAGGGGCCACGATCACCAACGGCAACAGCCAGTTCGTCTGGACCGCCGTGGCCGGCACCCACACCCTGACCTTCGTGGTCGACGCCGACAACCAGGTGGCCGAAACCAACGAGGGAAACAATCAACGCACCGTGACCGTGATCGTTCCCGACTCGCCGCGGCCAGACCTCAAGCCTACGGCGATCCGCTACAACGCGGCCGACCTGGTAGCGGGACAGCCGGTGCTGTTCGACTCCGGTGTGACCAACGCCGGGCTTGGCGACGCCGCGATCTTCAACGTTCGATGGCTGGTCGACGGGCTGGTGGTGGGGAGCGGCTCGCATGCCGGCGTGCCGGCTGGAGCCACGGTGCTCGACGGCAACAGCCAGCTCGCTTGGCCGGCCACGGCGGGGATTCACACCGTCAGCTTCGTCGTCGACGCCGACAATCAACTGGTGGAGACCAATGAGGCGAACAACCAGGTCACCATCACCATATCGGTGGCGGAGGCGCCGCGCGCCGACTTGCGTCCTACAGCGATCCGCTTCAGCGCCGCCGACCTGATCGGCGGCAGCCTGGTGGTCTTCGACTCCGGAGTCGCCAACGCCGGCCCCGGCGACACCGGTCCCTTCAACGTCCGCTGGCTGGTGGACGGCATAGCGGTGACCAATGGCTCGCATGCCGGCGTGCCGGCCGGTGCCACGGTCCTCGATGGCAATAGCAGCTTCACCTGGACCGCCGTGGCCGGCCTGCATACCATCGCCTTCTTCGTCGACTCCGACAACCAGATCTCGGAGACCAACGAGGGGAACAACCAGCGCCAGGTATCGGTGCAGGTAGCCGAGCCGCCCAGCTTGGGGCCCTTCACGGTCTCGGCGCAGTCCAACATTTTCGCCTCCGGGCTCGGCGGCTCGGGCGGAGTGGGCGGCGGCCTCGTGCCACAAACGATCGACTTGCCTGCGGGCAGCAACCGAGTGCTCAACTTCTCCGTCAGCGGCGGTGCCCTCTCCTGCTGCGGCACGGCCGGACCCCACGGTGCCGACGGCGGCACCAACCTCTCGACCTACATCAGCTCGGCCTCCGGCATCTCGGGAGTCCGGCATTTCAGCCGCAACGTCTTCCTGATGGGGGTGTTCCTCGGCTCCGCGGCACCCGGCGCCACGCCGCCGGCGCTCCTCCAGTACTACGACCCCGCGGATACCGCCTCGCCACCGGCGGGAGCCCTCTCGGCGAGCCTCGGGGAGTATCCGGCACCGGCTCTGGGCCAGTCGTTCTTCATCGGCGACGGCCTGACGGGAGGAGGACAAGTGCAGCGCTTCCGGGTCCCCGCCGGGGCGACCCGGCTCTTCCTGGGCTTCGCGGATGGCCTCAACCTCGGCGCCCCGGGGCTCGGAACCCCCAGCCCGGCCGTCCCCGGCTTCTACGGCGACAACACCGGAGCACTCACGGTCACGGTCTTCGTCGTCCGCTAGGTTCTAGCCGTGTTCCCGGGGGGCGAAGCGGACGCCCGCCCCCCTCGCGTCAGTGAAACTTCTCTTTCCGCTCCAGCATCTCGATGAAGCTGCGGATGCGCCGGGCCCGTGTTTCAGGCTTCTTGGCGGTCTGCAGCCGGAACACGATGGCATAGCGATTCTGGCTGTTCAGCGTGGCGAAGAATTCCTTCGCCGCCGGGTTCTTGTCCAGCTCCGCCAGGAAATCGGCCGGCACGACCGCACCCTTTTGCCGCTCGTAGGCGGCTTCCCACCGCCCGTTCTGCCGGGCGCGCTCCACCGCCTGCAAACCCGCCGGCCGCATACGGCCGCTCGCGGTCAGCCTGGCGACCTTCTCCTGATTGACTTGCGACCAGACGCTCTGCGGACCCCGGGGGGTGAATTTCTGCAACCACGTCTCGTCGTCGCAGCTCTTCTTCTGGCCGTCGATCCAGCCGAAACAGAGAGCCGCCTCGAGCGCTTCGTCATGGGTCACGGAGGCGAGGCCCGAACCCTTCTTCGCCAGCCGCAGCCAGACGCCCGGGGATTCGGCATGGTGCTCTTCGAGCCAGGCCTCCCAATCGGCAGGGCGCTCGAAAGCGATCACCGGCAGGTCGCTTTTGACGTTGGCGGTTCGTTTCATGCGAGGCGTCTATGGTACACGACCGCGCGCCGCGCGGACCAGCGCGGTCTTGGGCACGTTTGGGGATGTTGGGCACGCGACTGGCATACGGTGGAAGGGATTGAATCTCGGCCCGGCCGGCCCAGGAGACGAGACCTGAACCTGATCTGGGGAGTCGTGGCGGTCGCTCTCGCCACTTGTCTGTTTTTCCTGTCATGGCGCGCCTACCGGGGCGGCGATGACCGGCGGGCGATCCTTTACATCCTGGCGGCAGGCCTGGTGCTGCGCCTCTATGCCGGCGGCGACCTCTTCCTCCACACCTGGGACGAGCGCTATCACGCACTGGTCGCCAAGCATCTCCTGGCCCACCCGGCGACCCCGGCGCTCTACGACCCTTCCGCCCTGCCTTACGACTACCGCGACTGGCGGGCGAACCACGTCTGGCTGCACAAGCCGCCGCTCGCCCTGTGGCTGATGGCGGCGGGGCTGTGGCTGGGAAGTGTGATGGGTTTGGGTGGCGCGGAGATCGCGATGCGGCTCCCCGGGATTCTCCTCTCCGTGGCCGCCATCTACTTCACCTACCGCATCGGCTCGCAGCTTTACGGCCGGCGGGCCGGTTGGCTTGCGGCGTTCCTCCACGCCACCAACGGCTACCTGCTGCAGCTCCCCGCCGGCCGGGTGGCCGTGGATCACGTCGACAATGCTCTCGTCTTCTGCGTCGAGCTGGGGATCTTCCTTTCGGTTCTCTACCTCGAAACCCCGCGGCGCCTCCTGGTGCTCGCGATCGGCGTGGCCGTCGGGCTTGCCATCCTCGCCAAGTGGCTCCCTGGTCTGCTCGCCGTGCCCGTATTCCTGGCGCTCGCCTGGGGGCGAGATCCACCAAGGCGGATGGCCGCCAACCTCATCCTGATCGGCCTGGCCGCGCTCGCCGTGGCGCTCCCCTGGGAGATTTACACCCGGCTCGCCTTCCCGCGGGAAGCGGCCTGGGAGTCCACCTACAACGTGCGCCACCTGCTGGTGCCGATCGAGGGGCTCGCCGGCTCGCCGCTTTTTCACTGCGTTCACATGGCGCGCTTTTTCGGCGAGCTCGTCTACCTCCCCTTCGCCTGGTTCCTGGTGAAGCTCGCGCGGGAGCGGCAGCCCGCCTGGCGGGGGCTGGCGGTGTGGATCCTCCTCCCGTACGTTGCCTTTTCCCTGGCGGCAACCAAGATGGGCGGCTACGTGATGATCGCGGCGCCCGCTCTTTTCCTGGTGGAGGCGCTGTTCTGGCTATCGCTCCTGGATCTTCGTCCCCAGGGGCGATGGCAGGCCGGGTTGCGCTGGGCCTTGCTGGCGCTCCTCTTGGCGTTGCCGCTGCGCTACACCCTCGAGCGGCTGAAGCTCTCCCCGGACTACGACCGCAATCCCCCCTGGGCTCGCGCCATGCGCCGGCTCCCGGCGCGCCTCGGCCCGGGGCCGGCAGTGCTGCTCAACGTGGACCGGCCGATCGAAATGATGTTCTACACTCCTTATATCGCCTACGCGAAGCTCGCCATACCGCAGCAGGTCGAAAGCCTGCGGCGCGGCGGCTATCGCGTCCTCGCCTTCGACGACGGCCATCTCCCTCCCGCCGTGCGGACGATTCCCGGCCTGGAGGTGATTCCCGATCCGATCCCGCCTTCACCGCTGAACGACGGCACCGGCCTGCGCCTCCCCAAACCGGACGGCTCGGACTCGCCGCTCGCGAGCGGCCGGAAAAACTGAAGAAAGGACGTTCGTGTCCTACAATGCCGCTCCATGGAGACGGCCGGGGAGATCGTCGCCGCCACGAAGCGCTGGCTGGAAAAGGCCGTCATCGGCCTCAACCTCTGCCCTTTCGCCAAGGCGGTGTACGTCAACGATCAGATTCGCTACGCCGTCAGCGAGGCAGAGACTCCCGCGGCCTTGCTGGCGGAGCTGATCGATGAGATGGAGCTCCTGGTGGCGGCGGAGCCAGAGGCGATCGACACGACGCTACTGATCCATCCCGCAGCGCTCACGGATTTCCTGGACTACAACGAATTCCTCGGCGTGGCGGACGCGGCCCTCGCGGACCTCGGGCTGGAGGGAGTGCTGCAGATCGCCAGCTTCCATCCCCACTATCAATTCGCGGACAGCGAACCGGACGACATCGAGAACTACACCAATCGCTCACCCTACCCGATGCTCCACTTGCTTCGGGAGTCGAGTGTGGATCGCGCAGTGTCAGCTTTTCCGGACGCCGCCGATATTTACGAAAGGAATAAGGCGACTCTCCGCCGCCTCGGTTCCGAGGGGTGGCGCCGGCTCGGCCTCGGTGCCCGGGAGCGCTAAGCGCCTACGATACGGAGCTCGAAGTCCTTGTACCGCAGGACGTTGAGCACGTAGGTGAACGCGATGCGGCTGGCCGTCGCGTAGTCGGGGGCATGCACGGGGAAATCGTCTTCCTGCGTCTGCCCGATGGAGTTCTGGTACGCGACCGAAGCCGCAAAGTGCCGGATTCTAGACATGAGCTCACTCCTGGAATGTTCCTCGCGTCAATACAAGACTTCAATTCAATCGCATTTGAACCGTGCTGCGTGGGGGAGTATACAGCAAATCGCCTTTCGGAGCACCCCCTCAGGGACAGGTTGCGAACGCCGCTGAATCCTGGATCGGCCGGAAGGGCGTCCCCTGGGGATTCTTGTAGGTTTTCACCGTCCCCGTTTGAGTATCCGTCACCGTGATGGTGGTTTCCACGCTGGTGAGCCCCCCGGCGAAGACCCAGAACTTGTCATTGAACGTGCAGGCGTCGAGGACTTTGAGGACCATCTCCACGTTGCTGGCGCCGAAGAACCAGAAGTAGCCGGTGTCCGCCGTGAGCGCCACGGCCTGGCCGGTGCCGGTCTGTCCATCCGGTGTCTTCCACGTTACCTCCACTTGGAAACGATTGCCGGCGAGGCAGAGGCTGGTGGGACCGGCGACGCAAGTGCCCGCGTCCCCCACGATCGCCCCGAGGTCCGCGGCAGCCTGCGCCACCGATTCCGCCATGTTCTGGGAGGGCGCCGCGCTCGCCGCGGCGCCGCAGGTGGCGAAGGCGGAGGTTTCCTGGATGGGCTGGAAGGGCGTGCCCTGGGGATTGCGCCAGGTGCGGACGGCACCGGTCACGGAATCGGTGACGGTGAGATCCACCTGCACGTCGGTCAAGCCGCCGGCGAAAACCCAGAAGCGCTGGTTGAGGGTGCAGGCATCGAGCACTTTGACCACGGCCTCCACGTTGCTGGCGCCGAAGAACCAGAAGGAGCCGGTGTCGCCGGTGAGCGTCACCGCCTGCCCCGCTCCCGAGCGTCCGTCGGCGGTGCGCCAGGCCGCTTCCACCCGGAAGCGGTGATTCGCCAGACAGAGGCTCGTGCCACCCGGGAAGCAGCCGGCCGGGCCGCCAGTGCGCAGCGTCACGCCTTTATAAGGAGAGCGAACGTAAAGCGCAATGTAATAGATCCCCTGGAGGGGTGCGGCGATCGTCACCTCCTCGGCGTTGCCGGCGGTGATCGAAGCAAGGTCGAATTGAGCGGTCGTGGGCGGCGCGCCGAAACGAACGTAGAGGTCGGCGTCGCCCGTGCCGCCTGAGGTCGAGAGCGTGAGAGAGGGCGCGCCGGCTCCCACGTCGAGGGTCCAGACGATGAATTTCCCCGTCCGCCGGTCGGCGAGGCCGGAGAGGGGAACGCCCAGATCGAACGGCGCCGTCGCCGCTTGGGAGCTGATCCAGTCGCCCCCGGCCTGCTTGGCGTCGACGTCTGCGAGCAGGCCGGGCTCCGTATCGGTGGCCAGGGCATTGTTGCGCAGGTCGAGCCCGCCGTTGTCGTCGAGAGTGGGGATGGCTCCCAGCTCGAAGGAAATGGGACCGGTGAAACGGTTGTGATCCAGCCACAGGGTCTCCAGGTCCGGAAGGTTGATGAAGACGCCCGGAATGGTACCGGCGAGCCGGTTCTGGCTCAGCAGCACGCCGATCAGGCTGACGGCGTTGCCCAACTCGGGTGGCACGGGGCCGGCGAGCTGGTTGCGCTGGAGGTTGAGGAACATCAAATTCGTGAGCTTTCCGAGATCGGGTGGAATGGGGCCGGAAAGCTGGTTGTCCGCCAGGCCGAGCTGCTCCAGATTCGCCAGGTTTCCCAGCTCGGCGGGGATGGCGCCGGAGAGCTGATTGCCGCCGAGGTACAGGGTCTGGAGATTGGCCAGCCGGCCGAGGTCCACGGGGATCGTCCCGGTCAAGGCGTTGCCCGAGAGGTCGAGATAGGTCAGCAAGCCCAGGTTTCCGAGCTGCGGCGGCACGGCACCCGCCAACGTCTGGTTGGCCGAAAGGTCCAGGACCTGCAAATGGGCGAGATTGCCGAGCCCGGCGGGGAGCGCTCCGGAAAGGTGATTGAACGGCAGCGCGAGCGTCTCCAGCAGGGCGAGGTTGCCCAGCTCGGAGGGCAGGGGACCCGAAAGCTGGTTGAGACCGAGGCGCAGGGTGCGAAGATTGGCGAGCTGCCCGAGCTGATGAGGCAGCGCGCCGGCGAGCGAGTTCCCCTCGGCCTCCAGCGATTGCAGCCCCGGGAGGTTGCCGGCGGCCGCGGGCAGGCTGCCGGTGAGGGCGTTGTCGCTGAGCAGGAGCCCGGTGACCGTGGTGGTGGCGGCGTCGCAGGTGACGCCCGCCCAGGTGCATTCCGTGCCGGCCTTGCCGAGCCAGCCGGCGTGGTTCGTCCACCGCGCGCCGCCCGTGGCGTTATAGATCGAGATCAAGGCCGAGCGCTGGGAGGCCGGCACGGCGGCGCTACAGGGCACGGCGAGCACGAGCAGGGACGAGAACACGAACGGCAGGCGATACGGGGCGGGGTTCAACGTCTCCTCCGGGGGGCCAAAGTGAGGCAAGGATACGCCGCGCCGGGCCGGGCGTACAGGGGGCTCAAAGGGGTGTACCATTTTCCCCAATGAAACGGTTCCTTCTCGCGCTTGCCACGGCGCTCGTGATCGCCTCTCCGGCGCCGGCCCTGCCGCCGCGGCAGGAGCCGTGGATCGAGGTGCGGACGGCCCACTTCACCTTGTTCAGCAACGCCGCCGAAAAGGACGTGCGGCGCGTGGGGGCGGACCTCGAACGGCTGCGCGATGCGCTGTCGCAGCTCTCGCCGGGCCTGGCCTTGAACGCTCCCACGCCGAGCTGGACCTTCGTGTTCAAGAACGCGGCTTCGTTCCTCCCCTATCAGCGGCTCTACGGGGGCAAGCCGCTCGACTCGGGCGGCTATTTCCTCGCCCAGGGGCAGGGGAACTACCTGGCGGTCGACGGCAACCCGCGCGGGCGGCAGACGGAGATCGTCTATCACGAGTACTTCCACTACGTGGCACGGAACAACTACGGCGAGCTGCCGCTCTGGCTGCACGAGGGGCTCGCCGAGTACTACAGCACGTTCCAGGTGAGCAAGGACGAAGCGCGCGTCGGCCTGCCGCTCGCCGAGCACGTCCTCTGGCTGCGGCAGAACCCGTGGATACCGCTCGCGCAGCTCCTCGCCATGGATCAGAATTCACCGGACTACAACGAGGGCTCGCGCCGCGGTGGTTTCTATGCCGAGTCGTGGGCCCTCACCCACTACCTGCTCGGCGGCAGCCCGCAGCGCCGGAGCCAGCTCGCCGACCTCATGCGTCTCGCCGCAGCGGGGACTCCCGGCAAGGAGGCGTTCCAGAAGGTCTTCGGCGACGATCCCACGGCGCTGGAGAAAGAGGCGCACAACTACGTCAAGAGCTACACCTTCCCCTATACGCGGAGCCCGATCCAGCCGGAGGCGAACCTCACCATCCAGGTGCGCCCCATGGCCTGGCCCGACGTCCTCTTCCGTCTCGGCGACCTGCTGGCGAACCTCGGCCCCGAGCACTACGCCGCCGCCGAGGAGCATTTCCGTGCCGCCCTCGCGGCCCAGCCGGACCACGCCCCCTCCCTCGGCGGCCTCGGCTACCTCGCGGAGGAGACCGGTCACCCTCAGGAGGCGCGCGCTTTCTATGAGAAGGCCGCGAAGCTGGCGCCGGACGACTTCCTCATCCAGTACCGCTACGCCGTGAACCTGCTGGAGGACCCCGGCCCCGGCTCGCTGCGCACGGCGCGCGGCGCTCTCCAGCGGGCCGTGGCCCTGCGCCCCGACTTCGGCGAGGCCTGGGCGCGCCTCGGCTATACCTACCAGGGCGACGAGTCGCTGGACGAGAACGCCGTCCACGTCCTGGAGACGGCCCACCGGCTCCTCCCCTCGCGCATGGACGTGACCCACAACCTCGCGGTGGTCTACGCCCGCACCGGCCATCGCGACCAGGCGAGCGAGCTGGTCGAGAAAGTCCTCGCCCCGAAGGCCGATCCCGCGATGGTGGCCAACGCCCGCGAGTCGGTCCTGGACGAGGACTACCGCCACGCCGAGGAGCTGGTCAGCCAGGAGAAGCTCGGCGAAGCGATCCCCATCCTGGAGAAAGTGCGCGACTCCACCCGCCAGCCCGAACGGCGCCGCTCCCTGGAGCTGCGGCTCGACGAGATCCGCAAGGCCCTGGACTTCAACCACTTCGTCGATCAGTACAACCAGGCGGTGCTGCTGGCCAATCAGGGGGACGTGAAAGGCGCCACGGCCATCCTGGAGCCGCTGGCGGAAACGGTTCGCGACCCGGTCCAGGCCGAGCAGGCCAAGAACCTCCTGGCACGGCTCAAGCCGCCGCTGAAACACGGGAAACGGGGGAAAGGTGCGGCGGGTTTGAATTAAACTGCCGGAGAATGACTGAAACGACCGGTCTGACCGTCGAGTCGCCGGCGTGGGGTCCGGGGTACGGGGAGCGGCGGCAGCGCGCCCGGTCCCGCATCCCTGCCCTGACGATCATCTATCATCCGGAGATCCGCCGGGTGGGCGAGCGTGCCATCCTGGAAGGGCTGAGCGACGGCCAGCCCGTGCAGCTCTCCCGCCTGGAGCCTGGCTTCGCGCCGCCGGGCCA
Source organism: Thermoanaerobaculia bacterium (assembly GCA_036275055.1). Classification (GTDB taxonomy): domain Bacteria; phylum Acidobacteriota; class Thermoanaerobaculia; order Multivoradales; family UBA5704; genus DATARR01. Next base: position 17,810 of record DASUEN010000068.1, read on the forward strand.
GGCGGACCGGCGCCCTCTCGGCGACCGCCACCTCAGCCGCTCCCCCTTGCGGCTGACCTCCATCCGCAACGACGGCGCCCTCCAGCTCTCGCTGGGCGAGAGCCGCATCCGGGTGCTGGCCGACGGCTCCCCGGTCTATGAATCGTACGTCTTCACTCCCGACGACGTGGAGCGCGGCGTCATCCTCGAGTTGGCGGACCGCATCGTCCTCCTCCTCCACACTCTCCCCTCCTCGCCGATCCCCACTCCCGAGCGCTTCGGCCTCATCGGCGAGAGCGAGGGGATCCTGCGCATTCGCCACGAGATCCGCCGCGTGGCCGATCTCGAAGTGCCCGTGCTGCTGCGAGGCGAAACGGGGACCGGGAAGGAATTGGTGGCCCGCGCCATCCATCAGGCGAGCCGGCGGCACAACGGGCCATGCCTGTTCGTGAACGTGGCCGCCATCCCCACCTCGCTCGCCGTCTCGGAGCTCTTTGGCTCCGCCCGCGGCTCGTTCACCAGCTCCGTACGCGACCAGGCGGGGTACTTCCAGCGCTCTCACGGCGGCACCCTGTTCCTCGACGAGATCGGCGAGGCCCCGCCCGAGGTGCAGGTGCTGCTGCTGCGGGTGCTCGAAAGCGGCGAGGTGCAGCGGGTGGGGGGCCTCGAGCCGCAGCGGGTGGACGTGCGCCTGATCGCGGCCACGGACGCCGATCTCGAGCGGGCCATCGACGAGGGGCGCTTCCGCGCTCCCCTGCTCCACCGCCTGGCCGGCTACGAGATCCTCGTGCCCCCTTTGCGCGAGCGGCGGGACGACTTCGGCCGGCTGTTCTTCCACTTCGTGCGCGAAGAGCTGGTGGCGATCGGCGAGGAGCACCGCCTCGATCCGCCGGGCGAGGACGACAAGCCGTGGCTTCCCGCCTCGGTGGTGGCGCGCCTCGCCCGCTACCGCTGGCCCGGCAACGTGCGCCAGCTCCACAACGCCGTGCGCCAGCTCGTCATCGCCAGCCGCTCGTTCGACACGGTGCAGATCGGCCCCCAGATCGAGCGCCTGCTGCGCGACCCCGAGCCGCCGGCGCCGGCCGTGGAGCCCCTCCTGGAGCCGGCTCCTCCCGAGCCCGAAGCGGCGGCAGAGCGTCCCCGGCGGCGGCGCCCGGTGGAGGAGTACCGTTCCCCGGCGGAGGTCAGCGAGGCCGAGCTGGTGGAGACCCTGCGCTCCTGCAACTGGGAAGTGAAGCTCGCCGCTCACCTCCTGGGGATCTCGCGCCCGTCCCTCTATCTCCTGATCGAGAAGTTCCCCACCATCCGCAAAGCCGCGGACCTCACCGCCGAGGAGATCCTGGAAGCCCGCGAGCAGTGCGCCGGCGACCTCGCGGCCATGGGAATGCGCCTGGAGGTCTCCAAGAAGGGGCTGCAGCAGCGGATGAAACAGCTCGGGATCGAGGGGTAAGAACACGGACGAACACGGACGAGCAGGGACGACCACGGACGTCTAAAAAGCCTTGCTGTCCGTGTTCGTCCGTGTCAGTCGGTGTTCGTCCGTGTCAGTCGGTGTTCGTCCGTGTTCTTCACGGGCGCCGCACGCTCCGCCCCGATTTATCCGGGTACGCCGGCGCCTTCACCGGCGGCACCGGGTGCTGCTTGATCTCCTCCTGGAGGTAGGCGATCGCGGCGTCGAGCTGGGCGTCACTTCCTAAGAAGGTGGCGTGGGGGAGGTTGTCCTTCACCACGTCGGGATCGACGCCGTGCCCCTCGATCAGCCAGGTCCCCTCGGGGCCGAAGACGCCGAACTCGGCGGCGGTGGCGATCCCCTTGTCCACCAGGACGTTCGAGGCGCTCAGCCAGATCTCGCCGCCCCAGGTGCGGGTACCGATCACCTTGCCCAGACCCAGGCGCTTGATCCCCTCGGCAAAGGCCTCGCCGTCCGAGCTGGTGTTCTCGTTGACCAGCACCACCAGGTGGCCGCGGAAGGCATACTGCATGTTCGAGTAGGGCGAGCCCACTCGCGGCTGCCACCAGAACCATGCCTTGCGCTGCAGCTTGTCGAGGAGCCAGCTCTCGATGTTGCCACCGTTGTTGTTGCGCATGTCGATGATCAGCCCCTGGCGGTCGAAGACTGGGTAGAAGCTCTCGGCCCACGCGGTGTAGTCGTCGCTCCCCATGGCCCGCAGGTGGAGGTAGCCAATCTGCCCCTTCCCCTTTTCTTCCACCGTTTGCCGGCGCGAGATCTCCCAATCCGCATAGCGCAGGTCTCCCGCCTTGCGCGGCGAGGCTGGCACCACCACCACGTCGCGGGCGGCGTGGGTCTTGCCGTCGTGAACGTGGAGCAGGACCTGTTTCTCCGACTGATTGCGCAGCAGGACGCCGGCGTCCGGCACGGAAAGGACGGAGACGCCGTTGATCGATTCGATGACGTCCCCCGCCTTCACGTTGACGCCGGGAGCGGCGAGCGGCGGCGCTTCGGCCGGCTGGTCCGGATCCCAGCGGTCGAGGCGCTCCACCCGGTAGCCACCCGCCTTCTCGTCGCGCACCAACGCGCCCCCGAGGTAGGCGACGTCGACGTTCGCGTCCCCCTTGCGCCGGTCGCCGCCGCCCACGAAGGTGTGGAGGGCCGAAAGCTCGCTCACCATCTGCCCCAGGAGGTCGCTGAGCTCGGAACGGCTGGTCACCCGTTCCGAGAGGGGCCGGTACTTCTCCAGCATGGCGGGCCAGTCCACGCCGTGCATCTTGACGTCGTAGAAATAGTCGCGCTCCAGGCGCCAGGCCTCGCGGAACATCTGGCGCCACTGCTCCCGGGGATTGATCGCGAAGCTCCAGCCCCCGAGGTCCACCTTCGAATTGGAAAGATCGTCGGGCGCCTCCTCCCCGGCAGGGAAGACGTAGAGGGCCTTCTCCTTGCGTACCGCCAGCTTCTTGCCGTCGTCCGAGAGCTGGTAATCGCCGACTCCTTCCTCCACTTTTTTGGCCTCGGGCTTCTCGGAGCTGAGGGCCACGCTCAGCAGGTTCGAGGTGGGCTCGTCCGCGAACGAGGGGTCGGATTGCAGCCAGTAGAGCCGCTCGTCGCTGGCCGAAAGGGAGTCGTAGTTGCCCGCCTCCACGGGGACCTCGACCAGCCGCTCCGCCAAGCCGTCGAGGTCGATCTCCACCTTGGCGGGCTTCTCCTCCGCCTCGTCCTTGTCGTCCTTGTCGGCTTTGTCCTCCTTGTCCCCTTTCCCTTTACCTCCCTTGTCCTTGTCGCTCTTGGCCCCCTTCTCCTCTTTGGCGTCCTTGTCTTTGTCCTTATCCTTGTCTTTGTCCTTGACGTCTTTCCTGTCCTTGTAGTCGCCTTTGTCGTCCCCCGGATGCAGCTCATCGGGCGGCTGGAAAGGCGACCGCAGCCCCTTCTTCAACGCCACGCCGAAGATCTTGGTGGTGGCGGTGAGGAACGGGTCCGGCTGGCGCGATCCCCAGGGCGAAGGGACAAGGGTCCGCAGCTCGCGATCGGTGAGGAACCAGAGCCATTTGCCGTCGCGCCCCCAGGTGGGGCTCCAACTGTTGAAGCGGTCCGAGGTGACGGGGACGGTGTGGCCGGACACGGTGTCATAGATCTCGACGCGCTGAAACGTATTAGGGGCGGAGACGGACCAGGCGAGCCAGCGGCCATCCGGCGACCACTCGAGGTCCTGGAAGTCGCCTTCCGTCGAGACGGCGATGCGGTTGTTCTTCTTCGTCTTGACGTTCAGCAGCCAGAGCTGGCGATCCTTGTCGCGGTGGGCGATCCACTTGCCGTCCGGCGAGGGGAGGGCCTCCCAGCGCAGCACCTTGCCGTCGGAGGTGAGCTGCTCGGGCTTGCCCACGCCGTTGGCCGCGAGCTTCCACACCTCCACCTCACCCGACTCGTCCGAGAGGGCGACGACGTTCTTGCCGTCGGGGAGGAAACGGGCTTCGCGGTAGCGCACTCCGGACGTGCGGGTGAGCTCCGCGATCCGCCCTTTCTTCACCGGCGCCACGAACACCTGGCCGCGCGCCGTCAGCGCGATACGGTCGCCGGAGGGGGAGAGGTCGAAGGAGGTCAGGTACTCCAGCGGCTCCTTGATCCACGTCTCCCGCATCTGGTCGAAGTCCGAGACGAGGCGGATGGGGAGCGGCTCGTCCTTCGCCGCCGCGACGTCGTAGATCCGCAGGTCGGCCCCGAGTTGGTAGACGATGCGCCCCTCCGAGAGGCAGGGCGAGGTCACGTCCCACCCCTGGTGGGTCGTGAGCTGCTTCAGGTCGTGGCCGTCCGGGTCCATGGACCACAGGTTGAGGGTGCCGTCGCGGTCGGAAGTGAAGTAGACCCGCCCCTGCCAGACCATGGGATCGCGGCTGGTCCCCTCGAAGTCGGCGGTCAGCGGGGTGGCCTCGGCGTCCCCTTCGCGGTAGCGCCACAGGCTCTGCGCCGTGCCGCCGCGATAGCGCTTGGTGTGGCTCCCCTGGAAGGCGAAGCGGGTGAAATAGAGCGTCTTGCCGTCCGGCGTGAAGTCGCCGTCGGCGGCCTGGGCCAGAGGCAGGAGGGAGCTCCTCCCCGTCGCCAGGTCGAAGCGGGCGAGCTGCGTCGCGGGGAGGCTCGACCAGCGGCGGGTCGCATAAAGGATCTCGCCGCCGGGGGTCCACCCCACCACCTGCGCATACCCCCCCTCGAAAGTGCGGCGCACCGGCAACCCGCCGTCGATCGGCATGGTGTAGACCTCGACCGGGCCTTCATAGGCGGCGGAGAAGGCGATCGTCTTCCCATCCGGCGAGATGGCGGGGTTCGACTCCTCCGCCGGATGCGTGGTCAGCCGCGTCGCCGTGCCCCCCTGGCGTCCCACGCGCCAGAGGTCGCCCTCCGCCGCGAACACCACCGTGTCGCCGTGAAGGGCCGGAAACCGGTAATACCCAAGGGTCTCCTCGGCGCGCAGAGCGCAGGGGAGAAGGAGGAGAAAGACGAGTGCGAGGGTCCATGTCTTCAAGGGAGTCTCCTGAAAGAGTGGAGGGGATGGTAGCAAAGACTGCGGCGGCCCGATAAGGTACGCCTCATGCGCTCGCGATGGAAAAACCCGCTGACCGTGGCCATCCTGGTGATCCTCGCCGCCATTTTCGCCCTCACCGCCGGGGCCAAGGGTCCTCCCGAGACCTTCGGCATCGCCAACGCCACCTCTCCCGAGCCGGGGGTCCTGCTGGCCGGGCAGCCCACGGGCGAGCAGGTGCAGCTCCTCGCCGAGGACGGCTACAAGACCATCCTCGACCTGCGCCTGCCGGACGAGCCGCGAGGATTCGACGAGGTCGAAGCCGCCCGCCAGAACGGCCTCGCCTACGTGAGCCTCCCGGTCGATCCCGCCAAGCTGGACCAGGCCACGATCGACCGTTTCCTGGCGGCGATGAAGAAGGCCCAAAGGCCGGTGCTCCTCCACTGCGGCACCGCCGCTCGCGCGGGAGCCCTGTGGTATGCCTGGCTGGTGCTGGAGAAGGGGAAGCCCCCCGCGGCGGCGCTGGCCGCAGCCAAGACGGCGGGGCTGCGCAGCCCGGAGCTGCGGGAGCGGATCGAGAAGCTGGTGGCGGAGCGGAAGCGCGCCCGGCCTTGACCGGAGGTACGACAGCCATGCGGAAAATGACCGTCACCGAGTTTCGCAGCAACCTCGAGGCAGCCGTCGACGCCGCGATCGAGGACCAAACACCGTTGTGGATCACTCGGAGGGCCGGCGGGGACTTCGTCGTGATCGGGGCGCAGGACTGGGAGAGCGAGCAGGAGACGCTCTACGTGCTTCAGAACCCATCGCTGATGCAGCAGATCGCTTCTTCGCTGCGCGCTCACCAGGCGGGTAGACCGCCTGCCGGGGCGGTAAAGGCTTCACCCGAGGAAGAAGTAGTATCCTAGAGCCATGCCCTCGGACCTCTATCGCCAAGCGCTCGACTTGCTCTCCGAGGAGGAGAAAGAGTCCTTCGAGAGCTGGACGGAATGGCTCGCGGGCCACGCCGGCCTCGATCCCGAGGAGCCTCTGGACGGAGCGCGCATTCTGGCGAATCTCCAAGCGGAAGCGCACCTGGTGGGCGAAGGTGACTTTGGTGATCCGGCTGTCCTGGCTGAGCTCCTGCGGCGCTGTGCCGCCTGTCTCGCTGCGTCGTCGGCCGGCGAACTGCACTCCGGCTACGAGGCGGCTTGCCAGGAGTTTGCCGGATTGGGATTGCGAGTCCTGCGAAGTCACCTTCCGGATGGTCTCCTGCGGTATAGCCCCAGCCGCACTCTCGCGGCGACGCTCGTCCAGCGTATGCTCGGCAAACTGGCACGCGATGCCTTCGACCGCGAGGCTCTGCCGCCCGAGACCGCCTTCGTCCAACTCCGGGACCGCTGGTCGCCCACCCGGCTGAATCCAGGCGACCGCTTGGGGAGAGGGGACACAGTCTTCGCCACTTTCGAGCATCCTGATGGTGCACCGCGCGACGACGCCGGGGCATTGTCACGTGCCTTGGCTCTGCCCTTGTGGCAACGGCTCCGCACCAACGAAATTCTGTTCGAGATGGCCTACCCAACGGACGCAGTCGATGGGCACAAGTTCCCGACGGTCGCCGATGCCGGTTGGGTCCACCTGTTTCGCCCGGCGTCCGAGGAAGCTTCGGACGGCGGGCGGCCGTCCTCCTGCTGTGGCTGGACCGAGCCCCTTGGCGCCTACCCTCCACAGCCGGAGATCATCCACGACAACGCTCCGCTGCACGTGTTGAGCGAACCGCCGCGATTCGTGGGGTCGATCGCATGAGCGAGCCTCTCTTCGAGCCGCGCCTGCGAGCGGACGGCAGCCTCGATCCGGAATGCCTGGAGCGGATGGGGCCGGATTGGCTGGCCGGCTGGTTGCGGGAACGCCTCAGCGGCCGAGATCCATGGTTCCCTCTCGACCGGCGGATCGATGAAGACCCAGAGGCCCTCCTCGTGGGCATCCTGCGAGGTGTCGGCTCCGGCCATCCGCTGGTACCTCTCGTAGGGCACGCTATCCGCCGCCTGCTGGACGACGCCTTGGCGGAGGCGCCTTCCCCGTCACCCTGGTTTCGCCCGCTGCTCCGCCTCTGCCAGCAGAAGGCGCTGCCGCTGACGGCGTCCTGGTTTGCGGCTGAATTGGACGCACTGGCCAGGTATCCCGAGGCATTCGCCGGTCGCTGGCCGGATCGCGAACTGGCTGACGGGATCCTTTTCGCCGCCATCCGGCAGTCGCCCGGCTGGCCCGGGAGCCCCGCGCGGCCCATCTGGAAGGTTTTGCTAACCCGGCCGGAGACCGCCACCTTCGCCCTTTCCGCCCTGGGAACGTCGCTGCATCAGCAGGTATCCCACCTCGCGGCTTGGTGGCAGGCATGCCCGGAGGATGAGCGCGATCTAGAGCTTGGCCAGTTGATCTTCGTGGCGCTGAGGACAGAGGGTGAAGACGAGACACGTGCCGTTCTCTCCCGCACCCTGTCCCTTCCTCGCGACTTGCAGGAAGCCATCGACCGGCGATTGCGAGCCAATGGCGCGCGGCCGGTCTTCCTGGCCAGGTCACACCGTAAACCTCTACTGTCGAGCTTCCAGGCAAATCCCGGTTTCGATCGCAGGTACCATCTTCCCTCGAGAGCCGCCTGAGGAGAGCCGCCTGTGCCGGAACCGATCGGTCCGACCCGGGTTGTCACCTTCTACTCTTACAAGGGCGGGGTGGGGCGGACGCTGGCGCTGGTCAACACGGCTCACGTCCTGGCCCTAGAAGGCTGGCGGGTGCTGATGGTCGATTTCGACCTCGAGGCGCCTGGGATGACCCATTTCTTTGCCAATGAAGTTCGCCGCCGCCCGGCTCACGTCCGCAAAGATTCGCTCGATCTCCTGGTGGACGCCAGACGCTCGCTGGCTGAGGCTGACTCCAGTGGCCGGCCTCCCGAGTATCCCCGTTCCTTAGCCGAGTACGTCGTGCCGCTTACCCTTCCTGAACCCGGGGAGGAACGGTTGCCCAGCGGAATTCCCTATCGTAACGGGCGGCTGGACCTGATCCCGGCCACGCTGGAACCTCGCAAGGCTGGAACACCGAGCGAAGAACCGCCTCCGGATTACGTGGAGCGCCTGCGAGAGCTCGATCTCGAGAACCTCTTCCAGAGCGACGGGCCGGGCCACCGCTTCGGGGATCACGTGCGGAGCCACTTTCTCAGCGCTCGCTTCGAGGCGCCAGGGGACATCCTGTTCGCTCTGCGCGATTCAGTGACGGCAGCTTACGATGTCGTGCTCATCGACTCGCGAACCGGCCTCAACGAAATCGCCGGCTTCTCCATCGGCACGGTTGCGGACTCCCTGGTCCTCTGCTGCGGGCTCAATCAGCAGAATGTCGAGGGGACCCGGTATTTCATGAAGAAGATCGGATTGTTCAACCGCAAGAAGGCCAAGCGCTTCGTGATGGCCGTGGGGCCGGTTCCGCCCTGGCTGACACCCGATGTCGAGGAGCGGCTGCGAGCCCTGCGGCGAGCCCTCCACCTCCGGCAAGACACCAGCCAGCCCGTTGAAGATCTACCAGACCGTCTGGCAGGAGATGAGGGAGGTTCTCTGGAGGCCGCCTTCGAATACCCGGAGATGGTGGAGATTCCCTATCATCCGTTGGCGGCGGTCCGGGAAGTCGTCTTCGTCACGGAGCTTCCTCGCGACTCGATTTCTCAGGCTTATGTCAGTCTGGCCGGCCGAATCCGGTCGAAGCTACTGCCTGGCGCCCTCGAAGGTGCTGAGAAGCACTTTCACTTCCTGAGCCTCTTACGCAACCCCAGCCCGGAAGGACTAAGGAGTTTCTGCGAAGCAGCAGCCCGCCAGCTACCTCAAATTCGTCTCCTGCGCAATCTGGATACCCCGATTCCGGTCTATTCCACGGCATGGGGTGTCGCTTCCCTGCCCGAACGGCGTCAGGAGATCCGCTGGGAAGATCTTAGTCGTATCTCGGTCGCTGCAGCAGTGGCTGCCCTCCACACTGACTCTGCATCCCCTTTTGAGAGAGCTTGGGTCTTGCTCTCAACGTTGCAGAACGAAGGGCACCAACGTTTTCTAGCTCGCTGCTTGATCTACTTTCAGAGTCCAACGCCATATTCCTTTCCCGAGGGAGCTCTCTCCTCGTTGATACGCCAGAGTGAAGGAGACCTGGACAGATATCAGTACTTCCTGAGTAATTTTTGCGCCCTGCTTGTAAAGCAGAAGTTGATCTCCTCTCGCCCAGGGATTCTCCAGAGCCATACCGAGAAAAATGAAGTCATGGCGCCAAGTTCTTTCAGGTTGGCCACCTCTTCTATTTGGCGATGGTCCCGCAGAAGTATTGACGATCTTCCTCGGCTGTTAACGTCCGTCCAAAGGCTTGCCGCTGGCAACCTCCGAAAGGGCTCCAAAGTATTGGCATTTCTCAAGGACTTCTATCGGCTTCCTGCAGAGTCAGAGGATATCCTGAGCGGCGAGGCCGAGCTAGCCAAGCTCAGCGGCTACACGCTTGAGATGACGTTCGACCGCTCGGCCTACTCAGAGACTCCGATAGGTCTCTGGCCTGAGCCTTTGGCCGCTACGGCCCTTGCTGCTGCTGAAGGAGCCGGAGCCATTAAGGAAATCCTCGCCTGGCTTCATCTGGCGCGCCTCCACTACGGCTACGCGTGGCGGGTTCTCATCGATTGGCGCTATTTTGACGAGGCGAAGTCGCACCCCCGCTTCCAGGCCTTCCTCCGGGAAGAAGACGAGATCGTCGCGGCGGTCGAGGCCAAAATCGACCGCGGCGAGCTCCCCCTGTAGGACCTGCCATCTCCTCCCCGTAGTGCTATCCTTCCCCCCGGGTCTTCCGACATCATGGCCATCCCTTCAGGCCCTTCCAGGTCCAGCCAGCGCGGGTTCTCCCTCCTCGAGGCCCTCATCGCGCTCGTTCTCCTGGGCGTGGCCCTGCTCCTCGGCATGGCGCTGGTCCTCCAGAATCCGCGGATGGTGCGGCGGATGGACGGCGAGCGGCAGGCGTTCCGGGCCATGGAGTCGACGATGGAGGCCGTGCGCGCCGGGGCGATCCCCCTCGAGAAGGCGGACCTCGGCAACTACACCACCGCCGTGGGCTCGCCGGCCCCGAAAGATCTCGCGATCTCCATGCAGGTCGATCCCACCGCGCTTCCCGGTCTCTATCAGGTGACGCTCAAGGCCAGCTATACGGTGGACGCGCGGAAGGTCGAGAAAGAGCTCCAGACCATGGTCTTTAGCCCGCCCAAGGGGTGAGATGCGCCGCTCCAGGGACAGCCAGAGCGGGTTCACTCTCATCGAGATCCTGATCGCGCTCGTGCTCCTGATGCTGGGTCTGATGCTCGCGGCCCAGCTCCTGATGGAGACCTCCCAGCTCTTCGCGGAGACCTCGGGCGAAGCGGCCGATACCCCCGTGCCGCTGGTGATCTCCCGCATTCGCGGCGACGTTCAGGGCTCCGCCGCCGCCACTCCCGTTCCCCAGTTGGACGGCTCGCTGGCCGCGATACTCATGGTGGGGGGACCCGGGGGACAGATCGTCTACACCAAGCAGGGGACCGACCTCTTTCGCTCCGTCACGCCAGTTGACGGCAGCGCGCCGCCGCCCCCCATGCCCCTCTGGCGCAACGTGACGGCCTGGAGCTGCCAGGTCGTGCCAGGCACGAGCCTGATCGATCTACAGATCACCTATCGCCGCCGCACGGTGCCCCATACTCCCCTGGCGGTGATGCCGTTCTACCGGGGACCGCTGACCGAAGAATTGACGCAGCGGATGTATCTCCTTCCCCGGGGAGGCGGCCTGGGGGATACGTGGTGAAGCCCGCGCGCCAGGGCGAAGCCGGCTTCGGGCTGCTGATGGCGCTGGCGGTGCTCGTCCTGCTCTCCATCGCCCTCGGCCTGCTCGCGGCGTCCCTCCAGCTCCGCATGCGCCTGGTGCGGGAGGACGCCCAGACCGTCATCCTCACCGCCCTGGCCGACGCTGCCGTGGCCGAGGCGGTGGCGAGCCTTCTTCGCGACCCCAGCTTTTCTGGCGCGCCCGCGCACGATTTCGGCCACGGCAAGATCGCCTCCCAGGTCACGGCCATCGGCCCGGGCTTGTACGACGTGGTCGCGACGGCCACCTACGGCAACCGCACGCGCAGCGTGGAAGCCGAAGTCTTCCGTGCCCCCGGAGTCGCCCGCGTCCGTCGCTGGCGGAGGTTGCCAGGGTGAATTTCCAGCCTGCCGATCCCGGCTTCGCCGCCCGCGTCCGCGCCAGCTTCGAGCGCCAGGGCTTCATGCAGCGGCTGGGGGCCGAGCTCGCCGCCGTCGAAGCCGGGTACTGCGAGATCCGCCTCCCCTTCCGGGAGGACCTGGGGCAGCAGCACGGGTATTTTCACGCCGGCGCCATGGCCGCCGTGGGGGACAGCGCCGGCGGCTACGCGGCCTACACCCTGATGGGAGCGAGCGACTCCGTGCTCACCGTGGAGTACAAGATCAACCTCCTGGCTCCGGGCCAGGGCGAGGAAGTGGTAGCCCGGGCCCAAGTGGTCCGCCCCGGGCGTACCCTCACGGTCTGTAAAATAGACGTCTTCGCCGTGGCCGCGGGAGCCGAGACTCTCTGCGCCACGATGCAACAGACGGTGATTCGTCTGGCGGACCGGCCGGATTCGGGAGGACGGTGATCTCCCACCGCCCAAGACCCAGAGCCCCAACCGTCCGGCATTCGGGCTCCAGCGTCTACCGCCGCAAGCTCAACGCCCGAAAAAACTCCTCCGCCACCGCCGAGGGGTTCCCCACCAGCGCTCCGGCGCCTTCTTCCGGAAGCCAGTCGGCGGGTAAGTAATCACGGTAGGGGGAATGGAGGAAACGCTGGTCGAAGAGGGCGATGACGCCGGTATCCTGCGGCGAGCGGATGAGGCGGCCGGCGGCTTGGACCACGCGGGTCATGCCAGGCACCACGAAGGAGTACTCGAAGCCGCGCTCGAAGCGCTCCTCGTAATAATCCTTGAGGAGCTGCTGCTCCAGCGTCAGCGCCGGCAGGCAGGGTCCCACGACGGCCACGGCCTTCAACACCTCGCCGGGGTAATCCACCCCCTCAGCGAAGACGCCGCCGGCCACGGCCACCAGCAGGATGTCGCCGAAGATCGCCGAACGCAGGGCCTGGAGGAGGAGGTCCCGCTCCTGCTCGTTGTCCGCCTGGCGCTGGACGAGGACCCGCTTGCTGCGCAGCCGCATCCGCCCCGTGATCTCGGAAAGGAAGGCGTAACTGGGAAAGAGCGCCAGGCAGTTGCCAGGCACCGAATCCGCGAAACCCGCCAGGCGCTCGGCGATGCGATCGTAATTCGTCGGCCGCGCGCGGAAGGTGGTGGCGACCGAAGGATCGATCACCACCCGCCGGTTTTCCACCGGGAACGGATTGGCGATCTCGACGAACGCCGTGCGGCCGGTCTCGAATCCCAGGAGGCCGGTGTAGAACTCGGGCGGCGACAAGGTGGCCGAGAGGCCGACGGCGGCGTGGGCGCGATTGATCACGCCACCCAGGAAACGGCTGGGATCTTTGCACAGGATTTTGATCCGCCCGTCCCCCTTCCGGTACTCCACGACGTGGCTGAAGGCGGCGTCGGAAACCATCAGTCCGTTCAGGAAGCGGAGGAAATTGAAATAAAGCTCGACGAATGGGTCGTCGGCACGGAAGGTGCGCGTCTCCCGCTGGTGCTCCAAATAATCGACGAAGGCGGCGTCGAGCTCCGTCCGCAGGCGCCAGAAGCGGGCTTCGGGGAGGGGCCATTCGACGGCGCGGTCGCCCGGCGGCCCTTCTTCGAGAGCATCGGCCACGAGGCCGTCGATCAAGGCCGCGAGCTTCAAGCACAACGTTTCGATGCGGTAGTGAATGGGCTCGCCCCAGCGTCCCACGGTCTCGCCGGCGCGGCGGGCGTCGTGCGATGACAGCTCGGGGCTGTAGTAGCCGCGTCCCCGGCTCACCAGGTTGTGAACCTCGTCGATCACCAGGATGACGTCCGAAAGGTCCTCGCCGGAGCCGAAGGCGGTGAGCGAAACGTAGGGATCGAAAACGTAGTTGTAATCGCAGACCGTGACCTGGACGCGGTTCGAAAGCTCGAGGCTCACCTCGAAGGGGCAGACCTCGGCGGCTTGGGCGGCGCGATAGACGTCGTCCGGCTCGATGGCCGCGTGCCCGTCGTAAATCTGAGCGAGGACTCCCGAGGTGGCGAGCTTCAGGCCGTAATCCTTGGCGAAGCGGCAATACTCCTCATGACAGATAATCTGATCGTTGGCGCACATCTTCGCCTTGGCCCGCAGGCGCAGGGAGCGGAAGGCGGCGTCCTGGTTGAGGAGGTTGAGGACGCCGGTCGCCATCTCCTGCTGAGTGTTCTTGGCGGTGAGGACGAAGAGCCGCTTGTCGTGGGCCAGGGCGTACTTGAGGGCAGGATACAGGGCGGCGACGGTCTTGCCGATGCCGGTAGCGGCTTGCAGGAGGAGGTGCTCGCGGTTCGCCACGGCGGTTTCGACGGCGGCCAGGATCAGCTCCTGGCCGGGGCGCGTCTCGCGATAAGGGAAGACCAGCCGCTCGGCCGCGGCCCTGCGCTCGGCGGAGCGCTTCTGGGCGGCCTCCCAGCCGCTGAGGATGCCGTTGACCCGCCGGCGGACGGAGGCTTCCAGGGCCTCGAAGTTGGGGTCCAGGCTCTCGCGCTCGGTGCCGTCGCCATCCGTGGCCCCGATGGCGATGAGCACCAGCTCGGCCCGCACCGGCGCCTGCTCGGCGCGGGAGAGCATCCAGGCATAGAGGAGCGCCTGGCGCTGATAGCTCTCGCGCACGTGAGGAGGCAGAGCGCCACCGCGGCGGACGGACTTGATCTCCTCCACCACCAGCGTGCCGTCCGACTCCTTGCGGATGCCGTCCGCCCTCCCCTGGACGGTGACCTTCCACCCGCGGTGGTCGAACGAGTGGGAGATCACCACCTCGCGCCGGTACGAGGGGTCCTCCTCCAGCCGCTGCTCCTGATACCGCCCATGGATCGCCTGCCCAAGCCACAGCCGCTCGTAGCCGCCGCGGCTGGAAAACCCCAGGCTGCGCAGCAGGGGAGCATCCAGCAGATCGGCGACGGAGAGGTCGATCGTGAGCTTGTCAGGGTCGAAGCGGGGCGCCATCAGGGGGTAAGTATACGGCGCATTACCGGCTGGGCGGACGCGAGAGGCTTCTTCGCCGGTTTTCGATTACCATGGCACCCGACCGCCAGCTACCCCGAGGTGAAACCATGAGACACCTGCTCGCGCTTTGCCTCCTTGCCTTCCCGGCCTCCCTCTTCGCCGCCCCGGGCCATCCGGTCCACAAGCCGCCCACGGTCTCCACCTTCTCCATCGTGGCGATCGATCCGGCGAACGGGGACTTGGGCGTCGCCGTGGCCTCGCGCTACTTCTCCGTCGGCTCCGTGGTCCCTTGGGCCCTGGCGGGCGTGGGCGCCGTGGCCACGCAGGCGAACGTCAACGTCGGCTACGGGCCGCAGGCGATCGACCTGCTGCGCTCGGGGCTGACCGCGAAGCAGGTGCTCGCCAAGCTCCTCGCCGACGACACCTTCCCGGGGAAGGACGGCCGCCAGGTGGCCATCGTCGACGCGAAGGGGAACGTTGCCACGTACACCGGTCCCAAGGCGCCGCACTGGGCCGGGGACCGCCAGGGGAAGACCTGGTCGGCGCAGGGGAACATCCTCGCCGGACCGCAAGTGCCGGAGGCCATGGGCAAGGCGTTCGAGGCCACCCAGGGGGAATTGGCCGAGCGCCTCTACGCCGCCCTGAAAGCCGGGGACGACGCCGGCGGCGACTCGCGCGGGCACCAGTCGGCCTCGATCCTCGTCGTCCGCAAGCAGGGCGGGAGGAACATCAACAACGACCGCTACGTCTACATCAACGTGGACGACAATCCCCAGCCCTTCCCGGAGCTGCGGCGGCTGCTCGACCTGAACCTCTCTTACCTGCACGAGGAGGCGGCGGACCGCGCCGTGCAGAAGGGGAACCTGAAGGACGCGCTCGCCGAGGCCCAGAAGGCCGCGCGCTACGCCCCGGGCAATCCCTACACCCACTTCACCCTCGGCCTCGTGCAATATCTGAGCGGCGACAAGGAAACGGCCCTGAAGGAGCTTCAGGAAGCGCGGAAGAACGATCCCGGTTTCGACAAGGATTTCGACGAGACACTACGCGACAGCCCGGAGCTCAAGAGCCTGCAGGAGGACACCAAGTTCCTGGAAGCGCTGCGGGGAGGGCGGAAGCCGGGGTAGGGGGGCGCAGGATCGTTTTTGCGGTCCCGCAGGGACTACCGTGGGTAGCCGGGGATTTCAATCCCCGGCGCGGAGGCGACGCTCTTCACCGAGACAGAAGGTCCCGCGCCGGCCTTGCCGAGGATTGAAATCCCCGGCTACCTACGGCGTCCCCTGCGGGGTCAAGAAGCGCAGGGTCGATCGCTTTCAGGCGGTCCCCGTCTCGCAAGTCTCCCAATAGGTCGGTCCGCAGAGCGGAGACTCGCAGGCCGGCTCGCCGGTCTCGCGAACGATCACCGCACGGCCTGCTACGACCCTGAGGAGGAACGTCTCGTCCAGACGGCGCAACGTTTCGCGGCTCAGGGTGAGACGGCGGGCTCGTTTCTTCATGGCATCCTCCAAAACGCTTCAGCAGATATCCGGAGGGCACGTGGGGGGAACGGTGCAGTGCCACGTGCCTCCGGAGCAGACGCAGGAGCCGGTCCATACCGTTTGGCAGCAACCGAAGTACGTGCAATTGAAACTTTGTCCCGGTGTGAAGCATGGCCGGCCATTCATGGAGCAGAGCTGAATGGAATAGGCCGGCTGCGGCTGGAAACCGAATCCACCGGCGAGAGCGAGCGCAAGGGGCAGCGCGAGAAACAGGGCCTTCCTCAACCAGCTTTTCATGATCGCACCTCCTGTTTGCGCAGCAGGATAGCGACTTCGAGGGCGGTTGTCGAGGAGTGCGCCTCCCCCTCTTGCTTCGGCTAAACTCTGCGCTGGAGGAGCTCCCATGACCAGGATACTGACCGCCGCTCTAACGACGATCGTCCTTGCGGCCTGGCCGGTTTCGGCCGTCGAGCTGACCTGCCCCAAGGCGCGGCCCCCTCACGACTGGCAGGGCTTCCGCGTGGAGCCCTCTCGGATCCGGTTGCTGAAGGAGGGCGAAGCGCCGAAGTCGCTCGGCGCCGTCGCCATGGTCAGCATCTTCGACGGCTCCCCTACCGAGATGGCCGATCTCGTTCCGGACAATCCGGATTCCTTTGGCAAAGAGCCCCTGGTCTGGACCCTCTCGGATAACATGAAACACGGCGTCTGGATTGTCTGCCGCTACCGGAACAGCACGGTCGCCTTCGGAAAGGCCGTGCCGCCGGGCGTCCGGAAATGCAGCGTCGAGGGCGCGCCGGGCAAGGGCTTCAAAATTCGGTGTCAGTGAAGTGGCAGTCCCCAATCACCTTTTTTCAGGAGAAACCCTATGACGATCCGCAGGTTATTTCGCTGCTCCCTCCCGCTGCTCGCCATACTGAGCCTCTGCTTCTGCGCATCCGGCCTCTCGGCACAGGACGCCGAGAAGGCGTCGCCGAAGGTGGTCAAGCTGAAGCTCGAAAACGAGCGGGTACGGGTGCTCGAGGCCGTGAGCAACCCGGGCGACAAGGAGAACATGCACTCTCATCCCGCGAACATCGTCTACGTGGTCGAAGGCGGGAAGCTCCGCATCACCACTCCGGACGGCAAGTCGAAAGACGTCGAGTTCAAGACCGGCGACACGCTCTGGCGCGAGCCCGTGACCCACGCGGCCGAGAACATCGGCACGACGCGGGTCCACGTCATCATCGTCGAGCTCAAGCAGCATTGAGCAAAGCGGGGCCGAAGCTGACCTTCAGCCCCGCTCTTCTGTAGATCTCTAGACGACCAGCGGGCAGCGGCCCCTGATCGGCGTCACGCAGGCCCTGCACGTGACCTCGCTGCCGACTACAGGCGGATTGCCGCAAACGTTGCAGCAGAGCTGGCCCGCCGGGCACTGGGCGGTGGTGGTGCAGCCGGTCATGAACGAGGGAGCAGGCGCCAGGTCGTTCGGGGCGGCCTGGGTCTGCCCGCCCGCCAGGGTCGCCAGGAACTGCGCAGCCGTATCAGGCGCTGGAGCCGCCGCGGGATTCGCCGGCAGCGTCTGGGCCATGGACTGCGCGAACGGGATGAGGGAGAGGAGGGCGAGGAGTACGAGAACGGTCTTCTTCATGCGTTCATCTCCTTGACTGACGGGATCGGCAGGAAACCAGCCGCTCCTAAGGAGAAGGTGCGCTGAAGCGCCCGGACCGGGTCACGCGACGAACAATGGCACATCTTGTTCCGTGTACCCTCAGGGCACGCCCCCTTTTCGTGCCTCCTCCTGCCTAGCCGAGCCCTTTGCAATGCGCCGATGCGACCACGCAACGGCGCGATGTGAGCTCCCATCGGCTCGTTGTGACCTCGCAATGCGCCGATGTGAGCTCACATTCCGCCATTGCGACTTCGCATTGCGCCGTTGCGACCTTGCAATCTCAGAATGCGAGCTCACAATCTGCCGTTGTGACCTCGCATCGGAGCAATGGGACCTCGCAATCTGACATTGCGATCTCACATCGGGCCGTTGCGAGCTCACATCGCGAGATTGCGAGCTCACATTCTGAGATTGCGAGCTCCCATTGCGCCGATGCGACCTCGCAATATGCCGTTGCGTCCTCGCCTTTTCCCCCGCCTCCGAAGCATGGCGCCGGGAGGGCCGTGGCGCTCTTAGGCTCGATGAACATCTGGAACCAGAGCTCTACCCCGGCTGAGCCCGCTCGACAAAGACACCCTTCAACCCACCGCAGCCAACTCATACAGATAATCCACGAACGAGCGCACCGCGCCGTCCCAACCCGTCACTTTGGGATTGGACGATTCGATCACGTAGTATTCGTCCGGCGCGTGGGCGCCGCTGCCGTGGCCGAGGCCGAAGTGGCCGGCGGGGAGCTTGAGCGGCTCACCGGTGAAGACGTAGCCAGGATAGGAGCCCGCATTGCGGGGCCAGAGGATCGGGTCGAGGTGCGCGCGGCGGTAGACCGACATCGCAGCGCGGATCACGGGCGCGTCCGGGTCCGTGCTGGTCGGATCGTAGCCGCCGCTCGGATTGACCTCGACGTCGCCGAAGCCGCGCTTCGCGAGATGCGCCTTGAGCGCCGCCACGGCACCATCGAACGTCATGTCGGGCACGAGGCGGAGATCGAGCTTCGCGACGGCGCGGTGCGGCAGCACGGTCTTACCTCCCGGCCCCGTGTAGCCGGCCACCAGACCCTCAATGTTCACGGTGGGCGTGAACAGGAAGCGATCGAGCGAGGCGCGCCAGGATAGGTCTTGCGCCCAGCGGTCCGCGGAAAGCAAACGCTTCGCGGTGTCCTCGTTCAGACGCGCCGCCGCCGTGTCGAGTATCGCGCGCTGGGCGGCGGAAGCGGGACGAGCCGCGTCCGCGAAATTATCGATCGCCGGATCCCCGTCGGCAGTGACCAGCGTGGCGAGCGCCTGCACGAGATGGAACGCCGGGCTGTCGAGCCGCGCCCGGTTGCTCGAATGAACGTCTTTCTTGGGCCCCCTCCCCCACTTCTCGCCGCTCGCCACCAGCTCGAGCTCGACGACGCCCTTGGCGCCGAGCGACACCGTCACGGTACCGTCCGGGTCCTGCGAGGCCGCGGGCATGAAGACGCTCGTGCAACGCTTGAGGGCGGCGGCGACCTCGGGCCGCCGTACGACCTGCTTGAAATGCGGCGAGCCGATCTCTTCCTCCCCTTCCGCCACGAGCACGAGGTTGACGAGGCATTTTCGGCCCGCGCCGTGGATGGCGTGGAGAGCGGCCAGGAACGCGGCCTCCGGACCCTTCTGGTTCACCGCGCCGCGGCCGACCAAAACCTTGCCGAAGCCCGGCTTGTCGACGAGCGCCGCCTCCCACGGCGGCGAGGACCACTCGGCGGGATCGACCTGCTTGACGTCGTACATGAAGTAGAGGCCGACGGTCCGCGCCGCTCCGGCGTCCAGCGTGGCGAAGACGCCGGGCTGGCCGTCGGTGGAAATGCGGGAAACCTGCTGAAAGCCCGCCTCCCGGGCGAAGCGCATCATCAGCTCACACCCTTCCGTCATCCCCCGGTTCTCGGCGGCGATCGAAGGCTGACGCACCCATTCCTGGAGGCGCATAACGCCCTCCGCATGGCGCTTCACGATCTCGGCCTGGATCGCATCGAGGCCGTCGTCGGAGCGCAGGACCTGTGGAAAAGCGAGCGCGGCCGCGGACGCGCCCGTGGCAACCAGGAAGTCGCGGCGAGAGAGTGGTGACATGGCGCGGAGTGTAGCGCGCAACGCGCGCAGTTTCCAAGATCTCGGCTGCGAATCTCACCGCCGCGGAGGCTACCCACGGCTCCACTCTGCGCCCGCGCGGCACCCTGTCTTCTAGAGGCCTCTGCCGAACGGAGCCTCCTCTTCCCAAGGAGAGCCGCCGATGGATCGCAGCCCCCTGTTGCGTCTCGCCGCCGCCATCCTCCTCCTCGCCCTGCCGTCCTTCCTTCCTGTCGCGCGAGCCGATTCCGAAAGCCCGCCGCCTACCTGCGTCCAGCACGGGATCTGTGTCGACTGTGCACCCGCCGAAGGGCAGCGGCTCTGCACCTTCCGGGTCTGCAGCGACTCAATCACCGAAGGCTACTTTTGCAGCGGTTGCTTCGACGAGTGCGTTCCCTTTCCCTGAGGACTGGGGCCGCTGAGTACCATTGTTCTTCCACGACAAGGAGGATGTATGCGCAAGCACCAGATCAAGCGTCTGCAGCTCAGTCGCGAGACTCTCCGTCATCTGCAGTCGCCGGCCTTGAAGAGAGTAGGCGGGCGGGGAGACACGTACGAGATCGCGACCGGTTGTGACTGCACCGATGGTTGCGAGACGAGCACGATCGGCTGCGCGACCATTGGCTGCGTCACTCCAGCCTGCAGCGCGTGCTGTTAGATTGGACACCGCAAACCCCCACCGTCGCGAGCCCATTCCGTCAGGCTCGCGACGGCGTCCGTGGCCGGGCTCCGACCTGTTTTGACCAGCCTCGGATACAGTAGGGGGGATGGAGTCCTACAGTGACGACCTCGCCTACATCCACGACGCTGGCTTCGGCGACTTCGCCCGCGGCGCTGCACCGGGGTTGCTGCAGACCTTCCGCCGGAACGGAGTGAAGGATGGCCTGGTGGTCGACCTCGGCTGCGGCAGCGGGATCTGGGCGGAGATCCTCCTCGGCGAGGGCTATGAGGTGCTGGGGGTCGACCTCTCCCCCGGCATGCTCGCGCTCGCCCGCCAGCGGGCGCCCGAGGCGACGTTCCTCCAGGCCTCTCTTCACGAGGTCGAGCTCCCCCGCTGCGCGGCGGTGACTGCCCTCGGCGAATGTGTCAACTACCTTTTCGATCCCGAAGACGCGGATGTCCCCTCAGCCGCTTCCCTCCAGCGCCTCTTCGCCCGTGTCTACGCCGCCCTCCGTCCCGGCGGCCTCTTCGTCTTCGACGTGGCCGAGCCGGGCCAAGTCCCCCCTGACCAGCCCCGCAAGGGCATGACCTCCGGGCTAGGCTGGGTGATCCAAGTGGAAGTCCGGGAGGACCCGAAGGCCCGTCTTCTGACCCGGAGCATGATCTTTCACCGCCTCCTCGAGGGCGACCGCATCCGCCGGGGCGAAGAGGTCCATCACCAGCGCCTCTACACGAAGAAGGAAGTGAAGGCAGCCCTCGCTGGAGCCGGCTTTCAGGTCCGCACGGCCCGAGCCTACGGAACCGTCCCACTCCCTCTGGCGCACACGGTGTTCCTCGCCAGGAAGCCCTCTGTGCGCCAGGGGACGATGATCCGAGGGTGACTTTATTAGAGGCGAGCCCGGCTTCTTGGGCCTACTGGAGCGTCATCGTGATGTAGTCCACGGCCGTATCGTCTTGTACTGCGAATTGAAGCATGTCGCCGATCTGACCGGTGGTCATCTGGGAGGTGAGGTCGATGCAGATCGTAGCCGTGTCCCCAGCATTCCAAGATCCGACGAGAGAGGCGATGTAATTCCCGTAGACGCTGGGAAAGGTGAAGCTCGGAAAGTCGGTGTCGTAGATGTTCACGGTATCGTTGGAGGGTATGTCCCCATGAGCGGAGGCCCGGAAGCAAAGTTTCAAGGAGGTTGCGCCACAGAAGCACTTTCGCAGGCCGTGGCTCAGGGTGGCCACCATCCAGCGGTTCGGCGTCGGGTCATCGAAGGTTATCATGTGCGTGGGATCCGCACCATAGGTGTTGGTGAGGTAGGTGACGAACTCAGGCAAAGCTGGATTGTAAGGGATCGGGTCGGGCGTGCCCGGTGAGAAGTTGTCAGCCACGCCGAACGTAACGGTAATCGGGTATAAACACTTGAACATTTCGGCGTCGTCGCTCGCGTAGCCTGGTACAGCGGCCAGGATGGTAGCACCGACGCATCCCAGAACACGTGCAATTCTCGTGAAACGCTTGGCCAGATGCTGTGATATGGGCATACGAACCTCCGTGGGAAGAACGACCGCTGAAGAGCGTCAGCGAGTCGGCATTGCGATTCGATAGATGCCTGAGAGCAAGGCAGGAGCCAGCCGTAGCGAAGCGCGGGCCGGAAGGCGTAATCCACTGGCAACAATAGAGCCAGGCGACTTCGGGACCGGGGAAGGAGCTGAGCCGGGGTGACAGCATGTTGTCCTGCTGCCAATCCGCTGTCCGTGGAGTGGCGGCCCGTTGTCACCGCGCGAGGGCACGTCCTAGATGGCGAGGTTGTGATAAGAGGCATCCCATGCCCTTCGCCCTCCACCCCACGCTCGCGCGGGACACCGTCGAGGTCACCCGCCTGCCGCTCTGCCGCGTGCTGCTGATGAACGACCGCCGCTTCCCCTGGCTGATCCTGGTTCCGGAGCGGGAGTCCCTGCGGGAGGTCCACGATCTGGCGCCGGCGGCCCGCGCGATCCTCATCGAGGAGATCGCCCTGGCGAGCGAGGTGCTGATGCGCCTCTTCCGGCCGGACAAGGTGAACACCGGCGCCCTGGGAAACATCGTTCCGCAGCTCCATGTTCACGTCGTCGCCCGCACCGTGAGCGATCCCGCCTGGCCCGGCCCCGTGTGGGGCTCGGGCGTCGCGGTGGCCTATGACGAGAGGGACTTGGAGGAAGTGCGGCAGCGGATCGCGGGAACCATCATCTCCGAACGGGAACGTCGATGAAGCTGTCGCCGAACCATCGTATGTTCAGCGGCTCTTTGGCGTCCGCGATCGTTTCGTCGCTGACGTCTTTTCCCGTGCCGTAATTGACCTGCGCCCCGGGCCACTTGACGACGCTGAGCACCACCACGAGGCGGCTGCCCGGCTGAAACTTGCGGCTGGTCAAGCGCCCGCTCTTGAAATCCAGTTGCTGGCGCTTGCCCGGCGTCAGCAATTGGCGATGGCCGCGATCCCGCACGTAGCTGGCGCGCGCCTTGTACAAGGAGAGCGAGACGTAGTTCCCCTGGGCCGTCAGCTCGTAGAGCTCGACGGTGAAGTCCAGGTCCTTCTTGTTGGCGACGAAGTCGAGATGCCCCGAGAAGAGGCCGCTCAGCTCGGTTGCCTTCCGGAACGGATCGCTCACGAAAACGACGCCACCCCAACTATCCAGGTTCTTGTCGACGATGCCGTTGCTGGGGGACATGCGGTCGGCGTCGGTGCGATCGGCGAGGTCGACCTTCAGCGGCACGAAGGCTTTGCCCGCGGGTTTCTTCGCGCTGAGCCGGTAAGAATCTCCCTTCCGCGCCGCGCTGAGGTGGAATCGCAGCGTCCGGTTGCCCATGGCGGCGAGCGACGGGGCGTGCTTCCACTCGTTGGCGCCCATCACTTCATAGTTCACCTTGTCCTTCAGCACGGCGGGCTTGGGGGCGCCTTTGAAGACGTAGTCGAACCATTGATAGCGCAGCTCGCCGATGTCGATTTGCGCCACCGGATCGGTCTCGTACCCCCGCAGAACGCTCAGGGGATTGCCCAGACGGCCGAACGTCCCCCGCTGGCCGCGGACGTGGTCATAGGGACCGATGAGCAGATAATGCTCGGCGCCCGGAAGGTACTGGTGATGCTGGATGAAATAGTAGAGGGCGCCGATCTGGCCGTCGTCGTAATAGCCGGTGGTGGTGAGCACCGGGATGTCGATCCGCGCGAATTCCTGGCGGTAGGGAATCATCCCCTGCCAATAGGAGTCGTAGCTCGGATGCTCGAGCCAGCGGTCGAAGAACGGATTGGGCGTGCCTTCGATCTTGTCCAGCGCGCGGTAGGCCTGGCCGGTGACGTACCACTGGCGGTTCATCCGCCACCAGCGCCCGCGGTCGTTGTAGGGTGCGTCGTCCAGCGTCTTGTTCGTCGTGGTGTAGAAGGGCCAGTAGTAGACGAAGGTTTGGAACACGTTGCCTTCCATCGGCACGTCGATGCCGGGAGCCGCCGTCACCGACGGCATCAGCGCCTTCAACGCCTTCGGCATGTGCTTGGCCGCTGCCCACTGGGTGAAGCCTTCGTAGCTTCCGCCGTACATGCCCACCCGTCCGTCGCTCCACGGCTGCCGGCTGATCCAATCGATCACGGCGGCCGCGTCGGAGCCGTCGTGCTCGTAGGGGATGGGTTGGTCGGGGCTGCACCCCTTGCCGCGCGTGAGGCCCTCGACGCCGGCATAGCCGTTCGAGGCCGTGCGCCGGGCCTCGTCCATCGTCGTGCCGGGGTTGGCATAGATGGTGAAATTGAGCAGCGCCGTCAACGGCCCCGAGGCCGAACGCGGGCGAACCACCAGGACGCAGACCGTCGCGCCGTCCGCGGTTCGCACCGGAACGTCCTGATCGATGACGTACCGGCGGCGGTCGTCCTCGGCCATCAGAGGCGCGGCAAGCGGCGCGAGGCTGCGAAAGACCTGGTCGACCTGGTAGGCGCGGATCAGGGTCAACGCATCGGCGAGCGAGATGGTGGTTTTGCCTTTCTGCGCTTGCAGGGCGTCGTTTACGGCCTGGTGGATGGAGGATGGATCGGCGCCGAGCGCACGCATCACCAGCGCCGCGGTGCGATCGTCGAGCCGGCCAAGGATCTCGCGGAACGCGCTGCGAAGCGCCTCTGCGAAAAGCGCTCCATCCTCGCTCGGCTGCCGCGCCTTGGCCGTGGCGAAGATCTCGTAGAGAACCTTGGTGGCGTTGGCCTGCAGCGAAACGCTGCTGGCTGGCATTGGGTGCAGCGACGCTAGAGTCTCCTTCGCTTCCGCGTACTGGCCGGCGACCATCTGCAATCGAAACAGGTTGTCGAGATGCGGACGGCGATCACCGTTCCGGTAGACGGCAATCACCTCCCGGGCCAGTCCGGGCATGGCCTTCGAGAGCACGGCGGGATCCTCGGCCGCTGCGCCTGGAAAGTCGAATTGCTGCGCCGCACACGGAACGGCCACCAGACACCAACCAACGAACCAGACCGGCTTGAACATTCAGGCTCTCCTCGAAGCCTCGACTCTATCGCGCCGCCGGCTGATCTGGAGGGCGAAAGCGCGGGAGGACAGCCAGGAAAAGGACACCAAGGACACCAAGGACGGCAAGGACGGCAAGGACAACCAAGGCCGAGCGCGAGGGCGAGGCCAGCCTCGTCCTTGGTGTCCTTGGTGTCCCTGTCGTCCTTCGCCCACTCGCTCACCTTCGCCCGGGTATAGGGCGCCATCACCGCGCTCCTGGCATCCGCAGGCTGTCCCTCCTCCCTCCTCTCCCTCACCCTAGCTTGTAGGAAGCTCTGAATCTCTCGAGGAGGAGACAATGCGCTCGCAAGCCTGCTGCAGTGTAGTCCGCGCCCTCTGTTGCTCCCTACCGCTCCTGCTGGCCGTTCCCGCCTCCGCCCAGCGGCCCCTGCAACAGCCCCGTCCGTTCGACGACCTGGTCCGAACCGATCCCCGGCTCCTCCCGAGCGACGCCGTAGAGCCGCTCGAGCACGGCGCCCCCGGGTTGGCGCCGAAGGTCTCCCGCGCCTGGGACCTCTTCCAGATCGGCGAGACCGGCGAATGGCAGGCCTACTACAACCGCTCGAACGGCCGCGTCGAGATGGTCGAGGGAGCAGGCATCCCCTGGCTCCCCGGCACCGGCAACCAGCTCACCCGGTCCGACCTCTCCAGGCTCTGGGCCGTTTCCCTCGCCGACACCGCGAAAATCAGGCTCTCCACCCTGGAGCGGATCGCGCGCGCCTTCCTTCCCAGGGTCCAGGCTCTCCTGGGAGTGGACCCGGCGACTCTGGTCCTGAACCTCGGGCGTTCGGGCCAGCCCACCGAGGGTGTCTGGTTCGTCGACTTCGACGTGGTCGCGGGGGGCCTGCCGATCGACGGCGCCCGGGTGGTCTTCCGGGTCAACCACGGCAACCTCGTGCAGTTCGGCACCGAGGGGCTCCCCACGGCCGGAGCGACGAGGTCCAAGCCCACGCTCAGCCGGCAGAGAGCCCTGGAGGTGGTGACGGAGGCCACGGGCGGCCTGGACGACGAGATCCTCGACCCCGGCTCGCTCCACCTGCTGGTCAGCGAGGAAGAGGGGAAAGGGCGGGGGCTCCTCACCGCCTGGCAGTTCCTCCTGCGGCGCCCTGGCGTCATCGGCACCTGGCGCGCCCGGGTCGACGCCGCGACCGGCGCCCTCCTGGAGTTTGCCGACGTCAACGACTATGGGCAGGTGCAAGGGGGCGTCTACCTGATCGCGCCCTCCGTCGCCCCCGAGGCCGAAAGGCCGCTGCCCGACGTGGACGTCACGACGGCGTTCTCGGGGACTTGCGCCGATTTCACCGGCTTCTATTCCGGTACCGGCGGCTCCTCCTCGCTCAAGGGTTGCCTGATCAAGATCGTCGACACCTGCGGCAGCATCAATCAGGGCGCGGATCCCACCGGTCTCATCGACTTCGGCATGTCGGCCGGCACCGACTGCGCGACGCCGGGCCATGGCGGCGCCGGCAACACCCACGCCTCACGCACCCAGTCCTACCACCTGAGCCGCCTGCGCGAGGTCGGCCGCAGTTGGCTTCCCAGCAACGGCTGGCTCGCTGGGATACTGACCACCAACGTCAACCTCACCCAGACCTGCAACGCCTACTGGAACGGCGTGTCCCTCAACCTCTTCCGTTCCGGGGGTGGCTGCGCCAATAGCGGCGAGCTCTCGAGCATCAGCATCCATGAGTATGGTCATGGGCTCGACGCCAACGACGGCAGCGGCTCCTCGCCAGACCTGGGGACGAGTGAATCCTACGGCGACTTCACCGCCGCCCTCCAGCTTCACGACTCCTGCGTGGGACGCGGATTCCTGGGGAGCAACTGCTCCGGCTACGGCGACCCCTGCACATCCTGCACCGGGGTGCGGGACATCGACTGGACGCAGCACGCCTCGGGAGTCCCACACACGGTCGCGAACTTTACCCAGCTCCGCTGCCCTTCCGGGGGCGGCGGGGCCGGCCCCTGCGGCAAGGAGGGGCACTGCGAGTCCTACGTCCCCTCCGAGGCGCTCTGGGACCTGGCCAACCTCGACCTGCCGAGCCCTGGGAGCCCGGCGGCCTGGCTCGTCGTCGACCGCCTGTGGTACCTCAGCCGGTCCACCGCGACCCGCGCCTTCAGTTGCACTCCCGGCACGACCTTCACCTCGAACGGCTGCAACACCGGCTCGTTGTGGAAGACCTTCCGAGCGGTGGACGACGACGACGGCAACCTGGCCAACGGCACACCTCACTCCTGCGCCCTCTTCGCCGCGTTCAACCGGCACGGCATCGCCTGCACCACCGACGCCGGCGCCTCGACCTGTTTCCCCGGTTGCACTGCACCGGCCAACCCGGTCCTCACCGTGACGACCGACCCCTCCGGCCACTTGGAGATCGACTGGCCCAGCCAGGGGGCAGGGGTGGTCTTCGACGTCTTCCACAGCGTGGCCGGCTGCAAATCGGCTTTCACCAAAGCCACCAACGACACTTCGAGCACCTCGGTCTCCGTCGCCGGAGCCAGCGGGGTCACCCAGGCGTACCAGGTGGTCGCCCAGCCGGTGGGAAACGAGTCGTGCGGCGCGGCCAGCAACTGCATCGAGGTCACACCCTGCACCGTGACCACGCTGCTGCACGAGGCTTTCGGCACCGGTGCCGCGGGCTGGACGCTCGGCACCGACTGGCGGGATCAGACGTGCAGTCTCTCCGGAGTCCTCCATTTCGGCGGCGCGACCTGCGGGGCGAGCTATGGCAACAGCCGGTTCTCCCAGGCACTCTCGCCGGCGATCACGGTGCCCGCCGGCACCGTGGGGGCGAAGCTGACGCTCTCCCACCGCTACCAGTTCGAGACCGGCTTCGATGGCGGAGCGATCCTGTTCAGCCTGGACGGCGGCAGCCCGATCTTCCTCCCGGCCTCGACGATCCTCTCGGGAGCGTCCTACAACGGTACGCTCTCCAATAGCTGCCCGCCGGCCGGCACCGCGGGGGCCTCCGTCTTCACCGGCACCCAGTCGACCTTCGTCTCCACGGTGGTGAATTTGGACGCCGCCTGCAACATCGCGAGCGGCGGGCTGCTCACGAGCTGCGGCGGCCACACGATCCGGGTCGATTTCGCCGGCATCTCCGACTGCACGGTGACCGCCCCGGGCTGGTTCTTGGACGACGTGGCGGTCGCCGCCTGCGTGCCATGAAGGAGCCTCCCGTTTATCATCCGGTCTTTCTCAGAGAGGAGAAGCGCCGCGGCCGGAACCCGCGGCGCGGCGCTTCGCGATGCCACCTCCAAACACCCTCTTAGCAGGGGTTCATGCCGATCGGATGGCAAAGGTACCGGCAGCAGATCGAATCGTTTCCCTGCTGGACACAGAGACAAATGCAGGTCGTGCAGGTGAAAGCCGGGGTGGCCCCGAAGAGGGTGTTGGCAGCCGGCTCCTGGCTGGTGCCGGCGGGCTGCAGCAACCAGCTCAGGTCCGCCGCAGGCGCGTTCGTGACGGCGACCGAGCCTGCAACGGCAGGCGTTGGAGCCTGTGGCGGCTCGCTGGCTGCCACCGCGGCGAGGGAAGAGAGACAGAGCAGACAGAGCGCGAGGACTGCGGTTCGTCTCGACATAGGGCGATCTCCTCTTGGGGTCGGCTACCCGGGCAGGTCCGCCCGCGCAGCTCCTTCTCTATCAAGGGTGCATCGTGCTCGCTCTCCAGGGACGGTCTGAGGCGCTCTCTCCGCTTCTGAAGCCCCTCCGCCGCTTTTGCAGAAACGCTCCCGCGGGCCCGATTTCCTCGGAGAAGGTGAGGGAATCTCCCCCCCTTCCTCGTTCTCTCTCACGACTCGAAGCGGTACCGGGGCTCAAGGTCCCCGGGCCAGAAATCCCAAGAGCACATGCGTGCCCTGCAATGCCGCAACGGCGAAGGGCGCAAGGAGAGAACGATCATGCCAACGTACCTTCGGCCCGGGGTGTACGTCGAGGAGATCCCGAGCGGCTCCAAGCCGATCGGCGGGGTCGGGACGTCGACCGCGGCCTTCCTCGGTTACACAACCCGCGGGGCGGTCGGTGAGCCCACGCTCATCTTCAAGTGGGACGATTATCAGAGCCTCTATGGCGGCATCCGCGACACCGGCAGTTCCGTCCAGGGCGATGCCATGGGTCACAGTATCTCCGCCTTCTTCCAGAACGGCGGCACGGCGGCCTACGTCGTCCGCCTGGCCGAGGGCGGCAGCAGGGCCCGCGGCTCCATCCTCCAACCGGACGCGGACTCCACGCTCACGCCCGACGACGCCATTCTCACCTTCACGGCCACCAACGACGGCGCCTGGGGCAACGACCTGCGCGTACGGCTCACCCCCAAGACGGTCGGCGGCACCACCAGCTACGTGGCGGTGGTGGGCACCGGCGCGGGCGACGACTTCAAGCCGCTCGAGACGTTTTCCGGCATCTCCCTCACGGCGGGCAACGCCCAATTCGTCGAAGGAAAGATCAACGGCGTCTCCGGCCTCGTCACCGTGAAGGCCGAGAAGGCCGGCGACGAGATGCTGGGCGTCAGCCTCGGCAAGGACCTGACGGGCCTCGATCCCCTGAGCCTCATCGGCAAGGGCCTGACGGTGACGGTCGACGGCACGGCCCGCACCGTAACCTTCGACGCCACCCAGATCACCTCCGCCTCGAAGCCCGGCGACGTCGCCACCGTGATCCAGACCCAGGTGCGCGGCACCGATCCGGCCGCCCCGGGCGCAGTCAAGGACTTCACGGCCGTGGCCTCTGCCAACCGCCTGGTGCTGACCTCCGGCTCGCGCCTCGCCACCTCCGCGGTGGTGGTCACCGGCACGGCGTCGGCTTCCTTAGGGCTAGGCGCCGGCAACGGTGGCACGGAGCGCACCGGCCAGCAGAGCCTCAACAACGTCCTGGGCTCCACGCCCAGCCGCACGGAGGCCGACCTGAACGGCGGCGCCGACGGCGGCGCGGCGGGCTCGGCGGCTTTCCAGGCGGCCCTCGCGAAGCTCGAGAAGGTGCGCGACGTCAGCATCGTCGTCCTCCCCGGCCGCTCCTACGACGCGGCCGGCAAGGCCTTCGTCGACTTTGCCGTCGCCCATGCCCAGAAGATGCGCAACCGGGTGGTGATCGCCGATCCGCCGCAGGGCGCGCAGCTCGTCACCGAGAACGACGTCAACGCCCTGAGCCTGCCGACCTCGACCTACTCGGTGCTCTACTATCCTTGGCTCAAGGTCGCGAACCCCTACTACAACGCCGAGAAGAACCCCGGCGCCCCGGTCACCGTGCTCGTGCCCCCCTCCGGCTTCGCCGCCGGCATGTGGTCGCGCATCGACGGCCGCCGCGGCGTGTGGAAGGCTCCGGCCGGTGTCGAGACGGCCCTCCTGGGCGTCGCCGGCACCGAGTACCAGGTGGAGGACGGCGAGCAGGAGCAGCTCAATCCCCTCGGCGTCAACTGCATCCGCAAGCTGCCCAGCTTCGGGCCGGTGATCTGGGGCACCCGCACCCTCTCCACCAACTCCGACCCCGAGTGGCGCTACGTGCCCGTGCGCCGCACCGCGATCTTCATCGAGCAGAGCGTCTACAACGGCATTCAGTGGGCGGTATTCGAGCCCAACGATCACCGCTTGTGGTCGTCGCTGCGGGTCAACATCGATTCGTTCATGAACGGCCTGTTCCGTGCCGGAGCGTTCCAGGGCGACAAGGCGTCCGACGCCTACTTCGTCCGTTGCGGCCTCGGCGACACCATGACGCAGGGCGACATCGACCGCGGCCAGGTGATCGTGGTCGTGGGCTTCGCGCCGCTCAAGCCGGCCGAGTTCGTCATCGTCCGCATCCAGCAGACGCTGGGCCAGTAAAGGTCAGGAGACAAGACAATGGCTGCTCCACTGTTCACCGTCAACGCGTACCGGTCCGATCCGTACCGGACGTTCAAGTTCCAGGTCATCATCGACGGCAAGGTCGTCGCCGGCCTGAAGAAGATGGGCGCGCTCAAGAAGAAGACCGACCCCGTGAAGTGGCGGGCTTCCAACGATCCCACGCACGAGCGGATCATGCCCGGCGGCACCACCTACGAGCCGGTCACCCTCGAGCAGGGGCTCACTCACGATCCGGTGTTCGAGGCCTGGGCCAACCTGGTCAACAACATCGAGGGCGACGGCGGCATGTCGCTCAAGAACTACCGCAAAGACATCGTCGTCAACGTCCTGAACCTCCAGGGCCAGGTGGCGATCTCCTACAAGCTCTTCCGGGCCTGGGTTTCGGATTACCAGGCGCTCCCCGACCTCGACGCCGGCACCATGAACACCGTCGGCATCCAGAGCATCACCCTGCAGCACGAGGGGTGGCAGCGCGACAGCAGCGTCCAGGAGCCGACGGAGACCTAAGATGTTGCCCGGCGGCCTTTTCGAGCAGGGAGAGCGGCTCCGCGACTGGTCCTTCGCGCCCTTGACCGGGGCGTTGGAGGTTGCCATCGCGGAGGCCGCCCGGGGCCAGGCGAGCCTCCCCCAGCGAATCACGGCGGTGCTCGCCGCCGCGCTGGGGAGGCTCGGGGGTGGCGAGGTGGGGTCCGAGGCGGTCCGCTCTCTCTGCGTCGCCGACCGGCAGTTCCTGATGCGGCGGCTCGCGGTGACCCTCGGTCAGGACGAAGACTGGCTCTCCGCCGCGTGTACGCGGTGCGGCAGCGCCTTCGACGTCCCGATCCGTCAATCCGAGCTCCCCGTCAAGCCGGCCGGCGACGGTTTCCCTTTCATCACAGCCGAGACGAGCCACGGCCGTCTGCGGCTGCGGGTGCCCACAGGGGCCGACCAGGAAGCCATCGCGGCCGTGGAGGATCCGGCGGAAGCCCGCCGGCGGCTCGCCCGCCGCTGCGTCGTCGATCCTCTGCCCGGTCCGCTCACGCCCAAGGACCTGGAGGCGATCGACACGGCGCTGGAGGAGGTCGCCCCCGAGTTGGTGACGCGGGTGCAGGTGCCCTGCGTAGACTGCGGGCACCCCAACGAGCTGTATCTCGATCCGTACCTCTGCCTGTCGCGGGCGAGCACGGAGATCTTCGCGGACGTCCACGCCCTCGCCTCCCACTACCACTGGAGCCAGAGGGAGATCCTGAGCCTGCCGCGCGAGCGGCGGCAACTGTACATCGACCTGATCGACAAGGCGCGAGGCATGGCGGGCTGAAGCGCCCGCCTGGGAGACGGAGACGTGGGATACCTGGCCGACATCGTGGCCGATTGCCGTCCGCGCGGGGCTTGGGTGCCGCGGCCGGAGGCCGGGGCGGGGGAGGACGAACTGGCGGACTGGGACACCGCGCCGGCGGACCCGGAGGTGAACGCAGCCCAGGAGAGCATAGGCGCCAACCTTGCCTCGGCTCCCCCGTCCAAGACCCTCATCACCCCGGCCCTCTTCTCCCGCCCCCTCCCTCCCCCCTCACCGGGAGAAGAGGGAGAAAAGCAGGACGGCTCAGACCGGAACGTGACGCCGAGCGATGTCGTGGACGGACCGTTATCCGCCGCTGCGAGGCCCTCACTCCCCCAGCCCCTCTCTCCCAGCCTCCCCATAGGCGCTAACTTTGCGGGGGCGCCGCCCGACCAAGACATCCCTGCCTCTAAACCGGCGGGTACACCCCACGGCAAAGGCGTCACCGTCTCCTCTACCACCACCGGTGACGTCCCCAATGTAGCGCCCCAACCGGCCCGGGAGCCGGACAATGGCCGGAAGAAAGGGGGTCCTTTCTTGAGAGAGACGCCCCGTTTCCGGGGGGAACCCCCGGTTGGGGCGTCTCCGCAGCGGAAACAACGGTTCGAACCGGAAGGGATCGTCCCGGCAACACCAGGGCCATCCAGAGAGACCCCGCGCCCGCGAAACGTCCTCGCGGGTGCAGGCGTTCTCCCCGCCTCGGAGACGCCCCAACTGGGGGTTCCCCCCGGAAACGGGGCGTCTCTACAGTGGGGGGGGACCGGTGGTGGTAGAGGGGACGGTGACGCCTTTGCCGTGGGGTGTACCCTGTCCCCTCTCCCACCGCACTCTCCCCGACCGGGAGAGGGGAACCCGGCTGGCCGAAGTGATGAGGGCCCCGGCGGCGCGGTGACCGGTCCGCTTCACGCCGGCTTGGAGGAGCGGCATCGCAGCCTGTTCCCGAATTTCCAGACGCCCTCGGCGCCGGTCTCGGAAGTGCGCTCAGCCCCGCGGGACCAAGGCGCCAACCTTGCGGCGAGCGCCCCCACCCAAGACCCTCATCACCCCGGCCCTCTTCTCCCGACCCCCGAGATCCCACTCCCCGGGAGAAGAGGGAGAACAGCCAGCAGGGACGAGCAGCCAGAACGCCCCAGCCGGGTTCCCCTCTCCCGGGGAGGGGGATGGGGTGATCGGGAGAGGGGCAGGGGTGAGAGTCTTGGGCGGGGGCCCGGGAAAACGAACCCCACCCCGGCGCCCCGGCCCTCCCTGGAGGTCAACCGCCGCCCCTCTTCCCCGGCCGCTCCCCCGCCCGCCCGGGTCACCATCGGCACCCTGGAGATCGCCGTCACCTTGCCGGCGACCGCGGTCCAGCCCGCGGCGCCGGAGCCTTCGTTCACCGCGAGCCCTGACGAGTCCCTCGCCAGCCTCCTCTATCTGCGATCGCTGTAAAAGCGGGAGAGCCCCATGCCACTGCCTCTTTCCTCCCTGTCGCGCGTGTGCCGCTCCGTGGCCGATTTCGTGGGCTCCGAGCTGGAGGCCAGCACCCACTCGGTGCGGGTGCTCCTCGGCACGCCGGCCGACGCCGCCAAGGACTCCGAGACCGAGCACCGCGTCAACCTGTTCTTCTACCTGGTGGAGCCCTCCGGCTTCACCTTCGGGATCGACCCGGGCGAGAGCTGGCTGCTGCGCCTGCACTGCCTCATCACTCCCTTCGGCGCGCCCGAGAGCCCGGTGAGCGCGGGGGAGAACGACCTGCGCCTGCTCGGCGAGGTCCTCCGCGTCTTCCACGAGAAGCCGGTGCTCCCCGCCCTCGACCTGGGCGACGGCACCACGGTGCGCATGGAGGCGGTCTTCGAGCCGCTGACCCTCGACCGCATCAACCATCTCTGGGCCACCCAGGGCGACGTCCCCTATCACCCGTCGGCCAGCTACGAGATGAGCCTGTTCCCGGTGATCCCGAAGACGCCGCGGACCGAGGCTCCCGCCGTCCAGTCCATCGACCTGAGCGTCGACGCCGCCCTGGCGGGGAGGGCCGGATGAGCCTCGCCTGGACTCCCGCAATCGGTGGCGAGGGACCCGTGACGGCCCGCCCCGAGCTGTTGCGCGCCGAGTGGGAACGCATCGAGCTGTTGAGCCACTGCCTGGCCGAGGCACGCCGCGGCCAGCAGGCCGGAAGCGAGGCGATCAGCCGGCTGGAGACCCTCCAGTCCGAGGTGCAGCGCATCCGCCCCGAGGCCTGGCGGGTGGTGGAGGCGCCGGACCTCGCGCCTTATGAGTACGACCTCCTGGCCTGCGCCGTGGCTCCCGAGGCCGAGCCCCGGTTGGGCTGGCTCTTCCAGAGCCTCCAGCCGGGAGCGCCGCAACCGTATCCCACGCCCGCCCTCGTCCACGACCTGCTGGCCATGGACGCGGTGGAGGCCAACGCCCTCTACGTGGCTCTCGGCGAGGAGGGGACGCTGCGGCGGCGCAACCTGGTGCGCATGGACGGCGAGGACCCGTTCCAGCCGATCCGGCCCGGGCCGGGGATCGCCGCCCGCCTGCTCGGCCGTCGCGAGGCCGACGCCGTGCCTCCAGGCGCCGTGCGGGTGACCGTGCGCGCCACGTGGGACGACCTGGTGCTCCCCCCCTCGTGCCTGGCCATGCTGCGCGAGCTGATCCTCTGGGTCCGGCACCGCCGCACCGTGGTCCAGGAGTGGGGCGGCGGCGAGGTGGGCGGACCGATCGCTCTCTTCGCGGGGCCTTCCGGCACCGGCAAGACGTTCGCCTCCTCCGTGCTCGCCGCCGAGCTGGGGTGGCCGCTCTATCGGGTGGACCTGGGGCAGCTCGTCAGCAAGTACGTGGGCGAGACCGAGAAGAACCTGAACCGCCTGTTCGACGCCGCGCATGGCCGCCCCATGGTGCTGCAGTTCGACGAAGCCGACAGCCTGTTCGGCAAGCGCGGCGAGATCAAGGAGGCGCGGGACCGCTACGCCAACCTGGAGGTCAACCATCTCCTGGCGCGCATCGAGGCGCACCGCGGCCCGTGCATCCTCACCACCAATCTGCGGAAGAACCTGGACCCCGCCTTCGCCCGCCGCTTCCAGGTGGTGATCGACTTCCCGCGGCCGGACGCCGAATCCCGCGCCCGCCTCTGGTCGCGCCTGCTGCCGCCGCGGGCTCCCCGGACGGCGGAAGTGGACCCCGGCTTCCTGGGCCGCACGGCGAACCTGACGGGAGGCGGCATCCGCAACGCCGCCCTCCACGCCGCCTACCTGGCGGCCGGCGCGGGCACTCCGATCACCCTGGAGCATGTAACTCTCGCCGTCTGGCGGGAGCTGGGCAAGGACGGCCGCGAGCTCACCCGCGGCGACCTCGGGGCCCTTGCCCGTTATCTTCCCGAGTAATGCTCCCCGAGTGAAGCGCCCATGTGGTCGATCGAGAGCCTCCACCTGGATTTACCGCCCGGCTTCGAGCACCGGGCGGCGGAGATCGCCACGCGACTCACCCGCGAGCTCGAATCCTTCGCCGTGCCGGGGAATATCCACTTGGAGACGCTGCGATTGCCGCCCCTCGAGATCCATCCCGCCGCCAGTGACTGGGAAATCGCCTGGCGGCTCGCGAAGGCCGTCGCCGCGGCCGTCCGCTAAGCGATCCGGAGCGAGCTCCACGTGGTCCGGACCTTGCTCCAGGGGGTCCAGAGCGAGGTCTGGGAGTCTCGGACCGAGGTCTGGCAGGTCCAGACCTTGGTCCGGAGGATGTGGAGCTTGGTCGCGAGGTCTTCGAGCTTGGTCGCGAGGTCCTTGAGCAAGGTCTGGAGAATCTGGAGCTTGGTCGCGAGGATCTGAAGCGAGGTCTGGATCATCCGGAGCAAGGTCTGGGGGATCTGGAGCTAGCTCCGGGGGACTTTGAGAGCGGCGTCCATGCCGGGGAGGGCGCCGTGGCTGCTCCGATCGTATCACCACCGGTTCCTCCCCCACTGTAGAGATGGGATGAGAAGGCCAACCTCCTGTGACGCAGTGTCAGAATACTGGCCTGCAAACAGGGTAATCGCGCGGCTAGACGCGAAAGGAGGTTGACCGTGATTGAGCTTAGCAAAGTGGAGGCGCAGGAGG
>DASUEN010000069.1:0-56940 GCA_036275055.1 Thermoanaerobaculia bacterium
GAAGGCCGACGCCCTGGGTGGCAGGATCACCAAGCAGTGCGGCCTGAAGGGCCGCGATACTCTTCGTGTCGAACCGAGTTATCGCGGCCCTTCAGGCCGCCCCGATAGGGGCGCCTTTTTCCCAGGGCATCGGCCTTCGGCCTCGGCCCTGGGCTAAGGTATCCCGACCCGTTGGGCCGGACGCGAACTGGCACAGTTATTCTGTGACGAGCACTAAGAGGCTTCGGAGCGGCATTCGGGAAACCGGCCGTTCCGGCTTGTTCCTGCTGACGTCTGAGCGAACCGTCAAGGTCTACTACCCCAGCCGCGCCACCACCTGGAGCGTCAAATCGTCCCGCAGGGGCTCGTCCCCCACGTGGCGGTCGAAGGCTTGGAGGATGCCATCGTGCACTTCCTGGGCCGTGCCGCCGAGCTCCAGGGCGGCGCGGATGCGCTCGTAGCCGAAGGCTGCCTTCCCTTGGCCGTCCACGGCTTCGGGGAGGCCGTCCGTGTAGAGCACAAGCAGGTCCCCCCGTTCCAGGGTGACGCGGCGGGTGACGAGCGGCAGCGGCTCGCGAATCCCCAAGGGGAAGCCGCCGTTGCCCAGCTCCTCGATGCGCCCCGTGGCCCGCCGCAGCAGGGGGAAGGGATGGCCGGCGGAGACGTACTCCATCTCTCCCGTGGCCGGCTGGAGCAGGGCGTAGAAGACGCTCATGAAGGTGCGCTTCGTGCCGGTTCGGTACAGGGTGCGGTTGAGCACGGCGATCACCCGCTCCGGCGTGGGATCGAGGTCCAGAGCCGTCTTCAGGGTGGCATTGGCGATGGCCATCACGATCCCGGCGGCCATGCCGTGGCCGCTCGCGTCCCCCACCACCAGCGCGAGGCGGCCGTCGGGCAGGGCCATCACGTCGTAATAATCCCCTCCCACCTCGTTGGCCGTGCGATACGAGTGGGCAAAGCTGTATCCCGGCACCGCCGGCAGGTCGTGGGGGAGGAGCTCGGATTGCAGCTCGCGGGCGATCTCCAGCTCGTCCCTCACCTTGATGCGGTCCACCAGCTCCAGGGCGAGGAGGAAGACGAGGCCGCACACGCTGACGGTGAACCAGAACGGGGAGAACTCGATGAACACCCGGGTCTGGTGGGACTGGTAGGAGAAGGTGGAGCTGCCGATGAAGCCCAGCACGTAGGCGACGAGCGAGCCGGCAAAGAGCAGCCGGCGCGGCGGCGTGAGCTTGTAGGAGAGGCCGAGGAAGGCGAGCCGGGCGCGGAAGAGGAACCGCTTCAGCCCCTTCCTGGGCTCCTCGACGTGGCGGTGCTCGCGGGTGAGGACGTCATAGGCCCGCGCCGCATCGCGATCGAAGAGGCGGCGCAGGTCGCGCGAGCTCAGGCCGTCCGTGTACTCACGAACGAAAGTGTGCAGGCGCCCGACGGCGCCGGGGGAGGAGCGTCTCATTGCCTTTTAGATACGCGGGGCCGGCCCCCGAGTTTAAGGGATGGGTGCTGCAAGGCCTCCCCCCTCCAAATGCCCAATCGAATTCGCGTAATACCGCAACACGTGCATCTCCTCCGGCCGGGCGGTGTAGAGGCCGTCTTTCTCCTCGACGAGATGGCGCAGGGTGAGCATCCGCAGGCCGGCGTCGAGGGCGTAGTCCTGATCCCCCCGGGGGATGTAGACGTGAGCGCCGGAGGTCTCCAGCTCTTCCATCAGCCGGAAGGTCCGCGCCTTGAGCTCCAGCTCCGAGAGGGGCTCGCCCGCCTTCACGAGCACGGCGGAGACCAGCGGCACTGGCAGCGCCGGGATGACCTTGCCGATCGCCGTCATCAGCTCCGCTCCCAGCTCTTCCAGACAGACCATGCGCTCGTCGCGCCCCAGGGTGCGCAGGTCCAGCCCCCGGTCCCCCAGGTGACGGCGCATGGAGATCGGGCTGCCGAAGTTCACGCAGGCATAGCCGAACCGGTGCCAGCGGCTGCGCAGCATCAGGGAGAGGTTGCGCAGGGCGAAACGCAGCATCGTCATCGCGGCGCGGACGGGGCCAGGCTTCTTGGCACCCGCCGCACCCGGGGCGATATCCAGAAGGAGCGTGCGGTCCTCCAGCACCCGGTCGTAGTTGATTCCCACGGGGATGAACACCAGGTCGCGGTCGCCGTAGCGAGGGTCGAAGGAGCGCAGCATGTAGTCGAGGATGCCGAGCTTCGGGGGGCGCAGGTTGCCGTCCCGCGACAATCCCCCCTCGGGATAGACGGCCTGCGGCACCCCCGCCGCCGTGGCCATGTGGATGTAGCGCTCCAGCACCCGCCGGTAGAGGGGATCGCCCGAGTTGCGGCGGACGAAGTAGGCCCCGGTCGAGCGGATCAGGGTCTGGAGCGGCCACACCCGCGCCCACTCCCCCACGGCATAGGAGAGGGCCGTGCGGTCCGCCGCCAGATACGCCACCAGGATGTAGTCCATGTTGCTGCGATGGTTCATCAGGAAGACCACCGTCGAGCCCGGGGTGACGGCGGCGAGCCCCTCCTCGTCCGAGAAGCCCAGGCGCACGCGGTAGAGGAAGCGCGCCACCCGCTTCGAGAGCCAGTAGCCGATGCGGAAGTAGAAGTAAGCGTTGAAGGCCGGCACGATCTCGCGGGCGAAGCGCTCCACCCGGCCGGCCAGCACGGCCCGCGGAATCCCCTGCTCGCGGGCCTGCACGTCCACCGCCTCCACCACCTTGGGGTCGTAGGCCAGCCGGTCGATGAGCACCCGCCGCCGGGTGCGGTGGAACGGGGGGATCTCCAGCTTGAGGCGCGTGTTCAGCTCGTCGATGACGCGCTGCACCCGCCGCCGCAGGTACCAGCGGACGCTGGGCACCAGCAGGCGGTCGAGGGCCGCCCAGGCCGCCAGGAGGAAGAGCAGGACGGCCACCCAGAGGGGGAGGGTGACGAGGCGGGTCATAGAGGGCTCAGGGTATCAGCTCGAGCTCATGCCGGCTCATCTCCTCCGCCACGGCCTTCTCGTAGGCTTCGCCTTCCATCAGGGGGCGCATACGGTCGCTGACGGGGAGGACCAAGGGCATGGGGTGCCAGGCGAAGGGCTCGCCGGTGCGGGTGTCGATCACTCTTCTTTCATCCAGGGCCCGGGTGGCCTCGGAGAGCGGGAGGCCGTGGAAGACCTTCTGCACCGCGCGAAACAGCCCCTCGTCGGCCGGCGACAGGAAGCGGAGCCACTTCCTCCCCTGCGAGGCCGTGTGGTAGTGAGCCGGCACGAAGACGAGGCCGTCGAGCTGCAGGCGGTCGCAGGCGAGGATCAGGAGGGCGATGACGTCCTGCGACATCCCCAGGCCGGGATGCGTCTGTCCGGGGAGACGCGGCCGTTCGGCGGTGAATTCGGCCCGCGGGTTCTGGAGCAGCAGCCACTCGATGCGCAGCAGGGAATAGCCGGGGAGGGTGCCGCGGTCGATCCGTGCCCGGGCTTCGATCAACAGCTCGCGCCGGCGCAGGTCGCCGAAGAGGCGCACGGTGTCGCCCGTCGGGTTGTCCACGTCCATCTCCAGCGTCGGCTGCTCGAAGCCGAGGCTGCGGATGCGGTCGAGCAGGCCCGCGCGTTCGAGGGCGAGCTCCAACCCTTGAGCGGAGTAGTAGCCCAGGAAGCGGCGCGGCCCGTGCGGTCCGTTCAACGAGGCCGTGATGTCCTCGGCGGTCAGCCCCCAGTCGTCCTTCCCCTTGCTTTCGCCCGTCAGCTCGTGAGGCTCCAGCTCCCGCGCCAGCCGGCGGTAGCGGATGAGGACGGCCTCCTCGGTCGAAGGGGGCTCGATCGCCCGCCCGTGGTTGAGCAGGCTGGAGAAGAACCGCGCGCCGTAGCGCCAGGCGTTGAGGCCGTAGCCGCCGGCCAGGGTGATCACCAGCGGCAGCCGGCGCTCGCCGCCGCGGGCGCAGGAGAGCACGAAGCGGTCGCGCTCCAAGAGGGCCGCGGCGGAGATCCTCCAGTCCCCGATCTGGTCGTCTGCCGCCGGATCGGCTCCGGCCTGGTAGAGGACCAGGGCCGGCTGGAACGCCGCGAAGACTGGAGGGAGCCGCGAGCGGAGGGTTTCGATGTAGGTGGCGTCCTCGACCTCGAAACCGAGCTCGATCACCGTCGATTCGACCGCTTCGTCCTCCGTCGACGTGCGGTTGTGGATGGAGAAGGTGTGGACCGTGGGATCCTGGGCGAAGATCGTGCGGGTGCCGTCGCCGTCGTGGACGTCCAGGTCCACCACCAGCACCCGCCCCTCGAAACCCCGGGCGCGCAGCTCCGCGATGGCGGCCGCCGCGTCGTTGTAGATGCAGAAGCGCTCGCCCTTGCCGGCGAAGGCGTGGTGAAGCCCCCCGCCGAGGTTGACGGCGATTCCCTTGGAGCGCAGGGCGAGCTCCGCGGCGCGGATCGTCCCTCCCACCATGAACCGCTGGGTGGCGAGGGCGCGGTCCGCCATCTCCTCCGGGAGAGTGAAGCCCACGATGCGGGTGAGCGCGCCCGGCAGGTTGAGCGCATCCAGGTAGTCGTCGGTGTGCACGCGGCGGAGCTGGCGGAAGGTGGCCGGCGGCGGCGCATGGAGCGATCGCTTCCCCAGCAGGCCCGCCGAGTCCAGGAAGGCGAGGATCTGCTCTCCCCGCCGCGGATCGTAGAGCAGCCCCGGCAGCTCGAGCTGATAGCGGCGGGAGTAGACGAAGCTCGCCGCCTGGGGTTTGAAGAGCGCCCACAGCCGGCGCCGCCCGCGCCCGAGCTTCTTCTTCGCAACGCCTCGCGGCTCCTTCATCGCAGGCGTACCCAGGTGGCCCCCCAGCCGCCGGCCTCGGCCGGGGCATCGCCGAAACCCGTCACCCGCGGATCGCGGCCCAAGAGCGTGCGCACCGTCTGCCGCTGCACGCCGATCCCCCGGCCGTGAACGATCCGCAGCTCCCGCAGTCCCTTCTCCCAGGCCGCGTCGAGATAGTCCCGCACCACGTCCGCCACCTCCGCCGGCCGGAAGCTGTGCAGGTCGAGGACGTCGGTGATCGGCAGCTCGATGGTTTCAGGGGGTTGGTCCTCTTCCTCCATAGCGTTAACTCTGCCTCCGAGGGCCCCCGCCCAAGACCCTCACCCCTGCCCCTCTCCCGACCACCCCATCCCCCTCCCCGGGAGAGGGGAACCCGGCTGGGGCGCTCTTGCTGTTCGTCCCTGTCGTCCCTGGTGTCCCTGATGTCCCTTCTTGGCGCACGATCGAGCCTCCGCTGATATCCGGAGAGGGGAAACTCTTTCCCGGCCCGTTAAGGGATGGGAAAGGAGAGCCGGGCTGTTGAGAGCCTGCCAAACCAATATAGTATGAGAGATCACGGCGCCCAGAATGCGAGCGCGGGAGGGTTGTCCGCTCGGCGGCGAGCCGGCCGGCTGCGGGCGTTCGTGCGCGGATGGTTGCCCATGTCTGCCGAAACGCTTCAAGCGCTGATCAGCCGTTCGGCCCTGGAGTGGCGCCTCACCTTCGACGCCCTCGAGTTCCCCCTGCTGCTGCTGGAGATGGACGGCAGCATCTCGCGCATGAACGAGGCGGCGCGCGCGCTCGCCGGCGTTACCTTCGAAGAGGCCATCCACCAGCGGCTGGAGGTGCTGGGCGACGGCCAGCCGTGGCGCACCGTGCTCCAGCTCCTCGCCCAGGCCGTGGCCTCGGGCGAGCGCGCCGGCT
The DNA here is from genome assembly GCA_036275055.1 of Thermoanaerobaculia bacterium. Taxonomy (GTDB): domain Bacteria; phylum Acidobacteriota; class Thermoanaerobaculia; order Multivoradales; family UBA5704; genus DATARR01. The sequence goes on from DASUEN010000069.1 coordinate 5,649, forward strand.
TGCAGACCCGCGAGGAGCACGGCCGGGTGTGGGACGTGGCCTTGAGCCCCGCGGCCGGCCCCGACGGCCACCACTGGTGGGTGGTGGTGATCCACGACGTCAGCGAGCGGGTGCGCCTCGAGGAGTCGCTGCGCCGCAGCGAGACGATGTCGGCCATGGGAGCGCTGGTGGCGGGCGTCGCCCACGAGGTGCGCAACCCCCTCTTCGGCATCTCGGCGACGCTCGACGCCTTCGAGTCCCGCTTCAAGCGGCGCACCGAGTACCGGCGCTACCTCGACGTGCTCAAAGAGCGGGTAGGGCGGCTCAACGAGCTGATGCAGCACCTCCTCGACTACGGCAAGCCGGCACGCCTGGAGCTCGCCCCTGCCGCTCCCCGCCAGGTGATGGGCGCCGCCGTCGTCGCCTGCGCTCCCCTCGCCGTCCGCGCCGGGATCGAGCTCGTCCTCGACGTGCCCTCCGAGCTGCCGCCGCTGCTGCTGGACCGCAACCGGGTGGTGCAGATTTTCCAAAACCTCCTCGAAAACTCCATTCAGCACTCGCCGGCGGGTGGGCGCGTGACCTTCCGGGCGGAGCCAACGGAGGACGGCACGGCCATGCGCTTCACGGTGGAGGATGGCGGCCCCGGCTTCCGTCCCGAGGACCTGGGGCGCGCTTTCGAGCCGTTCTTCACCCGCCGCCGGGGAGGCACCGGCCTGGGGCTCTCTATCGTGCAGCGGATGGCGGAGCAGCACGGCGGCGAGGTGGCGGCGGCCAACCGGCCCCAAGGGGGAGCCTTGATGACGGTGACCCTCCCCTTGTCTCCCGGCGCTCCCGGCGCGGGAGGCTTGAATCCGGACGGCTGGAGAGGGAGAATGGACGGCAGGAATTCAGAAAGGCCGAAAGAGGAGGAGCGTCCCGCCTCGCCTCGAGACGGGCCGCCGCCATGAGCCCTCAGATCCTGATCGTCGACGACGAAGAGCCCATCCTGTCCGCGGTCCGCGAGTACTTCGAGCCGCTCGGCTATGGCGTGGACTGCGCCCGCGAGCTGGAAGAGGCCGAAGCGCTCCTCGCCCATGTCCGCTACGCCCTGCTGATCGCGGACCTGCGGCTGACCGGCAGCCAGAGCGCCGAGGGGCTGGAGTTGGTGCGTTTCGTCCGTGAGCGCTCTCCCTGGACGCGCACCATCCTCTTGACCGGCTTCGGCTCGCTGGAGGTGGAGACCGAGGCCATGGGGCGGGGCGTCGACGCCTTCCTCCAGAAGCCGCAGCCGCTCGCCCGCCTCGCCGCCGTCGCCGAAGAGCTGTTGAGGATCTCCCCATGACGGCCACGGGCAACGGCCGGCTGTGGGACCGCATCTTCGAGCCCGGCGCGCTCAGCACCGTCTTCCAGCCGATCCTCGAGATCCGCGGCGGCGCGCGGGCGGTGTTCGCCGTCGAGGCGCTCACCCGGGGGCCGCGGGGCACCAACATCGAGCGCTCGGACATCCTCTTCGAGTACGTGCGTCGCAAGCGGGGGGAAGCGCGCGTGGACCGCCTGGCCATCGCCGCCGCCCTCCAGGAGGCACGGGCCCTGCCGGGATTGCCCGGTCTGTGCCTCAACGTCCACGCCTCGACCCTGGAGCAGGACCGCACCCTCCCCTGCTGGCTCTGTGAGCTGGCCGAGCAGAGCGCCATCCCGGGCGAGCGGCTGATCATCGAGATCGTCGAGCACGCGCCCCCGTGGTCCGGTCGGAATTTCCTCGACAGCCTCGACCGCCTGCGCGACCTGGGGATGCGCATCGCCCTCGACGACGTCGGGCTCGGGCAGTCCAACTACCGGATGATCCTCGACTGCCGCCCCGACCTGCTGAAGATCGACCGCCACTTCGTGGCCGGTGCAGGGCGGGACGACGACCGCCGCGCCGTCCTCGAATCGATCGCCGGCCTCGCCCGCCGCCTGGGAGGGAGGGCCGTGGCCGAGGGGATCGAGGACGAAGAAGACCTCGCCGCCTCCGCCGCGGCCGGCATCGACCTCTTCCAGGGTTTCCTGCTGGCGCGGCCGCAGAGCGGGCTCAGGATGCGCGAGGCGGACGAGGCGCTGGCGCGGGAGACGGCGGAGCTCCCTCAGCCGCTGTAGCCTCTACGCAGCCCTCACTCGCTCCGTCACCATCAGGCTGATCAGCTTGGGACTGGCCTTGCCGCCGCCCTGCGCCACCTGCTTCATCACCTGCGCGATGAGGAAGCCGAGGAGCCCGGTCTTGCCGTTGCGATATTTCTCCACCTCGGCAGGGTGAGCGGCGAGCACGCCATCGACGATGGGCAGCACCTCGGGGCGAAGCTGCTCGAGGAGCTCCAGCTCCTCCGCCGACAGCGGCTCGGGTTCCTTCGCCTCGGGCTCCTTCGGCGCCCTGGGAGCTTTCGGCTCCGGCGCCTTCTGGACCGTAGACGTGGCGGGCGACTGCTTCTGGGCCTCTAGCGCCCACGAATCGCGCAGCGGCACGATGCGGTTGAAGACCAGGCGCTCGGGGCTCGAATCGACAGGATCGCGAAAGAAATAGCCCTGCCGCTCGAACTGCAGCCGTTCTCCCAACGCCGGATCCACCGCCGCCGGCTCGATGCGGCTGCCGGTGAGCGTTTCGAGCGACTGCGGATTGAGCGAGGCCTCGAAGCCCCCCTCTTCGAGGTCCGGCCGCTCGACCTTGAACAGGCGGTCGTAGAGCCGTGCCTCGACCGGCACCGAATGGGCCGCGGATACCCAGTGCAGCGTGCCCGGAACCTTGCGGCCGTCCGGGGCCGAGCCGCCGCGGGTGGCGGGGTCGTAAGTGCACCGCAGCTCGACGACCTCGCCGGTCGTGGGGTCCTTGACCACGCTCTCGCAGCGCACGAGATAGGCGTAGCGCAGCCGCACCTCGCGCCCCGGGGAGAGGCGATGGAAACCTTTCGGCGGCACCTCCGCGAAATCGTCCCGCTCCACGTACAGGGTGCGCGAGAACGGCACCTTGCGACTCCCCTCCTTGGGCACGTCGTGCGGGTAGAACGGCGCCTCCAGCTCCTCCACCTGGTCCGCGGGATAGTTCTCGATCACCACCTTCAACGGCCGCAGCACGCAGAGCACGCGGGGGACTTCGGGGTTGAGGTCCTCGCGCTGGCAGTATTCCAGGAGCGTCACGTCCACCGTGCTGTTGGCCTTGGCCACGCCGATCCGCTCGCAGAAGTCGCGCAGCGCTGCGGGCGTGAAACCGCGGCGGCGCAGGCCGGCGAGAGTCGGCAGGCGGGGGTCGTCCCACCCCGCCACCAGCTTGCGCTCCACGAGCTCCAGGAGCTTGCGCTTGCTCATCAGCGTGTAGGTGAGGTTGAGACGGGCGAACTCGGTCTGCCGCGGCGGGTCCGGGAAGGGGAGGGTATCCACCAGCCAGTCGTAGATGTCGCGGTTGTTCTCGAACTCCAGGGTGCAGAGCGAGTGGGTGATCCCTTCGATGGCGTCCGAGAGCGGATGGGCGAAGTCGTACATGGGGTAGATGCACCAGGCATCGCCGCGGTGGTAGTGGGTGGCGCGCTTGATACGGTAAAGCAGCGGGTCGCGCATCTTCATGTTGGCGGCGGCCATGTCGATCTTGGCGCGCAGCACGTGCGCGCCGTCCGCGAACTCGCCGGCCCGCATGCGGGCGAGGAGGTCGAGGTTCTCCGCCACCGTGCGGTCGCGGTGCGGGCTATTGCGCCCCGGCTCGGTGACGGTGCCCCGGTGCTCGCGGATCTCGTCTTCGTTCAGGCTGTCCACGTAGGCCTTGCCCAGGCGGACCAGCTCGACGGCGAAGTCGTACAGCCGCTCGAAGTAGTCCGAGGCGTAGAAGAGGTTCTTCCCCCAGTCGAAGCCCAGCCAGCGCACGTCCTGCTGGATCGACTGGACGTACTCCTGCTCCTCGGTCTCCGGGTTCGTGTCGTCGTAGCGCAGATGGCAGACCCCGCCGTTCTCCAGCGCCAGGCCGAAGTTGAGGCAGATCGACTTGGCGTGGCCGATGTGGAGATAGCCGTTCGGCTCCGGGGGAAAGCGGGTGACGACCCGCCCCCCGTGTTTGCCGGCGGCGAGGTCGCGCGCGACCATGTCGCGGATGAAGTCCTGGCTGGTGGAGGGGGGGGAGGGGGTGGTGTCGGGCACGGCGGAGATCCTCGGTAACAGGGTTCGATGGTCGAAGGGTGTGAAGATAGCATGGAGGGGGGGCCGCGAGGCCACCCCCTGCGGCGAGGGCACGCGGCCTCAGCGAGGAGGAATCGAAGGATCTGGAGAACTTCCAAGAGAGATTGGTTCTCGACCTGCTCGAAGCGGGGACTCCCGAATTGGGGCTCGGCTCGCGTCTTACAACTTTCTTCTTTCTTCGGCCTGGGCTACGAATATACGCAGAATAGATGGCATTAAATAGCCGGAATAAATCTCCCTCTGCCCCCCTCTTGACAAGATCAGAGACCCGGATAAAATCCATCTGCGCTAGCGTCCATCTCATCAAAGGAGAAGATCATGAAGATCATGAAGAGTGGAAGGAAGAAGTGGGGCTTTGTCGTCCCGGTAGTTCTCGTCATGCTGATCTTGATTTCCGGACCTCTATCCTCTCTGAACGCCGCGGTCCATTCTGCACGGCCCACGGCCCCGCTCTCGCCTACGGCGAGTATCGCCTCCGGAAACACTTACGTGCTCGCCCTTCTTGTCGTTGTCGTGGTAGTGAGTGTGGTCGCTACCCAGACGGAGGTCACTGTGGCCACCGCCGAATTGACCGGTGGTGCGGTGGTGGTTGCTGCGGATAAGACCCCGGCTGCGACGCGCGCCAGGATCGCGCACTCTGAGTTCGATCGGTAAGAGTTAAGTTAAGAGGTTGCGGATGCGCCTCGGTTTCTCCCCCAAGCCGAGGCGTACCGGCTCCCCTCTTTTTCTCCATCCCGGCCCTTGACGATGTCCATACTAGGCAGAGTGCGCGCCAATCTCTCTGCGATTGGTTGGTGGGCGGCTTTCGGGTTGCTCGGTCTAGCCTACTGTGTCCATTTTTCGCTCGTCCAGCTCTCGAACATGCCTCTCAGCCCCTTGACGCTCAACCTTGACGACGTGATCCGGAGCTACGTAAGTCCCTACTTCAATCAGCGCTGGAACTTCTTCTCTCCCCAGCCCGTCCAGCGAGATATCATCGTCGTGAGCCGGGGGCGCTACCGCGACCCCAAGACGGGAGGCGAGGTGATCACTCCTTGGACGGACATCAGCCCGCCTCTCATCGCCAGCGTCAAGAAGCACCGCTTGACACCTCTCTTCCTCGTCGAAATTGGCCTTTCCAATGCTTCCACGGACTATGAAAATAAGTTAGGCTCAGACAGTCGGGCGAGCTTCGAGAAGGATGGGAAGAACTTCCTGCGGCAGGAAATTCCGGCCAGCGTAGATCCGCTCAACCTGTCCGTGATGACGCGCACAGCTCTGGCGACCCTCCAGATCGATTACCCGGGCACGCAGTTCGAGGCCGTGCAACTCGGATTGGTCCACTATACCTATCCGCGCTTCACGGAGCGCCATAAAAAGGAAGCGCGGCCACAGCAGTTGCCCCTGACTCTCATTGAATGGCAGGCAGCCCGTCCCGTCACTCCGTACTGCTGCGCAAAGTAGCCTCCTTGACCGAAGTCTCTCCTGAATCGGCCGCAATGACACTACGAGCCCCCTTGTCGCAGCGCCTCCAAAACCTGAGGGAGTTTGCCAGCGTCGAACACCGGCAAATCGGCCTCTCGCTGCTCCGCATTTGCTTGGGTGCGCTGACCCTGGACTTCTACGTACGGCACATCGCTCAGCGTGGGTTCCTCTGGGGTGCCAATGGAGTTGTACCGTTCTCTACGTTCCTCGAGATCATGCACCGGCAGAGGAATTTTTCGCTGTACATGCTGTCGCCGGCGCCAGCCTACGAGCTGACGGTGTTTGCTCTCGGCATCGTGGTCGCCATCGCGTTTACGCTCGGCTACAAGACCAGGATCTCGGCGGTGCTCTTTTACGCCTTCACCTGGTCGATCTATAGCCGTAACCCTTTCATACTCGACGGCGGAGATAACCTTCTCTTCCTGCTGGCTTTCTACATGATGTTCGCAGACTGCGGAGCCTATTTCTCCATCGATGCCGCACGGCGGTCACCCGACGAGCGTCCCGGCCCCTTACCAGCCCTGGTGCACAACTTTGCGGTTCTCGCCATCATTACTCAGTTGTGCTTGCTGTACTTCACGTCGGGTTTCTACAAAATCCAAGGGCACATGTGGCAGGATGGCACTGCGATCTACTACATCCTGCGGGCCTCGGAGTTCAACCTTTCGCCCAAGGCGCACTTCTTCTATGACAATGATGCGGTAGTGACTTTGCTGACATGGTCGACGATGGTCTTCCAGATCGCTTGGCCGTTCCTGATCTGGAATCGTAAGGCAAGACCGGTGATCGCGGCCGGCGCATTCCTGCTGCATACGATGATTGGCTACTTCATGGGCCTCATGTGGTTCTCGGCCGTCATGATCAGCGCCGAGCTCATGATCTTCGACGACGAGGACTACCGCCGGTTCGGCGGCTGGCTCTCGGCGAGTTTCGCGGCACTCTGGGCGCGATGGGGCCGGCAGCCCGAGCGTCCTGTCCTACAGGACTCTTCTACGCCCGCGGATCAGGCCGCCGAGTCCGAGGCCTGAGCCCGCTCCAGGGGGGAAGGAAAGCCGTGCGTATCGTCTCGATGCCGATCGGCGAGGCGCGGCTCCACTATCACTATCCCAACGCCGCGCCCGCACCGGTCGAGCTGTGGCTCGCACAACCTCCCGAATGTTCCTCTCAGACGGATGTGCAGGTTACTCGCTCGAGCCAGGAGCCGGCCGGGACAGTTGAAGTGGCGGGAAATCTCGTCACCCACTACAGAATCCCGCCTTTCCGGGCGCTGACCCTGGAGTGGACCTTTCTTCAGCAACGAGTCGAGCTTCGTGAGGACGCACCCGGTGCCGGGACCTGCCTGACGGCCGGCGAGCGCTCGCTGTACCTCGCGGACTCGCCGCAGATCCCGCGCCATCCGGCGATCGAGGCCGAGGCGCATCGCTTGGCGGGCGGCGCTTCGAGCCCTTTCGAAGCCGCACGTCTGTTCTTTCATGCTCTCACGACCGGCTACAGCTACGCCTGGCCAGTGCTCGATCGCGGCGCTCTCCAAATGCTCCGTACCCGGCGGGGCGATTGTGGACAGTTCTCCAGCCTTTTCGTGGCCCTATGCCGCGTCATCGGTATCCCCGCGCGCCCTCTCGTCGGCTCGCTGCGGACACCCTGGGTCGACTCGGGCCATGTCTGGGCGGAGTTCTGGATAGACGGGGCAGGATGGATTCCCGCCGACCCATCCCGCGGGCAAGCTTGTGAAGCGATGCGTCGGCGGGGAGTGATGGACGCAGAACCGGATCGGTTTTTCGGTCAGTTGGGTGCCGGTTACTTCGTCTTCTCGATCGGATTCGACCTCCCGCTCGGAGAGCACTATGGCCCTCCGGTTCGTCCTCTAACGCTCCTCGCACGTCTGGGGAAGCGAGTGTCCTTCGCAGGTCGACCTCTTCGCTGGGGCTTCGAAACACTCGCGGGGAACCTGCCCTACTTGCAGCCCGCCTACCCGCGCTGCTATTCAGGAAGGGGACTCCAGGCACTCTTCCGCTGCCCCCAGCTCGGGCACTGGGCCGTCGAACCGAGACAACTGCGCTGGATGACTTTCCAGGACGTGCTCGAACAGACTTTGGTGCCGTTCCTGGGAATCGTGTTGGGTATCGGCCTTCTCTTGGATTCCAGGGTTCCGGGGATCGCCCTAGGCGCCGCAGCTTTCACTTTCCTGACCGTGGCTTCCAGTGTTGGCCTGAAGATGTGGCTACGCGGCACGGGTTTCGCGAAGCGGCTGAGTGCCAAGAGAGGAAAACCGCCCGGGCAGTAGAATCGATGCACCTCGGGGCGAAGCCGTTCGAGCAGCTCCAACTACAGGCGCAGAGCCGGCGAACCGGTCGATCTGGCCGCGTCCTCCTCGGCTTCCTCTTCCTCGGCCACGGCCTTCTTGAAGTACCGCCCCGGCGTCGTGCCCAGGGCGCGCCGGAAGGCGGCGACGAAGGCGCTCGTGCTCTCGTAGCCGACGGCGTTGGCGACACCGGCGACCGTTTCCCCTCCGGCGAGCAACTGCAGGGCACGGAGCAGCCGGGCTCGTTGCCGCCAGACTCCGAAGGGCAAGCCGGTCTCGCTCCGGAACAGTCGCTCCAGGGTTCGCGCGCTGGCCGCCGACGCACGGGCCACTTCGGCCAGGGTGTGTGACGCCGCGGGCTCCGCCCGAATCAACCCCGCGGCACGGACCCCCCGTGGGTCGCGCGGCATGGGGAGATCGAGCGGCGCCAGCGGCAGGACGGTGAGCTCGTCGAGCAGGACGTCCAGGAGGTGCCGCTGCGCCGTGACCCGCCGGTCGAGCGTCGTCAGGCGCATGGCGCGGCGCAGGATCTCCCGCAATAGCGGAGAGATCTCGACCACCCGGCAGTCTCCCGGCAGCCCGCGGACCGAAGAGTGCAGGTAGAGGGATCGCATCGCGACACCGCCCGCGACCTCCACGCTGTGTCGCACACCGGCCGGCACCCAGACCCCCTGATGGACGGGCACCACCCACAGGCCCGCATCCGTGTGCACCGTCAGCATTCCCCGCGCCGCGAACAAGAGCTGCCCCCATTCGCTCACCCGGTCGCGCCAGGTGTACGCCGCCGCCCAGGCGACCGACATCGTCCGCGCCTGCGGCCCCTCCGGTTGGCGAGATCTCGACATCCGCTGTCAGTATAGAGTTAACGCGTACCGCGGAAGAGGCATATCGTACCGTCGTTCTCGAGGTTCGACCCGAAAGGATACTGCCGCCATGCCCCAATCCCCGGCCGCGAACATCGCCCACTTCGCCATCAACGCCGACGACGTGAACCGGGCGCGCCGTTTCTACGAGCGCGTCTTCGCCTGGCGCTTCGAGCCCTGGGGTCCCCCTGGCTTCCTGCAGATCTTCACCGGCAACGAGCGCGAGCCCGGTATCCGAGGCGCTCTCCAGAAACGCCGCGAGCTCGTGGAAGGCGAACGCACGATCGGCTACGAGTGCACCGTTTCGGTGGCGGACGTGGATGCGGTGGCCGCCGCCGTCGTGGCGAACGGCGGCACCATCCTCATCCCGTGGACGATGATCCCCACCGTCGGCCATCTGATCTTCTTCCGCGACCCGGAAGGCAACGTCGTCGGCGCCATGCAGTACGACGCGAACGCCCAGGACGAGATCTGAAGGAGAATTCTCATGATGATCAGTGGCTTGCTCTTGACGGCCGGATTGTGGTTGGCGATCCAGGATCCCGGAAGGGACGATCTCCAAAAGCTCCAAGGCACTTGGTTGACCGTGTCCCTGGTGAGCGACGGCAAGACCGTGGTGGACGAGAACCTCCCGCCGAAGCCGGGGCCCGTGACGAGGCTCGTCTACGAGGGCAACCAGTGGAAGGTCAGGGTTGGGGAGAAGACCGTGGCGACCGGGACGTGGAAGATCGACGCGACCAAGACACCGAAGGAGCTCGACATCCTGGACGAGTCGGGGCTGATCAACGACAAGACCAAGCGCGCGATCTACGAGCTCGAGGGCGACACCTTTAAATACTGCATCGGCCAAGCCGGGAAACCGCGGCCCACAGAGTTTTCAGCAAGAGAGGGGAGCGGGGACGCCCTGATCGTGAGCCGGCGCGAGAAGCCGTGACGTCTCACCTGTCCAACGCTTCCCGAAACGCCTTCGCGTCGTCCACGCCGACTGAGATCTACCGGGCCTGCTTCAACTTCCCATACGGACCCTGCGCCGTGACAGGCTCGGCGAGCTCGATCCACAGAGGAGTCGTGCCCGGCAGGGCGGCGCGGAGAAACGGCTCGGACTTCGGCGGCTGCTTGTGGAGCGCGACGACGTGGGCTCGCGGGACGAGCACCGTCCACCGCAGACCCGTGCGGATGCGGAGCGTCTCCGCCTCCAGGAGGATGGGGCGCAGGCGCGTGGTGCGGTAGATCGACTTGGCATGGCCGATGTGGAGATAGCCGTTGGGCTCCGGAGGGAAGCGGGTGACGACCCGTCCCCCGTGCCTGCCGGCGGCGAGGACTCCCTTCGAAAAGCTTCCGATACTTGTTTGGGCTGTTTGGGCCGTGCTGATGGACAAGACCTGGATTTTGGTATACATTCGAGCTTGCGAAACGAATTTCCTGCCGTCTCGTACCTCAAGCGTTACACCCTCCGCCGAATGCCTCGCCGGAATCCATAGGGAGAAACCCAATGAAGAATCGCCTTGTCAAGAAGCTTAGCCTCAACCGCGAGACCCTGCGCTACCTCGATGCGGCAGCGCTGGGGAATGTGGCGGGGGGGATAACCACCCTTTGCCAGCCGACCGTCACCTGCGATGATACCTGCGGGCCTACCTGCTTCGATACCTGTCGTCCCAGGCAGTGTGGGCCGTAGGCTTCCCTGGTAGCTATCGCTAGAGCACGCCCGGGGCGGGCCGGACCGGCCCACCCCGGGCGACCTGTGGCTCCAATCGAAACTTCCGGAGCTTTGATCGATCAATCACCGTCCACCATCACCGCCTCCCGAAACGCCTTCATCTCATCCACAGCTACCGAAATCCACCGCACCCGCTTCTCCTTTCCATACGGCCCCTGCGCCGTGACCGGCTCGGCCAGCTCGAGCCACAGCGGCGTCGTGCCCGGCAGGGCGGCGGAGAAAGGGCTCGGACTTCGGCGGTTGCTTGTGGATCGCGACCACGTGGGCTCGCGGGACGAGCACGGTCCACCGCAAACCCGTGCGGATGCGGAGCGTCTCCGCCTCCAGGAGGATGGGGCGCAGGCGCGTGGCGCGGTAGTCCGCCAGGAACCAGAGCATGCCGTAGAGGGCGAGGGCGGTGAGGCACCAGGCGCCCTTGGAGCTCCAGCGGGCGACGAGAAGATGGACGGGGATCGCCTCGGCGAGGGTGACGATCAGCAAAGCGAAGCCGAGAGCGCCATAGCCACTCTTGCGGTGATAGGTGAAGACCCGGGAGCCGGGAGGGCTCTGAGGGCGGCGGCGCCAGGCGAAAAGCGAGTAGTAGACGACCGCCATCTCGAAGGCGATCGCCTCCGTCACCGCGCGCACTGGCAGGATCTCGCGCGCCACCTGGCGCAACCTTTCCAGCATGTCGTCCGTTGCCGCGCCGCTCGCGCTCCGCAACGACCGCACGGTCCGCACCGTGATCCAGGTCAGGAGCCCGATCTCCGCCGGAATGGAAAGGACCTCCGAAAGGCGCTTCAGCGTCTCCCGCTGGTCCGGCAGCACCCACGCGGCGCCCGTGAGGCTGAACAGGAAGACGGGGATGAGGGTCCGCGCCGGCCAGCCAGCCCTGCGGACCGCCAGCCAGTAAAACGCTAGGGGGACGACGATGAGCAAATCCACCAGCAGGCCGGACGAAACGAGCTCCGGCTGCCGCAACACCGGCCGCAGCCGCACCAGGGTGACGGCGGTGGCATAGACCGCCGCGGCGAGGAGGCCGAAGGTGAAGAACGGCAGACGGGATGAGCGGACCATGAACAAGGCTCCTTTCGCGCGCCTGCTAGGATAGACGAACGGCGAAGGAGAAGGTTGCACTTCCGCGCCGCGTGCCGAGGTAGGCGGGTGAGGATTGACGATTCAGCAGCGTCAGCGTACCGTCTCTGCCATCAGGACGACCGAGCCGGCCGCTCCTTCCGTCGAGGAAGCGCGACGAACCGCATGCCCACAGCGCAGAGGACGCTTGCCCATCTAAAGCCGCTTGGCTGGGACCTGCTGGGCCTGATCAGTGCTCTGATCGGTATCTCGGTTCTCGTTTTAGGCGCTAGTATTCTCGTTCTCTCCGCCGACGACTTGTTTTCCCTCATCGTCTTCCTGCCGAAGAAGATCGGCGAGACCTTGTCGCTCTTCGGTCAACTCTTCGTATGGCTCGTGTTCGGCGTTTGCGTGTCCCGTTATTTGCGTCGCATCGACCCACTCCGGTTGGAACCCGGAAAGCCGGTACGAGCTGCCTGGCTGAAGGTCAGCATTATCGTCGCTTACACCGCATTCCTGTTGTCCCCGGGAAACAAGCCCGACATGCAGAGGCTGCTGGCCCTGGCCGCGTGGCTTCCTATCGGTGCCTCTCTCTTCGAGAGATATGTCTCGAAGCTCTCTCCCGTGGATGAACCCTTCGTCCTCTTTCTCCGCGGTTTCGGAGGCTTGGCAGACCGCTCCGTCGCGCCTTCGGTGCTGGCCGCGATCCCGCACGGCCGCCGGATCGTCTTCCTGGTTCCTCGCTTCAGTGGCACGGCCCAGTGGGATCCCTTCACTCTCGGCTTGTCCGGCTTTCGGCTCCTCCAGCCCATGCGAAGCATGCCTGTCTATATCTCCGCGACAGCCGAACAGTGGGTGGAAGTCGTCAGAGACCTGATCCGGCGTGCCGAGACGATCGTGATCGACCTGTCCCGAGACTCCTCTGCCATCCGGACCGAGCTGCAGCTCATCGTGAGCGAGGGCCGGATGCGAGAAGCGGTCCTCATCGACCCGGAGGAAGACTCCCCCGCCGAAGCGATCCTGCAAGCGCAATTCCCCGCAAGCTCGGAAGCTCCCTTTCTGAGGTGGCGCTATCGCAAGACTTGGCTAAGGGGCTCGCTCCGAATGCTCGGGGGGATAGCCCTGATTAGCGTGGTCATAGCGCTCCTCGCCATCATGCTCCCCGCCATCGTTCCTTGGCTCCCCTCTCGGGCGCAAGAAAACTTCACCACGTTGTGTCTACTCCTTTTCGTGTTTCCTTTCTTTGACAAGCCTCTGATCACACCAGACCTCCGGCGATTCCTGGCGAGGGCGCTCTCAGCGTCTCCGGGCGTGGAGCCACCACCCATGCCCTCACCTCGGATTCCCGCCGAGATCCAAAAGCCCTCGCCCCTCCTCGCTCTCCGGATCGGCCGCCAAGGCGTAACCGGGGTTTACTTGTGGTTCTTCGGTTGGGTGGGGATTATCTTGGGGGCCTTCTTTTCCTGGTGGCGCGTCGACCTGTCTCCTTTTTGGCAAACCGCCTTTCAGGCGCTCGGCTGGGCGAATGTGATCATGGGAGCTTTGAACATCGCGCAGGGCGTGCTCGCCGTGCGGACGCGGAGGGCTGGCTCGGGATGGATGACCACCGGCGGCTCGCCAGGCCCGCTCGAAGCGAAGGATGCTCGAGCGGAGATCCGTCAGACTGTGTTCCGGGAATGGATCAAGCAGCTCGCCGATGCTGTTGAAGATCAGGTCGTGAGTGCCGCCCTTGCGCTTACGCTGCTGACGGCGGTCTGCGTTCTCGTTTGCGTGCCGATTCTCTGGTGGACCCTTCTCTTCGTCGTTTTGAGCTTTCTTGCTTTTTTTGGGCTCGGGGATTTCCTGGGAAGCTTGATGGCCCGCCGCCGTCTGCTGGCAAATCTGAACGTCGCCCGCCCGACGGACGATGAGTTGAGACAGCTCCTCGAGGGCAAGGGCCTGAAGTCGGCGCGCGAGGACCTGGAGCTCGTCTTCATTCGCTGCCGCGCTCGCAGGCAGAACACGCCGGCTCCACTCTCGCCCCCTTTTCTCGTGGCAGGCGAGGTCATCGGGAGACTGCAAACGCTCGAGGCGCTCAGGACAAACTGGTGGCTCGTGCTCCTGGCCGGCTCCATTGTGGGTTTTTTCTACGCGATGACTCTCGAAGATCCATGGGCCGCGCTTCTCGGCGCTCCCCTGGGTTTAGGCTTTGGCTTGATTTTGCCGGATGTCAAGCGCTATTTCAAGCTCGCTGCCTTACGAAGAAAGCTTTGCTCCTGGCAGATGACGTTGGAGGATCACCAACGCCTTCTCGACTACATCGGTCAGCGGGCCTGGAAGAACAAGAAATGCCAGGAGAAATGCCGAAACGTTCTCTTGCTTGCCGCGGCGCGCGACACGGCCGAGGTATGACGGCAGGACGCCTGAAAGCACGAAACTGAGATCGCCTGGGCGAAGATCGCGCCGTTCACGATCTGAAACGGCATGGCCAAGGACCACGGCTACTCCGTCTCGGGCTTCAGAAGGCTGAGCAGCTTCGAGTGCTGCTCCGGGTCGAGCTTCCGGTAGTGGCTGAGCAACCTGCCTTTCTCGTCCTTGTGGTGGTCGTCCACGCCGCCGAGCCAGCCTGGACCGACCCAGACCATTGCCGCCATGACGTCTTCCGTGTCCACGGCGATCGAATACTCCTGGGGAGGCAGGCCCTTCATCGCCGAAGAGTAGCCTGTGTTGTTGGCTCGGAGCTGGGTCAGGATCTCCTCGACCTTCTTCCGGTCGAATATCTTGAAGCTGCCGTCACTGTCCCCGTTGGGTTTCCAGCGGGTGACGCTGACCTCCGCGACCTGGGCTGTCGGCGGCAGGACCAGCGGCTCCATGGCATGAGGAGCCTCGCGGCATCCTGCCAGCAGGGAAATCAACGACACCGCCATCCATGTTGATGCCTTCACGACCTGAACCTCCTCCTCTCCGTGCACGAGCATCCTATCGGATCGGCGCGTGCTGGTGCAGGTCGCTTTTCGATGCGTGTTCCGATACACTGTCCTACCTGGAGTCCGACCATGAGGAAGTCAACCAAAGAGAAGCTGTCGCTAACCATCGACCGGCCTCTCGTCCGATTCCTCGACTCGCTGCCAGGGAGTTCGCGCTCCGCGAAGCTGGATCTGGTCCTGCGCCGCTACCGCCGCGCCCGGGCGGAGGCTGAGTTGCGGCGCGCGCTCGCCGCCGCGAGTGTGGACGAGGACGAGCGGCTCGAGAGCGACGCTTGGAGGCGCACCCTGCAGGAGGACCCATGGAACGAGTCTCCCGGGGAGACATCTGGACCATCGAGCTTGTCGCCCACCCCAAGCCGCGGCCGGCGCTCGTCGTCAGCATCGACCCGATCAACGACCTCTGCCCGGACGTCCTCCTGATCCCGATCACCACGCACCCGGGGCCGTTACGGGTGCCGCTGCCCGATCAACCCGAGACCACCGGGCTGCGGCAGCCCAGCTTTGCCAAGTGTGAGTCCCTCGGGCCGATCCACAAGTCGCGACTAAAGCGGCGCATCGGCTCTTTACCTGCGGGTTCTTGGGCCGCAGTCGAAGAGGGCGTGAAGCGCGTTCTGGGACTAGAGGACTGAGTCCCGCTCACGCAGGAATCACCGCCGGCTGTACAGCGCCTCATGGTACGCGGTTCCCTTCTGGACCACGCGGATCGTGCCGTTGTCGACCAGGCGGCGCAGGGCCGTCGAGGCCAGACGGGTATCCATGGGCTTGCGCAGCTCGCGGGCGTAGCGTTGGTTCACCTCCGCGGCCATCCGGCGGCTCCCGAAGACCTCTTCCGCCGGCAGTTCCTTGACCAGCCGGGCCACCAACCGGCTGGGGAGGGCCGGTTTGGCGGGGCGGGAAGGCTCCGGCGCGGGCGGGGGAGAGGGGGCGCCGGAGCGCGCCGCGATCTCGGCCGCCTTCCCCGCGGACGCCTTGAACGCCTCGTAATGCTGGGCGACGTCCTCGTACTGGGCGGCATGGAGCGCCCTTTGCTCCCGGTGGAAGGCCTCCTGCTGGGCATGGTGGGCCTCGCGCTCCTTGTGCACGGCCATCTGCGCCTCCAGGTTCGCCAGGACCTGCGCGACGGAAAGCTGTGAGCTCAACTCCGCATCCTCCTTGGTTGGCCCCTCGCTGGAGCGGCGCACTCTGCGACGAATCGCGCCGCTGCACGACCGAGGGCCAGACGAGTCGAAACCGTCGCAAAGTCTACGACAGAACCTCCTCGCCACGAAACCGGGGAAGAAACCGTCGCAACGTGGCGGACAACGGCGACCCTCGCTCGCGGAGCTCTGCGACGCCGTTCCGCGCTTCGCAATGGCGCACCGTCACACCGCGTCCGCATCCCAGACATTGCGACGGATCGGTCGAGCGCACATCAATGTCGGCAGACACTGCGGCAGAGTCTTTCGGCTTTGCGGCAGTGTCATATGGTTCTGCGACCGCGCGCGAGACTGCGCGTCGCTGCGGTCGACATTGCGACAGCGTCAAAAGGCGCTGCGACGGATCCATGGGCTCTGCGACGCCTCTGGCCGCTCTGCGACGGATCTACAGGCATCGCAACGGTGTCTGTAGGCTCCGCGAAGCATCGATTGACGCTTCGACGATGTCTAGAAGCGCTGCGACAGATTCTGGAGACTCTGCGGCGCATCTTCAGGCGTCGCGACGGTGTCTGAAGACTCTGCGTCGCCTCTCTTCGCTCTGCGACGCATCGAAAGACGTTGCGGCGGATCTATTGACTCTGCTACGGAGTCGAAAGACGCTGCGACGGATCTGGAGACTGCGCAACGCTGCACCCTGGAGTCGAAGGACGTCGCGAAGATAGCAAGCCTAGGCAAGCCACGCAGGTGCAGAGCCGGTTACTCTTCTGAAATGGAGCCTGACGACGACGACGAGACGATCTTCTCCCCCCGAGCGTCGCGGCTTCTACCGGCAGACTGACCCGCCGGAAACCTCAGTTAGGAGGAAACCCATGAAGAATCGCCGTACCAAGAAACTTCTTCTCAACCGGGAGACCCTGCGCTACCTCGATGCGGCAGCGCTGGGGAAGGTCGCGGGCGGAGTAACCACCACATGCCCGCAGACCGTCTCCTGCGATGGTTCCTGCAGTCCTACCTGCTTCGACACCTGCCATCCCCGGCAGTGTGGGCCGTAGACTCCGCTAGAGCACACACCTGGGACGCACCGGCCTGTGCGCCCCAGGGTTCCGTTGCGCCAATATGCCATTCGCGCTACATTGGCGCCATGAGATTCGAGGATCTCCTCGAAACCGTGGGCGATGAGCCGGTCTTCGAAACCGGTCTGCTCCTGGCGGGAGACGTCGATCCTGCGGACGTCCGGCGGCAGCTTTCTCGCTGGACGCGAGCCGGCCGGCTGTACCAGCTCCGGCGGGGCCTCTACGCGCTGGCGCCGCCCTTCCAGAAGGTCCGCCCTCATCCCTTCCTGGTGGCGAACCGGCTGGTTGCGGGCTCCTACGTCAGCCTGCAATCCATTTTGGCGCATCATGCCCTGATTCCCGAGTACGTCCCGGTGACGACCAGCGTCGGCAGCGGGCGGCCTGGCCGGTGGGACACGCCGCTCGGAACCTACGACTTCCGGCACGTGCAGACGGATTTCCTGACAGGCTTCCGCCGGGAGGACCTCGGCGGCGGACAGGATGCCTTCCTCGCCACGCCCGAGAAAGCGCTCTTGGATCTCGTCTACCTGGAGCCGGACGCCGACTCTCCCGCATACCTCGCCGAGCTGCGTCTGCAGAACCTGGAGACCCTCGACCAAGCCGAGCTTCGCCGGCTCGCCGAGGCCTCGGGCAAGCCCAAGCTCCTGCGGGCGTCCGAGCGGATCCTCGAATTGGCCGAGACCGAGGCGAGGGAGTACCAGCTCTCATGAAAGAGGATCTGAAGAGCGGGCTCCGAGCGCGGTAGAGGTAGATCCTGGGCTCGCCGACTGCGCCGGAAGGAGGAGGCTCTGCCATGAAGTGCTGCGGCACGCCCCGGCCGGTATGAGTCTCTCCCCTTCTGACGGGCATCACAGCCATCGTGGTCTGCGTCACTGCGCACGGGATCTGCATCACGCGGATCTCGGGCTGCATTACCGCTCTCCGGATCTGCATGACGCAGATCGCGTTCTGCATCACCGTGCGGTGGAGTTGCGTGACGCAGATCTCCGGCTGCGTCACCCCGCTCGGGATCTGCATGACGCAGACCGCGGGTTGCATCACCGCGAAAGGGAGTTGCGTCATGCAAATCCCGGGTTGCATCACCGCGGAAGCTTCCCTAGTGATGCAGCTCCGAGTCGCCGTGACGCTTCCCGAGGCCGTCGTGATGCGGGAGCCTTACCCCGCCCCGCAGGAGAGGCTCTTTGTGTTGCACGGGCGCTGCTGCGATGCTAGGGAACACAGGCTAGCGTCTCATCCCACGTCGTGAGCGTCCGGGAAACATTCTCTAGCGTTGCAGGAACCGGATGGCGAGAGAGGGGAACATTCCGTAGCGTGCCACGAACGGCTCCTCGTAATGCACGAACCGGTGCGGATGAGCGGGAGCTCGCGCCCGTATTGCAAGCCGGGGCTCGCGAGTCGGAGCGACGTGTTCCAAGGCCCCACCTTCCCGGTCCTTCACGACTCCGGCACAGGGCAAATCTTGATCCCGCGGGCGGAAGGCTCCAAGATACGTGTGGATACGTAGGAGTCAGCCATGCACAAGAAACTCACGATCACCATGGACGAGCAGGTCTATTACGGGCTTCACCGCGTGATCGGGCGGCATAAGATCAGCCAGTTCATCGAGACCCTGGTGCGGCCCCACGTCGCTGCTCAAGACCTGGCTGCCGCCTATCGGGACCTAGCTGCGGACGAATCTCGCGAGGCGGATGCCCACGAATGGGCGGAAGCTACGGTCCGGGACTTGGCCGATGAAACGCGGTGAGGTTTGGTGGGTCAATTTTGAGCCATCGAGCCAGCCCCGCTCCGGAGGCGCAGTATGATGCGGACGGACTGTGGCCCCCGGCTCGCGCTTCCAGGTAAAGCGGCCTACGCGGCCCGCGCCATCGGCAGGACCTCCCGGTCGATCACCGCCGCCAGGAGCCGCCGGGCTTCCTCCAGGTCGAAGTCCATCTGGAGGCCCAGCCAGAATTTCTCGGAGGTACCGAAATATCTCGCCAGGCGGAGCGCGGTGTCCGGGGTGAGGGACCGCTTTCCGAGGACGATCTCGTTCACCCGCCGAGGCGGCACCTTCATCTCGCGGGCCAGCTTGTTCTGGCTGATGCCGAGAGGCTTCAGGAACTCCTCGAGCAAAATCTCGCCAGGATGGACGTTCGGTAGTGTCTCAGGCATGATTTCACCTCTCAGTGGTAGTCCACGATCTCGACTTCGTGAGCGTCGCCGTCCCGCCAGACGAAGCAGATTCGCCACTGGTCGTTCACCCGGATGCTGTGCTCGCCTGCCCGGTCCCCCCTCAACGCCTCCAAGCGGTTGCCAGGAGGTACCCGCAAGTCAGAGAGGCTCTGCGCGTTGTTCAACATCCTGAGCTTTCGGCGCGCGACCCGCTGCACCTCGGAAGAAAATCTGCGGACCGCTCTTCCTTGCCAGATCTCTTCGGCCTCGCGGCTTCTGAAGGATCTGATCACGGGATGATCATAACGCGCGGCGTCATATGACGTCAAGCGTCATAGACGGTTGGATGGCCGGCCAGGCTCCGCATCACCCCGCCCCCGCCCGCATCTTCCTCCGCGGATGCCGCGCCGTCAGCATGCGGCGCTGGTGACTGTCCCGGACTTCGGTGTAGATCTGGGTCGTGGCGATCGAGGTGTGCCCCAGCATGGTCTGGATGTAGCGGATGTCCACTCCTTCCTCCAGGAGCAGGGTAGCCACGGAGTGCCTCAGCATGTGGGGAGTGACCTTCCCGGACAGGCCGGCTCCCGCGGCGCTGCGGCGGAGCATGATGCGGACGGACTGCTCCGTGAGGCGGCCTCCCAGGCGGTTGTGGAAGAAGTAGCCGTTGTCCTCCTTTTCGGGCTGCCAGAGGGAGCGGTAGTCTTTGAGGGAGCCCAAAGCCTCGTCGTCGCAGAGCTGGAGGATCCGCTCGCGGCCCCCTTTGCCCAGGATGCGGATGCGGCCGCGGCGCAGGTCCACGTCCTGGTCCAGGAGGTGGCAGACCTCGGCCACCCGGGCGCCGGTGGAGAAAAGGACCTCCAGCACCGCGAGATCGCGCACCAGAGCGCGGTAGTCATAGGATTCGGGGTCCGGATGCTCGCTCTTCTGGCGGTAGAGATGCTTGAAGAGGCGTTTCAGGTCGGCCAGGGCGATCGTCCGCGGCAGGCGGCGGGTCTCCTTGATCCGCACCTCCATCTTGCGGAAGGGGTTGAGGGGCACGAGGTCCTCCCGCTCCAGGAAGCGGAAGAGGGCCTTCAAGGTCGCCACCTTGCGCTTGACGCTCGTCTCCTTGAGCGGACCGAAGAGGCTCTTGATGTAGGCGCGCAGGGCCGTCTTGTCCACGGCGGCGAGGTCGTGGACCTCCAAGTCAGCCGCCAGGTACTCCCCGAACTGGCGCAGGTCGATCGAGTAGGCCTTCAGCGTCTTGGGGCTGAGGTTCTTCTCGTAACGGCAGTGGAACAGGAACTGCGAGACGGCTTCCTGTAATTTCATGCGCGGATTTCCCCCTTCGAAATCTCGACGGAGGAGATGATAGCGTCGAAAGCCGCGATGAGGACGGAAAGCGCGGCGAATTGGGTCGGAGCTTCTCCCTCGCTGACAACCTCCTATAGTCTCCGCAATCGTGAAGGGGCTGGGAGGTCTCGGGCGATGAAGATGGCCATTCTGGCAGCGGGGTTGGGGACACGCATGCGGGCGGCGAGCGGCGGACGGCCGAAGATCTTCCTCGAGGTCGGCGGCAAGACGCTGCTCGATCGCTTCCGGGAGATCGCCGGGCTCATCGGTGCCGAGCCGCTGGTGGTCACCCGGCCAGAATTCGTGGACGAGTTTCGCCCTTTGGGGGTGGAGGTATTGGAGGAAGAGGCGCCTCAGGATATGCTGGCGACGCTTTTTCATGCTCGCATGGTTCTCGTGGAGACCTTCTGTTGGATAGGGGGAGATATGCTCTTCAGCGCTCTTGAGCCGCTTCGAGACCTGGTGTCGGAGCACCGGGAGCGCGGAGCCGTGGTCTCTTTCTTCTACCACCGGTCGAGTCGCTTCAAGGCTAAAGTTCGCTTCGATCCCGGGCCGGAGGTGGCGGTGACCCGCGAGCCGGGTTATGCCTTCAGCATCCCCAATTTCCTGGTCTGCGAGCCCAAAGTCTTTGCCTATATGTCTCCTGGTCCCCATAGCGCCTTCCTTCAGCGCTTGATCCAAGCGGGTGACCCCTTGTTCTTTCGGGAGTACGACGCCCACGCCTTCGAGCTGGACACCCCGCAGGATCTGGAGGAGGCCCGCCGATACTTCGGCCGATGAGCCTGTCCATCCTTACGGCGGTCTCTCTCAATGGCATGATCTCTCCGGCGCGCGGCGCGACCGGGGAGAGCCTCATTTCGATCCTCAATACGCCGCGCGGCGTGCTGGAGTGGAAGTGGCGCATCCGGCGGCGTGCCGATGCCGTCCTGGTGGGCACCGGCACGGTGCTGGTGGACAATCCAAGCCTCACGTCCCACAAGGTCCCGCGGGTGCGTCAACCGGTGCGGGTGACGATCGATCCGGAAGGGAAGATCCCGCGCGACTACCGCTTCTTCGACGGCTCGGCGCGCACCATCGTCGGGGTCAGCCAGGCGACTCCTCAGGAGTACCTGGAGTTTTTGCGGGACCGCGGCATCGAGATCCTGGTGGCCGGTGAGACCCGCGTCGAGCTGCCGCGCCTGATCGCGGGGCTATCCCTGAGGGGGCTGCCCGAGGTGATCGTCGAAGGGGGAGGGACGCTCAACCGGGCGCTCCTCAGGGAAGGGCTGGTGGACAAGGCGTATCTGATCCTCTTTCCCGCCGTCCTCGATGCGGGCTCGATCAACCTTTTCTCGGCAGGAGGGCCGCTGGTCCGCTTCCGGCTGGAGAGCTGCGAGCGGATCGCGGACTTCCTGCTCGCCCGTTATTCGGTGTTGCGCCAGGCCCCCGAAGGAGGAGAGGACCCAAAGGCGGGGCCGAGCCCGGGATAAGATCTCTCCATGAAGAGCTCTGCCGTAGCCGGCCTGCTGCTGGGGATCGTCCTCTTCGCCGCTTCCCCCGCGCTCGCCGTTCAGCCGCCGCGGCTGGACTTCGAGGCGCCGCCGCGGCTCGCGCCTTTGGCAGTGCACCTCCAGGAGGCCGTGCCGCCGCAGCTCGGCAGCGTTATGCGGCTGTCGGGGCTCGCCGATCCCGGCCCCCCCATCCGCGTCGTGCTGGCGCCCGAGGGCTCGCCCGAGGCAGGGCTGGCGCCGCGTTGGGTGGTGGGTTATGCCATGGGGGACCAAGGGCTGATCGTGCTGCTGCCCCAGCGGGTTCCGAGCTACCCGGATTCGTCGCTGGACGACGTCCTCCTTCACGAGACGGCGCACGTGCTGGTGGCTCGCGCCGCGGGAGGGCGGCCCCTGCCGCGCTGGTTCCAGGAGGGGATGGCGATGATCGCCGGCCGCTCCTGGGGGCTCGACGACCGTGCCCGCCTCACCCTCGCTTTACTGGTCGACCGGCCGGTCTCCCTGGCCGCGCTGGACGGCAGCTTCTCCCGCGGCCAGGCCGAGGTCAACCGCGCCTATGCCGTCGCCGGCTCCTTCGTGCGCGACCTCCTCGACCGCTACGGCCCGGGAGTGGCGCCGGCGATCCTGGAGAGAGTGGCGCACGGCCTCTCGTTCGAAGACGCTTTCTTCGCCGCCACCGGCACGACGCTGGCGAGCGCCGAGGACTCGTTCTGGAGCCGCCAGACCTTCTGGTACCGCTGGGTGCCCGTGCTCACCAGCTCGGTAACCCTCTGGCTGCTGATCACCTTCCTCGCCCTCTGGGCCATCCGCCATCGCCGCAAGCGGGACGCCGCCCAGCGCCGGATCTGGGAACAGGAGGACGAGCGCGAGCGCCAGCGGCTGGCCGCGGCCGCCGCAGCTCGCGTGGAAGGGCCGGGTCCGGACGGCTGGGTGAACTGATCGCTTTTCGGCGGGAAATCCGCCGCCTCGTCCGTCCATTCTCGTGCAGGTGACAGAAGGACCCGGGCGGCACCTCCCTAATGAGTAATGCAATGGTTTGCGGAGCTCGCCGCCCAAACGCTGGCGTCAGCGCTGAGCCACGAGAGCTTCCCGCCAGGCGGCCTGGACGAGCTCCTTCACGTCAGGGCCTTCGTAGAGGATCGAGGCTTCGTGACGCTGGAAGGAGCTGTCCTCGTCGCGGCTGGCGGACAGCCAGTTGAAAGAACCCTCCGCGATCCATCCGTCGTCTACGGCCAGGGTCTTGCTGTGGATCCGGCGCGAAGCCTTCACCTCGGCACCCGCTTGTTCGAGGCTTTCGATCGCTCGCCGTGTTTTCGGCGTGCTGGGCGAGCTCAGGTCGCGCGAGAAGACGACGCACACGCGGGCTCCCCGGGCCTTCGCTGCGATCACGGCTGAGGGCACGTCGTCGGCCTCCACGGCATGAATCGAAAGGTAGGGAGAAACGATCAGGATGCGTTCCTTTCCGCGGTCGAGCGCCCTCCGGAGGGCGGCCCGGTGCTCCGAGAGGCCGGCGAGCCGCTGGATTCCGGATTTGCCTTTCAAGTGCTGGGCGGACTCGACGTCGGTGATCTCGTTATCCTGCGATTCGAAGAGGAGAGCTGCGAGCTTCCCCGAGGGGAGCACGGTTCGTGTGGCATCGAACACCCGCAGGTCACCGAAGACCAGGAACGAATCCCTGGCACGCGACACGGCGACGTTCAAGAGGTTCGATCCCACGTCGAAGAAAAGGGTTTTTGGAGCGTCCGCCAGGCCGTAGACCGGTGAGAAGAGCACCACGGGGCGCTCCGCCCCCTGGAACGCGTGCACAGTGCCGGCCTGGACTCCGGTCAGCTTGAGGGAGCGAAAGGCGCGGTCCAGGGCGCCTTTCTGAGCGACGAAGGGAGTGATCACGGCGACGATCTCGGAGATGGGGCGTTGGTGGTGCTCTTCGAGCTGGCGGCGGTGACGATCGATCCAGTCCGCGATGACCTGAGCCTCGCCGAGGTTGACGCGGCTGCCGCCGTCCGCAGTGGCGGTCGCCGTGACGTGAGCCCAGCCGAGGGGCGGCAGCACGCGATCCTTTTTCGAAGACCGCAACGGTTGCAGACGCCCGCCATAGACGAGCTCGTTACAGAACCGGATGACCTCGGGAACCGAGCGCCGGTGCTCGCTCAGGAACAGCCCGCGCTCGCCTTCGCGGGTCGTGGCCGTGGCCCGGCGCCCCAGCAGCATGACGCTGCCGCAACAGGCTCGGAAGGCTTTTGCGTCCTCGCTTTCCTCGTCCTGGGGAAGAGCGATGCCGCTAGCCTTGAGATTGCCGTCGTCCACCACTGGGAGGACCGACCAGACGGGCTCGATCTGATGGACGTCGCCGACCACGAGCGCCTGTTTCGCGAGAGCGAAGGTCGCCGCGCCCACCTCCGGCGTCACCTGTCCAGCTTCATCCACGATCAACAAATCCATGAAGGAAATCAGAGGCAGCTCCTGCCGAGTCGCACCGTCATAGAAAATGAATACCTTCGGCGCTTGATAGAAAGTCGCCACCATACAGGGAGTCAGCATGGAGAAACGGCGCAGTCGCGCCTCGCAGGCGGCCCGGCTCTGAGCGGTCAGCTTCTGACCGGAATCGATCAGCTTCGTCATCTCCAGCAGCCAGCGCCCTTCCCAGTAGCGGCCCGCGAGGAGAAACGCCTGGTAACGCAATCCGTCGAGGAGGTCCAGGACCTGCCGGAGATCGTCCATGGGGCCGGCGCCGATCTCCGCCAGCCTGGCGGCCAGGAGATCTTCGCTCTGCCGCCAGTGCGTGAGCTTATCCAGGCGGGTGCGGGTTTGATCGACCGCGGTTTTCACCTGGCGGCTCACTGCCTGGGCGAAATCGGCGCCGCCCTGCGCGGGAGGCTCCAGGTGCCGCTGTAGAAAAGGGAACGACAGTCGCAGGGCCCGCCGTTTGCGGATGGGTGGCAGGAAGGAGAGCATGTCCTCCCAGAACGGAATGCCTGCGAGCGCGGCCAGGACCTCGGCGTAGAGCGCCTCCTGGTCGGTTAGGGCGGAGCGGAGCGCAGCCTCCTCGTTACCGATGAAACGGAGGGCGCTCTCGTAGGTTGCCATGCCGTGCTCGCGGCGGCAGGAGTCGACGGCTCGGGCGTGAGCGATGACCTCCTGAATCCGACTCTGGACGGCAGACATCCGGCGGTGGAGCTCGGCCACGGCGTCCGCGACGCTGCCGCTCTGGGTCCCGGCCAAGGCCGCGCGGGCTTTGCCCAGAAAGAAGGGCTCGGCCGCGCCGAGATAGCGGGGAGTTTCCATGATCTCGGGCAGCCCCTGCCAGGCAGGGTATCCGGGGGCAGCCTCCTGGTAGGAGGAGCGTCCGAGCCTCGCTTGGGAGGGGAGGTAGAGACCGTAGGAAGCGAGCTCAGGCAGCCAGCGGCCGGCGAGCGGGTTTTCACCGGCGGTGGAGGCTGCCGCCGCGAAGCTGTCCAGGACGTTGGTCACCGCCTGATTGTTGGTGGAGCAGGCCACGATGACGGGAGGCTCGGCCCCCGCCAGGGCTGCCTGCACCCAGAGGGAGGCCACGACGCTCTGAAGAAGAGTCGTCTTGCCGGTCCCCGGAGGGCCGTTGACGGCCAGGAGCTCTCCATCCTGGAGGGAGAGAGCACCCTGGACCGCCTGCCGCTGCGATGGGCTCAGCGGGAACGCGCTGCTCATCTGGCCGCAGTGGCGAAGGGCCGGCTCGGGGTCCGCGAGGTCGTAGGGCTCCGGAGCCCGTCGCGGCTCGGCTCCTGCGGCGAGCGTGCGCAGGAGAGGAGGGAGCGACTTCAGCTTGAGAATCTGATCGTAGAGCCGGAGGATGGCCGTCGCCATCCCCTTGTCTTCCTTCCAGAGCGTCGCTACCGGCTCCAGGGTCTCGAACTCTTCGAGCTTCAGGTCGCTCAGGGTGTGACCCGTGACCGCTTGCAGCATGTCCCCGGCGAAGGCCAGGACCTCGGGCCAGGCGGCGCCCGTGGCCAGGCGCTTCTGGGTCAGGAAGTGTTCGAGGTCTTCGAGGTTGCCGATGACCGGCGAATCCCGGTTCACGGGCCTCAAGAAATCCCGGCTGATCCAGGGTGAATACTGCGCCCCGCTCAGCGTGGCGCCTTCACGGGATAGCCGGGCGGGAATCCACAATGGATAGTACGGCTGCGCGTCTGCCTCGCGCGGCGTGCCATGATGAAAGTAGCGGCGCAGGCCGAAAGGTGCCACAAGCAGCGCCACCGAGGATGGTTTTTCGTTCTCGTCCGCCTGCCGCTTTCCCTGACTTTTCCGCAGACTCTTCTCGGCTTCATCGAGAATCTTCTGGGCCACGGCCTCGGGCAGGCGGCCAGCCGTCACGTCCTCCGGCGACAAGGGGAAGGCGGTGTCGTTGGGGTTGGGCGATCTGAGGTCGACGTCGGCCAGGCATCGCCGCCAGTAATCGTACAGCGCGAAAGAGTCCGCCACTCGGTGTGCCTCCCCTAAACCTTGTTGGCCTTCAAGTCCGCCAAAGGATAATGCGTGCCCCGCCAATCGATCCCCCCGTGCCAGAGGATGCTGAGGGTCGAGCGCCAGAGGATATAGAGGAAGAGGAGAGTGGCCAAGGGGAAACCCACGCCGTGCCAGCGGCGCACGCCGGCGAGCGGAGCGTTGAGCCAGCAGAGAAAGACGAGCACGGCCACGCTCGCCAGGTTGAGCCAGCGCGTCCCCCCTGGCGTGAGAAAGACGGCCAGGAACGGCCAGACCAGGAGGATGAGCTGGATGACGGTGGTCAACGCGACCACCGAGAGCTGGTAATCGACGCCGGGAAAGGCGTTCTTCGTCAGGCCCTGGATCAGCTCCCGGACCGACCGGTACCACTCCACCCGCAGCATGCCGCGGCCGAACGTCATCTCCTGCCGAAAACCGCTCGTTTTGAGCAGCTTGCCCAGCTTCAGGTCGTCGTCCGGCCGCATGGCGATTCGCTGATGGCCGCCCACGGCACGCCAGGCGGAGGCCCGCACGAGGTTGAAGGCGCCGATTCCCACGTGGCATGGACTTTTCGGGTCTCGCACTTTCCAGGGCTTCACGAACATGGAGAAGAAAAGGGAGAAGACGCCGATGAACATCTCGAAGAGCAGGCCCCGGCGCTCGATCTCGGGCGACACCGCCAGGTGATCGAGGGCGTCCGCTTCCATGGCACCTACGGCCCGGCGCAGGGCGGTGGGCTCCATGACGATGTCCGCATCGGTAAACAGAAGATACTCGCCCGTGGCCTTGCGCCCGCCGAGCTCGAGAGCGTGATTCTTTCCCAGCCATCCGGGCGGCAGCTCGCGGACGTGGACCACCCGTAGCCGCGGATTCGCCGCGGCCATGCGATCGAGAATCACTCCCGTCGAGTCCGTCGAACGGTCGTCCACCACGTCGATTTCCAGGTTGTCGTAGTCGAGGGCGAGGACGGACTGGAGCGCCTCTTCCACGTTTCTCTCTTCGTTGCGGGCCGGGATGATGATCGATACCCGGGGCAGCGAGCCTGACAGGGGAGGTTGATCGCTCAGGAAGCGGATCGACCGCGTGCCGCGCCAGACGGCCACGGCCGTCGCGAGATGGATCAGCAGGGTGACGGCGGCGAGGACGAGAAGGGCGGTCGCCAGCACCCTACCGCCACTTGAAGATCTTCAGCGCCACGATGAAGCTCACCAGGCCCCAGGCGAGGACGATGCCGAGCTGCGGGGCGATGCCGGCGAGGCCCCGGCCTTCGGTAATGATCCCCCGCAGGGCCTGGTTCAAGGCCGTCAAGGGAAGGGCGTTGATGTAGGGCTGGACGGCATCGGGGAAGCGCTCGGAGGAGAAGAAGACGCCGGAGAGCAGCCACATCGGCAGCATCACCAGGTTCGCCAGGCCGCTCGCGCCCTCGATGGTGGAGACGCGGGAGGCGATCAGCAGGCCGAGACCGCAGAAGGTCATGGCACCCAGGAGCGAAGTGACGAAGAGGAGCAGCAACGAGCCATGCACGGCGACGCCGAAGAAGAGCCAGCCGGCACCCACCAGGATCACGATCTCGGGAAGCAGGAAACCCAGGCGGCCCAGGATCTGCGAGAGGAGGTAGTGGCTCTTGCGCATCGGGGTCGCCACCAGGCGTTTCAACACCCGCCGGTTGCGGGCGCTGGTAACCGAGAAGGCGAGGCTCCAGATCCCCGACCCCATGAGGTTCATGCCCAGGAGGCCCGGGACGAGGAAATCGATGTAGCGCGCGCCTTTCTCCGTGACCCTCTCGGAGCGCACCGGCACCACGTCCTTCCGCCCCGCCGCACGCTGCAGCGCCTCGTCAGCCTCCAAGCGGGCGATGCGGGAATCGGGGCGGGTCTCGTCGAAGCGGAAGACCACGGGCGGCCCGGGCTCGACCAACAGGGAGATGCGCCCCGTGCGCAGGGCCTCGCGCCCTTCGGCGGCCACAAAGCGGCGGGTGAGGAGCACGGGCGAGCCCGCGAGGGCCGCAGCCGTTTTCGCCGCCTCGGCGTCCGCTTCAGAAACCGAGACGACGCCGACCGGAATCTTGTCCGGGCCCTTCTCACGAAAGGCGAGTCCCAAAGCCACGGCGAGGAGCACGGGGAAGAAGAAGACCCAGAACAGGGCCTCGGGCTCGCGCACGAACTCTTTCGCCCGGGCGACGGTCAGCTCGAGGAGGGGGTGGTAGCGGCGCGGTTCGCTCATGGCGGATCTCGTCCTTCAATCCTCGCGCAGAGCGCGGCCGGTCAGGGAGACGAAGAGGTCCTCGAGCGTCGCTCGGTGAGTGGAGAGGTTCACCAGCTTTGCTTCGGAACGCTCCACCAGGGCGAGGAGGGTGGGCACCGTCTCGACGAGCGAGCCCACGGGGAGCGACCAGTTGGGGCCGCGGCGGTGGGGCTCGGTGACGCCGGGGAGGGCGCGCAGGCTCGCCTCGTCCATCTCCGGCTCCGAAGAGAACTCGATGACGTTGGCCGCATGGAGCGAGCTGATGAGCTCGGCCGGCGTACCCAGGGCGATCACCTTGCCGTGGTCGACGATGGCCACCCGGTCGCACAGGCGCTCCGCCTCGTCCATGTAGTGGGTGGTGAGGAGCACCGTGCCGCCGGTGGCGCGGAAGTCCATGACCTGCTGCCAGAGCTGGAGCCGGCTCTGTGGGTCGAGGCCGGTGGTGGGCTCGTCGAGGAAGAGCATCTCCGGATCGCCCACCAGGGCGCAGGCCACGGCCAGCCGCTGCTTCTGCCCTCCCGAGAGCTTGCCCACCCGGGCGTCGCGCTTCTCTTCCAGGGAGAGGCGGGTGAGCACGGCCTCCGGGTCCCGCCCCTGCCGGTAGAAGGAGCGGAAGAGGCGCACGGTCTCGCCCACCGTCAGCTTCTCGTTGAGCTGTGTCTCCTGGAGAGAGATTCCCAGGCGTTCCCGCAGCTCGTGCCCGTTCTGCCGCCACGAGGAGCCGAGGATCTCCACTTCGCCGGAGTCCGGCTCCGTAAGCCCTTCGAGGATCTCGATGGTCGTCGTCTTGCCGGCGCCGTTCGGCCCCAGCAGGCCGAAGCATTCGCCGCGGCGCACCTCGAGATCGAGGCCGTTGACGGCCACCACGTCGCCGTAGCGTTTCACCAGTCCGGTGGAGCGGACAGCGGTATCGGTTCTTTCGGGGTTCATGGCTGGTAGAGTTGAGGTGCCGGAGAGTCGCGGGAGGGGTAGTATACCTGCCTCATTCGGAGAAGGAGCCGGGAACGGGATGAGCCGCGAAGGCGCTCCCAGATCGAACGTGGTGGACCTCCGCCGCTGGCGGGAGGAGAGGGACCGCCGCTTGCGTGCCGCGGCCGCCGAGACCGCGGGGGCTGAAGAAGAGGCCACCGCCACGGCCCGGCCGCCGCAGCGTATCGACGGCCTCTACCGCTTCCTGGCGTTCGCCGCCGGCCTCGGCTTCGTGGCTTTCGGCGTCTTCCTGGGCGTTCTCTTCTACCTGATGCTCCACCGCGGCGAGGGGCGGGTGGCATGGGCGTTTGCCGGCGTGCTCCTCCTGGGCTTGGGCGGGGCCACGATCCTTTTGGGGCTGGACCTGGCGATCCGGGGGATCATGGGCCGCGAGTGGGCTCGCCCCTTGGGGGCGAGGATTCGCGGCGAGTTCGGTCAGTACCTCCATCCCCTGCCCGTTTTCGCCGGGATCTCGGCGCTGGTCCTCACCCTCGGCCTCTGGGGTGGGCCGGGCGATCCGGTCTTCTGGAATCCGGCGATCTTCTGGTTCGTGGGCTTCCTGCACATCGCCCTGCACGAGATGGGTCACCTGCTGGCGGTGCGGCGGGTGCGCTATGCCCCGCGGCGGCTGGTGGCCGGGCCGCTTCTCGTCGAGTGGGGGGCCGGTGGGCGGCAGGTCACGGCCAACCGCGACTGGCGCTTCCTTTTCGGCGGCAACGTCTGGTTCACCTCGGGGCGGCGCACCCGGCCGCGGGATCTCGCGGTGCTGGTGGCCGGGCCGCTCGCGAACCTCCTCGCCTTGGGCACCGTGCTGGCCGTCCACCGGCTGCTGGGGGGACCGGCGCTCTTCGCCGTCTACGTCCGCGCCAACGCGGTTTGCGCCGGCCTCGTGCTGCTCACCAACCTCCTCCCGCTCCCCCGCACCCGCGAGGGGTACGCCACCGACGGCCGGCAGATCCTCGACCTGCTGCGGGGACGGCGCATCGCCTAGCCGGCGCGCCGCGGGATAGAATCCGCCCGGTCCATTTTCCTGGAGGGGGGTGCCCGATGAGCCTGCTCGCTTACAGAGTGATCCACATCTTCAGCATGATGCTGATGTTCACCGCCTTGGGCGGCCTGCTCCTCGCCTCCCAGGCCAAGGTGCAGACCGACGCCAGCCGCAAGATGGCCGGGATGCTCCATGGCATCGCCCTGATCCTGCTCCTCGTTTCCGGTTTTGGCGCCTTGGCGAAGCTCGGGCTGTCGAACCCCGGGATCTGGCCCGCCTGGATTTGGCTCAAGGCACTGATCTGGCTCCTCTTCGGCGGCATCATCGTGCTCATTCGCCGGGTACCCCGGTTCGCGCCGGTCCTGTGGTGGCTGCTGCCGCTCCTGGGGGCCGTCGCGGCATATTTGGCTTTGGCCAACGTCAGGAACTAGGCGCTGTGCCGCTCGTCTGCGGCATCGACCTCGGCTCCTTCAGCACTTCGAGCTACATCGCGTGGCTGGAGGACGGCCAGTTCGTGCTCGATTCCTACCAGCCGGCGCGCGAGGAGCCCCTGCCGCCGTCCCCCGGCGGCTGGCCGCCGGCTTTCACCGGCATCGACGCGCCCCAGGGGCTGCCGGCCGTGGGGGAGCGCTCGCGGCGGGCGGACCTCGCGGCGAAAGTGCCCACGAAAGTGCTCCCCCGCACTCGCGCCGAGCTCGCGGGGTGGCGGCTGTATCGTCCGTTCGTCGAGGCGGGAATCGAGGTCTTCTGGTCTCTTCACGAGCAGGAGATCGCCTCGATCCTCGGCCTCGTTCCGGTGGCTGGCGCCGAAACGATCGTCTTCGAGACCTATCCCCGCTACGTTCTCCTCCAGCTCTGGGGAGAGCGTCCTCCCTCCAAGCGCAAGGAGCCGGAGTCCTACGTCGCTTTCGTGGCCTCCCGGCTGCGCGACGCCGGCTACACGTGGGATGCCGATCCCACCCGGCCCGATCACGTGGACGCCATGCTCTGCGCCCTCGCCGCCGAGGCGTGCCTGCTGGACGACGACCTCCCGGCCGGCACCGTGGGGCTGCCGCCCGTGGTCGATCCCGCCGAGCGCGTCCTGAGGGAGGGGTTCATCGTGGCTCCGGGGCGGAGACCTACTTCACCTTGAATTCGAAACCCCGGCTGACCGAGCCGGTGATGGTCGCCGTCTGGCCGTTCTGGATGGGGACCGCCTCGTGGAGCGACCAGGCTGGGATGGTATCGCCGGGCTGGACGGAGCGGACGATCGCGATGTAAAGGCTCTCACCGTTCTGACCCTCGGCCGGGATCAGCCGCCCGCGGCCGTGGGCGGTGACGTCCGCGACTCCCGCGGCGATGGCCGCCTTCTCCGGCGTCGCCGGCTGCTCGAACAAAGCCACGCGCACCTTGTCGCGCGACTGGTTGATGACAGTAATAACTTCCATGCGTTCCCCTTTCCCGAGAAAGGATCTTATCCCGGGTCCACCCTGGAGCGCTTCAGATCCGTCCCTGGAGCTCCAACTGTATCAGGCGCATGAAGTCCTGCGCGTTGGTCACCACGCCGAAGGCCTGGTGGGTGCCGCGGTCCTTCAGCTTGTTCACCACGAACTCGGTCTGGTCCACGCAGATGGTGGTGATCTCCGCGATCGAGCCGTCGGGCCGGTGGCAGTAGGTGGGGAGCATGTTCCCCGCGGCGATGGCGTGGAGGGCGGTCGCCACCATCACCACCATGGTGGCCCGGCAGGTGAGCTCGCGCATCGCCTCCTGGGAATCCAGGGCCGAGGGGATCGTCTCCGGCAGAGGTCCGTCGTCGCGGATCGAGCCGGCCAGCACGTAGGGCGTGCCCGTCACGGTGAGGGCGTGCATGATGCCCCCTTGGAGCCGGCCGGAATCGACCAGCGCCCGGATCGACCCCGCCTTCTTCACCTCGTTGATGGCCCGCATGTGGACGGAGTGGCCGCCCGCGGCTCCCGAGCCGTCGGCCAGCATCCCCAGGGTGGTGCCGAAGAGGGCGGCTTCCACGTCGTGCACGCCCACGGCATTGCCGGTGATGAGACCGTGGCAGAAGCCGTGGTGGATCATCCACTCCATGGCCACCCTGCCGCGGGCGTGGACCAGGGCCGGCCCGATCACCCAGAGGATGAAGCCGTTCGCCCCGCGGTTCTTCAGGAACTCGTGGAAGATGGCATCGTAGTTCACCGGCTTCTCGCGGCTCACCTCCGAGGCCATGAAGGCGAACGCCTCGGGGACGTGGGTCTCGTCGAGCTCCTCCTGAAAGCCGCGGTCCCACACCAGCACCCCCTGCGAGCCGTCCTCGGCCCTGGCCACGGCCACCAGGTCGCCCTTGCGGACGAGGCGGAACTCCTTCACCAGCACCCGCCCGGAGGCAGGGTCCCAAACCAGGTGAGAGTCCATGCGGGGGCGCTCCGGCATGCGCCACTCGCCGCCGGCCTTGACGTACGTCGGATGGTTGGTGGTGGACATGAAGCCGTCGGGGAGCACGGTATCCGCGGGCGCCGGCTCGAAGCGGCATTCGGGAGCCGCGGCCAGGCGAGGGTCGGAGAAATCGGGGGGGCGATACATGGAGCGGGATCGTAGCCGCAGCCGCCCGGGCCGGCAAGGTGGAGGGATGCGGCTCATGTAGTTAGAATGGACAAATTGGCTATTTGTGCTATCCTCAGTACGGGGAGATACCAGGAGGATCGATGGCTAGTCAAACTTTCCGCAACCGCTTGGGTGAGTTGGTAGAGATCCCCGAGGTCGCTGTCACTCAGGCCAAGAACACCTTCGGCGAGCTCCTCGACCGCGTCGCTGCGTCGGGCGCCGTCGCCATCACCCGCCACGACATGCCTAAAGCCGTACTCCTGTCCTACGAGGAGTTCGAGTCTCTGAGCAGCGCGCGTTCCGAGAGCCTCGACGCGCTCAGCACCAAGTTCGAGGGTCTGCTCGAGCGCATGCAAACACCAGCGGCCCGGCAGGGAATGGAGGTGGCATTCAATGCCACCCCCGAGGCGCTCGGCATGGCCGCAGCCAAGGCGGCGCGACGGCGGCGCTGAGTGTCCAATCAGCCGCGTATCTACGTTCTAGCCGGCGTCAACGGAGGCGGCAAGAGCAGCGTCGGCGGTGCCACCTTCCGCGATTCTGGAGCCGACTACTACAATCCCGACGAGGCTGCTCGCGGGCTGATGGTCACCCAGCCAGCGCTGACGGCAGCCGAGGCCAATGCGGCCGCATGGCGGACCGGACGGACGCTGCTGGAGCGCGCCATCCATGAGCGCCTCGACTTCGCATTCGAAACCACCCTCGGCGGCAACACGATCCCGCGCCTGCTCGGCGAGGCAGCGAGGAGCGGGATCGAGATTTTCGTCTGGTACGTGGGTCTCGAGAGCCCCGAGCTTCATATCGAACGCGTGGCGGCCCGCGTCCGCCGGGGTGGTCATTCCATTCCGGAGGAGATCATTCGACGCCGTTACGAGCGGAGCCGCCTGAACCTCGTGCAGCTCCTGCCCTCTCTGACGGCCTTACGAGTCTATGACAACAGCGCTCCCGCGGACCCCGAAGCGGGCGGGATACCTACCCCGCGACTCGTGCTGCACCTGGAAGGGGGACGCATCCTCGGCCCGGAGGATCTGTCGCAAACACCGGACTGGGCCAAGCCCATCGTGGCGGCCGCTCTCCAGAGCAGCCTGGGCTGATGGTCTGCCGACGGGAGCGGGCCGTGCGACCTGCTCCTTCCGCCAGGGGAGTAGATTCAAGCAGGATCGTGTTACCATCCTACGAGTGTGCCAAAGCGGCACCTGCGCTACGACCATGAACCGCCTCCGGCCTCTCGCCACCCTGCTCGTGGTCACCGCCTTTGCGGTGATCCAGTTGCTGGCCACGGCGCCTCTGCTTCACCCCCACTGCAACTTGTTGGGGACGCTGGCCTTCCAGGGTCCCGCCGCTCCGGCTGTGCAGACGCCGGAGGGCTCTTCCACCGGGCGCACGGACGAATGCCCGGTGTGCATGGCCTCAGGGCTCTCCGCGGTCCTCGCGCCAGGGCTTGCGGTCTTCGCTCCCAGCGTCCGCGCGGCCGCGCCCCCCCTGCCGGCCTACTGTGCGCTCCGCACCCTTTCCGGCGAAGGCCTGCGCAGCCGCGCCCCGCCTGCCGTCTAGTCCTCCCGTCCCGATCCTCGCCGCTCCGGCTTCGCAGGCCGGTTCATGCAGCAACGCGGAGAGAGCTCCAGGAGGGCTCCTTGAACCTATTGCGTATTGGACTTCTCGTTACCTCGGGTAGCGCCGTCCTGCTCGCGCTGCCCGTCTCGGGCCAGACCGGAACGACCGCTCCGGCGATGACGGCCCCGCAGCCGCCGGCTCCGGCCCCCCTGCGCCTCTCGCGCCGCGAGGCGATCGCGGAGGCGCTCGCCCGCAATCCAGGTCTGCTCGCTTCCAAGGAGCAGGTGGAGCAGGCGCGGGCGGCGGTGGTGACCGCCACGGCGTTCCCCGATCCCACTCTGGCCGTGGATGTCGCAGGCCAGAGCAAGCCGCTCAATCCGAATTCGAACAACTCGAACGACATCGGCTTCGGCGTCACCTTCCCGTTCCCCGGCAAGACGCGCCTGCGGGGCGAGGTGGCGAAGGCGGACCTGCGGGCCGCGGAATTCACCCTGACCCAGCTCCAGCAATCCGTCGCCTCGCAGACGGCGCAGGCCTACGACGCCATCCTCGTGGCGCTGCGCCATGCCGAGGACCTGAAGCAGGGCAAGGAGCTGGCGCTCGACTTCCTGGAGAAGACCAAGGCCCGTTTCCTCGCCGGCACGGTCCCCAAGGTGGACGTCGTCAAGGCACAGGTGGACGTCTCCCAGGCCGACAACGACCTGATCGCCAACGAACGCTCGCTGCTCACCGCCCAGGCCAACCTCAACCGGCTCCTCGGCCGCTCGGGGGGCGCACCCATCGAGACCACGGACACCCTGGAGGTGCCGGCGTCGATCGCGGAGCTCGAGGCGCTCGAAAAGCTCGCTCAGGCCTCCCGCCCCGAGCTCAAGAGCCTGGAGATCCAGCGCCAGGGAGCGAGCGCCGCCACCCGGCTGGCCCGCAAGTACTGGGCGCCGGACGTCAACCTCACCTTCAGCCGCAACTTCGTGGAAGGGAGCCCCACCACCTACACCACCGGCATCGGGATCGGGTTTCCCATTTTCTTCCGCCAGCATCTCCAGGGCGAGGTGGCCTCGGCGATCCACCGCGAGCAGGAGCTGGCGGCCAACGTCTCCGATCTCACGGCACAGATCAGCCTCGACGTGCGGACCTCCTACGCCAACGCTTCGACGGCGCTGCGGCAGGCCATCTTCCTGCGCGACGAGCTGCTGCCAGAAGCGCGCGAGGTCTACCGGGTCGCCTCCGTCAGCTACGGGCTCGGCGGCGCCTCCGCCCTCGAATTGCTCGACGCCAAGCGCACCCTGCTCGACGCCGAAAAGCAGTACGCCGACGCCTTGGCCGCCGCCAACGACGCGCAGGCCGCCCTCGAGCTCGCGGTGGGAGCACCCCTCCCGTCCGTACCTTCCTCACCTTCAGGAGCCCACCCATGAGAGACCTCGTTCGATCGCCGGCCCTGGCCGCCGTCGCCTTGGCGTCGCTCCTTTCGGCGTCGTGCTCGCAGCCCGAGAAGCCCGTGGACCCGGCGGCGCCGGCGGCGTCGAAAGCCAGCGATCTCACGCTCGACGCGGCGCAGCGCCAGAAGCTCCGGCTGGAGACGGTGGCGCTCACGCCCTTCCGCCGCACCATCGAGGCGACCGGCACCGTCGCTTTCAATCAGGACCGGGCCACGCAGGTGCTGGCGCCGATCTCGGGTCCCGTGGCCCGCATTCAGGTTGAGGTGGGAGCCCACGTCGGCCGCGGCCAGGCCCTGGCCACCGTGGCCTCGCCCGATTTCGCCGCCGACGTCAGCGCGCTGCGCAAGGCGGAGGCCCTGGCCAAGAACGCCCGCCGGGTGGCGGATCTCGACCAGCAGCTCTGGAAAAACGACGCCATTGCCCGGCGCGACATGGAGCAGGCCGAAACCGACGCGGTCTCCGCCGAGGCCGACCGCGACGCCGCCCTGCAACAACTGCGCGACCTCGGGGTCGACGCCAAGACCCTGAGCGAAATCCAGCAGAATCAATCGACCTACGGAGCCGGCGGTCTCATCCGCTCACCGCTCGCCGGCACCGTGGTGGAAAAACTGATCACTCCCGGGCAGCTCCTGCAAGCCGGGACGACGCCCTGTTTCACGGTGGCCGATCTTTCGACCGTATGGGTGATGGCGAACATCTTCGAGACGGACCTGCCGTTCATAGCGCCCGGCGATTCCGCGCGGGTGATAACTGGCGGGGGAGGCGAACCGGGCGGACCGATCACGGGTAAGGTCGATTACATCGCGGCCCTCGTCGATCCGACGACGCGCGCCATCGCCGTCCGCATCGTGGCGCCCAACCCGAAGGAGGTTTTGAAGCGGGACCTCTACGTGCGCGTCGAGATCCAGTCGAGCCGCGAGAGCTCGGGTCTGCTGGTGCCCGTCTCCGCCATCCTGCGCGACGACGAAAACCTTCCGTTCGTCTTCGTCGCCAAGCCGGACGGCACCTTCCCCCGCCGCCGCGTACAAACCGGCTCGCGGGTGGGAGACCGCCAGGAAATCACCTCCGGCCTCGCGGCGGGGGAGACCGTCGTCGCGGAGGGCGGGCTGTTCCTGCAGACCGCGGGGGGCTCATGAGCGAAATTGAATCGATGCCTCCGGGCGGGCCGGCGGCGCCTGCGCCCTCCGCGCCATCGGCTATCCATCGCATCGTGGCCTTGGCGCTGCGCCAGCGCTTCCTCCTGGCGCTCGGGGCCCTGTTGCTGACCGGTGTCGGGATCTGGTCTTTCAAACGGTTGCCGGTCGATGCCTATCCCGACTTGTCGCCGCCCATCGTCGAGATCGTCACCCAGTGGCAGGGGCACGCGGCCGAGGAGGTCGAGCGCCTGATCACCGTGCCCGTCGAGGTCGAGATGAACGGCCTGCCGGGGTTGACCGTGGTGCGTTCGATCTCGCTCTACGGCCTCTCCTCCGTTCGTATCACGTTTCAGAACGGCACGGACCGCTACTTCGCCCGCCAGCAGGTTTTCGAGCGGCTGCCGGACGTCGCGTTGCCGGATGGCGTCTCGCCGTCGGTCTCGCCCCTTTTCTCTCCCTCGGGCCTGATCTATCGCTACGTGCTGGAGAGCCCGGACCGCAACGCCATGGAGCTCAAGACGATCGAAGACTGGATCGTCGAACGGCGCTACAAGTCGGTGCCCGGCGTGGCGGACGACTCCGGCCTCGGTGGCCCGACGATGCAGTACCAGGTGCTCCTCGACCCGGCGAAGATCGCCGGCGCGGGATTGTCGGTGCCCATCGTCGTCGCCGCCCTCGGCGCCAACAACAGCAACGCGGGCGGCGGCTTCTACTCGCAGGGAGGGCAGTTCTACTACGTGCGCGGCCTGGGGCGCCTAACGACGCCCGAGGACGTCGGCAACGTCGTCCTCGCCGTGCACAACGGCATTCCGGTGCTGGTCAAGGACGTCGGCCAGGTGGTCATCGGCCAGGCCCCGCGGCTCGGCCAGTTCGGCTACAACGACCGCGACGAGGCCGTCGAGGGCGTCCTCCTGATGCGCACGGGCGAGCAGGCTCAGGTCGTGCTGCAGAAAATCGAGCAGAAGACCCAGGAGCTCAACAAGTCGATCTTGCCGCCGGACGTCAAGATCCATCCGTTCTACGATCGCCGCGACCTGATCGCGCTCACCACCCGCACGGTGGAGGACAACCTGCTGCGCGGCATGATCCTGGTCGCCGTCATCCTCATTTTCTTCCTCTACGACCTGCGTTCTGGCCTGATCGTCGCCGCCACCATTCCCCTCGCCCTGCTCTTTGCCTTCATCTGTTTAGATCTCAAGCACGTCCCCGCCAACCTGTTGTCGATCGGCGCCATCGATTTCGGCATCCTGGTGGACGGCGCCGTGGTGATGGTGGAGAACATCTTCCGCCAACTGGCGTTGCGGGAAGGCAAGCCGTTCAAGATCCACGAAGTGATTCTGGAGGCGGCCGGCGAGGTCGATCGCCCCATCGTCTACGCGGTGGCCGTGATCATCGCCGGGTTCCTCCCCATTTACGCGCTCTCCGGGGCCTCGGGCGAGCTGTTCAAGCCGATGGCGGACACCACCATTTTCGCCCTCCTCGGCTCGCTCCTCCTCACCCTGACGCTGCTCCCCGTGCTCTGCGCCTGGGTGTTGAGAAAAGGCGTCCGCGAGCGGCGCAACGTCATCTTCGAAGCGATCAAATCCGTGTACACCCGGGGGCTCGACGCTTGCCTGCGCCATCCTTGGATCACCACCGTCGTCTCGGCGCTCCTGCTCGTCGGCTCCCTCCTCCTGATCCCCGGCATCGGCGCCGAGTTCATGCCGCATTTGGATGAGGGCGCGCTGTGGGTGAGGGCCACGATGCCCTCCACCATCTCCTTCGAGGAGGCGGCGAAGATCTCGCCCCAGGTGCGGGCGATTTTGCGCTCGTTCCCCGAGGTCACCGTGGTGACCTCCGAGCTCGGCCGTCCGGACGACGGCACGGATCCGACGGGTTTCTTCAACGACGAGTTCTTCGTCGGCTTGAAACCCTACAGCGAGTGGAAGGGTTCCTACCACACCAAGCCGCAGCTCATCGAGGCGATCAGCAAGAAGCTCGAGGCTTTTCCCGGCATCGTCTTCAACTACACGCAGCCGGCCGAGGACGCGGTGGACGAGGCGGAAACGGGCTTGAAGAGCGCGCTGGCGGTCAAGGTTTTCGGTCCCGATCTCAACGTGCTGGAAGCCAAGGGGAGGGAGATCAAGGAGGTGCTCGAAAAGGTGCGCGGCATCGCCGAGGTGACGGTGGTCAAACAGCTCGGCCAGCCCAGCCTGATCGTGGACGTGGACCGCGGCAAGATCGCGCGCTACGGCCTGAACGTGGCGGACGTCAACGGCCTCATCGAGGCGGCGGTCGGCGGCACCGCGGCGACCCAGGTGGTGCAGGGCGAAAAGCTTTTCGACCTGGTGGTGCGCTTGCAGCCGCAATTCCGGCAGTCGCCGGAGGCGATCGGCAACATCCTGGTGGCGACGCCGGGAGGCCAGCAGGTACCGCTCAAGGAGCTGGCGCGAATCCAGGAAGTCAACGGCGCCTCCTTCATCTACCGCGAGAACAGCTCACGGTACATCGGCATCCAATATTCGGTCGTGGGGCGCGACTTGGCGAGCGCAGTCGAGGACGCGAAGAAGCAGATCGACGCGAAGGTGAAGCTCCCCGCCGGTTACGAGGCCGTCTGGGGTGGCGAATACGAAGAGTACACGGCGTCCCGCCAGCAGCTCCGCATCATCCTGCCGCTGACGATCATCCTGATCTTCGGCCTGCTCTTCCTGCTCTACAACAACTTCAAGTTTCCTTTCATCACGGTGCTGGCGGTGCTGCTCTCCGGCCCCATCGGCGGCTTGATCGCCCTGCGGCTCTCGGGCACGCCGTTCTCCGTCTCCTCCGGCATCGGCTTCCTGGCGCTCTTCGGCGTCTCCGTGCAGACGGCGGTGATCTACATTTCCTACGCCAACGAGCTGCGGGGGGGCGGCATGGGGATCGCCGAAGCCACCCGCCAGGCGGCGATCCTGCGCTTGCGGCCGATCATGATGACGGCGCTGGTGGCGGCTTTCGGGCTGCTCCCCGCCGCCTTCTCCACGGGGATCGGCTCCGATTCGCAGCGCCCCTTCGCCCTGGTGATCGTGGGCGGTCTCTTCTCGCGGCTGCTGATCAGCGTCTTCCTCATGCCCGCGCTCTACGCCCTGGTGGCGCGGCCCGGCGACCGGTTGGAGGTTTGAGGCCGCGACGATTCATCCAAACTCACCCCTTCCTGCGAAAGGCACGATGGACGCCGCCGCCGGGATCGACCTCCGGCGGCTTTCCCAAGGAAGAGGTGAATTGTGAAGAATCGCAAGGCCAAGAAGCTGACGCTCCACCGGGAGACCCTCCTGACCCTGGAGGACTCCAATCTGAAACTGGTGAACGGCGGGAACCTGAGCGTCCCCGTCTGCACGCGGGCCATCTCCGACTGCGTGTCGTGCACCAAGCGTCTGGACTCGTGCCCGCAGGAGCCACCGACCACCGGCACCATCGCCTGATTTTCAAACGGCAGAAAGAGGAGCCCAGGACCGTTCCTGGGCTCCACCGGTTTGGCTATTGCACGTTCAGGGCGAAGTCATCGACCACGAACGAGGTCTGCAGCGAAGAGTCCTCCGAGCCTTGCAGATAGACCCGGATCGTCTGCCCCTTGAAAGCGATCAGGTTGAAGCTCTTCTGCGAGTAGCCGGCGGCTTTGTTGAGGTTCGAGTAGGTGGCGAGCGTCGAGAGCACCGCGTTGGCCGTGCTCCGGACTTGCAC
This sequence comes from Thermoanaerobaculia bacterium, assembly GCA_036275055.1. Lineage (GTDB taxonomy): Bacteria > Acidobacteriota > Thermoanaerobaculia > Multivoradales > UBA5704 > DATARR01. Next base: position 46,409 of record DASUEN010000069.1, read on the forward strand.
GGTCAAAGTGTCGAACGGGGTCACCGTGGTGGTTTCCGCCGTGTCGATGTGAAGCCAGAAAGTGAGCGTCGCCGTGGTGGCCGTCGAGGGGATCGTCACCTGCTGGTACAGGGTATCGGTGTGGGTCGTGCCATAGCCATCGAGCCAGGCGTCCCAGGTGCCGGAGTGCGGCGGCTCGCTCGTCGACTTGTTGATCACGCCGGTCGTGGGCACCCACGGAGTCGCTGTGGTGCCATTCTCGAAGCCTGGATTGCCGAGCAGTTGCTGTGACGAAGAGCTCGCAACGGTCAAAGTTACCGCCGTCGTATGAGTCAGTCCACCGCCCGTGCCGGTGACCGTGATCGTATAGTTTCCGACCGCCACCGAAGAGGCCACGCTGATCGACATCGTCGAGCTGCCCGAGCCGGGTGCCGCGATCGTGGTGGTGCTCAAGGTGACCGTGACGCCCGCGGGCTGGCCCGAGGCCGAGAGGGAGATCGCGGAGTTGAAGCCGCCTGAGATCGCCGTCGAAATCGTCGACGAGCCCGAGTTGCCTTGCACGACGGTGACCGCGGCCGGCGAGGCCGAGATCGAAAAATCAGGAGTGGGAGGAGCGCCGCCGCCCCAGTTGTTGATCAGTGCCGCGCCGTCCACGGAGCCGAGCCCGGTCACCTTGTCGTAGCCCGTGGTGCAGGAGAACCCGGTGGTTCCGGGCACGCTGTTGTTGCCGCTCGTGGTGTCATGGTAGACCACGGGGCCGGTGCCGGCGTACTGGGCGGCCGCCATGGGATAGAAAACCGTGTTGGCATTGCCCTGCCGGGCGCCTGTCTTTTGCACGATGATCGCCATCAGCCCGGCGAAGGAAGGAGTGGAGGCCGAGGTGCCACCGACCGCGCCGAGGCCGGTCGTGCCGGTGGTGTGCCCCTGAAAGACCAGATAACCGTCATGGCCTGCCGCGGTCAGCGAAACGTCGGGAATGTCTCGCTTGCCATCCGCGGGCACGCCGGTCGCCACCTGCCAGGAAGGCTTGGCGTAGATGGTGCTCACACCGCCGCTCGAAGACCAGAGGTTCGCGCCTCCCGCCACCGTGCCGCTCTCGTTCCAGGCAACCTCCGGAATGTAGGAAAGCGCCGAGGCCTGAGTGGTCGCGTTGTTGGTGGCGGACCAGTAGGTGCTCGGGCTCGCGGTGTCGTTGAACTGGGTGCCGCCCACGCAGACGTTGAAGGGAGTGGAGCAGAGGCCGGAGACCGCCTGGCCCGAGCCCGTGGTATCGCCGCCGCCGTTGCATCCCGCAGCACCGGCATCGCCCGACGAAACGAAAGCCGTGATGCCTTGCGTGGCGGCCTGGGACCAGAGGTTGTTGTAGAACGTGAGCTCGGTCGAGCCCATGATCGATTCGCACTGGCCGAAGCTCGTGCTCATGGTGTCGCCAACGTTGTTGTTGACGATATATTGGGCCGAAAGGTCCACGCCGTCGGTGGTCGCGGTCGATTTGGAGATGACGAACTTGACCGTGGCGTTGCGCGCCACCGCACCCGACCACTGCACGTCGAGATCGGCCTCGCCCTCTTCGCCGCCGCCGAGGTCGCCCGGATCCGTGCCGTTGTGGACGAAGACCGGATCGTTCGCCGGCAAGCCGAAGAAGCTCCGGAAGAACTGCACGTCAGCGAGCTTGATGTCCGTACGGCCGACGACGGCCACGGTGCGGCCCGAGCCGTTGAAGCCGGCGCTGTAGATGGAATTCAAGTTGTAGATCGTCGCGAAGTCCGCGGGAGCCACGAAGTGGCCGCCCGTCGAAGAGGTGAACTTCTCGCTCAGCTCTTCCTGAGAGACCTGTCGAATTGGGGTATGGTTGGCCGGACGCGGGAAGTTGTGAAGGGTGACGACGCCGTTGACCAGGGAGGCCAGAGCACGCGGGATCGAAGGATCGGTCGCGTTGGCATGGCGCACCTTGCCGGCCACCTCGTAGTCGCGGATCTCGGTGGCGAAAGCCTTCTCCACCTGCTCCACCGTGCCGCTGAAGTTGATCCAGCCGCGCCCCTTCGCCACCTCGTCGATGGTGAAACCGTGTCCTACGAGCCACTGCCGCACGACCTTGAGATCGCCGTTCGACAGGCCGAAGCGGCTGCCGAACTCCTCCGGCGTCAGCCAGCGGTGATATTGGGGCGAGGCGGGGTCGTGCAGGTCCGCCATCAACTTGTCGAGCTGCGGCTTCGCCCCCGGGCGCAGTGCGAGTGAGAGGATCATCCTCTCCATCGGCAGGTTGAGATCGGCGCGGCCGACCTCGAATTTCGGTTGCGCCAGCACGTGGACGTTGTTCTTGAGGACCACGCGGTCCTTTTCGTCGATCGGCTGCGACAGCCCGGACGCGGCCGCCATGCCCGGTCCGGCGAGAACGCAGCCGGCCAAGGCGACTCCAGTGATAGACCGCTGAAACCATGCTTTCCAAACGCACTTCGACATGGAGCTCTCCTCTTCAAACAGGTGGACTGAAAAAAGCGGATGACGCCATCCGCAACGCCAACGACACCTAGGGGCGGCTTCGATCGTCGAAGCTTTCGCCCTTGGGGTCTTCGTTGTCCTTTTTTCTGACGGCATGCGCCGCCAGCCCCGCACGAGGGGGGCGATCAGGAGCTACGGGAACGGCAGGAGGTCAGGCGAGAGGCGGGGAACGGCCGCCGACCCACAGGGCGCAGGGGTCGGATGGAGCGCAATCCGGAGCTAGGGCGAGGCGCTCGCTGCTCACCTCCACGCCCAGTGCGGGCGCGAGCGAAACCTGCAGCCCTCGCGCCGAGAGGCTGTGGAGACAGGCGGGGCAATCGGGGGACTCCACCTCGCTGCCCGCCTCGATGTGGCGCGGCAGGTTGGAGTGGTTTCCTTCGAAAGTGAAGTGGGACCCGAGCCCGAGGTTTGCGGTGCGGCTGGTGGCGAGGCCGTGGTTATGGACCTCGATCACCCCAGCCAGCACCAGGGGCAACAACAGGGCTGAGCACAGCCTTGGCCAAACTGGCTTGAGAGTCGCCATACAAGGAGTAGTGCGCTTGGCCTCGGGAAGTGAGCCCTCGCGACTATCTTTTTCGCAAACGGCAGGGCATTCCTGTAAACTTCCAGGTTCGGAGGATCTTCCACTTCATGCCGGAGCCCGATCGGACGGAATCGGTCGTACCGGATGCCCCGTTGCCGGCATCGATCCGGATTCTCGACCCCGGCACCTGCCTGGATCAGCGGTTCGAAATTCGCCGGGTGCTGGGCATCGGCGGCTATGCCGTGGTCTACCTCGCTTTCGACCGCGAGCTGCGCCGCGAAGTGGCCCTCAAGGTGCTGCGCGCGGACCGCATGACCCCCGGGGCCTTGAAGCGCCTGCGCCGTGAGGCGGCCGTGGCGCGCGACGCCGCCAGCCCGCGTCTGGTGCGCATCTTCGACATCGGAGCCTCCGAGGCTGCCGTCTATCTCACGATGGAAGTCGTCGAGGGAGAGTCGCTCCGCGAGCGCCTGGCGCGGGGTCCTCTCGCGATGGACGAGGCCGTGCGGTTGACTCTCCAGATCCTGGAAGGGCTGCGGCAGCTTCACTCCCTGGGCATCGTCCACCGCGACGTCAAGCCCGGCAACGTCCTGCTGGAGCCGGATGGCGGAGTGAAGCTCGCCGACTTCGGGCTGGCCTTTCAGCCGGGGAGCGACGAAACACGGCTTACCGTGGGCGAAGGAGTGTTGGGCACCCTCGAATACGTCTCCCCCGAGCAGGCCCTGGGCGAGGAAGTGGATGCGCGCAGCGATCTCTACTCCCTCGGCGTGGTCCTCTACGAGATGCTCACCGGCGAGCTGCCGCATGTGGCGAAAAGCTCCCTCGGCGCCATTCTCGGCCGGCTCCGCGTGAAAGCCCCCGACGTCCGCCAGCTCTGCCCCGAAATCCCCTCCTGGCTGGCCTCGACCGTGGCGGGCCTGCTGGAGAAAAACCGCTCGGGGCGCTATCCCTCCGCGGACGCGGTCCTCGCCGACCTCGGCCGGCGGAGCGTGGTGCGAACTCGGAATTGGCGCCGGCGCGCGGTCCGCTGGGTTGGGGCGGCGGCCCTGTTGGCGGTTTTTGCAACGGCGGTCTGGCTGTGGATGGACTCGCGCCAGCCCCAATTCTCTCACCTCATTCCCGTGGAGGGAGGCGGAGTGGTCGCCCTGGATACGCAGGGCCGGGAGCTCTGGAGGAAGCCGGAACTCGCGTTGGACCACAACTTTGCCGATCTGCACCTGAAGCGAGATCGCCGGCACTATCTGGCCGCTGTGCTCCGATCACGTGGACTCTATGACCCTCAATGGATGAGTCGGCTTTCCATCCTGAATGCCGATACCGGCAAAGTATTGAAAAGTGTCACCTTGCCCAGCGCTCACGAATCCTTCCCAGGCTTTGCAAACCAATATGGCACCTTCGTGCGGACGCTCGATCTCGATCGCGATGGGACGGACGAAGTTCTCATCAGTTATTGTCACGAGCCTTGGTGGCCAAGCTATACAGTGCTCTACGAGCCTCGCCGGGACTTGGCGCGAGTGATCTTCGTCGGTTCCGGCCATCATACCGTCCTTGATGCCGCGGACGTGGACGGTGATGGCCGCCCTGAGGTGATCCTTTCGGGGATCAACAACCGGATGGGTTGGTATTCGGCGGTCGCCGCCGTCAAGGTGGTGCCCTGGGTAGGGGAGGAAGTCGCAGACCGCGACAAGATGTACGCTGCCTCCTCGCCGGACGAGGTTTATAATGCCAACGGCGGCCTGCTTTGGTACACCCTCGGCCCTCGTGCTATTCCGGACAAACCAGGAAACATGGATGTTCACCTCGAGAAACGAACGCTATCTGTCTACTATCATGGCGTCCCCCAAGTGGAGGTTGGGTACGATGGCTTCTTGACGGCCTTTCCGGCCCGAGTGGCGCCTGTACGGCGCCGGGCTGATCGCGAGCTGGCGTACTCGCACCTGCGCGAATCCACCCGCCTGCTGCGTGGGGGCCGCGCCGCCGAGGCCCTGCCGGAGGCCGAGGCAGGGTTGAAAGCAGCCGAGGATTCGGTCGACCCCTACCTGGCGGAATGGATCTCGCGAGTCAAGGCAAAAGCACTGGTCGCCGCCGGCCGGACCGACGAGGCCGAGGCGCTCTTCCAGAAGCTGGCGACAAATCTGGAGACCGGTTCGGAGGCCGCCTATGATGCAGGCCGTGCCTTCCACCTGCAGGGCCACGTCAAACGCGCATTGACTTGGTATCGACGAGGGCTGGGCCAAGGAGCGACCGCGGAGGCTGGGAGGGGTAAGTACGAATATCTCGAAGGAGTCTTGTTCAGTTTGAGCGAGTTGGGCCGCTGGGAGGAGGCGTTCACCGAAGTGGAGCGTTTCCATGAAGCCTACCCCTCAACCAACCCCTCGAAAGGCTATCTTGAATACCTACGGTGGCGGACCGGCGGAAGTCCTTCGCCTGAGGCCGCACGGGACATCAGCAATCCGGACCTGAGCCGATACTGGCAGCTCGAGTTCCGATGGGTCCATCATGAATCCGCTCAGACGTTACTCTCAGCGGTTGACGAGGAGATAAAGCGTACTTCTGAAACCGGACCGTTCCTCCTTTCCCTAAAGGGCGAGCTGCTCGCTCGGCTCGGCCGCGGCTCCGAAGCTCTGGCGGTCGAGCAGGAAGCTCTGCGCCAGACGCGTGGGAGCCTCGCCACGAATCCCACGGCCCGCGTTCACTACGACTTGGTGGCCGGGCGTTTCGCAACGGCGGCCCGGCAGGTCGGCCACAGACACGAGGCCGAGGATGCCCTCGCCGAACTGAAGCTTTGGCATCGACGCCAAGCGGAAATCAAGGACTAAAGTCCGCCATGCTCCGCCTCGTACTGCGCTATCAGGAGCAGATTCGGTACTTTCCCATACCCGATCGCGAAGTCCGGCTGGGCACCGCGGCGGAGAACGAGATGGTGGCGCCGTTTCCCGGCATCTCCCGCCACCACGCGAGGCTCCGCCCGGAAGGCACCGGTTTACTGCTCACCGATCTTGGTTCTACCAACGGCTTGGTACGAGACGGACGGCGGCTTGATGAGGTTCTCCTTTCCCCGGGCAAGACCGTACGGCTTGGGCACGCCGTCCTCACGCTGGAAGACGCCTCCTCGTCGGACGCGGAGACAGGGCTCCGCTTCCAGACTCCGGACAGTCAGGGCGTCGCCGGCCCACTGGCTACGGATACAGCCTCTCTGCTCCCAGCCGGCTCCTCTCCCGCCGCGGCCCTTCGTTTCGTTCGCGAGCTCGAGCGGTCAGGAACGATCAACCCGGCTGAGCAACTCGGTCGGGCTCGGCACGTCCTGGGGGCCGCGAGCCTTTGGATTCTCGACCGGAGCGCCACCGAAGATCCTGTCGTAGTGGCTTGCGAGAGTCCATTGCCAGAGGGGGAGGCCGCGCCGGACAAAGAGCTTCAGGCCGAGGCTGCCGGTGGGATTCGTCTGACTGCTCTTTTCGATGCCCCTCCGGAGCCCTGGCAGTGCGATTTCTTCTCGTACCTCGCAGAAAAACTGCTGTCAGCCGTCCCCAAGATGCGGGCGGAGAGCGCTCCGCCCGAGGAGAGGGCTCTGCGCTTGCCGCCGAACATGCTGATCGGATCTTCGGCTGTCATGCAGAGCCTCCTCGCCGAGCTGCGGGCCACCTCCCGGAGCGATCTCAGCGTTTTGCTGACGGGCGAGACAGGGACCGGCAAAGAGCTTTTCGCCCGGTTGATTCACGATTCCGGCCCGCACGCACGCGGTCCTTTCGTCGCCCTCAACTGCGCGGCCATTCCCTCGGACCTGCTGGAAGCCGAGCTGTTCGGCATCGCCAGCCGGGTGGCGACGGGAGTCGATCCGCGGCCAGGCCTGTTCGTGCAGGCGCAAGGCGGCACTCTTTTTCTGGACGAGATCGGCGACATGCCCGAGCCCCTGCAAGCCAAGCTCCTGCGGGTGCTCCAGGAGCACGAGGTGCTCCCGCTCGGCGGCTCCGCGCCACGCAAAGTCGACGCGCGCATCATCGCCGCCTCGAATCGCGATCTCGGCCGTCTAGCCAAGGAAGGGAAATTCCGGCCTGACCTCTATTACCGCCTGCGTGGCATCGAGCATCGGCTGCCGCCCTTGCGCGAGCGGCGTGACGACCTGCCGGAGCTGATCCTTGCCTTCGCCTCTCGCGCGGCGGCGAAGTATGGAAAGAGGATCCACGGCGTGAGCCGCCGTGCCCTTTCCGCGCTCCTCGCCTACGACTGGCCGGGCAACGTCCGCGAGCTCGAAACCTCGGTGGAGAGGGCCGTGCTCCTCTGCCCGGACGGCGGCTCCCTCCAGCGCGAACATTTCGGAATCTTGGAGCCCGCCACGGCCGAATCTCTCCCTGCCGCTCCCCCTCCGGCACGCCCCGACCCACCAGAAGCCTCCGGAACCCTCCAGGACCAGGTGGATGCATTGGAACGCGAAGCCATTCTGCGAGCCCTCGCTACGGCGGGAGGGAACAAGTCGAAAGCGGCGCGGCTGCTGGGAATCACGCGGAATGGGCTGGCTCTGAAGATGGAGCGCTTGAAGCTCGTTCCGCCAAGCGACTGAGCGCTCGCGCGCAGCGGCTTGGCGTTCGTCTGCTCAACGGATTGTCACTTTTTCAGCTCGGACAGGGCTTTCGCCTCTTACGGCGCATGGAACCGGAATTGCAGTCGATGTCGCGCGTTCCGAGCATGCCAATTCGGAGGAGGGCGAATGAGCCTGATCAAGAGAAAAATAGAAGGTGGTGCAATTCTGTCGTTGGGCTTGCTCCTTGCGTTTACTCCCGCTGCGAACGCGGTAGACCTCAACAACCTCCCGCCGCTCAAGGATACCTACGTCCTCCAGAACGCCGTGCAGTCGACATTTGGAGGCAATATCACGGTCCTGCTGGGCGATGTGGGATGCTCGGCCTGCGCGGCTGTCATCCTGCTTCAATACGATCTTTCCAGCATACCTCAGAACGCAACCGTCACCACGACGACGTTAAGCTTTCAGAAGCAATCGACTACTCATTCGGGTGGCATGGTAGTTTCCTTGCGTCAGCATCTCGGAACGTGGGCTGAATCGAGCAGTTGGAACACCTTGCGGCCGGACCAAGATCCGATCGTCGGTAGCGCAACGATTGATACGAGTATCAACTTCCCTACAGTCACGGATGGAGCGCTCAAGACTCTAGTATCCGGATGGATTGCCAATCCCGCGAGCAACAACGGGCTGGCTATTTTTCCTGCAGTAGCTACGAATACGACCATCTCATTCTTCAGCAAGGAGAGCAGTCAGGGAAGTCCCATCCGCTTGAGCGTTACCTACACACTTCCCATGAAGACGCTGTCGGTGTCGAAATCCGGTACCGGCTCAGGTACTGTGACGAGCAGTCCCGCAGGCATCAACTGCGGCAGCGATTGCTCGGAATCTTACTCTGCGGGCACGATCGTGACTCTCACGCCGTCGCCGGCTGCGGGCTCGTCATTTTCCGGCTGGTCCGGTGACCCGGATTGTGCAGATGGCGTCGTTACGATGGACACGGGCAAGAGCTGCACGGCCGGCTTCAACTTGATACCGCCTCAGACCTACAACTTGAACGTGATCCTCGGCGGGACGGGATCGGGTACGGTGACGAGCAATCCTGCAGGGATCAACTGCGGTGGCGATTGCTCAGAGCCCTATGTGTCCGGCACCTCCGTGACGCTCACCGCGGGGCCGGCTGCGGGTTCCACTTTCGTTGGATGGTCTGGAGCCTGCTCGGGTGCTGGATCGTGCGTGATCTCGATGAACGCTGACAGGTCTGTGACCGCCACCTTCAACAGCGTCAGCTCTCCCAACGGCAACTGCTACGTGGATACGGCCTGCTCTGCCGGAAATCAACTGCGCGTACGCGATGCTGGTAACGGTGCCTGCGTCGATTTCAACACCTGCACAGCCCTATGGAAGTGCGCGGCGGGGCCTGCTACCGGAAGCTGCGGGGGCGGATCGCAGGATTGCGCCTTCAGCCCGGGCTGCAGTGCCGCTGTCCAGGACTGCGTGAACGGCTTCTGCGCGAGCCTCAGCTCCTGTCGGGACCGCATCAAGTTTCAAGGGTATTCGTTCAACCCCAATCCCAATCAATGTAGCTGCGTTGGAGGTTCGCCGGCTGGGGGAGCCGCGTGCACCGTTGTAACTCTCACCATTGCAAAGTCGGGCACCGGAGCAGGAACCGTGACGAGTAGTCCATCTGGGATCAATTGTGGCAGCGACTGCTCAGAATCTTATCCTCCCGGTACAGTCGTGCTCCTGACGGCGACACCCTCCGCGGGCTCCTCGTTCGCCGGCTGGTCAGGGGATTCCGACTGTGCCGATGGCGTGGTTACCCTGAGTGCGAACAAGAGCTGCACAGCCAATTTTGGCTCGACTCCGCCGGTTTTCCACACTCTAACGATCGCTCGTGGGGGGGCCGGCTCGGGAACCGTGACGAGCAGTCCACTGGGGATCAACTGTGGAGGCGATTGCTCGGAGCAGTTCTCCGCGGGCACGGTAGTGAGTTTGACGGCGACTCCAGATGCGAGTTCCGGGTTCGCGGGCTGGACCGGCAGCGCTGATTGCGGAGAGGGCGTCGTTACCATGGATGTAGACAAGGCATGCACGGCTATCTTCAACTCGACATCGCCTCCCACGTTCCACACGCTGGTGATTGCACGTACTGGAACGGGCTCGGGAATCGTTACCAGCAGCCCGTCCGGGATTAACTGCGGAGGGGATTGCACCAAGAGTTTCCCCACCGGTACTGCCGTCTCCTTGAGCGCCACACCCTCGCCGGGCTCCACCTTCACGGGCTGGAGTGGAAATCCGGATTGTGCCGACGGTGGGGTGGTGATGGATGCGGAGAAGGTCTGCGAAGCGACGTTCAGCAGCATACCGTCGCCTTGCTTGAACACTGTCGACCAGCTCTGCCTCAGCAATAACCGCTTCAAGATCGAGGCGGCGTGGCGCACCCCTCAAGGCAGCCAGGGAACTGCTAAGGCCGTTCAGTTGACGACTGACACCGGTTACTTCTGGTTCTTCGGCAGCACCAACGTCGAGATGGTCGTCAAGGTATTGAACGCCTGCACTCTCCAGCCGGCCCGCTTCTGGGTCTTCGCTGGAGGCCTGACGAACGTGGAGGTGACCATGACGGTGACCGATACCTCGACCGGCGCTGTGAAGCAGTACACGAATCCCCAGGGGAGGGCCTTCCAGCCGATCCTGGATACCGACGCGTTCGCCACCTGTCCCTGAAACCCTGCGGGGGTGCCGCAGAATCCTTCTGCGGCGCCCATGTCCCCCCTTTAGATGACCTGAATATACGCGCCATCCTTGCGCTCGGCCGTGGCGATCTCTCTTGAGACAAGGGAGGCCGGAGATCTTAGGACTCCAGTCTCCCGGCGGCCGCTTGCTGAGGGCTGGTGATTTCGGCATTTCGGGAGTAAGATTGTCCTTCAGAACTTCGCTCGGGTGGCAGCCAGGAGCGACTTCACTTCCAACCGCTCAGGAGGCGACACGTGCGCAGAAAGATCACGCATCAGG
>DASUEN010000070.1:0-14854 GCA_036275055.1 Thermoanaerobaculia bacterium
GACCGCCTACCGCCGGGGGCTGAAGACCCCGGCTACCGACGGTAGTCCCTGCGGGACCGCGGCTTGTTCTTCATGGGTCCCGCAGGGACTACCGTCGGTAGCCAGGGATTTCAATCCCTGGCGCCAGCGGAGTCGCTGACACCCCTTTCGAGACACCCTCACCGAGGCACGGGGTTTGCTTCCCTCACCTCACGTCCGTGCGACCCTGCGCGCGGCACGGATTCCAGTGGTGTTTCGAGTTGGTACCCCGCCAGAAGGGAGGCTCTCCATGTCACAACTGTCTCGTCGTCAATTCCTTTATAGCTCCGCCGCCGCCTTGGGCTCGCTCTCCGCGGGACGTTCCCTGCTGTGGGCGGCGGCCAGACCGGCTCGCCTGCCGCGGCCCGAGAGGAGCGGGATCGACCATATCGTCGTCGCCATGATGGAGAACCGCTCCTTCGATCACCTTCTCGGCTGGCTGCCAGGCGCGGGCGGCCGGCAGGCAGGGCTGGTCTACAAGGACAGTCAAGGCGTGGCCTTCAAGACCTTCCCGCTGGCGCCCGACTTCCAGGGTTGCAGTCACTCCGATCCCGACCACTCCTACGACGGCGCCCGCATCGAGTACAACGACGGCCTCTGCGACGGCTGGTTGCGCGCGGGAAGCAACGACATCTCAGCCATTGGCTACTACACCCGGCATGACCTCCCATTTCTCGGCAAGGCCGCGCCGGACTGGACGGTGTGCAACCGCTATTTCGCCCCGATCATGGGCCCCACCTATCCCAATCGCCTCTATCAGCACACGGCCGTCACCGACCGCCTGACCGACGTCCTCACGCCCTCGACCCTGCCGACGATATGGGATCTCCTGGCCGACGCGGGATTGGACGGGCGCTACTACTTCAGCGACAATTCCTTCCTCGACCTGTGGGGCGCGAAGTACAACTCGATCAAGCAGTCGTATCCGCAGTTCCTGGCGGACTGCGCCTCCGGCGACCTTCCGGACGTGGCTTTCGTGGATCCGCCGCTCCGAGGCGAGGCCGCGGGCACGTCCTCCGACGACCATCCCCACGGAGACATCCGTGCCGGCGAGTGGTGGCTTTACCAGACCTATCGCGCGGTGACGACGGGGCGCGCCTGGAAACATACGGTTCTGATCATCAACTTCGACGAATGGGGTGGTTTTTTCGATCACGTGGTCCCCGAGGAGGCGCCGGACGTCGATTCCGCTTTCGCGCTGCGCGGATTCCGCGTGCCCTGCCTCATCGTTTCACCGTTTTCGCCGCCCGGCATCGCCCGCGACATCTACGATCACACTTCGATCCTGAAGATGATCCAGTGGCGCTGGAGCCTGCCGGCTCTCTCGGTGCGCGACGCCGCGGCGAACAACCTGGCGGAGGCGCTCGACTTCAGCATCGCGCGCCACCGCATCCGGGACTACGAAGTGCCACAGTTCACCTCCGTGGCGTGTCCGGATTCCTAGCGCGCCGCCGCCGTCCCCCTTTGCTTGCCGATCCACGCGTCCACGTTCTTCTCCAGCACGCCAAGGGGTACGGCGCCGCTGCCGAGGACGACGTCGTGGAAGTCCCGCACGTCGAAACGGGTTCCCAGAGCCTGCTCGGCGCGGTGGCGCAGCTCTTTGATCTTCAGCTCGCCCAATTTGTAGGCCAGGGCCTGGCCTGGCCAGGAAATGTAGCGGTCCACCTCGGTCTCCACCTCGTGGAGCGGCAGCGCCGTGTGCGAGGCGAGGTAGTCCTGGGCCTGCTTGCGCGTCCACCCCTTGGAGTGCACACCCGTGTCCACCACCAGCCGGCAGGCGCGCCACATCTCGTAGCTCAGGCGGCCGAAGTTGCTGTACGGATCGGTGTAAATACCCATCTCCTGCCCCAGCCATTCGGAATAGAGCCCCCAGCCCTCGCCGAAAGCCGAGATGTAGGAGTAGCGCCGGAAATCCGGCAGGTTCGCCAGCTCGCGGCTGAGCGAGATCTGCAAATGGTGGCCCGGCACCGCCTCGTGCAGCGTCAGCGCCTCGACGTTGTAAAGCGGCCGGGTTTCCACTTTATAAATGTTCACCCAATAGATGCCCGGCTCGGTGCTCCCCTGCGGCGGATCCACGTAGCGGCCGGCGGTGTACTTGGGCGCGATCGAATCCGGCACCGGCTGCACCGTGTAGGGGAGGCGCGGCAGCGTCTTGAACAGGCTCGGCAGCTTGCCGTCGATCGTCTTGGCCACCCACGCCGAGCGCTCCAGGAGCTGCTGCGGCGTCTTGGCGTAGAAGCGAGGGTCGGTGCGCAGGAACTGGACGAAGGCGGCGAAATCCCCCTTGAAGCCGCTCTGCTTCATCACCCCGTCCATTTCCTTCGAAATACGCTCCACCTCGGCCAAGCCGATCTTGTGGATCTCGTCCGGCGACAGGTCGAGGGTCGTGTAACGCCGGATCTGGTGGGCGTAGAACGCGGCGCCATTGGGCAGGTCGGCGGCGGCGAGCGTGGTCCGCGCCTGCGGGTAATACTCCTTCTGATAGAAGTCGAGGAACGCCCGGTACCCCGGCACCGCGCTCTCCATCACCGCCTTTCGCCCCTCCTGCCGCAGACGCTCGCGGTCTCCCTCCGGCACCGAGGAGGGGAAGCGCTCGAACGGCTTCCAGAAGACGCTCTTCTCCGGCGCGTCCACCACGTGCGCCGAGATCGTCGCGTCGTAGCCGGTCAAAACCGCCCGCGGGATGGTGAAGCCCCGTTTCAACCCCAGGCGCATCAGGGCGATCTGCTGCTCCACGTAGCGTGGCCAGGCCCGCAGCCGGCTGAGATAGTTTTCGTAGTCCTTCACGGTCGCGAGAGGGACCGCCTGCGGCAGGCGCATGAACTCGCTGTGGAAGCCGGAGTCGGCATTGAACGGCATCTGGTCCTCGCCCAGCTCCCAGGCGGCGATCCCCTCGGTGAGCTGGCTCTGGAAGATGTCGTAGCTGACGGCGTCCTCGGCGGTGAGCCCCTGGCGGTCGATGGCCTTGAGCTCGGCGAGGAAGCCCTTGCCTGCCTCGGCCCGGCGCGCCAGGTCCTCCGGAGTCATCGAGGGGAGGCGGTCGTCGTACTCGTGCCGCCCGACGGAGGTGGCGTGCAGCGGGTTCTCCTTCAACCGGTACTCCCACTCGCGGTGGAACAGATCGTGAAGGCGTGCCCCCTCGTCCGCCGCGGCGGCGACCGCCGGCAGGCAGACGAGGCTGAGACAGAAGAACGGCAGCAGCAGCGGCTTCGCAGGATTCATCAGCGATTTCCCCCTTGGGATCGGGTCTCCAAGCCTGGCGAGTGTACCCCAGAGGGCCGGATTGACGAGCGTCTTGGGCGGTGGAGCTTCGGTACGCTATCGTCTCCCCCGTGGCCGCGAAAAACACACCCCACGAGAAGATCTACGCCGTCATCCGCCACATCCCTCTAGGCAAGGTCGCCACCTACGGCCAGGTCGCCGCGCTGGCGGGGCTCCCCGGACGGGCGCGGCTGGTGGGGACGGCCTTGCGGGAGGCGCCGGAGGGGCTCGACGTCCCCTGGCAACGGGTGATCAACGCGGGCGGCAGGGTCAGCTCGCGCGGCGGGCTCGGGATCGAGGAAGGGTACCAGCGCCATCTCCTGGAAGAGGAAGGAGTGGTCTTCGATTCCCATGGGCGCATCGACCTCGAGCGCTTCGGCTGGGACCCGGAGGCCGCGCCCCGGGGGCGGGCGAAGGGAAAGGGAAGAGGACGGCAAGGTCCTGACGCCGAGGTCCGCGCCATCGCGGCGATCCTGCGCCCGCTGGGCACCCCGGAACGGGCCGAAGGGTCGAAGAGCTACCTCAAGAGCGATCTCGACTTCCTGGGCGTGACCACGCCGGACCTGCGCGCCGCCGTCCACCACTGGCTCGCGGCTCATCCCCGGCTCGACCGGCCGGCCCTCGTGGCCCTTGCCGGAGCCCTCTGGGCGACCCCCTGCCACGAGCTGCGGGCTTTCGGCATGGAGCTGCTCCAGCTCCGTCTCCCCCTGCTGGAGAGCGGCGACGCCGGGCTCCTGGAAGACCTCCTCCGCCGCTCCGGCTCCTGGGCCTACGTGGACTTCCTCGCCGTCCAGGTGATGGGGCCGCTGGTGGAGCGGGACCCGCGTCTCAACGCCGTCCTCGACCGCTGGGTGAAGGACCCGGACTTCTGGCTCCGCCGCTCCGCCGTCCTCGCCCTCCTCCTTCCCCTGCGCCGGGGTGGCGGCGACTGGCCCCGCTTCGTGCGCTACGCCGACCGCCTGCTGGAAGAGAAGGAGTTCTTCATCCGCAAGGCCCTGGGCTGGGTCCTGCGCGAGGTGTCGAAGAAGCACCCGGAGCGGGTGAGGAAGTTCCTCCGCGAGCGGGAAGGGCGCCTCTCCGGCGTGACCCGGCGGGAGGCGGAGAAGTACCTGTAAGAGCGTGTCTCGAAAGTTCCGAGACCGCTTACCGCCGGGGGCTGAAGACCCCGGCTACCAACGGTAGTCCCTGCGGGACCCATGAAGAACAAGGCGCGGTCCCGCAGGGACTACCGTTGGTAGCCAGGGATTTCAATCCCTGGCGCCAGCGGAGTCGCTGACACCCCTTCGAGACACCCTCTAAGCCGGCGATTCATTCTCACCGGTCCCGGTTGGCCGCCGCGGTGTGCTTGGCAGTGTCCACGTAGTGGCGCATGCGCTCCACCTTGCCGGCGGCGTCGAATCGCCAGAGATGGCACTCCTGGTCGCGGAAGCGGTCCGTCGCGATCTCGATCTCGGCGGCCACCTGGTTCCCGCCGGCCATGAGCGAGAGGACGCGGAAATCCGACACCGCGAGCGTGCCCACGATCTGGAAGAACTCGAGCACCCCCGCCTTGCCGGTGCGCGGCTGCAGCCAGGGGACGCCCGCTCTCTGGGCGCTGTTGTCCGCCCACGGCTCCCACTGGACGTCGTCGGCCAGGCGGTCGAGGATGGCCGGGATGTCTCCCCGCCCGAACGCTTCGTAGATCTCCTGCACGGTCGCGAGATGGTCGCTCATCAGAATTCCCTCCCTGGGTGGGTCCGTGGGGTTCTACGGCGGGCGGAGGGGTTTGGATGAAACGGCGGTCTGGCTGTCAGCGCCACTTGTCGCCATCCACCCGGCTGGGACAGAATAGCGCCGCCATGCCGAAAGAAGCCCTCGCCGACCTCATCCTGGTCTGGGAGACCATGCTGACCGGCATGGACGAGCGGATGGCCGAATTCCCGCACCTCAAGCCCCTGCGGGACGAGCTTGCGGCGATGCTGGAGCAGATCAAGGCGCTCGCCGCCGAGCAGAGCTCCCTCGAAGCCAGGCGCCAAGCCGTCACCCAGCAAATGCGGATCCTGAAGGCGGACGGGAAGGACCTGGCCGTCCGGGTGCGTGCCGCGCTGCGCTCCTTCTACGGCCACCGCAACGAGGGGCTGGTGCGGTTCCGCATGCGGCCGCTGCGCCGCCGCTCGCGGGGGACCCCCGAGAGCGTGGGGGTCGCGACCTGGCCCGTGGCCGCGACTCCCGCTGCCCCTCCCACGACTTCCGCAGGCCCGGAAGCCTTGCCCGCTGAGTCGCCCATCTCGCCCGCTGCGGACGGCGACTCGCACTCCGAGTCCTGAGCCGCATCCCACGGTTCCGTGCTCTTCCACGAAGAAGGGGCAGCGATTGCCCTCTGGAGGGCAACCTCGGCCCTCTGGAGGGCAGAGTTCCCCCTCCAGAGGGCCGCCGCTGCCCTTTGGAGGGCTGTCGTTGCCCTCCAGAGGGGAGGCATTCCCCTCCAGAGGGCCATAGCTGCCCTCTAAGGGGCAATTGTTGCCCTCCAGAGGGCCGACCTCCCCCTACAGAGGGCAGTCTCGGCCCTACGGAGGGCAACGGCTCCCCTCTGGAGGGCCAGCGCTGCCCTCCAGAGGGGAATCGTTGCCCCAGGTTCGGGAATGACGGGGAAGGGAGGGCGGGAGAGCCCTCAGCGCAGCGGCGGCATCGCCGGCACCGGCCGCGCTTCGAGTTGGCGGCAGGTCTCTCCCGCGCAGCGGGCGAGATCGTGGGCGATCTTGGAGAGGGACGCCAGCCAGGCGAGGGGGAGACGGTTGCGCAGGTTCACCGCTTCGTCGGGATCGGTGCGGAAGGCGTAGACCTCGCGCTCGCCCGTGCCGTACTCCACGAGCTTGAAGTCCGCGGTGCGCAGCCCGACGTGCGCGGGATAGCTGGTGAGGGCCTTCTCGTCCTGCGGATCGGGCGGCTCGATCACCTCGTCGGACGTGGGCGGGGCGGGCGGGAACGCGAACTGCTCCAGGAGGATCACCTGGCGCCAACTCGCCGGCGTCTGCCCGTGCAGGAACGCCCCCAGCGAGCGGCCGTCGGGCGGCAGGGGGAGGGTCGCCCCGGCCAGCGCGGCGAAAGTGGGAGCCAGGTCCACGCTCGAAGTCAGCGCCGTCACCGTGGTGCCGGCGGGCACGCCCGGGCCGCGGATCAGGAGCGGGACGTGCACGTCCGTCTCGTACGGCGTGTACTTGCCCGGCTCCAGACGGTGCTGGCCCATGTGGAAGCCGTTGTCCGAGGTGAAGACGACGTAGGTGTTGGCGAGCTGGCCGGTCTCCTGCAGCGCCGCGATCACCGCCGCCACGGCCTCGTCCACCCCTTGGAGCGACTGCCGCTGCTTGCGGTACAGGGCGTCGATGGCGGCGATCTGCTTGGCGTCGAGGCGCGGCTGCGAGCGGATGCGGGCCGGCTTGTCGCGCACGTCCGGCTCGTTGAACGACGGCGTACGGGGCGCCTGGAGACCCGGGAAGAGGCCGGCGTGGCGGCGCGCCGGCGTCGACGGCCGGTGCGGCGCATAGGTGGCGAGATAGAGGAAGAACGGCTGCCCGCTCCCCGCCGCCCGGCGCACGAAATCCGTGGCCTTGCTGGCGAGCACGTCGGTCATGTAATCGGCGACGCCGCCGCCGTACTTGACCAGCTTGCCGTTCTCGTTGAGCGTGTAGTGATAGGCGGCGTAGGGGCTCCCGGCCACGGGGCTCGCCCACTCGTCCCACCCCGGCGGCACGTGCGACGGGTCCTCCGTGCCCGGATAGCCGTTCAGGTACTTGCCGAAGAGCGCGGTGCGATAGCCCGCGGCGTGGAGCGCCGTGGCCACCGTCGTCTCCTCGTGGCCGAGCTCGTCGAACCGCTCGAAGCCGCCGTCCGGCGGGAAATTGGTGAAGACCTGGTGATTGTGGGGGTAGAGGCCGGTCAGGATCGTCGAGCGGGACGGGCAGCAGAGCGAGAGCGGCACGAAGTGCTCGGCGAAGGTCACCCCCTGGGCCGCGATCAGCTCCCGCGTCCGCGGCATGAAGTCGAGGGAGCCGAGGACGAGCTCCTGATCGTCGGTGAGGATGAAGACGACGTTGGGGCGGTCGGCCGCCCGGAGCGGCAGAGCGACGGCGAGGACGCTGAAAAGAACCAGGAGGAGCGAGCGGCGGAGGTACGGCATTTCTGGAGGGTAGACCAAGGCGGGCGCGGGTGCAATGAAGGGGGGCGGGGAACTCAGGGCCGGCCTTCCCCCGCCCAAGACCCTCATCACCCCGGCCCTCTTCTCCCGGCCCTCCTTATCTCCCTCCCCGGAAGAAGAGGGGAATCCGGCTGGGGCGATCTTGCTGTTCGTCCCTGTTGTCCTTGTTGTCCCTGCCGTCCCTTCTTGCTTTTCTCCCTCCCGGTCGGCGGGACTTACTCTTCGTGGGCGACTGCACCGCTGAGCCTGATGCGATAAGTCCCTGTGCCTGCTTTCCCGACGGTTACGTGCAAGACAACAGTCTGCCGTTTGGCAAGCGTCACGCTTTTCACGTCGCGAGCACTTTGACCGTCGCCATCAGCCTGTGCGAACTCGCAACAGATGAGCGAGGTCGAGGCATTTCCGCCGAGCAGCTCGAAGTTGAGCAGAGCCTGACCCGTGGCCGATTTGACGTCGACGGTGAGCGTCAGCTCTCCCGGCCCTGCTACGAAGGAATAGAACCCTTCGTGGCCACTGCCATCCAGGTCACCGTTGATTTCAGCAGCCTTGACCGGCGTCGGATGATCGCGGTCCGTAGATTGGGCTCCTGCCGGGCCTGACAAGACAACTGCGACGAATAGGAAGAAAACCAGCGCCAGACGATTAGATCGTTTCATTGCCGACCTCCTTGGAAGGAGAGCTGTTTAGATCAGGAGGTCTGGCAAATTCCAGAGAAGCTGAGAGGAGAGCGAGCTAAGCTGCACCCTCGACGAGGCTACGCTTGTTGAATCGCAATGTCAAGCGAAGCCGCGGGGCGCCGGGAGATCGTTTTATGATCGCAAAGCTCGTCCTCGCCGCGGCTACTTCGCCGGTGGCGGCGGCGCCGGCCACGGGCGCCCCGCCGGTGGGGCTTGCGCTCCTTCGTATGCTGAGGTAGCATAGCCACGTTTCCTGGAGAAAGGAGAGCCCGTGGCTACCCGCTTCGCTCTATCCGTTGCGCTTACCCTCCTGCTGGCCGGCCTGACGGCTTCGGCGTCGGCTCAAAACCTGCTCGTGAACCCCAACTTCGACACCGGCCTCGGCGGATGGCAGGTGGGCGGGGTGCCTATGGTGTCGTGGGATGGCACGCGGGATGCAGACGGCTCGCCCACGTCCGGCTCGGCCAGGGCCGTCTGGCAGCAGCCGGTGGTCACCGGGATCTATCCGGTCGTCTCGCAGTGCGTCGAGATCACGCCCGGCACATCGTACCTCTTCGGCGGCAAGGTCTTCCTCCCGCCCGGCCAGACCACCTCCGGCAGCGGCTTCTTCGTCGCGCTCCAGTTTGGGACCTCGGGGTGCTCGGGGCCTCCTCCGCCAGGCTCCTTCGTCCAGACGCCACCTGTCCTCATCCCCGGCAGTTGGACCGAGACGACCACGACGATCGCCGCTTTCGGTCACTCCATCCTGGTGTCGGCCTACCTGTCCCCGAATGCCGGGGGCACTTTCCAGGC
Organism: Thermoanaerobaculia bacterium; assembly: GCA_036275055.1. Classification (GTDB taxonomy): domain Bacteria; phylum Acidobacteriota; class Thermoanaerobaculia; order Multivoradales; family UBA5704; genus DATARR01. The sequence goes on from DASUEN010000070.1 coordinate 8,923, forward strand.
CAGCTACGACGACCTGATCCTAGCGCCCGACAGTTGCATTCCAGACGCCACCACGCTCTGTTTCATGGATGGCCGATTCAAGGTCACGGCCACTTTCGATACCGGCAACGGCAACGCGGGCCAGGCGCATACCGTGCCGGCGGGCGACAGCGGCCTGCTCTGGTTCTTCGCCCCCTCGAACGTCGAAGTGGCCCTCAAGGTGCTCGATGGGTGCGCCCTGGGAGGTCACTTCTGGTTCTTCGCCGGCGGGCTCACCAACGTCGAGGCCACGATCCTGGTAACGGATACCCAAACCGGCACGACGCGGACCTATCACAACCCGCTCGGCACCGCCTTCGCGCCGATTCAGGACACCTCGGCGTTCAACTGCTCGCCGTGAGCGTGGCGGGGCGCCGGTTTCCGGGGATTCAGCGCCGCACTGCCGTCATCAGCACTTCCACCCGTGCTCCCCGCGGCAGTGCGGCCACGGCCACGGCGGCGCGGGCCGGCGCGGGCGGCGGAAAATATTGGGCATAGACTTCGTTGAAGGCGGCGTACTCTCCAATGTCGGCCAGGAAGACCTGGACCTGAACGACATCCTGCAAGCTGAAGCCCGCGGCCTCCAGAACCGCCTTGCAGTTGTCGAGCGCCCGCCGCGCCTCGGCCTGGATGCCGCCGGTGACGAGTTGGCCGGTGGCCGGATCGAGCCCGACCTGGCCCGAGAGATACAACATCCTCCCGGCCTGGATGGCTTGCGAGTAGGAGGCAATCGCCGCCGGAGCGCGATCCGTGGAGATGGCCCGTCGCTCGGTGGGAGCGGCCGCCCGCGGCTCGCCGGCACTGACGCAGCCGGCAAGCAGGAGCACCGGTATCACGACACTCAGGAATTCGTTTCGCATCATGGGGTTTCTCATGGCCACCCGCGCGAATGGGTCATCATGGATCGGAATCATAGCAGGTTCAGACGGGGAGCTCCCATGGTGTGGGGCGCTCCAGACGTCCACAGGGCGGACTTTTCAGTGAGCTTGTCAGCCCGCGCGGCGCAGCACGCCGAGAGCCGCGATCACAAGGAGCGTGGCAAGAAGCAGGGCTCCCGCTTTCGAGGTGACCGGAACCTCTGCGATGGGGAGGGGGGCAACGGTGATCTCCAGATGCACGGGGCGCCGGCGCCCAGGAAATCGCTGACGGTGAGGGTCACCTCGTAGTGGCCCGGGAGGTCGGGGACCAGGGTTGCCAGCGGCACGAAACCGCGCCGAACGAGAACGTTCGAGGAGGTGAGATTGGACTCCTATGTCTGAGCGATCATCCGTTGGACCGCTGCGAACCTGAACGCACGCGCGACCAGGGAACTGGACGATCTCGCTCGCACAACCCTCATCACCCCGGCCCTCTTCTCCCGCCCCCTCGCCTCCCCCTCACCGGGAGAAGAGGGGGTCTTGGACGGAACGGAGTGCCGAAAAAGGGAACAGGTGTATGGCAGCCCCCTCAAAGCAGGCGTTTGCCCTGGATCAGCCGCACCAGCAGCACGATCACGGCGACGACCAGGAGGAGGTGAATCAGCGCGCCGGCGATGTGGAAGACCAGGAATCCGAGAACCCACAAGACGAACAGAATTACGATCAGTCCCCAAAGCATCGGTTTCTCCTCTCGAAGAGTGCTGCCGCGTGCGCCCATCCTAACCGAATTCCGGAGGGCAAAGGGCCTCTGCTCCTCCACGGTGGTACCCCCTCCCCGAGAGAGGGCATAGGCGCTAACTTTGCGGGGAGCGCCCCCACCCAAGACCCTCACCCCTGCCCCTCTCCCGACCCCCGAGATCCCCCCTCCCCGGGAGAGGGGAACCGGTTGGAGCGGTCTTGCAACTCTCCCTCGTCCTTGTTGTCCCTGCTGTCCCTGATGTCCCTTTTGGGCTGTTCTCCCTCTTCTCCCGGGGAGGGGGATCTCGGGGGTCGGGAGAAGAGGGCCGGGGTGATGAGGGTCTTGGGCGGGCGGCGCTCTCCGAAAAGTTAGCGCCAATGCCGGGAGAGAGGGTCCCTTCACACCGCCGTCGCCGGCTCCGCCCCAACCTCCCGCTCGCTCTCATCCACCGCCGCTTCGCGCCGGTGCGTCCGCGCCACCAGCACGTAGATCGAGGGCACGACGAAGAGGGTGAACAGCGTGCCGATGATCATGCCACTCACCAGCATGATACCTATGCTGTTGCGCGCTGCGGCTCCCGGGCCGTGGGCGAAGACCAGCGGCATGTGGCCGACCACGGTGGCCGCGGTAGTCATCAGGATCGGACGCAGACGCGTGGTGGCCGCTTCGACGACCGCGCCCAGCTTCGCCAGCCCCGTCTCCTGAAGGTGATTCGCGAACTGAACGATCAGGATGCCGTTCTTCGCCACCAGGCCGACGAGTGTGATCAATCCCACCTGGCTGTAGACGTTGAGCGAGGTGAAACCCAGGAAGGAGAAGAGCAGGGCGCCGGCGAGCGCCAAAGGCACGGAGCCCGCCAGGATGATGAACGGATCGCGGAAGCTTTCGAACTGCGCCGCCAGCACGAGATAGATCAGGATCGCCGAGAGCAGGAAGGTGCCGAGGAATTTGCCGCCTTCGACGCGGAGCTGCCGCGACTCGCCGGAGTAGTCGACGGTGTAGCCCTGCGGCAGGACCTTCTTCGCCTCGTCCTCCAGGAAGCGCAAGGCCTGATCGAGCGGCACTCCCGGCGGTATCGCGCCCTGGATGCGCACGGCGTTGAGCTGTTGAAAGCGCTTGAGCTCGCGCGGCTCGGTGGTGGTGCGCAAGGTCGCGAAGGTGGAGAGCGGCACCAGCTTGCCGCCCGCGCCCGTGACGTAGATCTCTCTCAGTTGGTCCGGCGTCAGCCGCTCGCTGCGCTTGACCTGGGGAATGACTTTGTAGCTCCGCCCCTGAATGCTGAACCGGTTGACGAAGTTGCCGCCCAAGAGCGTCGAGAGGTCCTGGCCGGCCTGGCTCAGGTCGACGCCCTGCGAGCGCAGCTTGTCGCGATCGAAGACCACCTCGGTCTGCGGCTGGTCGAACTTGATGTCGGTGTCCGCGAACATGAAGAGGCCGCTGGTAAAGGCTTTCTGGACGATCTGGTTGGCGATCTCGGTGAGCTGCTGGGGCTCGGCGGTGGAAGCGATCACGAAGTCCACGGGGAGCCCACCGCCCCCGCCGGGCAAGGCGGGTGGAGTGAGCGGGATGACCCGCACGCCCGCGAGCTGCGACAGCTTCGCCGAGACCTCCACCTGCAGCTCCGCGCTCGACTTCTTGCGCTCACTCCACGGTTTGGCCACCATGCCCGCGAAGCCTCCCGTGGGGAAGACGATCTGGAAGGTGGAATCGGTCTCGGGAAAGGAGCGGAAAACCTTGTAGATCTCGTCGGCGAAAAGCTTCGTCTGATCGAGAGTCGCATTGGCGGAGGACTGCACGATGCCGAAGACCACGCCCTGGTCCTCGGCCGGCGCCAACTCTTTTTGCGAGAACATGTAGAACGGCACCATCAGCAGCATCACGATCACCCACAGGGTGAGGACCACGGGCCGGTACTTGAGCGTCCCGGACAGCACCCGCATATAGGCGTTGCGCACGCTTTCGAATCGCCGGTTGACGAAGCCGGCGAAGCCGCGCTCGGTGTCGCCGGCGCGCAGCAGCTTCGAGCCCATCATCGGCGACAGGGTGAGCGCCACGATGCCGGAAACGATCACCGCGCCGGCCAGGGTGAAGGCGAACTCGCGGAACAGCGAGCCGGTGAGGCCGCCCTGAATGGCCACGGGCGTGTAGACCGCCGCCAGGGTGATGGTCATGGCAATGATCGGCCCCACCAACTCGCGGGCGGCGTCGAGCGCCGCCTGGAACGGGCTCTTGCCTTCGTGCAGGTGGCGCTCGACGTTCTCCACCATGACGATCGCGTCGTCGACCACCAAGCCCACCGAGAGCACGATGGCGAGCAACGTCAGCAGGTTGATGGTGAAACCCGCCGCCAGCATGAGGAAGACGGCGCCGATGAGCGAAATGGGAATGGCCACCACGGGAATGATCACCGAGCGCATCGAGCCCAGGAAGAGGAAGATCACCACGATGACGATGAGCAGGGTTTCGGTGAGGGTCTTGAGCACCTCGTTGATCGAATCGCGGATGTACACCGTCGAGTCGTAGGGGATGCCGCCCTTGATTCCCGCCGGGAGCTGCGCCTGAATTCCCGGCATGGCCTCGCGCACCCGATTGAACACGTCGAGCGTGTTGGCGGTGGGCAGCACCCAGATGCCCATGAACACGGCGGTCTCGCCGTTGAAGCGCACGTCCTGATCGTAATTCTCGGCACCGAGGACCACGTCGGCGACGTCGCCCAGCCGCACGACGACGCCGTTGTCCTGCTTGACCACGAGCTGGCGGAACTCCTCGGGCGTTTTGAGATCGGTGTTGGCGACGAGGTTGACCGACACCATGGAGCCCTTGGTGCGTCCCAGCGCGGAGAGGTAGTTGTTGGCCGCCAGCATGTCGCGCACCTGCGAGGGCGAGATGCCGTGCGCCGCCATCTGGTCGGGTTTGAGCCAGATGCGCATGGCAAACGTACGGTCGCCGAAGATGTCGGCGCGCTGCACGCCGTTGATGGCGGCGAGCTTGGGCTGCACCACGCGCACCAGGTAATCGGTGATCTGATTCTGATCGAGGTCGCTGGAGGAGAAGCCGAGGTACATCCCCGCGAACTGGCTGTCCGCCGTTTCCAGCGAGATGACGGGCGCCTCCGCCTCCGGCGGCAGGGTGTTGCGCACCTGCGCCACCTTGGCCTGAACCTGGGTGAGGGCGGCGTTGGTGTCGAAGTTGAGCTTCAGGTGCAAGGTGATGGTGCTGGCGCCCTGCGCGCTCGAAGACTCCATGTAGTCGATGCCGTCGGCGCTGGCCAGCGCCCGCTCCAGCGGCGTGGTGATGAAGCCGCGCACCAGGTCGGCGTTGGCGCCCACGTAGATGGTGGTGACGTTGATCACCGCGATGTCACTGCGCGGATATTGCCGCACGCTGAGCGAACGAATGGATTGCAGACCGGCGATCAGGATGACCAGGTTGACCACCACGGCCAGCACGGGCCGGCGGATGAATAGATCGGTCAGCTTCATCTAGCTGTCCTCCGGTCGCGGCGTGGAGTTGTTGCCAGGCATGACCTTGTTGTTGATCACGACGGCGGCGCCGTTGCGCAGCTTGAAGACGCCCGAAGTGACCACTTCTTCGCCCCCTTTGAGGCCGGAGACGACCGCCACCTGATCGCCGCGCGCGCCGCCGAGCTTCACGAACTGCTGGCGCACGCCGCGATAGGACTGGCCGGTGGGTCCCTTGACGTCCTCGACGAGGAATACCGAATCGCCGTACGGAGCGTAGCTGATGGCGGTGGCGGGGAGCACGAGGACCGATCGGCTCGCCCCCAGCGTCACTCCGGTCTCCACGAACATGCCAGGGCGCAGCCGGCCCTCGGCATTGGGGAAGGTGGCCTGGACCTGGACGTTACGGGTGGCCGCGTCGACGATCGAGTCGACGGCAGTGATCCTGCCCGTGGTCTCGAGGCCCTCGGCCTCCTTGGTCGTGAGGTGCACGGCGGCGCCGGAGCGCAGGCGGCTCACCTCCTGCTGCGGTACGGCGAAATTCACGTAGATCGGGTGGAGCGACTGCAGCGGCACGATGGGGGCGCCGGCGGCCAGGTATTGGCCGAGGTTGACCTGGCGGAGCCCCAGGAGCCCCGAGAACGGCGCCCGGATGACCTTGCGCGCGAGGGTGGCGCGGATCTCTCCGACCTTGGCGTCGTCCTGCTTGAACTGGGCCACGGCCCGGTCGTAGTCCGCCACGGCGATGACTCCGCTCTCCTTCAAGCCCTTCATGCGCTCGAGGTTGATCCGGGAGAGGTCGCGCGCGGCCTCGGCGGCGGCCAGTTGCGCCTCCTCCTGCCGGGAGTCCAGCGTCA
>DASUEN010000071.1:0-54945 GCA_036275055.1 Thermoanaerobaculia bacterium
AGAGCAATGACTCCCAGAATGAAAGCTCCGTAGAAGGGCGCGCTGAACAGGAACGTCAGCACCAGGAAGAGTTGGATCTCTCGGCGAGCGTCTCCAGGAGGGGGCATGGCGCGAGAGGGATCATACCACCGCTGAAGCATGGCCCCCCGGCCGTTTCGTCAAACGATCCAGATGACCAAGCCCAGACCCTCGGCCACCACGTCGCGAGTAAACGTCCGGAGGACCTCGAAGTACTCGAGCAGGTAAGAGAGGGTGTCTGCCGGATTTCTCTTCCAAATGTGGTCCGGGTAGAGGTCCAGCTCAGTCATTCGATCTGGATCGAAGCGGCTGCGGAGCTCGTCCTCGGAGAGGGAATAGAGGAATTCCTTGTACTGGCGAGCATCCGGAAACGACACCGCGCGAGCCCCAAACGGCTCCAACTCGGTGCCGCCCTTGAAGAGGAAGGCCGCCGGGAGGTCTCCTTCCTCGTCGGTGCCCGTGAACAGGAAGTGGAGGCCGTGCCACGTCTTGTCCAGGTCCGTCTCCATGCCGCCGGTCTGCTCCAGGAACCCTTCGGGTACAGGCGGATCTCCCTCTTCCGCTTCGTCGCCGAAGAAGGCATAAATCAGGTTTGGCTCGCCGCGAAGAATCGAAAGCTGCTCTTCGCTGGCCGATTTCAGGTAACACCTGGTTCCCATAAGCTCTCCAAGCGTAATTTCACGCCGGAGAGTATACCGCAGCAGCTCGGTAAGGGCTACCACTACCTACGAGCGTGCCTCGCAAGGTTTTGTCAGAGGCTCCGACGGCGCCCGCCCGTGGATCAGGCTCTCTTCCGCGGCCCTTTCGCATACAGGGCCTCATGGAAAGCCTTGCCTTCCTGCACGAGGTGGAGGAGACCCTCGAGCTTTCTCGCGCCGCATCTACGAGCCAGCTCGCCGCGGCGTCACCTCGATCCCAGCCTTGCACAGAACCCGGCTGCCGCTGGGGACGTCTTCGGCCACGATGGCGTTGACGCCGATGAAGACGTCGTCGCCGATCGTGATATCTCCGATCACCTTGGCCCCCGCGCCGATGAAGACGTTGTCGCCGATCACGGGCATCTTCTCGACCTTGCCGGGGTGCGGCGAGCCGATGGTGACGCCGTGGAGGAGGAGGGCGCCGCGGCCGAGCTTGGCGTAGCCACCGATCACCAGCCCCGTGCCGTGGCTGATCCGCAGCCCCGGGCCGATCTCCGCCCCGGGAGCGATGTCCACTCCCGTGAGGAACTGGCTGTAGCGCGCGACGAGCGGTCCGAGGACGGGGATCCCCCGGCTCTTGAACCAGTGGGCGATCCGGTACAGGACGACCGCTTGATAGCCGGTCTCGAAGAGCAGCGACTCGAGGACGTACCAGGGAAAGGGCTTGGTCTTGATTTCCAGCAACCGGCGGGTGTCCTCTCGCAGGTTATCGAGCACCGGCGTTCTCCGGGGCGGCCGGGGCCGGCGGCGCAGGGTTCGCTCCGGCGGGCAGCACTTCAATGGGGATGCGCAGCGTCTTGCCGCCGTTTTTCTCCGCGAACCAGGCCACCGTCTCGAAGACCGGGTCGAGCTCCAGGACGTAGCGCCCCGGCGTCTTCGGAGCGATCACTTTTTGCCGCACCTCCACCGGTCCGCCCGGAGGCACGGGCCAGGGGAGGGGAGTGCGCTGGCCATCCTTCTCCAGCACCTTGCCGCTCTCGTCCAGCCAGTGATAGGCGAGGTTCACCCGTGCCGAGCCCTCCGCCGTCCAGGGGTGGGCGCTGCGATTGATCAGACGGGTGATCAGAAAGAATTTCTCGCCCGGGTGGACCTGCGGCGGCGCCTCCGTCTTTCCCCATTCGATCCCATAGACGTCGGCGTCGAGCAGCGCACCCGTGCCCAGGTAGGAGATGCCGGCGCCGGCGAAGAAGTTCTCGCTCGACTTGTCGTCCTGAACGTAGTAGGGGCAGGAATTCGGCGGATACTCCCGCGTCCAGTGCTGGATGCTGCCGGTGCGCGAGGTCACCACCAGCCGGTAGACCCAGAAGGTGGCGAAAGTCTGCCGCCGCACCCGGTAGGGTTTCAAGCCCTCGAAGACGACGCGGCGGGAGTCGGGCTCCGGCCCGAAATCGAGCACCTGCCGCTGGCCGCCGAGGGCGAGCCCGATCCGGTTGTTCGGGGCGAGGCTGGTGACCTGGAAGACGGCTTTCTCCATAGGATGCTCGCCGATCAGGTAGAGCTCCACCCGCGCGGCGCCGGCCACCCACATGGGGTCGCCGATGGGGACGAAGACGTCTTTCCTGCCGACGATCCGGAAGTCGCCCAGGGGGACCCGCTCGTAGCCCGGCACGTTCTTGAGCGACAGCTCCAGGGGGAGGAAGCGGAACGGCAGGCTGCGCACATGGGCCTGGAGCGTGGGCTCCGGCACGGCGGCCCCGAACGGCGTGAAGAGCAACGGGCCGAGGAAGAGGCCCGCCGCGACGTGCCCTAGGAGGACGAGCCACCGCGGCCGGATCTCGGTCACCAGGAAGAGGAAGGCCGGGATGGCGCTGATGAAGTAGCGGTTGCCCACGAAGCCGCCGCCCCCCTGCCAGTTCCAGGCGATGAACACCAGGAAGGAGAGCGCCACGGCGGCGAGCACCCCGAGCAGGAGCCAGCGCTCGGACGTGCGCCGCCCCCGGCCGGCTAGGAGGAAGAAGAGCACGGCGAGCCCCGCGAAGGGGGTGTAAACCAGCATCCCCGTATGGCGGCCCACGAGGAAGTACTCGACGTTCTCGGCCAGCTCGTAGAGGGTGATGTCCGGTTTGCGGATCAGCCACGTCCAGGAATTGCTGGTGGTGGAGCTTGCCACCGGGTCCACGGAGGCCGGGGCCTTGACCGCGACCGTGGAGGAGGAGGAGGAGGCGGGGGCCGCGATGATCGCCGTGGTTATCGCAGTCGCCGGGGCCGCCGTAGGCGGGGGACCCGGAGCCTGGGCGGCTTCCGGCGTCAGCGGCACCTTGCCCGGCTCGCAGAGGGTGACTCCCTGCCGCTGCTTGGCGCCCAGGTAGGCGGAAGGATGACCCGTGAGAGCGACGGCGAGCCCGCAGGCGGCGGCCATCCCCACGACGGCGCCGAGGAGCCAGACGCCGGCCGTCTTCCACCGCCGGTCGCGGACGTAAACCCAAAGGGGGACGAGCCCCACGGCCGCGAACATCGGCTTGTTGTAGACGGCGAGCACCAGCACGGCACCGGAGAGCGCGGCGAAGAGGACCTCCCGCCGGCGGTCGGGGAGGCCCGTCTCGTCCGTCCACGGCAGGCCGAAGAACAGGCAGGCCGCGATGGAGAAGCTGTTGAAGACCTCGGGCTGGAGCCAGAACACGTAGGAGAAACCCACGCTCAGCAGGAAGAACGACGCCGAGAACAGGGCGGCCACCTCCGGCGGATTGAATCGCCGGAGGTAGAAGTAGCCCATCCACATCATCGCCAGGGTCATCAGCATGTTGAAGAAGACGAGGCCGTTGGCCCCCAGCTTCCAGGCGAAGGGAGCGGCGAAGAGCGAGTAGAGGTAGGGCTTGCCGAAGTAGACGGTGTGCCAGCCATCGTCGGACAAAAGGATCAGATTGCCGGTGGGGCCGTAGTGGAACTCCTGGAACGCGCGGTCCACGTCCTTGGGCTCCACCCGCAGGTCGCGGTCGTGGGCCAGGCTGAGGGACGCGAGGTAGTACCCCGCCTCGTCCGCCTTGAGGTGGGTCGGCAGGCCGGGCTTGCCGAGGGTCAGCGGGAACAGCAGGAAGAACGCCGTGACCGATGCAAGGACCAGGTGGGTGGTGCGGCTCACGGGGGCGGAGTGTAGCAGCAGGTGGGAGAGCGAGAGCAGAAAAGCAAGAAAGGACCAAAGGGACAGCAGGGACGAACAGCCGGAGAGCTCCAACCGGGACCCCTCTCCCGGGTAGGGGGATTCGGGGGTCGGGAGAGGGGCAGGGGTGAGGGTCTTGGGCGGGGGGCTGAGCCGTCAAAGTTAGCGCCCATGGCGCAGGTGGGGGAGGGGTACGGTAGCGCCTCTCGGTGGATGGAGTAGAATGGGGTTATGGAACTGATCCGCAATCCCAGGATGATCGCTCGCTTTCGCTTGGCGTTGGATCTCTCCGAGGCAGGGATTCTGATGATGAAGCAGAATCTTTATCGGCGACACCCAGAGGCTACCGAGGCCGAGATCTCCAGCCGGCTTGCGGCGTGGGTAGAGAAGCGCCGTTACGTCGAGCCTGGGCCCTCCACACGCTCCTAAGCGCGAGCCCCTATTCGTGTACATCGTTCAAAGAGTCCTGATCAGGCTCGTTGCCGATCTCAAGGCTCTTGAGGCCAAATGGGCTCTGGTGGGAGGGTTCGCTGTAGCGGTCCATGGAGAACCAAGGACCACCCGAGATGTCGATATCGTTCTGGCCTTGGCCGAAGAAGCGGAGGCCGAGGCCGCCGTTCTGGGATTGAGGCTACGGGGTTACCGTGACCATCCTGACGGTGCGGTCTTGGAGAGACCCGATGGCCGCTTGGCTACGGTTCGGCTGGTCTCTCCGGTAGAGGGAGAGAGCGGCATCGTCGTAGACTTGCTGTTCGCGTCTTCAGGCCTTGAGCCCGAAATCGTCGCGACAGCAAAGGCGCTCGAGATCCTCCCCGGAATCATGGTTCCGGTGGTGGGGGCAGGGTACCTCCTGGCGATGAAAGTGCTGGCAGGACGCCCCAAGGATATCGAGGACATCCGAGGCATCCTGGAGTATATCGAGCCCGGAGAGCTTCGGCTCGCTCGCGAAGCGCTGGAAGTAATCACTGAGCGAGGATTCCACCGCGGAAAGAACCTGCAAGAGGAGTTCGCTCAGTTTTTAGCCTCGATGCGGCCGGCCGCCCTCGGTTGACCCCACCCTGAACCCCCCCGTATCGTTTCTCGCGAGGCCCTTGATGACCACCCTCTACTTCGATACCCACCTCACCGACGACGAACGCCGCGGGCGCCTCTATGCCGGCGACGTTTTCGTATATTCGCCGCGCCCGAGCACGCGGGCGCTTACGGAGTTTGCCCGCGAGTTGATCGCGGAGGCGTTCAGCCCTCTCGATCCTCAGCAGGCGCAGGACAGCCTCCCCGTGGAGAGGTTCGTCGAGATCGCGGGGCCGCTCAAGCCCCGGTTCATTCACCATCCTCGCACTCTGGAGCTGCTGCTCGATCTGCTTCACGATCTCGGGGCGGATTTGGAGAAGACCTATTTCGACGTCCCGCGCATGCGGGTCGCCACCAGTGGCGGGTATTTGACGGCGGGGGTCGCTTACGTCCTCCATCCCCATCGCGACATCTGGTACTCCTCGCCCCCTTGCCAGCTCAATTGGTGGCTGCCGGTCTATCCGTTCGAGTCGGAAAGCTCGTTCGCGCTCCATCCACGGTACTGGAACGAGCCGGTCCAGAACAGCTCGGACGAGTACAACCACTACCATTGGAACAAGGTCGGCCGCGCCAACTCCGCCAAGGAGGTCAAGACGGACACCCGCAAGCAGCCCAAGCCCCTGGAGCCGCTGGAGCTGGAACCGGAGGTCCGCATCGTCTGTCCTCCTGGGGGGCTGATCCTGTTCTCGGGCGCCCATCTGCACTCGACGGTGCCCAACACCTCAGGGCGTTCCCGCTTCAGCATCGATTTCCGCACCGCCCACCTCGACGAGCTGGCCTCCCAGGGCGGCGCGCCCAGCCTCGACCGCCACTGCACGGGCACCACCCTCTTCGAGCTGCGGCGGGCTTCGGACTTCTCGCCGGTGCCCGAGGAGGTCATCCGCCTCTACGATCCGAATCCGCCCGAGGACCGGGAGGGGCTGGTCTACAAGCCGCCTCCAGAGATAGTGTCCGCGAGGTAGAATGCCGTCCGGTATCGACCGGAAAGGAGATTCCTATGAAGAGGTCGCCTCTGAAGTGGATTCTCGGTGGGCTCGTGGCAGTGGCCGTTTTCGGCGGCGTCGCATGGGCAGGGGATGCGGGCATCAGACCTTATTTCGCAGCGAACAGCACGCCAGCAACTCCGGCCTGCAGCCTGCCGGAGGCGGCGGTGAGTGCGGTTGCGGCCCGGCTCGGGGTCGATGCCAGCGTGATCGCGCAGCCGGCGGAGCTCTGCAACTGCAACACCGATGCGGAATGCGCGGGGAAATGCGGCTCGGGTGGCGGGTTCTGCGGGATCTTCCTGGCCTGCCCAGGCGATCCTCCCAAGTACGTGGGGAGTTGCTTCTGCAAGCGGACGCCTGCGAACCCGGTCCCGGTGGAACCGTAGTCCTCTGCAACCGGTGAGCTCGAACGAACGCGACGCGCTGGTGCAGGGCACCCCACCCCGGGGCGCCCTGCCACTGCTCAAGGACGTCGTCAAGCGCGGGCTCTCCGCGAGCGCGTTCTTCCTCGGCACGGTGATTCGCGTCTCCACCGCCGAGCCCGTCCTCGCTCTCACTTTCGACGACGGGCCTCATCCCGAGGACACGCCGCCGCTCCTCGACCTCCTGGACCGGTATGGGGCGAAGGCGACGTTCTTCGTGGTGGGCAAGAGCGCCCGCCGGCATCCGGAGCTGATCGAGCGGATCGCCGCGGCCGGCCATGCCCTGGGCAATCACACGTGGGACCATCTCTCGCTGCCGTCGCTTAGGGGTCCCTTCCGGCGTCGGCAGCTCGGGTGGACGCAGGAGGTCCTCGGTACTCACGCCTCGGGTCTCGTCCGTCCGCCCTACGGCGAACAGAACCTGGGCTCGCGCGTGGACGCCCTCGCCCAGGGGCTCACGGTGGTCTGCTGGGACGTGATCGCCGAGGACTGGCGGGACGATCCCGCCGAGGTGATGCTCGCCCGCATCTATCGCCGGCTCCGGCGGGGGAGCATCGTCCTATTTCACGACACGCTCTACACCACGGTCGAGGAGCGCTATCGCGACCGGCACCCCACCCTCGCCGCGGTCGAGCGGCTCCTCCAGGACCAGGGGGAGCGCTACCGGTTCGTCACCGTCCCCGAGCTGCTGCGGCTGGGGAAGCCGGTCCGGTGGCACTGGTATCAGCGGTCCCGGCTGGATTGGCTGAAGCAGGTAGTGTGAGGAATCCAAGGACGTTTCGCCGGCTCGCTCGCGTTGACGCGGATTAGGGGGCCGGCGTAAAATTTTACCGACTCATGGAATGAACATCCTACAAGGTCAAGCGATGCGGAGAACTCTGTGACCAAGCTCAGCCTTTTCGGCTCCGGATGCCTTCTTCTCCTGTGCGTTGGCCTCTTCGCCGTGATCCACTTCAACGCCGGTTGCCTCTTCGTGCCCTGCGATCGTTCTGTCCGCTTCGTCCTTCAGCCGCCGACCGAATCGTTGGGTGGCTGCGAGCTGTGGCTGTTTTCTCCGAGCGACAAGACGCTCTCGCAGCCTCTCCGTCGTCTCTCCATCGAAGACCACGTGGCCGAGGCGATCGTCCAACCCTGGCACGAGCGATTTCTTATCGCCTTACATTGCAAGGGCTCGCGCCTCTCGGAGCCCCAACTGGTGGACTGTGAGCACGAAGAGTCGATCAGCCTGCGCTTTCGGCGGCTTTGACGGTTAAGGAGGTCGCCAATGGACGCAGGTTTTTCATTCATCGGTAGGATCGATGATCCAGTGAAAGTTTTCGCCGGTCAATCGCATCCTGTGTAAAGTTGCGTGCATCGGGCGGCCGTCGAGTTCCCCGTCCAGCACCAGCCGGTCCGCGGCCGGCTGATCGAATACGAGCTCGGCCCGCCAGTTGGGAATCCGTTGCGCCTGGCCTTTGGCGTCCCGTACGAGACCGCCTTTCGGATCGAGCAGGTACTTGCCGAGCGTCAGCCGCTTCCTGGCCCTGTCGAAGTCGAGCGAAAAGGCTCGGTGCGCACCGCTTGCCGTCTCGACACTGAACGAGCCCGGTTTCTGGAAGGTCACCCAACGCCAGCGCTCCGGATCCGCGTCCCTGCCGGCGAGGGTATCGCCGGCCGGGTCCTCGACGGACCAGACTCCGTAGAGCGGCGGGCGCGGCGGGTTCTGCCGCTTGTAGCGCTCGATTGCACCCAGCACGGAAGCCCCGATCACGTAGAGGCCCAACAAGAAGAGAAGCACGTGGGGAGCGCGGTTGAGCCGTGGACGCACGAAAAGCGGCGGCGGCGTTTCGGCCGGCTCTACGGTGCGATTGAAAAGGAAAAGCCCCGCCAGCCGGTGCAGGTCGGGCGCCACCAGGATGAGGCTCATCCCCAGGTAGTGAAAGGACATGATTTTGACCGGCACGTCGTAGCACATGTTCAACAGGAAGACCATGGTCATGTCTGCAACGCAGACCAAGGCACCCAGCAGAGTCGTCCTGGGCACGAGGAGCAGCAGCCCGCCCAGCAATTCCGCCAGGCCGGTGAACGTCTCGTACGCCGGGGAGGTGCCCATGAACGTCCAGAGCATTCTCATCGGCGTCAGCTCGCCGACCCGCTGCAAAAGCGTATAGGGGCGAGGGATGGGCATCTGGTTGGGAATCACCTTGGTGGTTCCATAGACGATCATGGCAACCGCGAGGGAGAAGCGGAGGAGCAGCCGAAGCCACTGGTGGAGCCGCTCGTAATTCCCCCTCGTCCGGTCGAGCACGGACCACACCACCGTTACGACCCCGGCGAGAATCACGTAACAGAGGAGAAGCAGCCAGCGGAAAGTCGTGTCGCCGCTGCCATCTCCGGAAAGGGCAATCTTATAAGTGATGTGAAACAGGTGCCTGCCGATCCAGACGGCGACCGCGTGCCAGAGCTCCGTGTACTTATCGACCAGCGGCTCGCAGAAAGGGATTTGAGCGATCTCTTGTCCGGTCAGGGAAAACAAGATGAGATAGGAGAACAGAAACCGAAAGCCGACCCGCTGAGCCAGGCTCCATCGCCGCCCTGAGTTGAGTTCCTGCATGCGGGCTCCTCTCGTTCCTCCGTGCTCTGCGCCTCGTGTGCCTGGGTGGATACTTTACCCTCTGGGCCCCCCGCAGTCCCTTCCCGGTATAGACTTCCCCGCGAACGGCGCGGTCGTGCTGCCGGCGGCTCTTCTTCCTGCGTTCGAGAACTTCCATGTCCCGCATCCACCTCCTTCCCGATTTCCTGGTGAGCCAGATCGCGGCCGGCGAGGTGGTGGAGCGTCCGGCTTCAGTGGTCAAGGAACTGGTAGAGAATGCCCTGGACGCGGGCGCCGGAATCGTCGAGATCCACCTCGACGGGGGCGGCAAGGCGCGGATCGAGGTGGCGGACGACGGCATCGGGATGGGGCGCGACGATGCCCTCTCGGCTTTCGACCGCCACGCCACCAGCAAGATCGCCAGCTTCGACGACCTGGAGCGGGTCGCCACCCTGGGCTTCCGGGGCGAGGCTTTGGCCACCATCGCCGCCGTTTCCCGCGTCGAGATGACCACGGCCGAGCAGCCGGGGGAGGGGCACCGGGTGGCGATCGAGGGTGGGCGGGTGCGGGTGGCCGAGCCCTACTCGCGCCCGCGAGGGACGACGATCGAGGCCCGGTCCCTCTTCTTCAACGTCCCCGCCCGCCGCAAGTTCCTCAAGACTCCCCAGACCGAGCTGCGCCGCTGCCTGGAGGTGGTGCAGGGATATGCCCTGGCGCGGCCGGACGTGCGGTTCCAGGTCTTCCACGAAGGGCGGGAGCTGCTGGACGCTCTCCCGGCTCCAGGAACGGCGGCGGGCTCCCGCGAGCGGATCAGCCAGATTTTCGGTTCCACCTTCGCCTCGCAGCTCGTGGAGGTTCCGGATGTCCAGGGGCCAGGGGGAGAGGCCATCCGCGGTTTCGTGGGCAATCCCGAAACAGCGCGGGGGCGGCGCTACTTCGTCTACGTCAACCGCCGGCTGGTGCGCGACCGGGCGGTGATGGCCAACTTCTATCGCGCCGTCCGCGACGAGTGGAAGAGCGAGGACTTCCCGGCCCTCTTCCTTTTCCTGGAGGTGCCGCCGGAGGAGGTGGACGTCAACGTCCATCCCCAGAAGGCGGAGGTCCGTTTCCGCGATCCCGGCCTTTTGGATCGGATCTACGCCGCCTTGCGCCGCGCCCTGGAGAAGGCGCGCGGTGAGGAGGCCGCTCCGCTGCGGCCTCCGGCTGCCGAGCCCTATGTCCCCTTTGCGTGGCAGGGGCTCGGGGAGCATAGCCCTTCTTCAGCCGCCACCCCACAGAATGATCCTGGGATCACCAGGTCCGTCTCGCCGCACCCTGCGATGGTGGAGTTGCCCGTCACGCCCACGCGGCTCGCGACGCCGTCCTACGTTCCCGTTGAGCGCCCGATCGTTCCTCTTTCGGGCCGGCGAGGGGAGGCGCGCCCCTTCCGTCTCCTCGGCCAATACAAGGGGACGCTGATCCTGCTCGAAGGGCCGGACGGGCTGTATCTGATCGATCAGCACGTGGCCCACGAGCGTATCCTTTACGAAAGGGTGCGCCGCTCGCTGGCAGCCGAACGTCCCGCGGTGCAGCACCTGCTCACTCCGGTGCTCCTCGATCTTTCTCCGGCCGAGCGCCTCCGCCTGCTGGAGCTCGCCCCCGGTTTGGAAGAGCACGGTTTCGGAGTGACGGGACTCTCCGGCAACACCCTGGCTTTGACCTCCGTGCCCGGGGTGCTCAAGGCGGACGCGGCCGAAGCCCTGCTGCGCAGCCTGGCGGCGGACTCGGGGGATGGAGCTGGTGGCCCCGCGGATCTCTCGCGCCGCCTCCTCGAATCGCTCGCCGCGAGCATGGCCTGCAAGGCGGCGGTCAAGATGCACCACCCGCTCTCCGCCCCGGAGATGGAGGCCCTGATGGCGGAGCTCTTCGCCGCCGAGCAACCCTACGCCTGCCCCCACGGGCGGCCGATCGTGCTGCAGATGACGGATTCGGACTTGGAGCGGCGATTCGGGCGGCGGTAGGCGCACCCTCGTCTTAAGAAACCCAGGCGCTCGCCCACCTTCGCCCGGGCATAAATGCCGGGGCTAGGTACGGCGCCGGATGAATCCGGCTTGAAGTCCCCTTCAGGGGGCGCTGTTCATAGCCCCGGCATTTATGCCCGGGCGAAGGTGCGCATTGCGACTGGGCATTTTCCAAACACCCTCTTAGTCTGGCGACTCATCGCCGGGCGTCAGGGGACCGAACCACTCATCAAGGAGTCGTGTCACCTCTTCGTCTTCGAGTAGGCGTCCAGCTTCGGAATCAGCCAGTCCCTCCAGGACGGCCGCCCTGAAGCGCTCCTGGTATTCGGCTTGTGACTCGGTTTTCCAGAGCCCAGGCGGCTTGGCCCGTTTCATGGCTGGACCACCGTAGCAGATCGGATAGGCCGTCGCTAGATCTGCCTCTCCCGCTGCTACCATTCCCGCCATGGTTTTCCGCCGCCGCCCAGCCACGCCTCTCGAGGAGCGCCTCGGGTATCGCTTCAAGCGCCTCGACCTCCTGGACCTCGCCCTGACGCACCGCTCCTGGGCCAACGAGCAGGGAGTGCCCGAGCATTACGAGCGACTGGAGTTCCTCGGCGACTCCGTCCTCGGGCTGATCAGCGCCGAGTGGCTCTACCTCCGCCACCCGGAGCTGCCAGAGGGGGAGCTGTCCAAGCTCAAGGCACAGCTCGTCAGCCGCCCGGCTCTCGCCAGGAACGCGGAGGAGGTGGGGTTGGGTGCGGCGCTCAAAATCGGCGTGGGGGAGGACCGCTCGGGCGGGCGGACCAAGGCGTCGCTCCTCGCCGATTCCATGGAGGCCGTGTTCGGCGCCCTCTATCTCGACGGTGGTCTGGAGGCCGCCCGCAAGGTCGTGGAGCCCATGATGACGGCGGCTTTCGAGGAGCGGGCGAACCAGGCGGTGACCGATGCCAAGACCCACCTTCAAGAGGTCTCGCAGGCCCTGGGGTGGGACCTCCCCGAGTACCGGCTCACCGCCTCCACCGGGCCGGACCACAACAAGGTCTTCGTCGTGGAGTGCTGGCTGGCGGGCGAGCTCTGGGGGTGCGGCGAGGGACCGAGCAAGAAGGTGGCGGAGCAGCGGGCCGCTGCCGACGCTCTCGCGAAGCTGCCGGAGAAGTAGAGTACAATCCCGCCCCCATGAGCCAGCCTATCCCCGTTTCTTCGATTCGTGAGCTGTCCCAGCACCTCGGCCAGGAGGTCGAGCTGTCGGGATGGATCGACAATAAGCGTTCCAGCGGCAAGATCGCCTTCCTCCAGGTGCGTACGGCCGGCGGCGTCGTGCAGGCCGTGGCAGGCCGCAAGGACGTTTCGGAAGAGGCCTGGGCGGAGATCGAGCGCGTCACCCAGGAGTCGACCGTCCGCGTCCGCGGCACCGTCAAGGAGGACAAGCGCTCGCCGACCGGCGTCGAGATCCAGGCCAACGGCTTCGAGATCTTGAGCTTCACCCAGGACTACCCGATCACGCCCAAGGAGCACGGCACGGCGTTCCTCATGGAGCACCGCCACCTGTGGCTGCGCTCCAGCCGGCAGCGCGCGGCCCTGCGGGTGCGCAGCGAGGTGGAGCAGGGGATCCGCGACTTCTTCTACGAGCGCCAGTTCACGCTGATCGACTCGCCCATCCTCACTCCGGCGGCCTGCGAGGGGACGTCGAACCTCTTCGAGACCGACTACTTCGGCGACAAGGCGTACCTCTCCCAGTCCGGCCAGCTCTACCTGGAGCCTGCCGCCGCGGCCCTCGGCAAGGTCTACTGCTTCGGCCCCACCTTCCGGGCGGAGAAGTCCAAGACCCGCCGCCACCTCATGGAGTTCTGGATGGTGGAGCCCGAGGTGGCCTTCCTGGAGTTCGAGGGGCTCTGCGCGCTGACCGAGGAGTTCGTGGGCTATCTCGTGGCGCGCATCCTCGACCGTTCGCGCGAGGACCTCAAGGTGCTGGAGCGGGACACCGCGAAGCTCGAGAAGGTGGTACCCCCCTTCCCGCGCCTCACCTACACGCAGGCGGTGGAGATCCTGAACCGCGAAGGGAACCCCATCCAGTGGGGGGACGATTTCGGCGGCGACGAGGAGACGATCCTCGCCAGCCAGTTCGACCGGCCGGTGATGGTGACCCGCTTCCCGGCGTCGTTCAAAGCCTTCTACATGCAACCCGATCCGGAGAACCCGGAGACCGTGCTGGGGCTCGACCTGCTGGCCCCCGAGGGGTACGGCGAGATCATCGGCGGCAGCCAGAGAATTCACGACCACGACCTGCTGCTGGCGCGCATCCAGCAGCACAACCTCCCGGTCGAGGCGTTCCAGTGGTATCTTGACGTGCGTAAATACGGGGCGTTCCCTCACAGCGGTTTCGGCATGGGCATCGAGCGTTTCGTGGCCTGGATGACCGGCCTCACGCATCTGCGGGAGACGATCCCTTATCCGCGGATGCTCTACAAGATCTACCCTTAGGGAGACGTCTCCACGCCGAAACCCGGCCGGTTCCTCACCTGGGCGACCCTCGCGGCGCTGATCCTGATCTGGGGCACCACCTGGGCCGTGATCCGGGTGGGGCTGCGGGGGATTCCGCCGTTGACCGGGGTGGCCCTCCGCTTCGCCCTGGCCTCGGCGGCGCTGCTCGGCGTCGCGCCCCTCCTCGGCGTCAAGCTGGGGCGCAGCCGGATCGAGCGGCGCCTCTGGTGGGCCAACGCCCTCCTGACCTTCTGTATCCCCTACAGCATCCTGTACTGGGCGGAGCAGTGGGTGCCGTCGGGGCTTTCGGCGGTGATCTTTTCGACCTTCCCGCTGCTGACGGCGCTCGGAGCCCATTTCGTCCTGCCGGCCGAGCGGCTGACGTTGCGGAGCGTCGGGGGGATCGTGCTCGGCTTCGCGGGCGTCGCGGTGATCTTCTCCGAGGACTTCCACGCCCTGGGCGGCGTCCAGGTCGCGAAGGCCGCGGCCCTGCTGCTGATCTCTCCCACCTGTGCGGCCCTGGGCAACGTCACCGTGAAGCGCTGGGGAGGGGACCTCCATCCCGTCTCCACGGCGGCCGTGCCGATGGGGATCACCGCCCTGCTGGTGGGAGCGCTGGCGCTGCTGACCGAGTCCGGCAAGGCGGTGACCTTCAACACGCCTTCCATCCTCTCCATTCTCTACCTGGCGCTGATCGGCTCGGCTCTCCCCTTCACCCTCTATTTCTGGCTCCTCCGGCACACCTCGGCCACCAACCTTTCGATGATCAACTATGCCACGCCCATCCTCGCCGTGATCGTGGGGAGCCTCTTCCTGGGAGAGGCCTTCACCCCGCGCATCCTCGCCGGCTCGGCGCTGGTGCTGGTGGGTGTGGGGGTGGCGGTGACGAAGCGGGCGGCGGGAGTCAAGGCCAAGAGAAGCGAGGCCCCCGAAGGGGCCGCGGTGGAAAGCCCATCCGAGCCAGCATGAATCAGACGCAGCGTCCGCAACTGCCGTCGGGGTTCGGACAGTCGCAGACACACTTGCAAAGCACGCTGCTCCAGTGCATCGGAGGATTGAACAGGCACTGCTTGGGAGTACAGAGAGCCAGAGCCGGTGGGGCGGCGGCCGAGGCAGCCACCATCGATCCGAGAGCGAAGAGCAGGAGCAGGGCCTTGCGGACGGCGCGGGACGAGGTGAAGGTCATGAATCTCTCCTTGCTGAGAGGACGGCGTTCAGCGCCTTAATTTAGCAGCTTTGCGCAGCCCCGCAAGAGCCGGCGAGACCTCTGACTCAATCTTCGCGAATAAGCTTCTCTCCCGTCTCGGCCTGCGCTGCACCATTCAAGCGCTCATCGAAGGACGAGAAATGAACGGGCTCGCCGAGGCCGTTGGCCAGGTGGAGGAAGGAGGAGAGATGGAGGCTGTCGAAGCCGCGGAGAGCATGTTTCTCGGCCAGGTCGCCTGCCGCTCGCCAGACCTCCCGCGTGGCCTCGACGGCGAGATAGCGCGGCCAATCCTCGTCCAAAGCGGTCTTGGCCACTTTGTGCCCCTTCTCGGACAGCTTCCGCTCACGCCGGAGGCGGGCCAGGGCGCTCCGCGCCTCGGCATAGGCGACCACGGAAGTACAGACGAGCAACGCTTCGCCGACCAGGCGCGCGGTCTCCGTGGAACCATTTTCTTCGACGTAGAGCTTGACGAGACTGCTGGTATCCAGGTAGAGGATCAACGCCGGTCTTCCAGCACGATGTCCGAGGCGCTCTTGCCGGAGAGCTTCGGCCTCCGGCGGGAACCCAGGGGCTTGCCGCCACTCCAACTGGCGGCGCCGGCCTGCACGAGATCCCAGGCCCGCCTCTCGGGTGCGCTGGGCTCCATCGGGGCCAGGAGAGCGACCTTGCGCCCATTCTCCGTGATGAGAACCTGCTCTCCCTGCCGGGCATACTGCAGGTAGTCGCTGAGCTGGGCCTTTAGAGTTGCGACGGCGACTTCTCTCATGGTTGGAGAGAGTAACACGAAGTTACGTCCGGGGGCAAGAGCACCGAGGGCGAAATCGGGCGAAATTTCGCCCCCGGGCTTGCGGGCACGGCTCTACGGCGCGTAGGTCGCGACGTAGGCGCCGGTGCTGGCGGGGAAGACGGCGTAGGCGATCCCCTTGATCGTCTGCGTGGTGAAAGTCGCCGCGCTGCCGTTGAGCGTAAGGCTCGCGAGGGTGCCCGCGGTCGAGGTGTTGGGGAGCAGGGCCTGCAAACCGTTCGCTCCCGCGGCGGCGGTGATCGTGAAGCTCAAGGCCGTGCCGCTCCAGGAAAGGCCGCTGAAGGTGGAGCCGTTGCGGCCGTCGAGCCAGGTGAGCATCTGCTGGGCGGAGACGATGGGCACCCCGCGCGATTGGGCGGAGGCGACGATGGCGTCCGAGCCGGCGTGGCTGGCGGTGTCGGTGTGCATGTTGGCCGTCATCACGCCGTAATAGCCCGCGGAACCGAGGGCGTTGTCGAGCAGGGTGTCAATGGTCGCCGGGAAGGTCTGGCCCGATTCGTCGGTCATCTGGGTCGTGGCCTGGTAGACGTCGATCCGCGTGCCGTCGAGGTCGGCGAAACGCATTGGCATTCCCGAGCCGGTGAAGAGACCGGGACGGTCCTGAATCCAGCTTCCCGGCCAGTAATAGTAATTGGTGTCGAAGCGGATGCCGTGGGCTTTCTCCGTCTTCGGCTCGGACGCCCAATCGCTCCAGGCGATGCAGTGGGTGCGGTTGGTCACCGGCGCCGTGATGCCCGGAAAGAGGGTGGCGAAGTCGGCGAGCTGGGTGGTGAAGAACGACGAGAGGGACGAGGGCGTCCAGTCCTCGCAGTTGGAGCTGACGTGGACGCCGATCTCGAACCCCTCGGACTGGAACGTCAGGGCCGCGGCGGGCGGCAGCGGAGTGCTGGGATAGATGTAGGAGGTGGCTCGCACGCACTCCCAGTTGGCCACGCTGCAGCCGGAGGAGCTCGCGGCCTCGTAGATGTGGAAACGCCCTTCGGTGCCGTTGTTGCCGTGGTCGTCGCCCGTCATCACCACCACGGCCTTGTTCCCCCGCGGCAGGTACCAGAAGCGGGGGAGGGGCTTCTTGCCGGCGTTCATGGTCAGGATCAGGTTCGCCAGCAGGCGCTGCTGCTCGTCGGCCTGCGGAATGGCCACTTTGTTGAGGTCGATCCAGTCCGTCTGCGGATCGCCGGAGGCGGCGCCGAAGAAGAGGTCGTCGGAGCGCTTGGGAGTGACGCCGTCCCGCTCCTGGCCCGCCCAGGCCGGGTTCCCCTGGCGCGTGTAGACGACGGAGCGAGCGAGATCGTAGGTGAAGGCCGCGGCCTTCCCGCCGGAGCTTCCCACGCTCTTCAAGGTCACGGCCGGCGAGGTGGTGGCGGTGGTGGCGTTCGAGTACAGGGTAGCGACGGCGGTGGCGCCGTTCAAGGTGTAGAGGTCCGCCGTGCCGTGAAATTGAAGGGTTTGATTCACCAGGCCCTGGCCGGGCGCCGCCGAAGTATCGATCAATAGATAGCCGTTGGCGAGCGTCGAGCTGGCGGAGGTGATCCCCAAGAGGCTCGCAAGCTGCGCGTCCGGCCGCAGCGCGATGAGCCGGCCGCCGGCGTTGACCCAGTCGGTGAGCAGGGTGACCTGGGCGGTGGTCAGCGCGGTCTCGCCGAGGATCGCCACGTCGTAGCCGGCCAGGGCGGTCGCGTCGAGCGTGCCGATCTCCTGGATGGCGTATTGATTGAGCCCTTCGGCCAGCAGGATCTCGCCAACGTAGCGGGTGAACGGGTTGGTGGATTTACTGATCACCAGGATGGGGCCGCCGGGGCCGTTGTCGTCAGGCGGCGGCGGAGTGCCGCCGCTGAGCTGCGTCACCACCACGTCGTCCCACTCGATCGGTTGGTTGCTCACGTCGAGGGCGATGGCGCCGGCCGTGAGGGAGGTGTCGGTGGTTTGGATCACGTCCGTCCCGTCATAGTTGACGGTGATCTGGCTCCCCACGAACGTGA
This sequence comes from Thermoanaerobaculia bacterium, assembly GCA_036275055.1. Classification (GTDB taxonomy): domain Bacteria; phylum Acidobacteriota; class Thermoanaerobaculia; order Multivoradales; family UBA5704; genus DATARR01. Next base: position 17,316 of record DASUEN010000071.1, read on the forward strand.
TCGAAAGGTCGTGGAAGACGCTGGGAGCGATCGTTCCCACGCTCGCCTGGGCGAGGAGCGTGAGCCCCGTGGTGTCGATGTTCCAGGCCACGGAGTGGAAGAGCTTGACGACGCCGTCTCCCGGGTAGAGCCACGCCGCGTACGACTCGCCGGTCGAGGTGTTCACGCGGCCGCGCAAGCCACCGGGATAATTGCTGCCGTTGGCGAGGCGGAACTTGGCCGCCACTTCATAATCCGTCCAGGAGCCGCTGCCGGCGTAGATCTGCGTATGGCCGCCGCCGTTGTAGGAGGCGGTGCCGCCCGACCCGCTCCAGTTCGAGAAGAGACCGAGGGGCGAAGCCGTCCAGTTGGCCAGGGAGAGCGAGCTGAAGTCGTCGGCGAAGAGCTGATCGGCCGGCGGCAGGGAGGTCACCTTGACGTCGTCCCAATCGACCGGCTGATTGCTGACGTCGAGCGCCACGGCGCCGGCCGCGAAAGAGGAGTCCGTGGCGTTGATCACTCCCGTGCCGTCGAGCGACACGGAGATGGCGGCGCCGTCGAAGGTGATGGCGAGAGTATGGAAGATGCCGGTCGTGATCGTTCCCACGCTCGCCTGGGAGATCAGCGTCAGCCCCGTGGTGTCGATGTTCCAGGCCACCACCTTGAACAGCTTGACGACGCCGTCTCCCGGATAAAGCCAGGCGGCGTAGGACTCGCCGGTCGAGGTGTTCACCCGGCCGCGCAGGCCGCCCGGGTAGTTGCTGCCGTTGGCGAGGCGGAATTTCCCTTCGACCGTGTAGCTCGTCCAGGAGCCGCTGCCGGCATAAATCTGAGTGTGGCCGCCGCCGTTGTAGGCGGCGACGCCGGCCGAGGCATCCCAGTTGGTGAAGAGGCCCAGGGGAGAAGCCGTCCAGTTGCGCAGCGGGCGGGCCGAGAAGTCGTCGGCAAAAAGGGTCGTCGAGCTCGCCGTCACCGTCACGTCGTTATAGGTGATCGGTTGATTGCTGACGTCCAAGGCTACGAGTCCGGCGGTCAGGGTGGTGTCGGTCGTCTGGATCACGGTCGTGCTGTCGAAGATCACGGAGATCTGGCTTCCCGCAAAATCCAGGGCCAGAGTGTGGTCCACCCCGGAAGTGATGCCGCCGGTCACCGAGGTCTGGGCAAGGAGGGTGAGGCCCGAGGTGTCGATGTGCCAGGCGGTCGAGCGGAAGAGCTTGATCACTCCTTCGGCAGGGTAGAGCCAGGCCGCATAACCCGCGCCGGTGTTGGGATCGATCCGGCCGCGGATGCCGCCGGGATAGTCGCTGCCGTTTTCCAGCCGGACCTTGACCTGGAAGGTGTAGTCCGTCCAGGCGGAGCTGCCGGCGACGAGCTGCGTATGGCCGCCGCCGTTGTAGACCGCGGCGCCGGAGGAGGTGTCCCAGTTGGTGAGCAGCCCCAGCAGGGAAGCGTGCCAGCTCGCCAGGGGCTTGGGACCGAAGTCGTCGTCGAAGAGGATGGACTGGGCGTGGGCCCGGGGAGGAACGGCGAACCCCAGAGCCAGGATCGTGATGACCAGCATGAACGCCAAACGGGCTTTCGTGACCACGTGGATCTCCTTTTTGAAGACACCTCCGCCGGAATCCGGACCCCAGACGCGTCACCTCCACGGCCCGGCGGAGCCTTCTCGGAACGGGTGTTGCTCCAAGTCTTATAGCAGAATATGCATGGATCGGCAAGGGAGATTGCACAACCGCGCATGAGGCTGAGAGCCGCCAGCCGCACCGCGGCGAAGGACCATGCCGCAGCGGACCGCGAGGCGGAGGGCTCCCGGCACGAGGCAATTCCCCGGAAAGGACCCTGCAAGAAAGTTGACTCTGGACTCTGGCGCGAATCGCACGGTCGTGCTATCCTTGTCGCAGTGCGGCATTGACCGGGGACGGCCGGCCCACTCTGTCATCCAAAGGGGAAGAGACAATGGCCAAGGAGCTTGAGCACGTCAGCGAAAGTGAATCGAGGAAGGTCGCCGAGGCCTCCCGCGAGACGGAGTGGAAGCAGCCGAGCTTCCTGAGGGAGATGTTCCTCGGCAATTTCCGGCTCGACCTGATCCACCCGTATCCGCTGCCGGAGCAGGAGCGGGCCGAGTTCTCCGCCTTCTACAACGCTATGAAGGAGTTCATGCGCGACCAGGTCGATTCGGTGGCGATCGACACTACGGGGGAGTATCCCGAGCACGTGGTGGACGGCCTGCGCAAGCTGGGCGCCTTCGGCATGAAGATCGCCAAGAAGTACGGCGGCCTGGGCTTCACCAACTCCGAGTACCAGAAGGTGATGATGCTGCTGGGCTCGATCGACGGCAACATCTCGGCCCTGCTCTCCGCCCACCAGTCGATCGGCGTGCCCCAGCCGCTCAAGCTGTTCGGCTCGGAGGAGCTGAAGAAGAAGTACCTGCCGCGCTGCGCCGCGGGCGACATCTCGGCCTTCGCGCTGACCGAGCCGCAGGTGGGCTCCGATCCGGCGCGATTGATGACCACTGCCGAGCGGACGCCGGAGGGGGACTACGTCCTCAACGGCGAGAAGCTGTGGTGCACCAACGGCACCATCGCCAAGCTGCTGGTGGTGATGGCCCGCGATCCCAAGAAGAAGATCAGCGCCTTCGTCGTCGAGACGAGCTGGCCCGGCGTCAAGGTGGAGCATCGCTGCCACTTCATGGGCCTGCGCGCCCTGGCCAACGCCGTCATCACCTTCAAGAACGTGCGGGTGCCGGCCGAGAACCTGATCGGCGAGGAGGGGAAGGGGCTGAAGATCGCCCTCACCACGCTCAACGACGGCCGCCTCTCGATCCCCAACGGCTCGGTGGGCACGGCCAAGCTCTGTCTGGAGATCTGCCGCAAGTGGGCGAGCGAGCGGGTGCAGTGGGGGCGGCCGGTGGGCAAGCACGAGGCGATCGCTCACCTGATCGCGGACATGGCGGCCAGCACCTTCGCCATGGAGTCGATCGCGTCGCTCGCCACCTCGATGTCCGACCGCGGCGGCTACGACATCCGCCTGGAGGCCGCGGCCTGCAAGGAATGGAACTCAGCCCGCACCTGGGAGATCGTGGACAACACCATGCAGATCCGCGGCGGCCGGGGCTACGAGACCGAGCCCTCCCTGGCGGCGCGCGGCGAGCAGCCGATCGGCGTCGAGCGGATGATGCGCGACTATCGCATCAACAAGATCTTCGAGGGGTCCTCCGAGATCATGCACCTGTTCATGGCCCGCGAGGCGGTGGACAAGCACCTGCAAGTGGCCGGCGCCATGATCGATCCCGAGAAGAGCGTGGCGGAGAAGCTCGCCGAGCTGCCGAAGATCACCGCCTTCTACGGCTCGTGGTACCCCACCCGCTGGCTGGGCTGGGGGCAGTGGCCGCGCTATCAGGAGTTCGGCTCGCTGGCCACCCACCTGCGGTTCGTGGAGCGCAACACCCGGCGGCTGTCGCGCCAGATCTTCCACGGCATGCTGATCCACCAGGGGAAGCTGCAGAACAAGCAGGCGTTCCTCTTCCGGCTGGTGGACGTCGCCAACGAGCTGTTCTGCATCGCGGCTTCGGTCTCGCGGGCGCAGGCGATGGTCGAGGCGGGGCATCGTGAGGCGGCCAATGCCGTGGAGCTCGCCGACCTCTTCAGCCGCAGCTCGCGGCGCAAGGTCGTGCGCCTGTTCCACGACCTGTGGGCCAACGACGACGTGCGCAAGTACAAGGTGGCCCTGCGGGTGCTCGAGGGCAAGCACGCCTGGCTGGAGCAGGGCGCGCTGACCCTGGCGGAGCGCGCCGCGGCCCCCAAGGCGCTGACGGACGAGCCCAGCACCCCGGAGCCCGTGCCGGTGGCGAAGGTGCGGCCGGTCGGCACGCACTGATCCTTCCAAAACCCACTCCAAAACGAGACGGGCTCCCGCGTGCGGGAGCCCGTCGGCAGGGTGTACGGCGGCAGACCGCTACTCCGAATCGGGAGCGCCGGTCGCGTTCACCAGGCCGGTGGCCGGGCTGAGCAGCAGCGGGGCGGTATGCGGCCGGTGGTTGAAGTCGAACATGTTGTTGAGCGCTCCGGCGATCTCGTCGAAGGAGCCGCCGCCGATGCGCCCCAGTCCCCAGTTGTCCTCGATGAAGCGGAGGATGGACGACTGGTCGGTCTCCGAGTGATCGACGAAGTTCACCTTGCTGAACGGCGACACCACCAGCAGGGGCAGCCGTGGGCCATGGCCGCAACGGCCCTGGATGCCGCCCAGCGGAGTGCCCGAGCCGCAACTGCCAGTCCCGGTCAAGGCGTCTGCCGCCGTGTTCGAGGGGTTCACCAGCGGTGGCATGACGTGGTCGTACCAGCCGTCGGAGTCGTCCCAACTGATGATCACCGCCGTGCTGCCCCATTCGGGCGCCTTTTGGAGGGTGTTGAGGATCGTGGCGAGGAAGACCTGCTCGTCGAGAGGCGAGGAGTACCCCGCATGGCCGTCCTGGCTCTTGGTGGCCTTGACGAAGCTCACCGCCGGCAGGTTGTGCGCCTTGAGGGCATTGTAGAAATCGGCGAGGTCGTACTGATGGTTCGCCTGGTCGGTCCGGCCGATCATCGCTACCGAGGTGGGCGGCAGGTGATGGGGATTGGAGGTCGACTTGTAATATTGGAACGGCTCGTGGTGGGCGCTGTAGGCCGCGTTGGAGGCGCCGGCGAGGTTGGGGGTCTTCACGCCGCACACGGCGGTGCCGTCGGCGTTGCGCGTGCTCGGCGCGAAACCGCCTTGAAACCAGCCCCAGGTGACGCCTGCAGCGTTCAGCAGGTCACCGGCGTTCCTTCCCGTCATGCCCACCTGCGTCGAGCCGCTGCAGTCGTCATAGAAGGGATCGGGATCGCCGATGACGGCGTTGGCGATCACGGATTCGGAGAGATCGCCGCGGGTGTGTGCGGTGTCGACGCCACCGGCCTGGCCGGAGATGAGGTTGAGCGCTCCCGGAGTCGATGGACCGTAGCTGGTGTTGAAAGAATTGTCGCTCATCGCGAAGTGCTGGGCAAGGTTCCAGAGTGCCGTCACGGTGTTGCCGTCGTAGTAACCCATGACCAAACCTTTGCCCAGGCCATAGTCGATGCAGCCCGCTGAACCGACTCCCACCGTCTCCACGTACTTGTTCATTTGCCCGCCGTTGTTGGCTTGCTGCTCCGGCATGTAGTCGTGGTCCTGGTCGCAGGTGTAGTTCTGAGCGCGGCTCAAGCGGAACGGCGCGACGGAGTTTGGATTGAAGGCATGCAGGGCGTCGTTGATGCCGTTGACCGACGGCGTGGCGGAGCTGTCGTTCCTGAACCTCGGCTCGCCCGGCAGATTGGCGGCGTTCGGATAGGTGGCGAAATAGTGATCGAACGAGACGTTCTCCTGGAAGATCACCACCACGTGCTTGATCGGCCAGGTGGTTGGCGTAATGCTCGCTTGGTTCTCCGCGGCGAAGCCGGCCTGGGCCATCGTGCCGCTCATCACGGCGCTGCCCAGCACGATGAGCGACTTTGCGACTACGGATCTGTACGTCCTCTTACCCATGAGCTCCTCCTTGAGTTGGTCGAAGGGTGGTCACGAAAGGCGCTGACGAAGCGAGTATGGAGACCGGGTATGTCGCGACCGTGACATGCTTGTTAAATCGGGCACGCGCCGGGAGCTTGCGATCGCCGGCGACGTCCCAAGCGGGTGGGGCGGTGGGGAGCGAAGAGAGACTTTGGAGTAGGATTGTGACGTGCGCGCCATCCTACCCGTCGATCCCAACGATCCCATTCCCCATGTAGGCGACCTCCCCGATCCGGTTCCCGGGCCGGGGGAGGTCCTCGTCGCCGTCGAGGCGGCGGGGATCAATCATGCCGATCTCCATCAGCTCCGCGGGCAGTACCCGCCCCCGCCGGGGGAGAGCGACGTTCCCGGCCTGGAGTGCGCGGGGCTGGTCCTGGAAGGGGAGCCAGGCTCGCCCTGGCAGCCCGGAACGCGGGTCATGGCGCTCGTGGGCGGCGGCGGCCATGCCACCCGGATAGCCATTCCCGCGGGACAGCTCATGCCGCTGCCGGACAATCTCTCCTTTATCGAGGGCGGGGCGATTCCGGAGGCGGCGATCACGTCCTGGGTCAACCTGGTGGTGGAAGGTGGGCTCCAGGCGGGGGAGACCGTGCTGGTGACCGGGGCCACGGGGGGGATGGGGAGCTTCGCGGTACAACTTGCGCGGGAGCTTGGCGCCCGCGTGCTCGCCGCCGGCCGCAGCCGGGAGAGACTGGAGCTGCTGCGCGGGCTGGGGATCGAGGAGGTCTGCCTGGAGGGAGCGAACCTGGCGGGGCAGATCCGTGAGGCCACGGGGGGCCGGGGGGTGGACCTGGTGATGGAGCTCACCGCCGGTGCGGAGACGGCCGGCCACCTCGCGGCCCTCGCCCCGCGCGGCCGGCTGGTGGTGGTGGGGCTGATGGGAGGGCGCAAGGCGGAGCTCGACTTCGGGCTCATCCTCAGCAAGCGCCTGCACGTCATCGGCTCGGTGCTGCGCGCCCGGCCGCGGGACGAGAAGGCGCGGCTGGTGGCCGATTTCGCCGCCTTCGCCCTGCCGCGCCTGCGCGACGGCCGCCTGCGCCCGGTGGTCGATCGCGTGATCCCCCTGGAGCGCGCTGCCGAGGCCTATCAGGCGGTGGAGCGCGGCGGCGCGTTCGGGAAGGTCGTGCTGTCGATGGTGTGACGAGGCTACTTCGCCGCCGCAGTAGCCCCCACCTTGAGCGACCGGCTCAGGTACGAGGTGGTGGCGGCGATCTCGTCGCGCACTCCCACGGCCACCTTGTGTGATCCGGGTGGCAGCTCCAGGGTCAGCGTATACACGTAGAACTGGCCAAGGGCGTTGAGCACCTCTTTGCGCGGGATCTTGATCGGCACCGTCACCTGCCGCACGGGGGCGGTACGGCCGTCCTCGCCGCGGGTGGCGACCAGCAGCCGCAAGGCCCCTTCATAGGTCTGCTCGTGGTTCAGGATCGCCAGCTTGTGGAGCGGGATCTTGAGCTGGATGGGAACGGAGACGGAGCCGGATGCGCCCGGTGTCTGCTCACCCATCTCGACGCCGATCTGGAGCGGGTTGTCTTCGATGCCATAGAGGAGGGCTGCGAGGGTGCGGTCCACGGCCTTCTCCATCACCGGCTTGTCGCGATAGCTCTCCCGGTAGCGCAGGCGCAGGCCCGCCCGCTTCACCCGCACTTGCAGCTTGTGCTCCTTGCCGTCGCCGTTGTGAGCCGGCGTGTAGCCGAGGGAGTAGAAGGTGGAGAAGTCCTCCCGCAGGCCCGCGAGCTCCGGCCGCAGGTCATTGGCGTTCAAGATCGCCCTCCCCCCGGTCCCCTCGGCGAGGGTTTGGAGCGACTCCTGGAGGCTCGCCCGCTGGGCGCTGCCGATCGAGGGGAATTGGAACAGCCGCTCGCCCGGCCCCATGCTGGGGTCGGAGGCTTCCGTGCCGGAGAGGCCCGAAGCCTGAAGGGTGTAGAGGGTCACCTGGTGCGCATTGGCATGGGCCACCAGGGCCGCCAAGTCCTTGGCGACGCTGTAGGCCTGGGCGTCGCTCGGCGCCTGGGAGGCGGCCTGATAGGCGCGGGGCCCCCACTCCCGGGCATCGTAGACGGTGTACGGGTCCATCTTTTGGGCGCTGAGACCCGTGCGGCGCTCGACGCCGCTGTTTACGGTGGGCCCGTTGCCCGAGTTGCCGATGCCGGCCGTGCCGCTGCCGCCGCACAGCTCGCTCAGGAATTGGAAAAGCTCCTCGCCGGGCACCGCCGGAATGCCGTCGCTGACGTGGAGCACGGCCTTGCGCCCCGGCACTCCGGAGAGGGAGTTGACGAGAACGGTGAGGATGGAGAGCGACCGCTTGACCTCGTTGCGCCGGAGGGAGGAGAAGTCGCGGGCCGGCGTCACGATGTTGAGCGGGCAGGGGATCGGGTCAGTAGGATCCGCCAGCGAGATCTCCTGGATGGTCATCATGTCGCGGAAGGCCTGCTGGCGCTGGAGGTCGATCTCCGGGCCGTGGGCCGTGAGCTTGCCCACCTCGCCGAAGGCGCTGTCGAGGGCGGCGAAATCGGCGGTGAACGGCTGCCAGACCTTGAGCACGGTATCCGAGGCGACGAGCATCACCCGGTCGCCGGAGGCGAGGTTGTGGGAGAGGAACTCCCGGAGCTGCCCAAATACCCGTGTACGGTGGGCCGGGCTGATGTTGGCGTTGTCGACGAAGATGATGAGGTTCCAGGGCTCGCCCGTGCGCGCCGCCAGGCCCTCTTGGGCCGGTGCCGCCGGTGCCGCAGAGGCCGCCGCCTCGGCCGTGCTCCCTGGCACCCGGATGGGGACGAAGTTGGAGATCACCACCGGCTTGCCGTCCTCCAGCAGCTCGAAGTCGCTCTGCTTGAGGTCGGTTACCCGTTTGCCGCTCTTGTCGGTGGCGTAAACGTCCACGTTGACCACGTTGACGTCCACCACTTCACCGAAGGCGGTGAGCGAGGCGGGCCGCGGCTTCTCGGCGCCGGGCACCGGGGAGACGGCGCAGGCGGCCAGCATCAGGACGGAGATGATTCGGGATCTCGTGTGCATGGCGTTTCCTCAGTTCTGGTCCTGCCTCGCCGCGGCCTGGGGAGTGCCGACGGTGACGGCGCGGCTCAAATAGGAAGTGGCGGCGGCGACGTCGTCGCGCACCCCCACGGCGACCCGCTGCTCGCCGGGAGCGAGCTGTAACGTGACGGTGTACACGTAGAATTGGCCGAGGGCCGTCAGGGCCTCTTTCTTGGGAATGTGGATGGGCACGGGGATCTGCCGCACGGGAGTCATGCGGCCGTCGGCGCTGCGGGTGGCCACCAGCAGGCGCAGGCTCCCCTCGTAGGTCTCGTCGCGGTTGAGGACGGCCACTTTGAAGAGCGGGATGGTGAGGCGCACGGGCACCGAGACGGTGCCGGCGGGGCCGGGGATCTGATCGCCCATCTCCACGGCGACCTTCAGGGGATTGTCCTCGATGCCGTAGAAGAGGGCCGCGAGGGTACGGTCCACGGCTTTCTCCATCACCGGCTTGTCACGATAGCTCTCCCGGTAGCGCAGGCGGACGCCCTTGGATTTGACCCGCACCTCGAGCCGGTGCTCTTTGCCGTCACCGTTGTGGACGGGCGAAAAGCCCAGGGAGTAGTAGGTGGTCACGTCGTCCTGCATACGTGAGAGGGCCGGCCCGAAGTCGTTGACGTCGAGGATGGCCCGGCCGCCGGTGCCGGAAGCGAGCGCGGTCAGCGAATTCTGATTGCTCGCCCGCGAAGCGGCCTCGATCGACGGGAACTGGCTGAGCCGGTCCGCCGGTCCCGAGTCGGCGTCGGAGCCGCCGGGCGCCGAGAGGCCCGAAGCCTGGAGCGTATAGAGCGTGACGCGCTGGGCATTGGCGTGCGCCACCAGCGCATCCAGTTGCTTGGTGATGTTGTAGCTCTGCGTGTCGAGGGGCGCCTGCGAGGCGGCCTGGTAGGCCCCGGGGCCGAGCGCCCTCGCGTCGTAGACGGCCATGGGATCCAGGTTCGGGTCGCCCGCGGGCTTGGGCCGCGTAGGTTTGCCTCCGACGTCCGGTCCATCGTCCTCGATGGTATTGGCCGGGCCGTGGATGACTCCCTGGCCACCGATGCCTCCCGTGCCGCTGCCGCCGCCGCAGATCTCGGCCAGGAACTGGAACACTTCCTCGCCGGGAGTGACCGGCAGGCCGTCGCTGACGAAGAGAAGCGCCTTGCGCCCCGGCACTCCGGAAAGGGAGTTCACCAGCACGGTGAGCCCGCCGAGGGTGCGGAAGACCTCGTCGCGCCGGGCCGCCGCGAAGCTGTGCGCCGGCCGTGCGATGTTCAGGGGACAGGCGTGGGGCTGGGGCGCGGTGAGCGCCGCCTCCTGGATGGTGAGGACGTCCTGGAACGCCTGCCGCCGGGCGCGGTCGATCGACGGCCCCTGAGTGGCGAGCCCCTCGACCTCTTTCAAGGCGGCGTCAACGGCGGCCGGATCGGTGGAGAAGGGGAGCCGGACCTGGAGACCCGCGTCATGGCTCACCACCATCACCCGGTCGCCGGGCGCCAGCCGCCGGCCCAGAAAGTCCCGCACCTGTTGCAGGGCCCGCGTCCGGTTGCCCGGGTGAAGCTCGGCGTTGTCCACGAAGACCACGAGGTTCCAGGGCTCGGCAACGGGCGCCGAGGCAGGAACGGCGCCGTCCGTGGGCTCCCGCCGTTGCGCCGCGGCGAGAGAAGCCCCGGCCCCATCCACCGCCGAGAAGTTGGAGATCGAAACCCGCCGGCCGTCCTCCAGAAGCTCGAAGTCGCGCTGCCTGAGGCCGGTCACGGGCTTGCCGTTGGCGTCCGTGGCATAGACCTCGACGTTGACCACGTTGACGTCCACCGCTTCCCCGAAAGTTCCTGGATTGTTGACGGGAGGCGCCGCCGCGAAGAGCACGGAGGCGCAGGAGAGGAGCATGAGCAGCACGAGCCGGACCTTCACGATCGTCATCCCTCCCGGGGAAAGAAGCGCATTTTCCTCACGTTCCTGCAAAAAGCGGACCGTACCTCCTCTAGAGAGGAGGGTGCGGCACGGCGTCCTCCGGAGCTGACAGGGGAGTGTCCTCGGTGTCCTCGACGTCCCCGGCCGGCCGCGCCGGCATTCGCCACCAGAGGTACGCGGCCAGGGGGAGGCCGAGAGCGGTGAGCGCCAGGCTCCCTTCGGGACCGAAAATGCCGCCGGTCGCCCTCTCGTCCCCTGTCACCGAGACCTTCAGGAGGTGGAAGAGGGGGAAGCCGCTCACCGGCAGAGAGGCGAGGCAGGAGAGCGAGAAGTTCCACACGCCGTGGGCGACCGTCGCGCCCCAGAGGCTTTGGCTGCGCTCCACCAGCGCCGCGAGGACGAGGCCGGCAAGGACGATGTTGATCAACGCCGCCGCGCTGATCCCGGGATTCGCGGTATGGAGCAGGGCAAAGACCATGGAGGAGGCGAGGGCGGCCATCCCTGCCCGCCAGCGCTCGCGCAGGGCATGGTAGACGTACCCCCGGATCACCAGCTCCTCGATGCCGCCCTGCACCAGGAACAGCAGGAGAAGGATGGGGAAGAGGAGGATGGGAGGGAGCGGCCACCAGGCACGGCCCTTCAGCATGTCCGCGCTCAAGCCTCCGACGTGTAGGGCTGCCAGCCCGTGCGGCAGGGCCAGGAGGAGGAGGAACCATCCGCCGATCAGCGCCAGGGCTGCGAGCGGCAGGGTCACGAGCTCGCGCAGCGCCTGCCGCCTTCCTCCCACCGGCCAGCGCAGGCCGAGGCTCGCGAGCGTCCGCCGGTCGAGGACCTCGACGAAGAGCTTCGTGATCCCCAGGGCCGGCAGCGCCACCAGCGCGAAAGTCACCAGCAGCGCCTCGTTGGAAGTCAGGAAGCTGCCCCGGCCGAGCCACTTGTCCTCCAGCAGATGGCCGATTCCCGCCACGCCGGCGCTGAGTAAACGCTGGCAGAGGAAGAAGGTCAGGAGATAGAGGAAAGAGCGCAGCAGCGGATGGAGCGGCGGGCGAGCGAGCGGGGAGGGCTCCGGCGGTGCGATCGGGTCTGCCAAGTCGTGACCTCTTCAGGTGCGGCCATTCTATGCCGGAAGAAGAGTGGCACGCACGTTGCTATGGTTGAAAGACGGGAGTGCAGCGACGTCTGAAACGTCTTGACCTAAAGGAGGATCGTCATGGTAAACCTCATTCTCATCCTGATCGTCGGTGGCCTCATCGGGTGGATCGCCAGCATCGTCATGCGGACGAACGCTCAGCAGGGTATCTTCTTGAACGTGGTCGTGGGCATCGTGGGCGCGCTGCTCGCGGGTTTCCTGCTCTCGCCGCTCTTCGGCACGGGGAACATCACCCAGGGGAACTTCAGCCTGCCGGCTCTTCTGGTCTCGCTGCTCGGAGCGGTCATCCTCCTCGCAGTCGTCAATCTCTTCCGCCGCGGCGCGGTGCGCTGAGCGGCTGTTCCCTATAGCTTCAACCCGAAGGCTTGCGCGGGGGCTCTGGGATTTCGGTCCTGGGTCCCCGCGTAAGCTTTTGGGGAAAGCAAGACGGACACGGACGAACGGGGACGGCACGGACGAACTGCACGAACGTCCAGCCTGACGGCTCATTCTCCTTTTTACAATCAGTTCAGCGCCGGCGCCTTGGTTGCGGCGAGCGCTTTGCTCACGCCTTCCGGAGTAGTGAGCCCCTGCCCGGTCAGGACGTCGCGCAGCCACTCTGCCACCATCTCGTTGCCGGCCCTGGGATAGTGGATGAAGTTCTTGTTCGCCAGCTCCGCGCCGGGATCGTACTTGTGGAAGCCGTCGGCGAGATCGATCACCCGGTAGCCGCGGCGGCGGAGATCGTCGAGTAGCGGCTGGTAGGTCACGGGTTTACCGTCGCGGTGGAGCCGCAATTCCCGGCGCTGGGGGAAGAGGACGATGACGGGAAGCGAGCCGTGCTCCAGGGCTTCGCGGTAGAACTGATCGAGCACCCGGAAGGAAACCTGATAGGCCTCCGAGCGGGTGTTGTACTGATCGTGCACGAAGATCGGCTGATCGAAATACTGATCGGAAATCACTCGTGCGAAGCGTACCGAGGGAAGGAAGTCGAAACGGCTGCGCCGGTTGTAGCGATGATAGAAATAATCGTGCTCGCCGAGCCGGGGGAGCACCGCCGCGGGATCGCGCAGCAGCTCGCGATAGCCGTCCCGGTTCTTGACCGGATTGTCGTAGAGCACCAGCTTGCCGCCTTCGACGGCGAAGCGGGGCTTGGCGAACGGGATGCCGCTCATCGCGAAGTAGAACGGCCGGAAGGTGTTCACCATGCGGCTGATGTTCTCGGACATGTAGCCGATGAGCACGACGGCGGGATGATATTGGATTCCCTCGCGGCGATAGCGCATCAGGCCCTGACCCGGGTCCGAGCCGGGAATGCCGAAATTCATCACCTCCAGCCCGGGGACGAGCTCTTCGAGCTGCTCCTCGAACGTGGCCCCCATGGGCACGCCGTCGCCGTGGACAAACGAGTCGCCGAAAGCGGCGATGCGGACCTTGCCGGCCGGCGGCTGCAGATCGTACTCGTGAGCGGCGCGGATCCCCTTGCTGTTGGACCGGTAATTGGGCTTCACCATGTTCGGCCGGATCGACCATCCGAGCTCGGGATCGTACGTCACGTAGGTGTCGGCGTTGTTGAGGTGCATCTCCAGGACGGACCGGTGCTTGAAGCTCAGGTCCTCGACCAGCGCCGGCTGGTACTCCACCTGTTTGTAGCGCTTGAGGTACCACAGCCCGCCGAGGCAGGCCAGCTCGACGACGAGCCACAGGAGGGCGAGCAGGATGAGGGAGAAGACGATCTTCTTGGTGGTCGAGAGCGTGGCCATAGGGAGGGTGGGATTGTAGCCGAAGGCGGGGCGGCTTGAATCCCGGCGCCTCTTTGTATAGACTAAAGCGAATGCAGAGCGAGGTGCCCCGTATGGAATCCCGACCCAAGATCCGGCGTTTCCCCCGTGTACAGGCTGAGCATGCGGTCATGCTGAGGCTTCTGGGCACCAAGGCCTTCGAGGAGTTCGCCCGCACCCGGGTCATCGGTCCCGGCGGCTGTATGTTCGTCAGCGAGGAATCGCTCGGCTTCGGTTCCTTGATGGAGCTGTCCATCGCCCTGCGCGGCCGGGTGGTGAAGACGGACTGCCGGGTGGTCTATGAGATCCGCAAGACCCCCTCGGAGCACCAGGTGGGAGTCGAGTTCCTGCGGATCAGCTCCACGGACCGCGCTTTCCTCGAATCGTTCGTGGCACAGCGCAAGGGCGCCCAGGCGCCTCCCTTCAGCCGTCCGTTCTGAGGCGGCCCAGCCGTAGCTCCAGGAACGCCGTGCCGGGGATGGGATTGAACCGGTACGGCGCGATCTCCTGAAAACCCAGAGAGGCATAGAGAGCCCGGGCTCGTCCCATGGCGGGCACGGTATCCAGGCGCATGCGGTCGTAGCCGGCCTCCCGCGCACCGGCGATGACGGCCTCCGCCAGGGCTTGGCCGACTCGAAGACCGCGAAAGCTGGGCCGCACGTAGAGCCGTTTCATCTCGCAGATCCCCGTGCCCAGATCGCGTAGCGCCACACAGCCGGCCGGCCGCCCCTCGTGGATCGCGAGGAGCAGGCGCCCCCGCGGCGGGACATAGGCGCCGGGGAGCCCAGCCAACTCTTCGCCGAAGCCCTGAAAGGCGAGGTCGAAACCCAGGCTAGCGGCGTACTCCTCGAAGAGCTGCCGGACCTCGGCAAGGTGGTCTGGGGTCTCCGCCGGTACGATCTCCAGCATCACGATCTGATGTTACTCCCCACGCAGCGCCGCGATCACGGCTGCCACCATCTCTTCCTCGCCCGGCCGGAGGGCCTCAGCCCTGGGCTCCACGCCGAGGCGGCGCAGCTCGGCGCTGGTGACGGGGCCGATCGAAACGGCGAGAAGCTCCGGACGACGTTGCTCCCAGTCGGCTCCCAACAAACCGGAGAAGTGGCGGACGATGCGTGGGCTGGTGAAGGTCACCCAGCCCAGGGGCGAATTGGCGAACAGCTCCGCCGCCCGTTCCCGGGCCGCCGGGGGGAGGCGCTTGTCATAGGCCACGATCGTCACGGCTTCGGCGCCGGCCGCGGCGAGCCCTTCCGCCAGGGTAGGACGGGCATCGGCGGCCTGGGGTATCAGGACGCGGCGGCGCCGGACGACGTGAGGAGCGAGCTCCGCCACCAATCCTTCCGCGTCCGCTTTCCGGGCTTCGAGGTGCGGCTCGACCCCGAAGGCGCGCAGGGCCTCCGCCGTGGCAGGGCCGACCACCGCCACCCGCACCCGGGCGGGCAGCGCGCCACCCGTCAAGGGAAGGAAAGCCTCGACGGCGTTCGCAGAGGTGAAGACCAGCCAGTCATAGAGAGCGAGCTCCGTGGCCGCGCGCTCCAGGGGACGCGGATCCACCGGAGGCACCACTTCCAGCAGAGGGAGAAGCTCAGTCTGGGCGCCCGCGCGAGAGAAGGACGCGGCGAGCCCGTCTGCCTGATGCTCGGAGCGGGTGACGACGACGCGCAGGCCGGCGAGGGGGTTCACCATATCCTCGCCATCACCGCCTCGGCCCCATTCCCCCGCATCACCTCCACGCAAGCAGCGGCGATCTCCGCAGGATCGTCCCCCACGGCTTCGCCGCGAGCGGAGAAGGCGCCGTCGGGTGTCGCAAGAAGTGCTGTCAGCCGCATCCTCCCTCCGTCTCCCTCCGGCCGTGCCCAGGCGGCGAGGGGAAGGGTGCAGTCGCCGCCGAAAGCAGCTACCACCCGGCGCTCGGCCTCGGCGGCGCGGGCGGAGGGGACGTGATTGAGGACGCTACAGGGCACCTCGGCGGGACCGCCGGCGCGGACCTCCAGCGCCAGGATCCCCTGCCCGGGAGCGGGGATCAATACGTCCGTCGGGATCGGGTGGGCCGGCACGTCCGTCAAACCCAGTCGAGCGAGGCCGGCGCCAGCGAGGATGACGCCTCCCGCCCCCTGCTCGCGCCACTTGCGAATGCGGGTGTCCACGTTGCCGCGCAGGGGCTCGACCCGCAGGTCCGGCCGGCGCAGGAGGATCTGAGCGCGGCGGCGCAGGGCGCCCGTGAGCACCACGGCCCCCTCGGGGAGGCCGTCGAGATCCTCCGCCAGCTCGCTCACCAGCACGTCGCGGGGATCGGCCCGCTCGGGGTAGGCCGCCACTTTGAGCCCCGCGGGGAGGGTTACCGGCAGGTCCTTGAGACTGTGGACGGCGAGATCGAGCGAGCCGTCGAGGAGGCCGCTCTCCAGCTCCTGGGTGAAGAGCCCCTTGCCGCCCACGAGGGCGAGGTCACCCGTCACCACGTCGCCGGTGGTGACCATGGGCACCAGCTCCACGGTGAGGCCGGGGTTCGCCGCCTCCAGGGCACGGGCCATCATGCCCGACTGCGCCAGGGCGAGCGCACTGCGGCGGGTCCCGAGGCGCAGGCGGAGGCCGTCACTCACCGGTTTCGTCGTCATCCAGATGGAACAGCTCGCGTACCATGGCGAGGCGGGAGAGGTCGCCGTGGCCGCCGACGTTGCCGTCGCGGGCCCGCAGCCTCGTGCTGGGATGATGGAGGATCTTGCGCACCAGCGAGCGGGTGAGCCGCTCCAGCTCCTCGTGCGTCTCCTGGGGGAAGCGGGCGAGCGCGGTCTCCAGCTCCTGCCGGCGGATCTTCTCCGCCTGCTTCTGAAGCCGCGCGATCAGCGGCTCGGCCTCCAAGCCGCGCACCCAGGCCCGGAAATGGCCGAGCTCCTGCTCGATGATCTCCTCGACCTTCGGCACCTCCTCCTTGCGCCGCTTGAGATTGCGCTGGATCAGGGTGTCGAGCGAGTCGATGGCGTGGAGGAAGACGTTCTCCAGGCGGCCGGCCTTGGGCTCCACGTTGCGCGGCACCCCGAGGTCCACGATCAGCAATGGCCGCGACGGGCGGTGGGACATCGCCTCCTTGAGCTGGGCGCGGGTGAGCACCGGCTCCTCGGCGCTGGTGGACGCGATCACCACGTCCGCCGTGCGCAAGGCCGCCAGGCGCTCCTCGAAGGTGAGGATCTCGGCGTTCGGCAGCTCGGCCTTGAGCTGCTGTGCGCGTTCCAGGCTGCGGTTGGCCACCTTGAGCTCGCGGGCGCCGCGCTCCATCACCGGCCGCGCCACCGAGCGCGCGATCTCGCCGGCGCCGATGAGCAGCACCTGGCACTCCTCGAGGCCGCGGAAGATGTTGCGCGCCAGCTCGACCGTGGCATAGCCCAGCGAGACGGCGCCGGAGGTGATGGCCGTTTCCTGCCGCGCCCGCTTGCCGGCCGTGGCGGCGCTGCGCAGCAGGCGGCGGAGGAGGGGGCCCTCGGCTCCCACCGCCTCGGCCACCGCCGAGGCCTGCTTCACCTGGCCGAGGATCTCGGGCTCGCCCAACACCATGGATTCGAGGCCGCTCGCCACTCCCAGGAGATGGCGGGCCGCCTCGTTATTGCGTTTCACGTAGAGCCGGCCGGGGCGCTCCAGCTCCGGCACGCGCTGGAGGAACACCAGGTCGAGAATGGCCGCATAGGCCCCCTCCTCGTCGCGCGGCTGGAGGTAGACCTCCGTGCGGTTGCAGGTGGAGAGGAGGAAGGCCTCGGCCACCTCGTTGCGAGCCAGGAGGTGGACCAGCATCTCCTCCGTCTGCTCCTTGCCGAAGGCCACCTTCTCCCGCAGCTCGATGGGCGAGCAGCGGAAGTCCGTGCCCACGAGGAGCAGAGGAGGCTCCTGGCGGCTGCCGCTGGCGGCTTCGAGGAGGGGAGCGCTCATGACGCCTCAGAGGAACCCGTGGAAGTCCGTGAAGAAGAAGTTGACCGCCATCAGCGAGAACAGGATGGCCCCGAAGCCGGCAAGGCTCGCGAGCGCCGTCTGCCGTCCCTGCCAGCGACGCAGGCGCCGCAGCGCCAGGGCCAGGGCATAGAGCACCCAGGTGGCCAGGGTGAACAGGATCTTGGGATCGTGCAGCCACTGGTCGTGATAGAGGCGGTTGGCCCAGAAGGCGCCCGAAGCCACGGCGCCCGTCAGGGCCGTAAAGCCCACCAGCAGCGCCCCCATCATCATCTTCTCCAGTACCTCGAGCGGCGGCAGCTTGCCGTAGAAGGTGGAGAAGCGGCCGCCCTTCAAATCGCGATAGAGCTGAAGGTAGAGGAAGCCGTAGCCGGCGGCCACCACGAAGGCGGTGTAGCCGAGAAGGGCGAGCAGCACGTGGATCGAGAAGTACGGATCGTGGAAGATGGCCTTGTCCGGCGGGTTCGGCCGCGTCAGCACCGACGACAGGAGCTGGAAGAAGAAGACCAGCGAGACCAGCCAGAACCCCGTTGACCGCGCCCGGCCGTGCCACTCGACGAAGACATAGACCACGGCCACGAAGAAGGCCACCATGGAGAGGGCCTGGGAGACCGTGGAAGCCGGGAACTGGTGGCGGTGATACGTCAAGGCGGCGAGCGTGACGAGATGGAACAGCACGACGCCGCGCAGCGCCGGGGTCGCCGTGCGCTCGGCCACCGGATGGGACGAGAAGAAGAGGAAGCCGTAGTCGACCGCCACCAGCAGGTACGCCAGCGGCAGGAGGAGGGTGGCGGTATCGAGAAAGGTCTGCAAGTCGCGTCCTCGGATCGAATCCGTCCCGAATGCTAGCACGAATAATTTCGGTGAAAAGTGCCCAGCTCCGTAGAGACGACCCAGACCGTCTACGACGCCCCTTCGCAGGCCACGACGGCGGGGCGTCTCCGGGGCGGGATCGGACGATCCGAATCTCGTACAACTCGTACAACGTGTGGCGGGGTGTTCTTCTGCACCTCCCCCTAAACCCAAGACCCGGCCATCCCTCGTGGCATCGTGGATTGGCGTGCCCCCGACGGTATCTCCGATCCGGAGACACCCGCCGTCCAGCCGGGGGAATCCGCGCTCCGGGACCCTCGGTGTCCTCTAAACCTCCTGGGCAGGACCGTGTCTCTATCACTGGGTAGGTTGCTTGGAGCGGCGCGGCCCTAAAACCTATTTAACAAGGAGATCAGAATGTCCCAGCGTGCCAGCGACTTCTTGGAAGGCGTGTTAGCTCCGGGTGATCATGAGAGGAGAATGCAGAAGAAACTTCCAGACTAGACCGATAAAAGGAGTGTGCTCATGAGTCAATGCGTTCACGGTAGGGACGTTGGTTTCGGCTTTGAATGTTGGGAGTGCGAGGCAGAAAAGCGGCGCCACAAGGAAGTCCTCGACCTGCAGCAACAGGGTGTCGAGGAGCAGCGGCGGGCTCTTGAGCAACAGCAGCGCCACCATCATGAGCTCATCGAGGCGCAAGAGCGCCAGGAAGAGCTGCTTCGAGAGGCAAACGAAGCCCAGTACCAAGCGGCTCGCGCACAGCAAGATCGGCTCGCCCTTCAGCAGCGCCAGATCGAAGAGCAGAGAGCCCGCCAGTTAGCAGAGGAAGAACGGCTCGAGCTTCGCACCGGCTTGCCGGAGTTCTCCGAAGCGTTTCGCCACTCGTGGCTCCACATCGCGGAAAACCGAGAAGCTCTCGGCGCAAGGGTGGCATCGCTTCGCAGTGAACTCTCACAGCTCACGACCGAGAAGAATGCACTCTGGCAGTCGGTCCAACAGGCATGGCGTCGCATCCATGGTGATCTGGCAAAGGAACTGCAATCGCAGCTCGAGGGGAGCACTCCGCGGCTGGAAGACCCGCCACCCGCGCTTGGGGACGCCGAGAGCAAACAACGCCTCGCAGCCCTTCTGCTGCAACTCCGCGGGATCAGCAAGAGCGTTGGAGCCAAGCCAGCGCCGATCCTGCCTTCCGACGGGCCGCTGGTTCAGCTCTACAGAGAGCTTGTAGTGTTCGCGGAGAAGCTTCAATCATTCGTGAAAGCGCCGCCCAAGCAGCGTGGCATGGCGATCGGCTGTTTTGCATTCTTGTTCCTCTGCATGCTAGTCGGCCTCTCGATGGCGTTCAAGCAGCCCTCGAGCTCCACTGTCCTCGCGACCTTGTTTTACGTGGCGGTCGCGGCAATTCCGGCGTACTTGGTCGTGGGGCGAATCGCGCTGATTCGACGCCTGTCCGATGCCTGCACGTCATCGCGTGAATGCCTCACTTCCATCGAGGGGTTTCTGGGCCGGATGCCCGAGGTCGAGCTCACGCCACTGGCCGAGTGGCCGCAGGATGCGAAGCCGCGTGAGGTTCGAGTCGCAGGCACGGCGAACAATGCAGCCATCAGCCTAAAGAACACGATCGTCGTGCTTCTAGAGGCATATAAGACCTCCAACTTCTCGTCGCACGCCCTCGCTCAGCAACTCGCGGCCGACAATGCAGAGGTGGGCAGGAAGACGACGAAAATCGAAGAGCTGACGAAAGCGCTTGAGTACTCGGCGGACGACAGAACGGTCCTGGATCGATTCGAAGCGATGAGAGAGGAGATTCGGAGAATCGGCAGGCTCATTCTCGACGGTCGACGAGTGCCCGGACACCGGCTCGAGCTCGTCCAGTGCCCCGTTTGTGGCGGTCCGGCGAGCTCCGAGACTAAGAGTTGCCCATACTGCGGAGGACCCTTCGCATAGAAGCGGGACGTTCGAGGTCTTACCCCGACCTCGCGCGCCAGCTTCGACGTCGTGTACCTCATAAAGGATGGCGCGGATTGGTGAGCCACGGCCGAATCTCGCGGTAGCGCGCGCCTTGACACGCGTCACGTGACAGAGTACATTGACGGCATGATCAAGACGTTCGCGGATCGGCACACGCAAGGGCTGTACACGACTGGCAAGTCGCGACGGCTTCCGGCGGATGTGGTCAAGCGAGCAAGACGAAAGCTGGAGTACATCGACTTGGCGGCTCGGCTTGATGATCTCAAGGTCCCGCCAGGCAACCGGCTTCACGCGCTCGAGCGAGAGCGGGCAGGGCAGCATGCGATTTCCGTCAACGACCAGTGGCGAATCTGCTTTCGTTTCACCGACGGCGACGCCTACGATGTCGAGATCACCGACTACCACTAGGAACGAGGGGTAAGATGAGTATTCCAAACACCAGCGAGCGGAAGCTCCGGCCCACCCACCCGGGCGAGATGCTTCGCGAGGACTTCCTCCCGGATTACGGGCTCACCGTCGCCAGCCTCGCCGAGGCACTCGGCGTCTCTCGCCAGACCATGAACGAACTACTGCGGGAGCGTCGCGCTGTGAGCCCGGAAATGGCGCTTCGGCTCTCGCGTCTGTTCAGCAATTCGCCGGAGTTTTGGCTCAACGCGCAACGCGCAGTGGATCTCTGGGACGCAGCCAAGGCCCTCAAGACACAGGTTGAGCACATCAAGCCGCTAAAGGTTGCCTAACCCAGTTCCGCGACTCTGTGCGCGGGTCGCGTACGGCTGGCCCCCCAGAAGCGCTCTTGTGGCCGAAGCTGCTCGCGTCAGGCCCTGTCACCTGCAGTCGTTACGGTCGTTTCACCGCCAGGGTAATCTGGCCGGCATGGAAGCCCGCATGAAGGGTCCTGCTCTGCAAGACGGCGAGGCGATTGCGGAGGGGCTCTTTGGCGAAGTCTTCCTCCGAGACCGCTTCATGCTTCGTCAGCCACTCCTCCGGCGGAAGCGCGACAAACGCAGCCATCAGTTGTTGGTTGACCTCCGACCACGCACGTCGTAATTCGTCCGCCGACACGCGGTCGGCAGATTTCTTGTCAGGCTCGCTGATGAAATCGTCCAGCTCCGGATGCAATCTCTCGCCAAGCCCGAGCAAGGGGAACAGGCGATCGTGCACGGCCGTCAGGTGGCCCAAGAGATAGAACACCCGGTTTCTTCCCGGAGCGACTTCCGTCTGGAGGTCCTCATCGGACAGAGAAGAGAACATCTGATCGAGCCGGTCGATCCCAAGCTTCCATGAGTTGATTGTGGTTTTGGCGAAAAGCTCTTCGTTGGTCATCTGAGCCTCTTTCGTGGTTGTGGCGCCTCAGAGGGGGCACCGGTCATCCTGCTCCGAGGTTATACCACCATCGACCGTCTATCTGGTCGAGTCGCCAGAGCCCCTCCTGGAACCACACCGGGACGATCGGCGCGCCGCCAGTGTACCGGCTTCTCGTCACTCTCGGACACCGAGCAACTTTCTCCGATCCGCTCGGCGCCCTGGATGGAGGCTCGATTTTTCGGATGAATGGGGCTACCGACGCGGTCCTTTTTCATCAACAGCCTTCTTCGGCCGAGGCGAGCGCCCAATGGCCTTCGCGAGATCCTGACGGGAAGCCCCGAGCGCAAGCATACAACGAAACAGTGTGTCCAGCGAGGTGGAGTCGAGGGATCTCTCCAGTTTCGAAACACGCGCCTGGCCCGACCCGATCAGAAGCGCAAGATCGGCTTGACTGAGCGAGCGCACCTCGCGAAGCTCGCGGATGGCTTCCGCCAGCGCAACTTTCACCTCGACCAACAACTCCTCCGCTTCGGAGAGATTGAACAGCTCACCGACCGTGCCAAACTTAAACCCGGTAGCCTCGAGCTTTTTCTTCCTGTCAGCGTTCATTGATGTTGCTCCCATAAGTCTCATTATGACTCATTGAACAGGCGCAGGCGCTTCCTACAGATCTCGATCCATCGCGGCGGCGTTTTCTGCGTCTTCTTGTGAAAAACCCCGAGCACGAGAACCACGTCCGTCGTCACGTGATAGAAGACCCTCCACTCGCCATTGTCCGCGCTCAGCCGAAGCTCATGGCAGCTCGGCCCGATGTCTGTCATTGCGGCCGCAATCGGTGGGCCGAGGTTATGGCCCTTTTGGACGAGCCTAAGGAGGTACCCGGCGTCGATCCTGGCTTGGGCTGGCATCGGGGGAGTGCTGATCGGCTCCGCGCCATCGGCCCATGCCAAAATCTTCTCGCGCTTCCCCATACGACTCCATTATATGACGCAGGCGTCATACCAGTCAAGGACCAGCCCGGACTGAAAAGGCTGGCCCACCCGAGGCGAGGCGCGTTACGGTCGCCACGCCTCAACCTTTCAGAAGCCTCCCCGGACGGCGAGGTCGATGCGTGGTAACCTTCCTCTGTGTTTCACTTCCTTTTCAAGAAGAGGCGCCGCGAGGAGCTACGCCGGAGACCCCTTCCCGCCGAGCAGCGCGCGATCATCCGGCGCAACGTTCCCTACGTCGCCACCTTGTCCGACGAAGACCAGCGCGAGCTCGAGGGCCACATCCAGGTCTTCCTCGCGGAGAAGACCTTCGAAGGATGCGGCGGCCTCGCGATGACGGACGAGATCAAGCTCACCATCGCGGCGCAGGCCTGCCTCCTCCTCTTGCATCGAGAGACCGGCTACTACCCCGATCTCTCGTCGATCCTCGTCTATCCAAGTGCCTACATCGTCAAGAACACCCGCCAGAAAATCGGCAACCTCGTCGTCGAGAGCGACCAGGTGCGCCTCGGCGAATCCTGGGTCCGCGGGGCTGTGGTGCTCGCGTGGGACGCTGTCCAACGCGGCGCGGCGAACCCCCACGACGGCCGCAACGTCGTGCTCCACGAGTTTGCGCACCAGCTCGACGCCGAAGACGGCGCCATGAACGGCGCTCCCGAACTCGGCCGGCGTTCCTCGTATTCGGCTTGGGCTCACGCGCTCGGTGCCGAGTACGAAGAGCTGCTCGCGCGGGTCGCCACCCACAGGCCCGCTGACATTGACGCTTATGGAGCCACCAGCCCCGCCGAGTTCTTCGCAGTGGTAACCGAGGCATTCTTCGAGATGGGCGGGCAGCTCAAACGCGAGCACCCTGAGCTTTACGAGGTGCTGCAGGACTTCTACCGGCAAGACCCGGCCAGCCGGGCACGTGACGTACATACAGCGGAGGGAGCGTGAGAAGCTCAAACGTGACATCGCGGCGATGGCCTCGGCGGACCGAGGAACGGGGATTCAAGGCCACCTTGCGGTAAAATCGTAGCCGGCGCTGAAAAAACAGGCCGTCCTACTCAAAGGGAAAAACTCATGAAGCGATCACTCAAGAAACTGGCCCTCCATCGCGATACAATCGGAAGGCTCAACGAGGAGAGGCTGGCCGCGGCCGCCGGCGGCTCCGGGGCCACGTGCGTCGGCACCTGCAATACCTTGTGCCTTGTCTGCCCCGCCCCGTCCAATTACTCCCAATGCATCTCCGCCTGCGACCCCTGTAGCAAGACCTGCTAGAAGGGTTATGCAGCTATAGAACGCCGCGGCCCGGTGAGCACCGACACCGCAGCCCCTGGCATGAAGGACGGCGCTGGTGGAGGAGGCGATGACTCACCTGCCCCAGGTGCCGGCGGGGTGAGGAGGCGATTCAGGGCGCTCTCATGCCAGCAGCAGCCCAGCCCCGGGACGCTGAAGATTTGGGGCCATGCTAGGATTCCAACGTCGCGGCGCGGCTGACCGAACGAGCTCGAAGCGGCGCCGGCGAATCGCCGGGAATCTGGGGAGGGAAAATGCCGATGAGCCGCTCGCAGTGCCGCCCGTTCCTGCTCACTCTGCTGGTCCTGCTGTTTCCCTGCGGGACCTATGCCCAGGAGAAACCAGCAGAGCCCGTGCTGTTGACCGTCTCCGGAGAGGTCGAGCATCCGCTGCAGCTCACGGCGGCGGATCTCTCTCACCTGCCCCGGCACAGCGTGCGCGCTGCCGAGCATGGGAAGGAGGCGGCTTTCGAGGGAGTCGCTTTGAGCGACGTGCTGAAGATGGCAGGCATCCCGACGGGTGAGCATCTGCGAGGCAAACTGCTCGTCAAGTATCTGCTGGTCGATGCACGGGACGGCTATCAGGTCGTCTTTGCCTTGGCCGAGCTCGACAGCGCCTTCACGGACCGGGAGGTGCTGCTGGCCGACCGGCGCGACGGGAAGCCATTGTCCGCGGAGGAGGGGCCGCTCCGCATCGTCGTTCCTGGCGAGAAGCGGCCGGCACGCTGGGTCCGCCAGGTGCGGGAGCTCAAGGTCGGCAGCATCAAATAATCTTTTTCACTGGAGGCGAGGCCGCTATGAAGATCAGTGCACGCAACGTCTTGAAAGGTCGCATCAAGGAGCTCACGCCGGGAGCGGTGAACACGGAGGTCGTGGTGGAGCTGCCCGGAGGAACGCAGGTCGTGTCCATCATTACGAAGAGCAGCGCCGAGCATCTGGGCCTGGAGGAAGGCAAGGAAGTCCATGCCGTCATCAAGGCCTCCGACGTGATGATTGCCATTGAGTAGCGGCTCGGCGAGCCGTCCTCTCCCAGACTCCTTCAATGCGGCACGAGGACCCGGGCCGCGATTCGCGTGCCTTCGCCCAGCCAGACAGCAACCGCCCGGCCGGCGGCGGCGATCGAAGCGAGGGTTTGATCGCCGGCTGCGCGCTGGGCGAGTTGGAGGTCGGGGCCCGAAGTGCCGCCGCCGGCGTCGTAGGCGCGGGCGAAGACGCCTGAGCGGCTGCCGTCGCGACCGTTCTCGCCGGTCCACGCGATGACGAAGCTGCCGTCGGTGAGCGTCGCGACGAGAGGCGCCGCCGTGAGGCGACCGTGCTGGTTGACCTGGAAGACGCCGCCCAGACCAGTGCCGTCGGCCGCAAAGCGGCGCGCCCGCACGACGATCGGAGGGCTGTCGGGGAACGGCAGTCCGTTGCTGGTCACCCAGGCCACGACGAAACTTCCGTCCGCTGCCATCGCGAGCGATGGGGCGACGGTGAGGTCGCCGGCGCAGGTGCAGTCGGGTGGGATAGGATCGATGTCGTCCAACACCCGATCGCGCGCGAAACGCTGCAGGACGAGCCCCGGTTGATCGCAGAAACAGTTGGAGACGATCGCCACCGAGCCGTCGGGCGCCACCGCCATCGCCGCTGGCACGATCGCGTTGTCATCTGTTGGGTCGTTTTCGACGCCTCCTCCCGTGAGGTGGAAGGCCGGCCCTGCTGCAGTGCCGTCACTGTGGAAGAAGCGCGCGACCACATCGGTGTGGATAATGGGGAAGTCGGGGGTCGATGGGCTGTCGGCACCCCAGGCGACGACGAAGCCGCCGTCCGCCGTGCCGGCGACCTTCGCGCCGTAGCGGCTGTAGGGGTTTGCGTCGTGCACTACGAAAGCTGCGGTCAACGGGTTCCCCCTGCGATCGAACTTGCGGGCGAATACGTTCATCAGGCCGGGGTTCTTCGGGCGAGACTGCTCCCAGACGACGACGAAGCCGCCGTCCACGGTGATTGCCATGCCGTCCAGGAGTTGGGTGGCCGGCTGTGGCTGCATGAGGCGGATCTCGCCCGAGGTGGGCGCGCCGGAGGCGGCGAAGAAGCGCGCGTGGATCGCGGAGCGCGCAACTCCCGTGGTCCACGCCACGACGAAGCCGCCATCCGGAAAGACGGCGGTCACGGGGAAAGTCGCAGTCCCCGCGATGGCGACCCGGATCTCAGGACCCGAGGGAGCCGCGAGACCGAAGAGAGCCCCGGGAAGGAGCAGCAGCGCGACGAGCGAGGCGGAGAGGCGATGCGGCATCTTCATGGGAAACCTCCTGCGGTCACACCTGGAAGTATATCAGCAGCAACCCGGAAGAGCCTGCGCTGATGGGCAACTCCACGCCCACGCCCACGCCCTCGCCGCGGTTCCTCTGGGGCGGGAGGGAAGCCAAATCGGCGTGCCCCTTTGTCGCGCCGGGCGCCTCCGGAGAATGACTTTACATTCGGATTACAAAGGTTAAGCGCGGCACCTTCGGAGCGGCTTTACATACACCCGCTGCGATTTTACATTTACCCCGTGGCACGCCCCCTGCAATCGAGGTCACCGGCCCAGGGGGAGAGACGCAATGCCAAAAACGCGGTGGTTCTGGATTGTGGCGGGAGTCGTCGTGTTGGTAGCAGCCGGCGGTTGGCTGCGGATTCGCAAGGCGCATGCGGACAGCGAGGTGCATTACGACACGGTGGAGATCGACCGCGGTCGCATCGTGGCCAAGGTCACCGCCACCGGCACGCTCTCCGCCATCGTCACCGTGCAGGTCGGCACGCAGGTGTCGGGCACTGTTGCCTCTCTGTACGCCGACTTCAACTCCACCGTCAACAAGGGGCAGCGCATCGCTAAGATCGATCCCGCCCTGTTCGAAGCGGCGATGCAACAGGCCCGCGCCAACCTGGTAGCGGCGGAAGGCAATCTGGCCAAAGCCAAGGCGCAGGCGGTCGACGCCGACCGCCAGGCCCAACGCAATGCCGCCTTGCTCTCGCGCCGCCTCATCGCGCAGGCCGACTACGACACCGCACAATCCACCGCCGACGCCGACCGCGCCGCGGTGGATGCCGCGGCCGGCTCCGTCGCGCAGGCCAAGGCCCAGCTTCACCAGGCGAACGTCAATCTGGCGTATACGGACATCACCTCGCCGACGAACGGAACGGTGATCGCTCGCAACGTGGACGTCGGGCAGACGGTCGCGGCATCTCTGCAAGCCCCCACGCTGTTCCTCATCGCCGAGGACCTGCGCAAGATGCAAGTGGACACCAGCGTGGCCGAGGCCGACATCGGCAAAATCACGGCCGGCATGCGAGCGACTTTCAGTGTGGACGCCTATCCGACCGAGCGGTTCAGTGGCACCGTGCGCCAGGTGCGCAATGCGCCGCAGACGGTGCAGAACGTCGTGACGTATGACGCCGTCATCGACGTCGACAACAGCCAGCTCAAGCTCAAGCCCGGAATGACGGCCAACTGCACTTTCGTCTACGCGGAGCGGGACGACGCCCTGCGCGTCGCCAATTCGGCTCTGCGTTTCCTGCCGCCCCCTGCCCTGCTCGCCAAGCTGAGCCCGGGCGGCAAGGCCGGGCGGCCCGGGCGGCGGGGAAGCGGCGGCTCCGGGCCGGCCAGCAATGGCGAGGGGACGCCGGCAAGGCAGGGCCGGCGGGACCAAGGGGCACGGAGCCCTGCTTCGGACCGGCGCACCGTGTGGGTGCTGCGCGACGGCCAGCCCAAGCCGGTGCCCATTCGGATCGGCGTGTCGGATGGCTCCCTGACCGAGGTGGCGAGCGGCGACCTGAAGGCAGGGGACCTCGTGCTGACCGGCGTCACGCAGGGCGGCGGTGCACCGGCGGCGCAGGGAGCGCAACCCGGCAACCTCCCCCGGCGACTGTTCTAGGAGGCGCCATGAGCTCTCTTCTGGTTCTGGACGACGTGACCAAGGTTTACCACATGGGCGACGTGGAGGTGCACGCGCTGCGCGGAGTTTCGCTCACCGTCGACGAAGGCGAGCTGGTCGCCATCATGGGCGCTTCCGGCTCGGGAAAATCGACCATCATGAACATCGTCGGCTGCCTCGACCGGCCGACCTCGGGGCGTTACCTCCTCGCCGGCGAGGAGGTGTCGAAGCTCGATCGTTATGCCCTGGCGAAACGCCGCAACCGCACGCTCGGCTTCGTCTTTCAGAGCTTCAACCTGTTGCCCCGCACGTCCGCTCTCGACAACGTCGAGCTGCCGCTGCTCTATGCCGGAATGCGCACGAAGGAACGGCACGAACGCGCTCGCGTGGCGCTGGAGCGGGTGGGCCTCGGCGACCGCGTCAATCATCATCCGAATCAGATGTCCGGCGGCCAGCAGCAGCGCGTGGCGATCGCCCGCGCCCTGGTGGCCAACCCCAAGGTGATCCTCGCCGACGAGCCGACCGGCAACCTCGACTCGGCAACGAGCGAGGGCGTCATCGCGACTTTCCAGGAGCTGCGGGATTCCGGGATCACCGTCGTGCTGGTGACGCACGAGCCCGACATCGCGAGCCACGCCGCGCGGGTGGTCACCATGAAGGACGGCCGGGTGCAGTCCGACGTGCGCCAGGAGCCGAAACGCGCCCAGCTCGGTTCCGAAGACAGCGTGGAGGCCGCACTATGAATTTGCTCCAGACCCTCCGCATCGCGGTGCGCGCGTTGTTGATCAACAAGCTGCGCTCGTTCCTCACCACCCTCGGCATCATCATCGGCGTCGCGGCGGTGATCGCCATGGTGGCCATCGGCGAGGGCGCCAAGGCGCGGGTCGAAGAGTCGTTTTCTTCGATGGGCTCGAACCTGCTCGTGGTCCTGCCCGGTTCGACATCAGCCGGCGGGCAGCGCGGCGGCTTCGGCAGCATGCCGACTCTCACCTGGGACGACCTCAAAGCGATCCGTACCGAGGTGCCGGCCGTGCGCGAGGCGGCGGCCCAGTTGCGCACCAATGCGCAGCTCCTTTCGGAAGATCAGAACTGGAACACCAGCGTCTACGGCACGACGACCGAGTATTTCGAGATTCGCAACTGGCCCATGGCCCTGGGCTCGGCGATGAGCGACTCCGACGTCGAAAGCGGGGCCAAGGTCGTGTTCCTGGGCCAGACGGTGGCCGCCAAGCTGTTTGGCGCCAACGCCGATCCGGTCGGCCAACTGGTGCGCGTCAAAAACATTCCCTTCGAGGTCAAAGGCGTGCTCGCGGCCAAAGGGCAGTCGCCCACGGGCCAGGACTACGACGACGGCGTCTTCGTGCCGCTGCGGGCCTACCAGACGAAGATCCAGGGCGGATTGCAACAATTCATCGCCGGCTCGATCTACGTCAGCGCCCTGTCGCAGACGGCGACCGCGGAGGCGCAGCGGCAGGTGACCAACCTCCTGCGCGACCGCCACCACATCGGCCCCGGGGCCGACGACGATTTTTCGATCCGCAATCTGACCGAGCTCGCGAGCGCCCAGGAAGAGGGGATGAGGACGCTCACCACGCTGCTTGCGAGCATCGCGGCGGTTTCCCTGCTGGTCGGCGGCATCGGCATCATGAACATCATGCTGGTGTCGGTGACCGAGCGCACACGCGAGATCGGCGTGCGGATGGCGGTGGGAGCCAATCCCGGCGACATCCTGGCGCAGTTCCTGGTGGAAGCGCTGACCCTTGCCACCGCCGGCGGCGTGATCGGTATTGCCGCCGGCTTGCTCGCGGCGCAAAGGCTGGCGGAGCAATTCGGATGGCCGACCCTGATCCGTCCGGACGTCATTGCCGTCGCGGTCGTGTTCTCGGCGGCGGTCGGCATCGCTTTCGGTCTCTATCCGGCGCGCAAGGCCTCGCGCCTCGACCCCATTGACGCCTTGAGGTTCGAATAACGACATGATCGCTTTCTTTGCCCTCCTCGCCGTCGCGGCGGTGCCTGCGCTCCCGGCGGAGCCTCAGATTCCCCCGCGACCCATCCTGACCCTCGATCAGGCGCTGGCGACGGCCGGCTCGCGCCAGCCCCAGTTGCAGGCGGCGGCCGCCGCCACCCTCGCCGCACAGGCGCGTTCCGGCCAGGCGCTCGCGGCGCTGCGGCCGCAGGTTTCGGGCATCGGAAGCTACCAGCGTGCGACGGCGAACTTCGTCAGCCGCCCGGGCGCCCTGCCGCGCCAGCTCGGCTCGGGCGACGGCGGCGAAAGCTCGGAGAGCTTCGGCTTCTATAGCTTCGGTCTCAGCGCCTCCTATCTGCTCTACGATTTCGGCCAGGGCCGGGACCGTTGGCGCTCGGCGGAGGCGAGCTTCGCCTCCCAGCGCGGCAGCGAGCGGGCTACGGCGAGCCAGGTGCGGTTCGCCGTGCGCACCGCCTTCTTCCAGGCCCGCGCCGCCCGGGCGTTGGTCACCGTGGCCGAGGAGACGCTCGCCAACCAGCGCAAGCACCTGGAGCAAACAAAAGGTTTCGTCGACGTCGGCACCCAGCCGCCGATTGCCCTTGCTCAGGCGAGGACCGCGGTTTCCAACGCCCAGGTCCAAGAGATCAACGCCGTGAACGCCTATGACACGGCAAAGGCGCAGCTCAACCAGGCCATGGGCATCGAGCAATCGACCGACTACGACGTCGCCGACGAGACGCCGCCGCCCGTCCCCGCGGAGGATGGCAGCCCGGATGCGCTCCTCGACGAGGCTCTCAGGGCCCGTCCGGAGATCGCAGCCCTCGCCGACCAGGTGCGCGCCGAGGAGCTCGTCGTGCGGGCGTTGCGCAGCTCCTACTGGCCGAGCCTCGGCCTTGCCACCGGCGTTACCGACGCCGGCGACCGCGTCCTCGGCGGCGGCCTGACCTGGAATGTGAGCGCCGCGCTCCAGCTCTCGGTCCCCATCTATCTGGGTGGCTCGACGGGAGCGCAGATTGCGGAAGGGCAGGCCAACTTGAGCGGGGCTCGCTCGCAGCTTGCGATCGAGCGTCTGCAGGTGCGGCTGGAAGTCGAGCAGGCGCGCCTCGCCGTGCTGGCCGCCAAGAGCGTTCTCGCGGCGAGCGGCGACGCGCTCGAAAACGCCCAGGACCAGCTCCATCTCGCCGAGGGGCGCTACGAGACAGGTGTGGGGAGCATCATCGAGCTGGGCGACGCCCAGGTGACTCTCACCAGTGCGGCACAGCAGCAGGTGCAAGGGGAGTACGGCCTCGCCCAGGCGCGGGCGCAACTCGTCAAGGCGCTAGGCCGGGACTGAAGCGCCGGGCAACACCACCTCGAACCGCGCCCCGCGCTCCGCGCGATTCTCCGCCCGCACGATCCCGCCATACCCCTCCACGATCGCCTTGGCGATCGCCAATCCCAATCCCGTGTGGCCGTTCCGGGCGTCCGCTTCTGCCGGGCGGTAGGTGAAGAAGCGGTCGAAGATCCTTTCCAGGTGGGTTTCGGGGATGCCGGGGCCGTCGTCTTCGACGCGCACGGCGGCGGTGCCGTTCCGTCGTTCCAGAGTGACGGTCACGGTGCTGCCGGCGGGGGAGAAGCTGCGGGCGTTGTCGAGGAGGTTCTCGAAGACCTGGAGGAGACGCTCGGGGGTGGCGCGGACGAGGAGGGGACCACCGGGTGCGGCCAGCACGATTTTCACGTCCTTGCCGGCGCGGCGGCGAAAGCCTTCGACAGCTTCCTTCAGAAGTGCGTCCAGGTCCACGACAGCCGGGGCTTCGGTCTCCAGGCGGGCGTCGATCTCTCCGATTTCGCGCACGGCGGTGAGCAGCCTTTCCATGCGGGCCACTTCTTTTTGCACCAGGGCCAGGAAGCGCGCGCGGTCCTCCGGGTCTTCGATCTCCGCCAGCAGCTCGGCGGCGGAGCGGATGGAGGCGAGGGGGTTCTTGAGCTCGTGGGAAACGTCGGAGGCGAAGCCTTCCAGGGCGTGCTGGTGGGCGGCGAGGCGCGCGGTGAGCTGCTCCAGGGCGCGGGTCAAATCGCCGATCTCGTCCGCCCGGTGAGAGGCTCCGAACCGGCCGCGCAGGCGCCCGCGGCGGTCGAGGAGGGCGTTGGCTTCGTCCCGCAGCCGGCGGATGGGGTGGGTGATGGTGCCCGCGAGGAGCAGGGAAAGGATGGCTGCCACCAGCACGGAGCCGAGAAAGACTTTGACCACGGCGAGGCGCACCAGGTCCAGCTCCCGCAGGATGCGCACGGTGGATTGCGAGACGAGGACGGCCCCCGCCACTTGGCCGCCGGTGCGCACCGGAATGGCGCTGTGGAGGGTGAGGGACGGGCGCCAGAGCTCGCCTTCCGTGCGGCGGACGGTGGCTCCGTAGCTCCCCCCCAGGGCGGCGGCGACCACCCGAGCGGGGTAGGGCTCGGGGGGTGGTTGATTCCGGCTGCCGCGCAGGGCCGGCGGGGGAGAGCGCAGGCGGTGATAGAAACGGTAGAGGCCGGCCGCGGCCTGATACAAAAGGTTGTCCCGCGCTTTGGCGGAGGGGCGAGGGTATTCGGAAGCGCCCATCGCGGGATCCGGGCGGCGCGGACCCAGCCGGCTGGTATCGGCGAGGAGGGTGCCGTCGCGGCCGAAGATCCGCAGGCGCGCATCCGTCCGCTGATCGAGCCGGCGCAGCAGGTCTTCGGCGCGGCCGTGATCCAGATCCCCCTGCCCCGGCGCGGCTCCGCCACCGAGGGCCGCGGCCAGGAGGCGCCCCTGCTGCACCATCGAGCGTTCCTGGTCTTCCAGGAGCTGCTCTTCGTAGATCCCCAGGTAGAGGAAGCCCGCCACCGGCAGGAAGACGAGGAGGACGTTGAACAGCAGGAGCCGGATAGAGATCCGGGAGGGGAGGCGCAGGCGCACGGCTCACTCCGGCCGCAAGCGGTAGCCGAGGCCGTAGACGGTTTCGATGCCGTCGAAAGCCGGATCGGCTTCCGTAAGCTTTTTGCGCAGCCGCTTGACGTGGCTGTCGATGGTGCGGTCGCTGGCGTAGGCGTCGTGCGGATACCCCTCTTCCAGGAGCTGGGCGCGGGTCTTCACGTGCCCGGGATGGCGGGCGAGGGCCTGGAGGAGGAGGAACTCGGTGACGGTCAAAGGAACCGGGACGCCGGCCCAGTGCGCCTGGTAGCGCTTGAGGTCGAGCCGCAGGCGGCCGGCTTCGAGCAGCCGCTCGTCCGCGCCGGCCGGCTCGCCGCGATAGGCGGCGCGGCGCAGGAGGACTTTCACCCGCGCCGCCAGCTCGCGCATGGAGAAGGGCTTGCAGAGGTAGTCGTCCGCTCCCAACTCCAGACCGAGGACGCGATCGAGCTCCTCGTCACGCGAGGTGAGGAAGAGGATGGGGAGGCGCTCGGAAAGGGCGCGCAGCCGCCGGCACAGCTCGCGGCCGTCCATCCGCGGCATGAGGACGTCGAGGATGGCGAGGTCCGGCAGGTCACGCTCGAAGCTCTGCCAGGCGGCGAGGCCATCGGCGTAGGCTTCGACGCGGTAGCCCTCGCGGCGCAGGGCGAAGCCCACGGTCTCGCGCAGGCTCTCTTCGTCGTCCACCAGGGCGATGCGCCCGTTCATCGCAGGGGTGCCCGCAGGAGCCGGGTTCGTCATGGCCACAATCTAGCGCAGATCTCCGTCTGCGAGCCGGTCGCCACGATTCGGCCACAATCCTGCGGCTTCCCTCCACGATTCCGCCTTCCTCCGTCCTCGGTGGCGCGGTCCAATCCCTCTCTGGACGCAGGCCCAACCATGGAGGGACGAACCTTGTTCTCAACCGTTGCCGACGAATCCCAGAAGCGCAGGTTCCGCGATTCCGCCGTGGTCAAGATGGCGGCCATCGGCGGCCTCATCGTCATGCTGCTCATCCCCCTCGGGATGGTCAGCTCCCTGGTATCCGAGCGCCAGTCGCGCCGGCAGCAGATGGCCAAGGAGGTTTCCGATTCCTGGGGCCGGCCGCAGGTCCTCGCCGGGCCGGTGCTGACCGTGCCCTATCTCGTCTACACCCGCAACGAGAAGGGGGTGGTGACCGACACCTCGACTTGTTTCGCCCGCTTCCTGCCGGAGACGCTCAAGATCGAAGGAAACGTGGATACGGAGAGGCGCAACCGGGGGATCTTCGAGGTCGCGGTCTACCGCACGGCTCTGCATTGGACGGGGACGTTCCAGCGGCCGAGCTTCGAGGACTGGCACGTCCCGCCCCAGGACGTTCTCTGGCGGGATGCCTATCTCGCGATCGGAGTGCCCGACATGCGGGGGATCACCTCCGGGGTGAGCCTGGCGTGGGGAAGGCGCACCCTGCAGCTCGCGCCCGGCGGCGGCGAGCCGGAGCTCTGGCAGTCGGGTCTCAAGGTGCCGGTTCCGGACCTGGCGGAGGGCAAGCCCGGGGACCTCTACGCCTTCGGTTTCGACCTCGGGGTGAACGGCAGTGATGCGCTCAGTTTCCTCCCCTTCGGCAAAGAGACCTCGGTGGCCCTGAAGTCGAACTGGCCGTCGCCGAGCTTCAACGGCGAGTTCCTCCCGGCCCAGCGGGCCGTTCGCGGCACGGGTTTCGAGGCCCTGTGGCACGTCTCCTGGTTCGGCCGCAGCTACCCGCAGCAATGGCGGGAGAGCGAGGCCAAGGAGCTGGCGCCGGCCGCGACCCTCGAAGCCTCGGCCTTCGGACTGCAGCTCTTCCAGCCGGTCGACGCCTACCAGAAGACGGAGCGGTCGGTGAAGTACGGGGTGCTCTTCCTCGTCCTCACCTTCCTGACCTTCTTCCTCTACGAGCAGTTCAACCCGTTCTCCCTGCATCCGGTGCAGTACCTGCTGGTAGGGTTCGCCCTCTGCTTGTTCTACCTGCTGCTGCTCTCGATCTCGGAGCACTCGCCGTTCGGTTTCGCCTACCTGGTGGCTTCCGTGGCGACGGTGCTCCTCATTGGCGGCTACTCGGTGGCCGTGCTGCGCGGGGCGTTGCGGGCGTTCCTGATGACGGTGGTGCTCGGCACGCTCTACGGCTATCTCTACGTCCTCCTCCAGCTCGAGGACTACGCCCTGCTGCTGGGCTCGATCGGTCTGTTCCTCATCCTCGCCCTGGTGATGTACCTGACGCGGAGGATCGACTGGTCCGCGCCGCGGCGGGCGAAGGGAGAGGCAGTGGCGGTGGCTTGAGCTGGCGAGGCGAGATGGCAGACGCCAAGAATGTAGCCCGGGGCTGGCGTTGTTTGCCAGCCCCGGGTGGGGTATGACCCCAGAAAACCCCAAGCCCCTCCCAAAGGAGCGACAGCTCTTCATGGCGCGAGGTACCCGGTGCATTTACGAGATGGCCATCGCGCGTAGACCTCCTTCAAGAGCCCGGCTTACGGTTGTGCGAAATGACGACGGATAGGTTCATCGCCCTTCTTCGTTATTGATGAACCTTGGAGCTGCACTATGGCGGGATCGGCGCAGCGCCGGAAGCCGGAAAAACCCTCATCCGTGATGGGGAATTTCCCTCACGTGGCTGCCCAGCAAGCCCACGCAAGGGCAACGCCGACTTAACGAGACCGCCACAGCGTTGTCGAACGAGGCGGCTACGCTTGATTCGTGTCAAACCTCGAAGCGCCATCCTTGAGCTCCATCGGTCCCCTTCGCGGACTGGAGGCCCCGGCCTTCCGCCCGCGACGAGTCGCCCTCGTCACGGACGCCTGGAAGCCGCAGACGAACGGCGTCGCCAACACGCTCGTGAAGCTGGTGACGAGTCTCGAGTCCCAGGGGATCGAGGTGCTCGTCATTGCTTCCAATGCCCACCGCACCATCCCCCTGCCCACTTATCCGGAGCTGCGCCTCGCGTGCGATCCCTGGAAGGCTATTCCGCGCATCCGCGCGTTCGAGCCCGAGGCGATCCACGTTGCCACCGAGGGCTCGCTCGGGTTTTGGGCCGTGGGCTGGCTGCGCCGCAAAGGGCTGCGCTTCACGACGAGCTTCCACACGCGCTTCGCCGAGTACGTGAGCGCCCGCGCCCCGGTCCCGCTGGAATGGGGGTACCGGCTCGTGCGCTGGTTCCACGAGCGCGCCGCCCACACGCTCGTCAGCTCGCCGACGTTGCTCGCCGAGCTCGAGGCGCGCAACGTCGGGCGTCGCCTCGTCCATTGGCCACGCGGCGTCGACGCGACGGTCTTCCACCCGCGCCACCGCGAGGCTTCCGTCTATGCCGGCCTGCCGCGCCCGATCTGGCTTTACGTCGGCCGCGTCGCCGTCGAGAAGAGCCTCGAGGACTTCCTCGCCCTGCCGCTGCGGGGCACGAAAGTCGTGGTCGGCGACGGTCCGTCGCGCGAGCCGCTGGAGCGCCGGTACCCTGGCGTCGTCTGGCGCGGCTTCCGCTTCGGCGAGGACCTCTCGGCCCACTTCGCGAGCGCCGATGGCTTCGTCTTTCCTTCACGCACCGAGACGTTCGGCAACGTCCTCCTCGAGGCGTTCGCCTCGGGGCTGCCCGTGGCCTCGGTGCCCGCGCCCGGCCCCGTCGATCTCGTCCAGGAGGGCGTCAACGGCGCGATCGACGACGATCTGATGAGCGCTTGCCGGCGCGCCATCCAGTGCTCTCGCGAGCGGACGCGGGCGAGCATCGTCCAGCGTACGCTCGAGGCCGGTCACGAGGTGTTTCGCGCTCATCTCGTGCCCGTCGTGGAAGGCGCCGCGACCGAAGCAGGACTCTCGCGGCGAGGGCCGTCGGTCCTGCGCAAGGCAGCCGTCTTTTGACGCTACGCCCATCAGGGCAACCGCAGCAAAGGGCGCCCCATGCGGATGACGGTCCCCGGCTGGACGCCTGCGCAGAGCGCGAAGCCCTGGGGCGCGAAGACGAGGATCGTCGATCCGAGCTCGAACCACCCCATCTCGGCGCCTTTGCGAAAAGCTGCGTCGCACGAAATCACGCGGGGCCCCGGATACCTGAGATGAAGGAGAACGTCGAGACAATGAAATCGGATGCTCGCCACGAGGATCGATGCGACCGGAACCAGCGTCACGAGCGCGCCGTTCGCGTCGAGGCGGGTGCGCACGATGGCGCGCTCGTTTTTGCAGAACAGCCGCTCGACGCGCTGGACCGTGATGGGATTCGTGTTCCAGGTGTCCCCCGAGACGTACGTCACCTGCTCGACCCGGCAGTCGTGGGGGGCGTGAAAACGGTGATACATGCTCGACGTCAGCCGCAGCGTGACGTACCGGCCGTCTCGGTAGAGCTCGACGAGCTCCTGGTCGCCGAGCAGCTCGAGCAGGGTGTACGTGAGCCCCTTGGCCTGGATCAACTGATCGCCTTCGATCTCGCCGCACGCGCCCACGATCGCGTCGCACGGGCTCGTCATCACCGCCGGATCCGGATCGACCGGCCGCGCGCCGTCCGCGAGCTTGCGGGTGAAACAGTCGTGCAAGCTCAGGAACTCCGGTTTCGCCGCCTCGTCGAGGCGGAGGTCGGCGAAGCGGCGCCAGACGCCGATCGACAGCGCGCGCACGATAGGGTTTTCGATCTTCGCGAACCAGCCGAAGAAGCGCGTCGCGAGCCGGCGCGGGATGCGGTTCGTGAGCAGGAAGCTCAGATCCTCCCGCAGGAAGAGGACGCGGGCGAGGGCGAGAGGGCTCATGACGAAACGTCGTATGGTTGGCTCATGGCCAAGAGGAGCCCACGATGAATCTCCCACAGCTTGCTTACCTGCTGGGCACGGTTTTGGCCGTGGCGGCGGCGGCCTTGGCTTTCAAGCTGCGCGCGCGGCTGTGGCTCTCGAAGGCTAAACATCCGTCGCTCTCCGGGCATTCGCGCATCGCGCGGCAGGTCGCGGGACTGGTACCCTACTACGAGTACGGTGACGCTCAGCTCTTTCGCTCGGACGACGCACCCGCCGAGGTCGCAGAGCGCCGGCGGGAGGGCTTCCTGCGCCTCGCCGCTCTCTACGGCGCGCGCTTCGCCGAGACGGCACGCCTCACGGCGGAGGCCGAGGCGGCGATCTCGGACCTGCAGTTCGTCGCTACCTACCGCGTGCCGTTTCAATACACCCGCTTCGTGCGGCGGCACCTCCAGGGCGGCACCTTCCTCTGCGCCTCGGCCGGCGTCACAG
>DASUEN010000072.1:0-4238 GCA_036275055.1 Thermoanaerobaculia bacterium
CGGCTTCCCTTTCGCTGGGGAGGGCGCCGTCTTCGCTTCCGGCTCGGGGATAGGGAACAGGGTCTCGCTCATGAGTGAAGTATCTCACGAACACGAGCCAATCAGAGGCGGCTATCCGGAATTTTTTCACAGCCTCTCAGCTCTTCTCGGTTGCCCGCATCAATGTGGAGAACGACGAGGAAACGGCCGAGATCTGGCGGACGGACGGAACGGCTCAGGGCACGCAGGTCGTGGCCGCGCTGGGGCGGAGATCGTTCGTCAATTTCTGGACGCCGTGGAGCGGAAAGCTTCTCTTTTCCAACTTCGTGGCCGACGGCTGTTCCCTCGGGATCACCGACGGTACCACGGCCGGCACGCGGGAGATCCTTTTCGGGGAATCCTCGTCCTTCTGCGATTTTTCGCTGATCCCCTTCGACTCCAGTTTCCTCTACCTGGACGTGGACCTGGACCCGGAGCACTCCATCACCCAGCTCTTCCTCTCGGACGGCACCGCCGCGGGCACCAGGCCGATCGCCACGTTCGAGGGGTCTTATGCTTGGCTGCCCGTCCGGATCGGAAACACGATCTTCTTCGAGCTGATCTCGCAATCGTCCTCCCAGCTTTGGCAGACCGACGGCACCGCCGCGGGAACCCGGCTGACCTCACCGCTGACCTCGGTGAACGACCTCTACGCCTTCCAGGGCTCCCTCTACCTCACCGCCGCCCTGCCGGACGATTCCGGCGGCGGCCAGGGCCTCTTCCAGATTCGCCCCGGGTCGGACCCTGTCCTGCTGGCCAAGGTTCTGCAGTACAGTGGGCGCCCCGATCCATCGCTGCAGTTCGCTCCTGCCGGCGACCGGTTGTTGTTCGCTCTGCAGGATCTCGACACGGGCTTCGAGATCTGGGCGACCGACGGCACCCCGACCGGGACCCGGCGGCTCCGTCGCTTCGAACGGCTTCCAGGCGATCCATTTCCCAAGGCCGAAACCCTGGTCTCCGCCGGCGATCGAGTGTTCTTCGCGGCCAGCGACGGAGCTCACGGACGGGAGCTCTGGGAGAGCGATGGAACCCGCGAGGGAACCCGGATGGTCGCCGACCTGGCGCCCGGCGGCTATTCTGCGATCCCCACGCCTTCCAGCCTCGTCGTCGCGAACGGCTATCTCTTCTTCGCCGCCGACAACGGCAAGACCGGGCCCCAGCCCTGGGCCCTGCCTCTGAGCCCTTGATCGGGCGCCTCTGGAAGGTCTCAGCGATTCGGCGGCGGGGCAGGCTTCGGGACGGGGGGCGTGGCGGACGTTTCCTTGGCGAGAGCGTCGAGGCGCTGACGCATCGCCTCCTCCCTCTTGTCCATTACCGTGGTACTATGAGGCCATGGCAATCGCACAATCCAAGTTGACGGCTCAGGGCCAGATTTCCGTACCCGCCGAGGTTCGTCGCAGGCTGGGCTTGAGCACGGGTTCGGTTCTCGAGTGGGAGGAGCAAGGCAACGAGATCGTCGTCCGCCGCGCCGGCCGTTACTCCTCGGAGGACCTGCACCGGGCGCTGTTCCCGAACCCTCCCAAGCCTCTGAGCCTGGAGGAGATGAAGCAAGGGATCGAGAAGTACGTCAAAGGCCGCTATGCGCGCCGTTGACACCAACGTCCTGGTCAGACTGGCGACCCGAGACGACCCCGAGCAGGTGACCGCCGCCGAGGCGTTTGTCGCCCGAGGGGCATGGGTATCGCACATCGTCCTTGTCGAGACCCTGTGGGTTCTCGGCTCGGTCTACGACCAGGGCCCGATGGAGATCGCTACGGCGGTCGAGATCCTACTCAACCACCGGGACCTCATCATCCAGGATTCGGATGTCGTCGCAGCCGCTCTCCAGCATCTCCGCAAGCGTCCGGTGTTGGGCTTCTCGGATTGCCTGATCCTGGAAGTGGCTCGTAAAGCAGGACATCTACCTCTGGGTACCTTCGACGGCAATCTCGGCAAGCTGGAAGGCGCACAGAGGCTGTAAACCCGTATCAGCTGAAGATGGCTGGGCCTCATAGTCGGGGACTCCTTTCAGAATTCGTCTTCGGGGGCAATCGTAAACGAATCTCGCGTGGAACGCCCGCCGCCAGCTCAGAGCTATCCAGGGTGAGGATCTGTACCGCCCCGGCGCCCTCAAGAACACTGCCGTGATCGCTTTCGGGCGCGATTCGCGCTTATAGAGCGTACCGCCCCGCGGCGCACGCCGCCGGGCTCACCGCAATCGGCCCCCTCTCCTCGGCGAGAGGGGCGCCACGAACTCTTGCCCAGGAGGTGGCCATGCTTCGCAAGCGCGCTCTCAGGACCGTCCTCGGTGTCGGGCTTCTCTTCTTCGTCAGCGGCGGACTCTTCGCCCGCGTCAACTGCAGTGTCACATGTACGAATGGTTACCACGAGGATTGGGTCGCGGAGAGCTACTGGGCCTGCATCGGCTTCTGCGTGGATGCATGCCCGGACGGCGGCGGCCTCGTCGGCTGCTCGTACAAGTATCCTGAGATCACGGACCTGAGCAGCCCTGCCCTGCGCGCCGACCCAGGCAAGGAGGCCTTCCTGCAGACGCTCCGCCCCACCGTGAATTAGGCCGGCCTGGAGGAAGGGAGTCCGGGTCGCCGGACGTCGGCGACCCGCGCTACCTCGCCGGCCGAGCCAGCCCGCTCGGCGCCAGGCCGAGGGTCAGGGTGGTCAGGTGTCGCATGGCTTGCTCTCCTTGGGCTTTTGTACCTTCCTCGCTATTCCACGGCTTTCCCTCTCCCCTCGGCAGGCATGTTCATGCGTGACTTCGAGGCCCCCGAGGAACGCTACCGCGGGAAAGGAGGGAAGCCGCATTCCCTGTGCTGCAATCTGTGTCGCAAACCATGACACGCGAAACAAGACGAGGAACAGAGGCGCCGTCTCGCGGAGCAGCACCGGTTTCTCGTCGGGGCGCCGAGCTACGATCCGGAACGCGGCTCTCTCTCCCGGACTCTTCAGGAGCTGAAAGACCTGGGCTCCATCGCCGCTCACTTGAGCGGCACGGGGACACAGCCCACGCGCTACCGCAATCTCGTTGCGCGAGAGCCGGAACCGGGTTCGTGACTCCGCCCTCCGCCTCTACCCCACGGAGCTCCGCCTCCGCGACAGGCGGAAGCCGAACGGAGAGAGGGCGAGCCCGTCTTGCGACACGGAGGATCGCTCCCCCGCCCCTG
This sequence comes from Thermoanaerobaculia bacterium, assembly GCA_036275055.1. GTDB lineage: Bacteria > Acidobacteriota > Thermoanaerobaculia > Multivoradales > UBA5704 > DATARR01. The sequence continues at coordinate 3,177 of DASUEN010000072.1, forward strand.
CGCACCGCTTCCGCGACACCGTCCTCGCGAGTTGCAAAGCGCCGCTCTGGAATTGTGTCGCGCTCCTGGCGAAACGCGTGACGCAATTCGCGGGAAGCGTGTCGCAATTCGGGAGCGCGCTGTCGCAATTCGGCTGGTAGCGAGGCAATTCGGCGGGTGCCACACGGCGCAAAGGAATTGCGTGTCGCAATTCCGGAGGGGCGTAACGCTATTCCGGAGGGCGCCATGGCAATTCGTGAGCGCGGTGTCGCAAACTGGAGGGGCGCCGTGGCGCGAGGGGAGGGCGCGACCGAAAAACCCGTTCGAGCTGTCGCAATTTCCGGGCGCGATGGCGTGGAGAGCGAGATGATCCTCGCAACTGCACCGGATCGAGCCGCCGTCCTCCAAGCTCGGGCGAATCGCGCGGACCTCGGAGTCAGGACGGCCCAAGGGGCTGCTCGGCTGGCGGTCGTACTACGACTCCCCCAACTCCAGTTCTTCCAGAAGATACGCCCAGGTCTGGAGCTTCAGCGCGCCTCCGGTAGGGTGACACCGAAACGGCTCTTCCTGCGCATGCTTATCGCTCTGAACCCGAAGCATTGACGAGGGTAAGGAACAGGTATAAAATCTGCTCGACCTATAGAATGAGAGACATATATCGGCTGAAGTAATCTGCCCCTACGGTCCCCTCGACAACGATAGGCATTCTGGGGCGAAACGGGGAAAGGATAATCTAGAGGTTGGGCAGACATTACCGAGGCTCGCCTCGGGGTGTGTACGCAATCTTCGGTTACCATTGCCCGTGAAAAAGGAGAATCTCTGATGACCAAGGTGACACCGTTCTTGATGTTCAACGATCAGCTTGAGGCGGCCATAGAGTTCTACACCGCCACGTTCCCGGACTCCGAGATCAGGAACCTCGCTCGCACCGGCAATGACGGTCCGATCACCTCCGCCGAGTTCGTCGTCGGTGGTCAAGTCTTCATGGGCTACAACGGGGGCCCGTACTTCACGTTCTCCGAAGGCTTCTCGCTCTATGTTGACTGCGAGGACCAAGCCGAAGTCGACGAGTATTGGGACAAG
>DASUEN010000073.1:0-20216 GCA_036275055.1 Thermoanaerobaculia bacterium
TGGTGAAGTGGCGGGGATCGGCCGGCGCGAGGCTCGCGGGATCGACGTCGGTGGTGAATAGCACCTCGGCGACGTGCCCCGTGGGATCGACCTCGGTGTTGAGCACCGCCGCGATGGCCTGGAAGGGGCGCCGCTGGAGGATGCTGACCGAGCCGGGGATCTGGTCGTCCACCGTGCCGTCGCCCTGGGTGTCGACCTGCAGGACGAAGGAGGAGTCCGCGGCCCGGAAGGCCGCCACGGCGACGCCGCCCGCCGCCAGGGAGACGTTGTCCCAGCGCACCATGCGCAGAGCGCCGTCGGCGCCCGGCACCAGCACATGAAGGCCGGCCGAGACCGCCGCGGAGGCGCGCACGCGGGCCTCGTAGCCGTCCGTCTCGGGCACGTTCATCACCGCCATCTGGGCATTGGCGCCCAGCTCGTAGAGGTCGGCGAAGGGCAGGTCGCGCACGCGGGTGGCGTCGTTGCCACCCCCCCGCAAGAGCTGGCCGCCGGTGCGGCTGGCGATCTCCAGGGTCACGCCCTGGCCCGTCGCCAGGGCGCCCTCGAGAACCGGCAGGTAGCCGGTGGTCTTGACGAAACGGTCGAAGGCCTGCTCGGGGGAGGTGGCCGCGGCCTCGGCGGCGAAGACGGTCCCCAGGGAAACGCCCACCCGCGCTCCCTTCTGCGTCGTGCGCCGCAGCAGGTCCCACTCCCAGTCGCCGTCGCGCGCGCCGTTCCACTCCGCGGCGAGCTCGGCGGCGCTGTCGAACAGGCCCTCGCCGAAAGCCACCTGGCGGCCGGCCTGGGAGAGCTGGTAGACACGGCTGTCGACCATCGAGCGCGAGACCCGCGGCAGGTCGGCGCGCAGCAGCGATGGCGGCGCCGTGGCCAGCGAGAAGCCGAGGCCGATCAGGTTGAGCGAGTTGCGCACCAGGTCGGGCGGCAGCGAGTCCGTGGCCCGGGGGAGGATGATCGAGGCGGGCGAGAGCGGGATGCCGTTCTCCCCCACTCCCACCGTCAGGTCGAACGTGGGAGTGATCTCGCTGTCGCTACGGGCCGCCGTCGCCACCACCCGACCGGTGCGCTTCGAGCGCAGGCGGAACTCCACCAGCTCGGCATCGCCGGGAAGGATGGTGACGGTCTGCTCGTTGACCCCCACGACCTCGACCCCGGTCAGCTTGTCCAGGGGAAGGCGGACCTTGAGCAGGTTGGCCGGCGCCGTGCCGGTGTTGGTGACGGTGAGGAGCATGGAGTACTCCTCGTCCGTCCGCACCACGTCGGGGTGGGTGATGGTGACGTTCAAGGTCGGGTCGCGAACGATGACGGCGCCCTTGGCCGTGCCGGTGACCCGCCGGAGCTGGCCGTCGGGCAGCCCGTGGAGCACCCCTTCGAGATCGAACTGAACGACGTGCGTCCCTTCGCGGAGCCCCTCCACCAGCACCTCGGCCTGCCCGGAAGCCTGGGCCACCAGGAAGGTGAGGTCGTCGGCCGTGCCCAGGATGCCGTCCGGCCCGGGCACCCGCACCGGCACCGGCACGCCCAGGGGCGTCGGCGGATTGGTCTTCGCCTGGCGCAGGCCCGGCGGCAGGGTCACCCGCGCCGTGAGGTCGTGGATCTCCAGGCGGTCCCCCGCCGGGGCGCCGTTCTGGGCGATGAGCATCACCGAGAAGAACTGGTGAAGCAGGCTGACGTCGGTAGGAAAGAGGATGACGCCCGGGATGGGCACCACGTCGGACGTCGAGCAATCCCCTTCCACGGCGTCGCAGCCGCCGTTGGACTGATCCCCCGTATCCCCGGTGTCGAAGGAGAGTTGGAAGGGGGCCATGCGCGGCGGCTCGAAACGGGCCGAGGAGGTCCGCCAGGCCGGCGCGTCGAAGTTGGTCAGGCCGTCCCAGAGGATGAAGGGGTCCTTGGCCGGCCCCATGTAGATGACGGGGATGTTGTAGTTGACCGTCTCGCCCGCCACCGCGAAGGCGAAGGTGAAGTTGAAAGCCTGGAAGCTGTCGTCGTTGACGACGATGCCGTAGCTGCGGATCTCGTCCAGGGTGAGGGCGCGGGAGGTGACCTTGGTGATCAGCACCTGGGTGACGAGCACCCCCGCCGAGCGCGGCTCGGCGTAGGCGAGCAGATCGTTGCCCTGCATCAGGCGGATGTTGTCCAGCCGGTACTGGCCTTCGAGGCGCAGGCGGGGGATGCGGAACGGCTGATTGGGGACCGTCTCCAGCACCAGGATGCCATTGACCTCCGGGCCGGTGAAGTCCCCCACCACCCGCAGGTCCTTGGGGAGCACGCCGTGCGCGACGTCGTACCCCTCGATATGGGTATCGACGATCGTCGGCGTGTCGAAGGGAACGGTCTGGCTTTCCGGAGAGACCGTGAGCCGGCTGCCGGCGATCAGCAGCCGCGCGTTCGCCAGGTCGGCGGCAGCCGCCAGACCCGGCGCGAGCAGCGCCAGCCAGAAGCCTATCTGCAGTCGAATCGCTCGCTTCCCGCTCATGTCTCTCCCAACGGGGCCTCCGCCTTCACGCCTCTACGGCGCTGAAGACGAAAAATCCCCCACTTGCCCGGTCCCCCAGGGACCGGACGGTCTCTGCCCAGAGAGGCACGGTCCCCGGTGAAGGGACCCCCGCTTTCTCGGACGGCTTTCTCTGTTTTTTAACAGATCCGGTCCCGGCGAGTCTTGAACAAACTTGCTGTCTTGCCCCGTACCGGGTCCTGGACACGGCTGCTATCATCCCGTCACCAGTAGGTCACTCCGGGAGAGCCGTGCCATGAGCGAGACATCGTTCCGTTCCGTCGTCCATCTGTTCCAGCACCGGGTCGAGGCCTCCTCCGACCTCGAGGCGATGTCCGGGCGGCGCCACGGCGTTTGGTACTCCCTCACCTGGCGCCAGGCCGCCCAGCGGGTGCGCTCGGTCGCCTGCGGGCTGCTCAGTCTCGGGCTGGAGAAAGGGGACCGGGCGGCCATCCTGGCCACCAGCTCCCCGGAGTGGGTGATCGCCGACCTCGGCATCCTCTCGGCGGGCGGCGCGACCTCGACCATCTACACCTCGAACACGGCCGAGGAGAGCGCCTACATCCTGGAGAACTCCGGCGCCCGCTTCTGCTTCGTCGAGAACCCCGCCCAGGAGGCCAAGGTCCGGGAGGTCAAGGGGGGGCTCAGGAGCGTGGCACAGCTCATCCTGATGGACGGGGAGCCGGCGGCGGACGACGGCTGGACGATTCCCCTGGCCGAGCTCGAAAGCCGCGGTGCCGAGTGGGACGCCGCCCACCCCGGAGGCTTCGACCAGGTGGCCACCGCCGTGGGACCCGAAGACCTCGCGACCCTCATCTACACCTCGGGCACCACGGGCAAACCCAAAGGGGTGATGCTCACCCACGACAACTGGGTGTTCGAAGGCGAGACCCTCTCCGACCTGAACATCCTGGGACCGGGGGACAAGCAGTTGCTCTTCCTCCCCCTCGCCCACTCCTTCGGCAAGGTGCTGGAGGTGGTGTTCATCGCCCTCGGCGTCGCGACGGCCATCGACGGCGTCATCGACGACCTGCTGCCGAACCTGGCGGCGGTGCGGCCGACGGTGATGGCCGGCGTGCCGCGGGTGTTCGAGAAGGTCTACAACCGGGTGGTCACCGGCGCCAGGGAGGGGGGAGCCCTCAAGTACCGGATCTTCCAGTGGGCTCTGAAAGTAGGCGCGCGGGTCTCGGCCCTGCGCCAGAAGCAACAGGAGCCGGCGGGTCTCCTAGCCTTCCAGCACCGCCTCGCCGACAAGCTCGTCTTCTCCAAGCTCAAGGAGCGTTTCGGCGGACGGCTGCGCTTCCTGATCTCCGGCGGCGCCCCCCTGTCGCCCGCCATCGCCGAGTTCTTCCACGCCGCCGACATCCTGATCCTCGAAGCCTACGGCCTCACCGAGACCTCCGCCGGCAGCACCGGCAACCGCATCGAGCATTTCAAGTTCGGCACCGTGGGCAAGGCGATGAAAGGAGTGGAGGTCAAGATCGCCGAGGACGGCGAGATCCTGCTGCGTGGTCGGCACATCATGCGCGGTTACTACAATTTGCCCGAGGCCACGGCCGAGGCGCTGGAGGAGGACGGCTGGTTCCACACCGGCGACGTGGGCCGGCTCGACGCCGACGGCTTCCTCGCCATCACCGACCGCAAGAAGGACATCCTGGTCACCGCCGGCGGCAAGAACATCGCGCCCCAGAACGTCGAGAACCAGCTCAAGGCGAGCTGCCCCTACGTCTCCCAGGTCGTCATGCTGGGCGACCGCCGCCCCTTCTGCGTCGCTCTCGTCACCTTGAACGAGGAGACGGTGGGCAAATGGGCCCACGAGCACGGTCTCAAATTCGAAGACTACGCTGCCCTCGCCGCCCTCCCCGAGGTGAAGCAGCTCATCCGCGACGCCATCGAGGCCGTCAACGCCCAGCTCGCCTCCTACGAGCGGATCAAGGACTTCCACCTCCTCGACCACGACCTCTCCCAGGCGACCGGCGAGATGACCCCCAAGATGAGCGTCAAGCGCAAGGTGGTCGAGCAGCGCCACCAGGAGATCCTGGACGGCTTCTACAAGGAGACGGTGGCGCGCATCTAGTTACCGGCCCTTCCGGCTGCCCGCTTCGCCGCCCGGCTCCAACCCCTCGTAGGAAGGGAAGAAGGTCAGCGGGTTGCGGGCCAGGAACTGCTTGGCGAACACCGAGGTGAGCACCTGGCCGTCGAAGTCCCGGGCCACCGGGAAGCCCAGGCCGTAGAGGAGGGTGGGCGCGAGGTCTTCGAGCTGCGCGCCGGTCACCAGGGCCCCCGGCTGGACGCCGTCGCCATAGAAGAGGAGCACGCCGTCCGGATCGTCCGCGAAGGCTCCCCCCACGGCCGCGGCGGGGGCCACCCCCTGCCACAGCCGGGGCCACCCGCCCACGGGGCTCGCGCCGTAGGCCGAGACCACGGCCAGGAGACGCGGCTCCCGCTCCCCGGACCACACCTCCCCCAGGAAGGCGTCGAGCTGCGCATAGTACGCCGTCACCCGGTCCGCCGCCGCCCGCGCGGCGTTCCCCTTGGCGCCCTCGAACTGCACCCGGCTGAAGCCGCCGAACGAGTCGCGCGACACCTGGCGCAGCCCGGGGAGGACGAGGAACACCGCCTTCACCTGGGGGGACTGCTTGGCGAGAGCGAGGGCGAGGGACTCCCGCCAGGCGTCGCCGGTCAGGGAGGCGAGGAGGCTGCGCGAGGGGCGGGGACCGAAACGCCCCTGGAGCGAGGCTTCGAGGTCCCGCTCATTGGGCCGGAAGAGCTGCCCGCGGTCGAAAAGGTCGGCCGGCCAGGCGCTGCCGGGCTCCGGAGGGACCTGGAAGTAGCGGTCCGCCAGCGCGAAGGCCGCTTCGCCGGAGGCCGGTTCCGCCGCCGGCCAGCTCACGACGCCCGCCGGCACCCCCAGCCGCGGCAGGATCTCCCAGAGGGCGAGGGCCTTGCGGGGGTGGCGGGGCGCCGGAAGCTGGCCCTGGCCGAGGGTGCCCCAGCGGCGGAACGAGAGGCCGGTGGGCAGCAGGCGCAGCTCCGCTCCCGGGGCGAGGAACCCCGCCCGGTAGGGGCGCTGGCCGGTAACCCCGTGCTTGAACGGGTACTTGCCCGTGGCGAGCGTCGTCCACAGCGCGTCGCGGCGTACCGGCGACAGCGACTCCAGGCGTCCATAGGCGCCGTTCTGCAGCACCGAGGCGAAGAACGGCAGCCGCCCCTGGCCGGCCAGCGGCAGGATGGCGTCGAGAGTCGCCGAGTCGATGCCGATCACCCACAGCCGCGGCAGGCTGCCGGATTCGACCGCCGCCGGCCGGGGGGCCGCGGCCGGGCGGGGGTGGAAGGCCTCCCGGCGCTCCACCATGGCATAGATCGAGAGCAGTGCGATCAACGGCAGGCCCAGCCGGCTGCGCAACCCATAGCGCCGCCGGTGGAGCGAGTGGAGGAGGGCGGTGTAGAAGGCGATCAGCGCCCCGAGCGAAAGCCAGAGGGCGGTCTTGATCAGCCGGTCGTTGATTCCCGTGGGGAGGTAGTAGGCGTAGTAGGAGGCGTGGGTCCAGTCGAGGAGCGCGGCCAGGCCCAAGGCGGCGGTGAGCCCCCAGGGGAGGGCGCGCAGGGCGCGGCGCGGATGGCGCCAGGTGAACGGGAGCTGGAGAGCCAGGCTGACGCTGCCGAGCAGCGCGCCGTAGACCGCCACACCGCGCAGCACCGGCCCCACCGCGAAGGGGAGGCCGGGATTCAGGAAGAAGATGAGGCCGGCGAGATGGATTCCCGCCAGCGCCCCAGGGGCGAAACCGCCCCCGAGGATCGCCAGCCACCGCCGCGTCAGACGATAAAGATCGGCCGGTCCAACTTCTCGTGGATGTGCCACTTGTAGGTGATTCCGATGATGTCCACCGGCACCGTGTAGTCGACCTCGATGAAGATCCGGTCGCCGTCGCGCTCGACCTTCACGTCATTGCGCTCCAGCGGCAGGCCGAGCTGGCGCGAGCGGTCCATGATCATCTTGGCCAGCTCGTCCGGCGGGGTGCGGGCGGAGTGGAACTTGGCCAGCTCGTCCATGTAGTCATAGAGCTCGCTGCTTTGGATCTTCACCGGCACGACTTTCCAGGCGATCAGGCACACCAGGCCGAGCGCCAGCACCCAGAGGATACACCCCAGATTCCCCTCGCCCCGTTCGGATCTCCGTCGCGGCATGACTCCCTCCTTCGAGAACTGTTGCGCGTAGTCTAGCGCACGATGCGGAAGGTTCGATCCCACCGGGTCAAGGTGAAGAAGTGGAGGGCGAGGCGGCTCATCTGCCGCGCCTTCCCTTCCACTCCCGGCCACTCGCCGAAATCCTGGTCGCTCTCGACCGACCAGTAGACCATGAGGGCCCTGCCTTTGAGGTAGCTCTCGGGCACCGTCCCCCAGAAGCGGGAGTCGTTCGAGTTGTCGCGGTTGTCGCCCATGCAGAAGTAGCTGGCGGGCGGCACCGTCTTGGGACCGAAGTTGTCGCGCACCCGTTTGGGGTGGAAGTAGAGCTGGCGGGGATAGGACTCGGAGTCGGCGTAATAGGTGAACGACGAGTCGTTCACGTGGCGGCCGTTGATGAACAGGTCCTTGTCGACCATCCTCAGGGTGTCGCCCGGCAGCCCCATGCAGCGCTTGATGAAGTCGCGGCTCGGGTCGTCGGGGAACTTGAACACCACGACGTCCCCCCGCCGCACCTTGCGCACCGGCAGGAGCTTCTCCTCCAGGGTGGAGATCGTGGGGCCGTAGACGAACTTGTTGACCAGGATGTGATCGCCGATCAGCAGGTTCTTCTCCATCGAGCCCGAGGGGATCTTGAACGCCTGCACCACCCACGTGCGGGCGAAGGTCGCGAAGATGACCGCGATCAGCAGGGCCTCCAGGTACTCCCGGAGCAGCGATTTTTCGTGCATGGGTGCGGCTAGCGGATCAGGCGGAACGTCCTCTCCCAGCGGGTCTTGGAGAAGAAGCCCAACGCCGTTTCCACCAGGTCCTGGGCCTTTTCCCGCGGGCTCTGCGGCCCGGCGGCCGTCTTGCCGCCATAAGACCAGTAGATGAAGAGCGCGCGCCCCTTGAGCAGGTGGGCGGGCAGCGGCCCCCAGAACCGGGAGTCGTAGGAGTTGTCGCGGTTGTCGCCCATGCAGAAGTAGTGGCCGGCCGGCACGACGTAGGGGCCGTAGCTGTCGCGCTGAGGGATGAAGCCGCTCAAGGCCGGAGGCGAGCCCTTGTGGAGGGCATAGCTCGCGTCGTTGACCGCCTTGCCGTTGACGTAGAGCTTCTGGTCGATGACCTCGATGCGGTCCCCTCCCACGCCGACGCACCGCTTCACCAGGTCGAGCGTCGGGTTCTCCGGCGACCGGAACACCACGATGTCCCCCCGCTGCGCCTCCCGCAGGGGGAGCACCTTCTTGCCGAGGTCGAAGGCGGCGGGGCCGTAGATGAAGCGGTTGACGAAGAGATGGTCGCCGATGAGGAGCGTGTCCTCCATCGAGCCGCTCGGGATGTAGAAGGTCTGGACGACGAAGGTATTGGTGAACAGGAGGAAGACGGCGGCGATGATCAGCGCCTCCGTGTACTCCCGCCAGATCGAGCGTTCTTCCGCCATGGCGCGGCTACTGTACCCGAAAGCGCCCCCGCCTCGCAAAGAATCGCGCGGACCGCCGAATCCTCTGACACGGCACCGTCTCCTCCTTGACGCCGCCCGCGCCGCTGAGCCGTCTGCGTCCAGCCTCTCCCCCTTGTTTCGAGATTTCCTTTGTTTTCAGCGTCTTAGCCTCGTGACGCTCGCTGGCAGGGAGCTTGATCTCTCTGCGCCGCGTCAACCACGGAGAGGAGGTGGCGACGAGAGAGACGGCGAACCACAGCACGGACAAGGGGAAATCAGACGTTCGCGATTTTTTCACCTCAACGCAGCACGCCAAGAAAGGAAACGAGTCATGAAGCAAGCACGTCGCGCCATCGCCGGGCTGGTCCTCACACTCCTCTTTGCCGCCGCCCCGGGGCGGGCCGAGGGGAAGCCGGAGAGCAGCAAGAAGGTCAACATCAACAGCGCCGACTCCTCGCAGCTCTCCCTGCTGCCGCGGGTGGGCCCGAGCGTCGCCGACCGCATCGTCGAGTACCGCAAGGCGAACGGTCCCTTCAAGAAACCCGAGGACCTGATGCTGGTGCAGGGGATCGGCGAGAAGACCTTCCAACTCATCAAGCCCTACGTCGCGACCTCGGGAGAGACCACCCTCAGCGAGAAGGTGAGCAGCGGCCGCGGCAGCTCCCGCAAAGCCACGAAGGGGAAGAGCCCGGGCAAGGCAACGCCCAAGGGGCCGAAGGAGCCGAAGGAGAAAACCACCCACCCCGGCACGGGAGAGGACACCCGGTAGCGGCGGTGAGGGGGCGGGGAACTAGCCTCCCCCGCCCCTTCGCCCTCCCTCGGAGATCTGCCATGACCCCCGCACAGAGAGGCTTCCAGTTGATCGAGCTGATCGTGGCCCTGGCGGTGCTGGGCTCCCTCGTCCTGCTGGGGGCGCCGTCGCTCCTGCATGGCACGGACGACCTGCGGCTGCACATGGCGGCCGGCGAGGTCGCCGGGGTGCTACGGACCTCGCGCAGCTTCGCCCTGCGCTACGGCGCCAACGTGGCGGTGAAGTTCAGCACGGACCGCAACGGCACCGCCACCTTCGCCCTCTACCGCGATGGCAACGGCAACGGCGTCCTCAACCGCGAGATCGCCACGGGAAAAGACCCTTTGATGATGCCGCCTCAGAGCCTCAAGTTCCTCGGCCGCGACGTGGTCTTCGGTTTTCCCCCCGGGCCGCCGCCGCGGGACCCGGGAACGGGCAAGCCCATGGACCGCCTGGACGACCCCATCCGCTTCAACGATTCGGACCTCGCCTCCTTCGGTCCGCTCGGCACCTCGACGCCCGGCTCGGTCTATTTACGCAACGGCAGCGGGCACCTGATGGTGGTGCGGGTCTCCGACCGCACGGGCAAGGTGAGCCTGCTCACCTACGACGCGAAAAAGCGCTTGTGGCGCGATTGACTCGCTCGGAACGAGTGCAGTAACGTGGCCGCCATGCGCGCGATCGTCGTCGTCACCACCGTTGGAACCGAAGAGCAGGCCAATCTCATCGCGCGTGAGATCGTCGCCCGCCGCCAGGCCGCCTGCGTCAACATCCTGCCCGGGATGCACTCGATCTACCGCTGGAAGGGGAAGATCTGCAAGGACGGGGAGCTGCTCCTCCTGGTGAAGACCCTGGAAGGGGAGTTCGAGGGGGGCGCCGCGACCATCCGCGAGCTGCACAGCTACGAGCTCCCCGAGATCCTCTCCTTCGCCGTCACCCGCGGCGAGCAGGGCTTCCTCGACTGGATCGCCGGCAGCGTCGACAAGACCGCCGAGTTCGGCGACGAGGACGAGGAGGAGGAGCTGGCGTATGAATAAAAGGGACTTCAGGGACTCCAGAGACTTCAGGGACAAGGGACGCTCAATCTTCGTCCCTGCAGTCCCTGAAGTCCCTTAGGTCCCTCCCCTCCCTCACCCCAGAGCCTGCTCCAAATCCCCCAGCAGATCCTCCACCTCCTCGATCCCCACCGACAGCCGCACCATGCCGTCCGTGAGGCCGAGCGCGGCGCGGCGCTCGGGCGGGATGGAGGCGTGGGTCATGCTCGCGGGGTGGGAGATCAGGCTCTCGACGCCACCCAGACTCTCGGCGAAGCTCATCACCCGCACGCGGTCGAGCAAAGCCTTGGCCGCCTCGAAGCTCCCCATCTCGATGGTGACCATGGAGCCGAAACCGCGGGCCTGGCGCTTCTGGATCTCGTGGCCCGGATGGTCTGGCAGCCCGGGATAGAGCACCCGCTGCACCTTGGGATGCTTGACCAGGAAGTCGACGATGCGGCCGGCGTTCTCCTCGTGCCGCGCCTGGCGCACGGCGAGCGTCTTGATCCCCCGCATGGTGAGGAAGCAGTCGAAGGGGGAGAGGATGGCCCCGATCGACTTCTGGACGAAGGCGAACCACTCCGCATCCTCGGCCGTCGAGGAGATGAGGACGCCGCCGATCGAGTCGCTATGGCCGTTCAGGAACTTGGTCGTCGAGTGGACGACGAAATCGGCCCCCAGCTCCAGGGGGCGCTGCAGATAGGGGGAGAGGAAGGTGTTGTCCACCGCCACCTTGGCGCCGCGGCCGTGGGCGAGCTTCGCCACGGCGGCGACGTCGGTGATCTCCATCAACGGATTGGTGGGCGTCTCCAGGAAGACCATTTTCGTCTCGGGACGGAAGGCGCCCTCCACGGCGCCCAAGTCCGTGGTGTCCACCCAGGTAAAGGATAGCCCCAGGCGCTCCAAAAGGCGCGTGAAGTAGCGGAAGGTGCCGCCGTAGACGTTTTGCGAGACCACGGTATGGTCGCCGGCCTGGAGCACGGTCATCAGCGCCTGGATGGCCGACATGCCGGAGGCGTAGGCATGGCCGGCGTGCCCCCCTTCGAGCTGCGCGACCTGCGCTTCGAGGGCGCTACGGGTCGGGTTCTGCACGCGGGCGTACTCGAACTCCGCCGGCTCGCCGAGCTGGTGCTGCACGTAGGTGGACGTCTGGTAGATGGGGACGGCCACCGCCCCGGTACGGGGGTCCGGCTCCTGGCCGGCATGGATGGCGCGGGTGGCAAAGCCAAGGTGTTTCGGATCGCCTTTCACAGGAGCTCCCTCGCTCGGACTGTCAGGGGAAGAGGCGGGGGCGCTTCGTGAGAGCCGCCGCCGGGTGGGCCGGCATTGTATCGAGGTTAAGATAGCCGCGCCATGACCGACTCCCAGCCCGCCACCGCGACCGATCCCGAGCCCTTCTCCCCCATGCGCTGGGAGGGTCCGGGCCTGAAGCTCCTCGACCAGACGCGCCTGCCCGTGGAGGAGGTGTGGCTGGACTGCGAGACCCCCGAGCAGGTGGCGGACGCCATCCGCTGCCTCGCGGTGCGCGGCGCGCCGGCCATTGGCGTGGCCGCGGCGTACGGGCTGGTCTTAGGCATTCGCACCGTCCGCGACCCCGGGCAGCTCGCCGGCCGCTTCGAGGAGGTCACGGAGCTGCTGGGGAGCACCCGGCCCACGGCGGTCAACCTCCGCTGGGCGTTGGACCGGGGGCGGAAGGTCTTCGCGGAGAGCGCGGCGGGGGGCCCGGAAGTGGTGACGGCGGCCCTCCTCGCCTGGGCTCGCGAGCTGCACGCCGACGACGTGCGGATCAACCGCCGCATCGGCGCCCACGGCGCGCCCCTCTTCCGGGAGGGCTCGCGCGTCCTCACCCATTGCAATGCCGGCGCCCTGGCCACGGCCGGCTACGGCACGGCCCTGGGCGTGATCACCTCCGCCTGGGATCAGGGGAAGGTGGAGAAGGTTTGGGTGGACGAGACGCGCCCCCTCCTCCAAGGCGCCCGCCTCACCTCCTGGGAGCTCAAGCGCCTGGGCATCCCCTTCCGGCTGGTGACCGACAACAGCGCCGGGGCCTTGATGTCACAGGGCCTGGTGGACGGCATCGTGGTGGGTGCGGACCGCATCGCCGCCAACGGCGACACCGCCAACAAGATCGGCACCTATACCGTGGCCGTCCTCGCCCATCGCCACCAGGTGCCCTTCTACGTGGCGGCGCCCCTCTCGACGATCGACCGTGCCACCCCCAATGGCAAGGCCATCCCCATCGAGGAGCGCAAGTCGCTGGAGGTCACCGAGGTCTTCGGCACCCGCGTCGCCCCCGAGGACACACAGGCCCTCAACTTCGCCTTCGACGTCACCCCGGCCGAGCTGATCACGGCGATCATCACCGAGGTGGGGGTGCTCCGGGCGCCGTACGAGCGGAGCATCGCCGCGGCGTTCGGCCACGACTAATAGAGGATAGAGATTGTCTGGTTTTGCAGGAAGGAAACTTGGTGGAGGTGGTGGGAGTCGAACCCACGTCCGAGAAACGCGTCCCAGGAGCTTCTACGTGTGTATCCCTCTATCCTGGTCTCGCCGCCGCGCGCTGGAAGAAGGCCAACCTGGCGCGGAAGCCAGCCTCTAAATATCCGGATGCGACTCGAGGCCGCCGCACCCATTGATCCGCTTTAGCGTCATCCAGCCGGGCGCCGCGAATCAAGGCTCCCGTCAGGATGTCACGACCCTTTTTTAGGCCGCGAGGGCGAAGTTATCGTTCGCAGTTATTTATCCGGTGTTACGAGTGGAAGCTCGACACGCTACCCCTGAACCGCTCTGTTCCCCGTCGAAACCGGTACACCCCCAAGTTTGCAAAGAACCGTCGCCAGTATAAACCACTTGGGGGTCAAGATGATTCCCCCTCCCCGGCAGCCGCAGGCGGCGCCGCGGCGACCGCGGCCAGGAACTCGTCCGGCCCGCTGGTGCGCAGGCGCGAGATCACCAGGAACCAGCCGCCCAGGGCGATGATGGCGCCGAAGGGAGCCACCGGCATCAACTGGGGGTAGAAGGGCCAGAGCACGGTGAGCGCCGCGCCCGCGATCGAGAGGATCAGGATCATCACCGCCGGCGTCTGGACGTAGTAGGCTGACTGCTCGGGACGGAAGACCAGCCGCGAGCCTCCCTCGGCCGGCTGCACCTCCACGTCGCCCGAGACGAGCCCGCGGCGAATGCCGGCCAGAACCGGCAGATGGAGACGGCCCCCGGGATTGCCCCCACGAGCCGCCGTCTGGAGAGTGGCGCCCCAGTCCTCCGCCGTCTGCCGGAGGACCGAAAGCGCCCGCTCCGGGGGCATGCCGAGCTCAACTGCGTGTTCCGCCATCGGCGGAAGCATAGCCGAAGCAGGTGCGGGAGCCGCCGCAAACCCTCATCACCCCGTCCCACCTCTCCTAAACGGGCTGGGCTGCCCAGCCTCCCAGTTCCTCTCCTTCGCCAGAGAGGAGACGTCCCGCGGAATCGCCACGGCGGGCCCGGCATCCGCGCTCCCGAGCTTTCGTTCCGGGTTCGCCATCTTTGGCAGCGAGATGCCCTGCCGGGGCTCCCGGGGCTCTTCCCCTGCTGCAAAACTCGCGAGAATTGATGCAAAGTTCGTTTGCCGAGCTGCAAAGTTCGCTTGCGCTGCTGCAAAGTTCGCGAATCTCCACGAAAACTCGTGAACCCCGGCCCGGGGAATACGAACCGCGGCTCGCAGTTGGCGAACTTTGGACCGCGGCTCGCGAATTTTGCAGCAAAGTTCGCGAGCCCAAGCCGAAGTTCGCCAACTCTGCAGCACAATTTGCGAGCGTGGAAGCGCAGCAAGGGAGGGGGCAAAGCCGGGCGAGGGCCTCGAAGCGGCGGATGAGGAGCCGATTCATGGCGTTCTCGGCGTCATGTCGGGCCGCCCGTACTTTCCAGAAGTTTAGTGGGACAATCCCACCATGGCGACATCGACAGCGGATGCCAAACGTCGTGTGGTCCTTCCGGCGGCAAAGCCCGGGGATGTCTTCGACGTCCCGAGCCAGGGTGAAGGTCGTCTTCTCCTCGTGCGCCTCGAACGCCCGAAGCCGGCCCCCGGGATGAGCATGGCTCGCTGCCTCGCGGCCATCGCCGCTGCCCCTCTGCGGCCGAAACTGACTTGGGACTCCCTGAAGGCCGTGACCCGGGAGCCATGATCCTCCTCGATACGAACGTCCTGATCTACGCCTCCACCGAGGGGGCGCCCGCTTGAATGCGGTTAGGCCGCCTGAAGCAGAGGAACGGGATACGCCGCAACGTCTGAATCGACCGTGGCGACCGTCAGCCCATGTTGTAGCGCCTGTGCGACCAACAGCCGGTCGAATGGGTCGCGGTGGAGCGGTGGCAGGCCGGCCAGGTGTGACATTGCTCCCTCGTCGATCGACAAGCTGGCGATCCCGTGCGCGTGGCGTTGCCGCGGCAGGTAGTTGGCTGGCGGGGCCGGGAGCGGGAGTTTGCCGAGGTGATATTTGATGACGGCTTCCCATACCGAGGCGACGCTCAAGTACACCTCGTTGGCTGGGTCTTGGCTGGCCGCCTGGAAACTGGCCGGGAGCTTCGGGTCGGCGGTGATGTACCAGAGGAACACGTGGGTGTCGAGTAGCAGCCTCATCGCCCCTCGAACTCCCGCAGGATCTCCTCCGGCAGCGGTCCGTCGAAGTCGTCCGGGACCGTGAACGCCCCGACGCAGAGGCCGAACGGCCGCGGACTGGGCTGGACGGCGGGGACGGGCCGTAACTCGGCGACCGGGCGGCCGCCGCGGACCACGACGAGGTGTTCCCCGGCCTCAACCCGGTCCAATAAGGCGTCAGGGTTCCGTTGGAGCTCTTGTAGGCTGACGGGACTCATCTGGGTATTGTAGCTGATGGGCGGAGATTCGAACTAACACCGTACGCGCAAGCGCGCCGGTGAGGCGAACGAGGGATGTCCGATGCCATGAATGCTTGCCGGGTCGCGTTGTGAACCCGGTCCTTATTGGCGCGCCGTGAGGATACTACGAGTCTTCAGCCCGCTGGATTACCCTCCCCGCCTGTCGCCTATACTCAGGACGAGCTCGCCATCCAAGGAGGATCGACCATGGCTCCGACACGCGCAAACGGCAAGATCTGCTATCTCGAGATTCCCACCACCGACGTCGATCGCTCCGTCCGCTTCTACCAAGCGGTCTTCGGCTGGCAGACCCGGCGCCGGGGTGACGGAGCCACCGCATTCGACGATGGTGTCGGCGAAGTGAGCGGCTCTTGGGTAACCGGCCGCCCGCCGTCTCCCCATCCGGGTCTCCTTCTCTACGTCATGGTCGACGACTTGGCCGCGACCGTCGAGGCCGTCACGGCCCACGGGGGGCGCATCGTTCAGCCGATCGGCGCGGATGCTCCCGAATTGACGGCGCGCTTCGCCGATCCGGATGGGAACGTGCTCGGGCTGTACCAGGAGCCCAACCAATCCGCTTGACCGCGGCGGCTCACGCCGCCTCTTCCACCACCAGCTCGCCGAGGAACTCCTCGACCGTGGCGAGGAAGGTCGCGACGTCGGGGAGCTGGTTGATCGCCTGCCGGAGCTTGCGGCCGTTGGGCAGGCCATGGGTGTACCAGCCGGTGAACTTGCGCAGCTTGTGGAGGGCGAAGACGGAGGCCTCCCGGCCGGCCACCATGCGGAAGTGGTCGAGGATCAGGTCCCGCCGGTCGGCGACGGTGGGCTCGCTCAAGCGGCTCCCCGCCATGCGGGCCGCGGTCTGGCGGAAGATCCACGGGTTGCGGGTGGCGCCGCGCCCCACCATGACGCCGTCGCAGCCGGTCTCGGCCATCATGCGCAGGGCGTCCTCGGGCTCGCGGACGTCGCCGTTGCCGATCACCGGGATCGACAGCGCCTCCTTGAGCCGGGCGAGGTGGCTCCAGTCCGCCTCGCCGGTGAACATCTGCCGCGCCGTGCGAGCGTGGAGGGCCACGGCGGCGACGCCGTTGGCCTCGCAGATCCTCCCCAGCTCGACGTAGTTGCGCCGGCTGTCGTCCAGCCCCAGGCGGAACTTGACGGTGAGGGGGATGGAGATCGCGTCCTTGACGGTACGGACGATCGCCTCGGCGAGCTTCAGGTCCCCCATCAGGGCGGCGCCGGCGCACCCCTTGAGCACCTTGTTGGCCGGGCACCCCATGTTGATGTCGCAGACGTCCGCTCCCAGCTCCTCGACGACCAGGGCGGCCTCGCGCATCGTGGCCACGTCCGAGCCGTAGATCTGGATGGCGAGGGGCCTCTCCTCGGCGCTGAAGTACATCAGCTCGCGGGTCCGCTTGTTCCCCTGGACGATCGCCTTCGAGGAGATGAACTCCATGGAGACCACCCCCACGCCGCCGATGCGCCGCACGATGAGGCGAAAATCACGGTCCGTCACGCCGGCCATGGGCGCCAGCCAGAGCGGGGGATCGATGCGGAGGGGGCCGACCTGCACCATAACGGGGACATTGTACTGGAGGCGTCAAGGGGGATCCCCCCGCCCAAGACCCTCATCACCCCGGCCCTCTTCTCCCATCGCCCTCCCCCCGACCGGGAGAAGAGGGAGAACAGCCAAGAAAAGGACAATAAGGACACCAAGGACGGCAAGGACGAAGGAGAACGGCAAGAACGGTTCGGCCGGGACCCTTTCTCCCGGTGAGGGGGGGCGGGAGAAGGGGCAGGGGATGAGGGTCTTGGGCGGGCGGCGCTCTCAGGCAAAGTTAATGCCTGGCCTCAAGGCCGCGGCGCTCCCCCTCCCCGTACCATCCGCCCCAGCCACAGGCTGAACAGCGCCGCGATGATGCCCCACTGGAGCCCCCCGGCGAGGAGGCTCCAGAGGAGGAACGGCTTGCCGTCCAGGTGGAGGAAGGCGAGGACGACGGGGAAATCGATCCAGACCAGGGCGTTGCCGCGGCTGAAGGGACCACCCCAGGTCTCCCAGACCAGAAGGGCGGCCAGGGTGTGGAGGAGGAAGCCGAGGATCAGGGCCGTTCGCACGGCGCGGCCCGAGGAGCGCAGCATCAGAACCTCCTTCCAGCGGCCCGGCCGGGGAGATCGTTCAGGGGTGAAACATCGCCGCCGCTGGGGCCGTATCCATCCACCGTATGGAGCATTCCTTTAGCATAGCCCGGTGCGTGGACCGTTGATGCGGAGCGGGGATAGGATGGTCCCCGCCCCGACGACATCTTTCAGGAGACTCTTACCAGCGTGACCGCCAATCTCTCCTCTCCCCCTGCTTCCGCGCCGGTTCGCCCCGAGCCGCGGGTCGACCTCGCCGCCGCCCGGCTGCTGGCGCCCCTCCCCTCGGCGTGGCTGGCCGGTCTCGACCTCGACCTCCTGGCGCCGCTCCAGTTCCTTCCTCCCGGCCACATGCCCACGTTCCCGGTGCCGCCCGTCGATCGCCGCGAGCTGGCCGCGGCCCTGGCGGTGAGCAACCGCTCCTACGGCAACGAGAACGCCGACCGGCTCGCGCGCCGGCTGGCCGATCCCGCCGTCCGCGTGGTGGTGGCCGGCCAGCAGCCGGGGCTCCTCGGCGGCCCGCTCTACTGCCTCGCCAAGGCGCTCGCCGCCGCGCGCTGGGCCGCGGCGCTCGAAGCGGCGGGCCAGCCGGCGGTCGCCGTCTTCTGGGTGGCGACAGAGGACCACGACTGGGCGGAGGTCGAGCAGGCCGTGGTCCTGTCGCCGGAGGGCGCCCGCGCCTTCGACCTCGGACCGGACCCCGAGCCGCTCACCCCGGTGGGAATGCGGACGCTGGGACCGGGCGTCGAGGCCGTGCTCCAAGGCATCGCCGAGGCCGTGCCGGGGGAGCGCTATGCCGAGTGGATGCGCACGGTCGCCCAGTGGTACCGGCCGGACGCCCGTTTCGGCGAGGCCTTCTGCCGGTTGATGGCGAACGTGATGGGCCCGCGATGTCCCCTGTTGCTCGATTCCATGCTGCCGGAGCTCAAGGCGGCGCAGCGGCCGTGGCTGCGGCGGCTGGTGGAGCGGCGCCAGGAGCTGGAGGAGGCCCTCATCCAGCGCGACGGCGAGGTCAAGGCGCGCGGCTACTCCCTCCAGGTGAGCCCCCAGCGCGGGGCGAGCCCCCTCTTCCTCCTGCGGCACGGCGAGCGGCGGCGCATCGAATGGCGCGACGGCGGCTATGCCCTGCGCGGGCGGGACGAGAAGCCGGGGGGAATCGAGGAGCTTTTGGGAATCATCGACGAGAACCCGGCCGTCGTCTCCCCCGGCGTGCTGGCCCGCCCCGCGGTGCAGGACGCCGTGCTCGGCACCGCCCTCCAGGTGCTGGGGCCGGGCGAGCTCTCCTACATGGCCCAGGCCGCCGCCACCCACGCCGTACTGGAGGTGGCGCCCCCCTGGGTGGCCCTGCGGCCGCAGACGCTGATCCTCGAAGCCAAGCAGGTCGAGCGCCTGGCGGAGGTGGGGATCCCGCTCGCCACCCTCCTCGGCGAGCACGCCGGAGTCGACCGCTGGCTCGCGGAGCGCAACGGCGGCGACATGGCAGGTCCGGTGCGGAGCTGCCTGGATGCGGCGCTGACCGAGCTGCGCAACGCCGCCGTGGCGGCCGATCCCAATCTCGAGCGGCCGTTCGAGAAGACGCGGGACCAGATCCTCCACGCCTTGAACGTCTTCGGCGAGAAGGCCACGGCCGCGGCGGCGCGCAAGAACGAGGTGGCCGACCGCCGCGTCCACCAGCTCCGCGAGGCCTGCCTGCCGCTCGGCAAACCGCAGGAGCGGATCGTCTCCACCGCCCACTTCCCGGGCAAGTACGGCCCGGACCTCACGGAGAGCCTGTGGGAGCAGATGGAGCTGGACGCCGCGCACTTACAGGTGATCGTGCCATGAAGCCGGCGGTGAAGCTCGACGTGCTCGCCATCGGCGCCCACCCGGACGACGTGGAGCTGGGGTGCGGCGGCACCCTCGCCCTGCTGGCGGCTCAGGGGCGGAAGGTGGGCATCCTCCACTTGACCCGCGGCGAGCGCGGCACCCGTGGCACGGCCAAGCTGCGGAAGAGCGAAGCCGTGGGAGCGGCCAAGGCCCTGGGCGTGGTGGCGATGGACTTCCTCGACTGCGGCGACGGCGGCCTGCGCACCGGCCCGGACGAGGAGGACTCGCTGATCGCCAAGCTCCGCCAGTGGCGCCCCGACCTGGTGCTCGCCCCCGCTCCCCACGACCGCCACCCGGACCACACCCGCGCCCACCAGCTCGCGGAGGCGGCCTGCTTCTACGCCGGCCTGCGCCACCGGGGGGAGGGCGAGCCCTTCCGGCCGGCCGCCCTGTTCGCCTACATGCAGCACGATCCGTTCGAGCCGCGCTTCATCGTCGACGTCACCTCCTCGTGGGAGGCGAAGCTCGCCGCGCTGCGCGCCTACCGCAGCCAGCTCTATCAATTGGAAAGGGACGACAGGGACTCCAGGGACGAAAAGGAGAGGGGCGGAGAGCCGATGACCAAGGTGGCGTCGCCGGAGTTCCGCCTGGCCATCGAGGGGCGGGCCCGCCACTTCGGGCTGCTGATCGGCGCCGCCTTCGGCGAGCCGTTCTGGAGCCGGCTGCCGATCGCCGTCGCCGATCCCCTCGCCATCCTCCCCGGAGGAGTGCGATGAGGGTCGGCATCAGTTGCTATCCCACCTACGGCGGCTCGGGGATCGTGGCGACCGAGCTCGCCATGGCGCTCGCCGCGGGGGGGGACGAGGTCCACGTCATCAGCTACGCCCTCCCCTCCCGCCTGTCGCTCCTCAACTCGCGGATCTTCTTCCACGAGGTGGTGACCCCGACCTATCCCCTGTTCGAGAACTTCCCCCCCTATTCGCTGGCCCTCACCACCAAGATGGTCGAGGTGGCCCGCCACGCGCCGCTCGACGTGCTGCACGTTCACTACGCCATCCCCAACGCCGTCTCGGCCGTGCTCGCCCGGGAGATCATGGCGCCGGCGCCGCTGCCGGTGGTCACCACCCTCCACGGCACGGACGTCACCCTGGTGGGCAACGACCCCAACTACCTGGAGACCACCCGCTGGGGAGTGAACCAGAGCGACGCCGTCACCGCCGTCTCCGAGTCGCTGCGCCGCACCACCGTCGAGCAGCTCGGCACGCCCCACGAGATCCACGTCATCCCCAACTTCATCGATCCGGCCCGCTACGAGGCCGCGCGCAAGAACGCGCGGGCCTGCCGCTGGACGCAGAACGGCGAGCGGCTGCTGGTCCACATCTCCAATTTCCGGCCGGTCAAGCGGGTGCTGGACGTCATCGCGACCTTCGAGCGGGTGCAGCAGCAGGTCCCCGCCCGGCTGCTGATGGTGGGCGA
>DASUEN010000074.1:0-33155 GCA_036275055.1 Thermoanaerobaculia bacterium
GCATCGTCTGCACCCGCAAGACCACGCCGGGCTTGCGCGCCTTGGAGAAGTACGCCGTCCGCTGCGGCGGCGGCCACAACCACCGCTTCGGCCTGGACGACGCGGTGCTCATCAAGGACAACCACATCGCCCTGGCCGGCGGGCTGCGCATCGCCGTCGAGCGCGCCCGGGGCGCTGTGGGTCACCTGGTGAAGATCGAGGTCGAGGTGGACTCCCTGGAGATGCTGCGCGAAGCCTTGGACCTTGGGGTGGACGTGGTCCTCCTGGACAATATGTCCCTGGAGATGCTGCGCGAGGCGGTTGCAATGACTAAAGGAAGGGCGGTCACCGAAGCCTCGGGAGGCATCACCCCGGAAACGGCAGCGGCGATAGCCGCTACGGGAGTGGATCTCCTCTCCATGGGCTGGCTCACCCACAGCGCGCCAGCGCTGGACGTGGCGCTGGACGTGGGCTGAACCAAAGGGCTGACACGGACGAGCACGGACTGACACGGACGAACACCGTGTCCGTCCTTGTCAGTCCGTGTTTCGTCCGTGTCAGTCCGTGTTCCTACTGCCCGAAGTTGCACATGTCGTCCACCCGCACGGCCTCGTGGCCGGTGCCGAAGCGTCCGCCGGCCGTCATCAGGGTGCTGACCCAGGCTTGGGCGTGGGTGCCGTTGCCATGCCAGAGGTCGAGCGCCAGGAAGCCGAAGGGCTGGGCCACGGGGAGGGTGGGGCCGCCGACGTGCACTTTCTGGGTGGTGAGGGGAAAGGCGTTGCTCTGGGGAATGGCCTGCGGGTTCTCTTCCTCGTCGAAGATCACGAGCTGCTGCTCGCCGAGGGGCGCCCAGGAGGGCTTGCCGCCGCAGTCCTGGAGGCTCACGTCGGCGCGGCGGTTGTCCCGCCAGACCACGAGGTCGGTGCCGCCGGAGAAGGTGCCGCCGTCGGCGTAGCGGGCATAGTAGAGGCTGGAGAGAGGAGCGCGGCCGTCGCGGCCGTCGAAGCCGACGTAGCGGCCGTAGAAAGTGTAGTCCCCGGAGTGGAAGAAGTCGGGATCGGCCACGATGGCGACCGCTGCCTCGCTGCTCGCCGTGTTCTGGTCGGAGTTGACGTAGTAGTAGTCGCCCCAGAGGACGTTCGAGTCGCTCGCCAGGCCGGTGCCGCGGGACGCGAAGTAGAGGGGATGCGCTGGAGTGTTGACCGTGGTGCCCAGCGAGCGCGGCGAGCAGCGGTTCACGGCGTCGACGGTGATGTAACCGCTCACCAGGTTGAGGTCCGCGCCATGGCTGCCCGCGCACTGAGAGATGGTCCCTTTGGTCACCGACTGGCCGGTATGGGCGGCGCGCAGATAGGTGAGGTCCAAGTCCGGCGTGGGCGCTCCCAGCCCCGAGACTCCGGGGCCGGTGCTGCCGCCACAGCCCGGGAAGACGGTTCCCGGGTTCGAGGCGTCGCCGACGTTACTCGAATCCGGACCGGTCGTCGGCAACTGGCCGGAAAAGAGGTCGCGCACGTTGAGCGTCTGCACGTCGTAGCCGGTCAGGTAGACGTCGAAGGCCAGGGTCGGCACGCCCCAGTCGGTCCACAGCACCACCCGGGCGATCGCCGGCTTGGCCGAAGCGTTGTTCACCGAGAGGAGGGTCGTGGCGCCGCCCGGCTTGCTCAGGTCGACTTCGAAGTAGGGGATGAGGAGAGTGGCGGCCGGCTGGTTGCCGACCCGGCAGTTGCCTGAAAGGACTCCCGCTTGAGCGCCGCCCGGCGCCAGGAAGGCAAAGGTTGACCCAAGGGCGAACAGAGCCCGTTTCCAGCTCATGGCTTGTGCTCCCGTAGTTTTTGGAGGCCGGCTGCTGCGTCCTCTGTCTCTGGGATCAGAGGCCTCCGATTTGACGAGATGCCTTGATGCCATTTCCATGCCACTCTCTCCCGTCTCGTCTACGGTTACACTACGCCCATGAGTGAGACTCTAATTCAGATCGGCCGCTCGGAGAGCGCCGTTGGTGCTCCCCGCCGGGAGGGGCGCCCCGAGTGGCTCCGCATCCGGCTGGCGACTCCCGCTTCCTACCATCGGGTCCGCGGCCTCGTGGACCGGTTGAGCCTCCATACCGTCTGCCAGGAAGCCCGCTGCCCCAACATCTACGAATGCTGGGGAGAGCACGGCACCGCCACCTTCATGATCCTGGGCGACGTCTGCACGCGCCGCTGCGGCTTCTGCGCCGTCACCTCCGGCCGGCCGCAGGCGGGCGTCGATGCGGACGAGCCCGCGCACGTGGCGGAGGCCGTCGCCGTCATGGGGCTGCGCCACGCCGTCATCACCTCCGTGGACCGCGACGACCTGCCCGACGGCGGCGCCCGCCATTTCGCCCAGGTCATCGCCGCCATCCACGAGCGCAACGCCGGCACCGCCGTCGAGGTCCTGACTCCCGACTTCCGCGGCGTGCCCGATGCCCTGGACGTCGTCCTCGCTGCCCGCCCCGAGGTGTTCTCCCACAACATGGAGACCGTCCCCCGCCTCTATAGGCTGGCCCGCCCCGGCAGCCGTTACGACCGCAGCCTCGGTCTCCTCGCCGCGGCGTCCCGCCGCCGCGATGCGGGAGAGTACCAGGGACGGATCAAGACCGGCATCATGCTCGGGCTGGGCGAGACCGCCGACGAGATCAGTGCGACCCTGACCGATATCCGCGACGCCGGGGTCGAGATCCTCACTCTCGGCCAATACCTCCAGCCCACCCCACGGCACCTGCCGGTGGCCCGCTGGGTGCACCCGGACGAGTTCGCGGCGCACCGCGACTTCGCCCTCTCCCTCGGCTTCGACCACTGCGAGGCGGGCCCCCTCGTGCGCAGCAGCTACCACGCCCACGAGCACGTGCGGAAGGCATAGATACTGCCTCTGTTGGGATACAATGATGCCGCGCCGGAGAGCTCCAGGTGGTCGCTTCACGCGGCTTCACGGCTGGCGCGGAGAGGAAAGTCCGAGCTCCTACGGGCGGCAGGCTCGCCAACGGCGAGGCGCGGCGACGCGACGGAAAGTGCAACAGAGAACAGACCGCCGGGCTCTTTCGGGAGTCCGGTAAGGGTGAAACGGTGCGGTAAGAGCGCACCGCTCGGCCGGCGACGGACGAGGCACGGCAAACCCCCTGCGGAGCAAGACCAAATAGGGGAGCGGATCGCGGGCTGCCCGTCCCGCCTTCGCGTCCGGCTCGCCGGGCGCGGGGCCGCTTCCGGGTAGGTTGCTGGAGGCCGGCGGCAACGCCGGTCCCAGAGGAATGACCGCTAGCCGGCGCTTCGGCGCCGGCAACACAGAACTCGGCTTACGGAGCTCTCCGGCGTCTTGATCCCCACCGCGCATCTGCCTCCCCCCGCCGGTCCCGGCGACCGGGTCGGGGTGGCTGCGCTCTCCGGCCCCGTCGATCCCGATCGTCTGGAGGCGGGGGTCGCGTCCCTGCGCCGCCTGGGCTTCGAGCCGGTGCTGGCGGACAACCTCCTCTCCCGGCACGGCCTGTTCGCGGGGAGCGATGAAGAGCGCCTCGCCGCCTTCCACCGCCTGGCGGCCGATCCCGACCTGCCGGCCATCCTCTTCGCCCGCGGCGGCCACGGCGTGCTGCGCATCCTGCCCGGTCTCGACTGGGGGCTCCTCGCCCGCCGCCCCCGGGCGTACATGGGATATTCCGATCTCACCCCTTTCCTGCTGGCGGTGGTGCGCCGGCTGGGCCTGGTGGCCTTCCACGGCCCCATGGTGGCCGCCGACCTGGCGCGGGGGATGTCGCCGGAGGACGAGGCCTCGTTCCTCGGAGCGCTCGCTGGGACCTATCCCGCCGAGCTGCCGTTCAAGGCGGCGATCCGCGGCGGCGATTCTCGGGGGGTGCGTGGAACCCTCCTCGGCGGCTGCCTCAGCCTGCTCACCGCCACCCTCGGCACGCCGTGGGCCACCGACCTCGAAGGGGCCGTGGTGTTCTGGGAAGACGTCAACGAGCCCCCGTACAGGATCGACCGGATGTTGACCCACCTGGGCCTGTCGGGTAATCTCGCGAATATCGCGGGTATGATCGTCGGCCACCTCGGCGAGCTTGAGGACCCCGGCCGGGTAGCGGTGGATTGGCCGTCGCAGATCGCCGACAGCCTCGCCCGCTACCCCTGGCCGCTCGCCTGGGGGCTCGAGAGTGGTCACGTGCCGCCGAACCGCACGCTCCCCCTGGGACTGGCGGCGCGGCTGGAGGCAGACGCAGGCCGGCTCGTTCTCGGTGAGGTATAAAGGTCCGATGGCCAGTCCAGTTTTCAAGACCACCAGCAACAGCGGCCCCGGCGCGAGCAAGAAGGGGTACGCCCTGGAGTACAAGACCGGGGAGTACGTCTTCAAAGAGGGCGAGCTCGGCATGGAGATGTACATCATCAACGAGGGGAAGGTGGAGATCCTCAACCAGGTGGGCGACGAGGAGCAGCTCCTCGCCGTGTTGGAGAAAGGGGACTTCTTCGGCGAGATGTCCGTGCTGGAGGACCTGCCGCGGGCGGCGTCAGCGCGGGCAGCCACGGAGGTGCGCCTCCTGCAGATCAACGGCTCGACCTTCGACCAGCTCCTCCAGAGCAACCCCGAGATCGCCGTGCGCATGATGCGCAAGCTCTCCCGCCGTCTGCGCGAGACGGACGAGATGCTGAAGTCGCTCCTCGGCACCAAGGTCACGACCTCGCGCGAGATGCCCCGGCCGGCGATCCAGGCCGTGGCGGAAGGGCCGGAGAAGCTGGTGCACGTCCCCTCGGGGATGGAGTTCCCCATGTCCACCGGCCCGGAGACCACCATCGGCCGCAAGGACCCGGTGACCGGCATCTACCCCGACGTCGACTTGACCCCCGTCGACAACCAGCGCTCGGTGAGCCGCCGCCACGCCAAGATCTATCGCCGGGGGAGCAAGTTCTTCTTCGGCGAGGAGATCGGCACCATGAACAGCACCTTCCTGAACGGCAAGCGCCTGGAGACCGGCGTGCCCGCCGAGATCCGCCCCGGCGACGAGGTGCGCTTCGGCGTCGTGGTCCTGCGCTTCGACGGCGCTTGAGGGAACAAGCCGCTGGACCTTTCGACTCCCCTCCGGCAGGTGCGCGGAGTGGGTCCCGCTCGCGCCCGGGCGCTGGCCGCCGCGGGCTGCCATACGGCCGGCGATCTCCTGCTCCATCATCTCCCCTTCCGTTATGAGGACCGGCGCGAAGTGACGCCCGTGGCCGCGGCGTCACCAGGGGGTTCGTTCACCTTTCGTGGCCGGCTTTCAGGTCTGCGCCGCCTCCGCACCCGCCGGCGGGGCTTCAGCCTCGTGCGCGGGTTCGTTGAGGACGCGACCGGCCGCCTCCCTGTGGTCTGGTTCAACCGCCCCTACCTGGCGGACCAGACGGCAGCGGAGGAGTCTCTGCTCCACGGCCCGGTGCGCGAGGCGAAGGGGGGAGGCCTCGAATTGCTGAACCCGTCCTGCGAGCCGGTGGACCACGCCGTCCACGGCGCGCGCATCGTGCCCGTCTATCCGGCGAAGGGGAAGCTCGGAGCGCCTTTCCTGCGCCGTATGATCGACTCTTTGCTGGAGGAGGTGGACCTCCTTCAGGTGCCGGAAACCCTGCCCGGGGAACTTCTCCTGCGTCACGGCCTGCCGGCGCTCGGAGAGGCGCTCAGCAGGCTCCACCGGCCGCGGGAGGAGGACGTGGAGGCGCTGAGCGCCCGGCGCACGCCGGCGCACCATCGCCTCGTCTACGGCGAGCTGCTGGAGATGCAGGTCGTCCTCGCCCTGCGGCGCGAGCGGGAGGCGCGCGAGCCGCGGTCACGCCGCTACCGCCTGGGACCCGCGGCGCTGCGGCAGGTGCGGCAGACCTTGCCGTTCACGCTCA
Source organism: Thermoanaerobaculia bacterium (assembly GCA_036275055.1). Classification (GTDB taxonomy): domain Bacteria; phylum Acidobacteriota; class Thermoanaerobaculia; order Multivoradales; family UBA5704; genus DATARR01. The sequence continues at coordinate 5,838 of DASUEN010000074.1, forward strand.
CCGCGGCGCAGGAGCGGGTCTTCGGCGAGGTCGTGGCGGACCTCCAGGCTCCTCACCCTATGCACCGTCTCCTTCAGGGAGACGTGGGAAGCGGCAAGACGGCGGTGGCCGCCCTAGCCCTGGCGCTCGCCGTGGAGAGCGGGTTCCAGGGCGCTTTCATGGCCCCCACGGAGCTGCTGGCTGAGCAGCACTTCGCGAGCCTCCAGCGTCTGTTGGGAGACCGCTGGCCCACTGCGCTGCTGACCGGCGGCACGGCCAGCGCTGCTTTGCGGAAGCAGGTCGCCTCGGGTGAGGCGCGGCTGGTGGTGGGCACTCACGCGCTCATTCAAGAGAGGATCGAGATCCCGCGGCTGGGCCTCGCGGTCATCGACGAGCAGCACCGCTTCGGCGTCGCCCAGCGCGAGCTGCTGCGCCGCAAAGGCGACCGGCCGGACGTGCTGGTGATGACGGCGACGCCCATCCCCCGCTCCCTGGCGCTCACCGCCTATGGCGATCTCCCCGTCTCCACCCTCGACGAGCTCCCCCCCGGCCGCAATCCGGTGAGCACCGAGGTCCTGCCCGCCCGCAAGGCCTCGGATGTCTATCGCCGCCTGCGCGCGGCGATCGAGGCCGGAGCGCGGGCCTACGTAGTGGTGCCTCACATCGAGGAAGGCCCAGCCTCGCTGGCCGAGGTGGAAGGGCGCGTCCGGGAGGCGCTCGCAGGATTCCCGGTCGCGGCGCTCCACGGCCGCATGCCGGCCGCCGAGCGGGAGCGGACGATGCGGGACTTTGCCGCCGGAGAGGTGCGGGCGCTGGTAGCCACCACGGTGATCGAGGTGGGGGTGGACGTGCCGGAGGCGACGTGGATGGTGATCGAGAGCGCCGAGCGCTTCGGCCTCGCTCAGCTCCATCAGCTTCGGGGGAGGGTGGGGCGGGGAAGCGAGGCCTCGGTCTGCGTAGCCCTGCACGGCCGGCTGACGGCAGCGGGGAAGGAGCGGCTGGCCGTATTCGCGGCAACGCAGGACGGCTTCGAGATCGCCGAGCGGGATCTCGCCCTGCGGGGCCCCGGGGACGTTCTGGGAACGCGGCAGGCCGGCCTTCCCCCGCTCACCGTGGCCCGCCTGCCCGAGGATTGGGACTGGCTGGTGAAGGCCCGGGACGACGCCCGCGAGCTCCTCGGCCGGCTGGACGAGCCCGCACGGCAGGCCCTGGAGGAGTCGTCTCGGGAGAGGATGGCGGCATGCGCGTCCTCCTGATCGCCAACACCCTCCCGCCCCGCGACGTTTCCGGCGTTGGCGAACAGGTGCTACAGTTGGCCGCCGGCCTGCGGCAGCAAGGTCACGAGGTGGAGGTGCTGGGCCGCGAGCCCGGTGGGGCCGCGGGTCCCAAGGTGCTCTTTCCCCTTCTGGTGGTGCCGGCGGCCTGGCGGGCGCTCCGCCGCTTCCGGCCCCACGTGGTACAGGTGCACGAGTCGGACGGAGCGCTGGCGGCGCTGCTGGTGGCGGTCGTGGGAGCGCTCCTCGTGCCGCGTCCCCTCCTGGTGGCCCTCCTCCAGGTGAGCTACGTCGAGGAGCTGCGGGCCGTCCGTCCGCTGACCTACGGCGGACGGGTGTTGGGCCGGCCGGGAGCTGTCGAGCTGCGCTTCCGCTGGCTCAAGGCGCCGTTGCAGATCCTCCTGGGCTGCCTCACCGCCTGGGCCGCCGATCGGGTCCTGGCGCCCAGCGCGGCCACCGCCGCCGAGATCCGCCGCGATTACCGGGTGGACGCCGTGGGGGTGATCCCCAACGTCACGGGCGGTTTGCCGGTGGCTCCGGTCCCCGCGAGCATGGAGACCGGGGAGGAAAGGTACCTCCTCTTCGTCGGCCGGCTGCGCATCCGCAAGGGTGTGGAGGTGCTGCTGGAGGCCCTGCGCGACCTGCGGACAGGCAATCCGCGGGCGGTATTGCGGATCGCGGGGGACGGCGAGCACCGGAAGCGGCTGGAGAAGCGGGCGGCTGCGCTGGGCTTGAGGGAGGCGGTGGTCTTCCTCGGCACCTGCGACGCCGGCAGAGTGCGGCAATTGCTGGCCGGCGCCGCGGCCCTGGTGGTCCCCTCGATCTACGAGGGAATGCCGCTGGTGGTGCTGGAGGCCATGGAGGCGGGCGTGCCGGTGGTGGCGAGCGCGGTTTCCGGCATCCCCGAAGTGGTGGTGGACGGGGAGACGGGGTGGTTGGTACCCCCCGAAGATCCGCCGGCACTGAGCCGGGCGCTGGAAGAGGCTCTGGCGCGGCCCGGGGAGGCCCGGCGGCGGGGCGAGGCGGGACGGCGCCGCGTCGACGAGCGTTTCCGCCCGGCCGCGGCGGTGGAGAGCTGGCGCGAGGCCGTGACGGCCGGCCAGGTTTTTGGCTTTGGAGGAAGCTCTGAATGATGGGACGAGCCCTGCTGATCGTCGGCGCCCTGTCGACCCTCGGCGTCATCGCCGCCGCCGTGGTGGGCTATAGGCTCCATGGCGCGACCGATTCGAACATGCCGTTGCACGTGCTGATCGGGCTCGCTTCGAGCCTGCTGCTGCTGTTCTCCCACTGCTGGATCATGTTCTACCTCATCGGTACCGGCAAGGCGATCAAGGACGCGGTCAAAGAAAACGCCCTCGATCCCGCCTTCATCGAGGAGACCAAGCGCTTCAAGAACCTTTCCTATCCCTGGCTGATGCTGGCCATGGGCCTGGTCATGGCGGCCTTCATCGTGGGGGGAGGCGTGGCCACCGGATCGGTCCCCGTCTGGGTGCATCACCTGCTGTTCTACCTGGCCATCGCGTCTCAGGTCTATGCCCTGTGGGTGGAGCAGCGCGTCCTGGTAGGCAACGAGCGGCTGATGGAGGACGTCGACCGGCGTCTCGCCGCCGCGCCCGCGAAATGACCGCGACCCGATGACTGCGCAATGACCGCGAACCTCGTCTTCACCACCGCCATGCAGTTCCTGCTGCTGCTGCTGACGGTTTCCGTCCACGGCGCGGCGCAGGCGCGGATGGCGGCGCTGTGCGGCGATCCCACCGCCACCCTGGCCGGAGGCGCGAGCCTCAATCCCCTGCGCCACTTCGACCTCATGGGGACGTTGATGTTCCCGGCGCTCCTGCTGGCTTTCGGGTTTCCGGTGCCGGTCTTCGGCTGGGGGCGGCCCGTCCCCGTGGTGGAGGCGAACCTGCGCCGGCCGTGGTGGGACGGCATCCTCGTCGCCGCCGCCGGACCCGCGACGAGCTTCCTGTTGACGGGCGCCGCCATCGTGGCCTTGGCGGTGGCCATCCACTTCCTGGGAGCGGAAGCGCGGCAGGCGGCTCTCGTCTCGCTGACTTTTCCGGCGATTCCGGCGGGAGCAGAGAAGCTCCCCGCGTACTTTCCCTTGACGTTCACCCTGGTACGGATGGCCGCGATCAGCGCCTCCGTGGCCGCCTTCCAGCTCATCCCGCTGCCGCCGCTCGCTGGCGGGCAGATCGCTCTGCGCCTGCTGCCGCCCGATTGGGCGGCACGGCTTGCCGCCATCCGCCCCTATAGCTTTATCATCGGGGTTCCGGCCGGACTGGCCCTGACCGTGCTCCTCCTCCTGCCGCTCTATGGCATGCTGGCGGTGGTGATCAATCTCTCGTGAGGAAAGGGGACCTGGAGTGACCGAACAGAAGACCGTGCTCTCGGGCATGCGCTCGACGGGCAAGATCCACCTGGGCAACTACTTCGGGGCGCTCAAGAACTGGATCGGCTTGCAGGATTCCTACCGCTGCTTCTACTTCGCGGCCGACTGGCACGCCCTGACGAGCGACTACGCCGATCCCTCGCAGATCGCCGCCAACTCGCTGGAGATGGTGATCGACTGGATCTCGGCCGGGCTCGATCCCGAGAAATCGACGATCTTCGTTCAGTCCATGGTGCCCGACCACGCCGAGCTCCACCTGCTGCTGTCGATGATCACTCCCTTGGGCTGGCTGGAGCGGGTGCCGACGTACAAAGAGCAGATCCAGCAGATCGAGAACAAGGACCTCCACACCTACGGCTTCCTCGGCTACCCGGTGTTGCAGACGGTGGACATCGCCGTCTACCGCGCCCACTTCGTGCCGGTGGGGGAGGACCAGGCGAGCCACCTGGAGATCAGCCGCGAGATCGTGCGCCGCTTCAACTACCTCTATCAGCGTGAGGTCTTCCCCGAGCCGCAAGGCCTGTTCACGCCCGCCGCCAAGGTGCCGGGCATCGACGGGCGGAAGATGTCCAAGTCCTACGGCAACGCCATCAACCTCTCGGACCCGCCGGACGTCATCCGCCAGAAGTGCATGCAGATGTTCACCGATCCCCAGCGCCTGCGCAGGAGCGACCCCGGGCGCCCCGAGGTCTGCAACCTCTACGAGTTCCACAAGCTGGTCTCGCCCCCCGAGGTGCAGGAGCGGGTGGACCATGAATGCCGGGCCGCCACCATCGGCTGCGTCGACGACAAGAAGCTCCTGGCCCAGATCCTCATCGACTACCTGGAGCCCTTCCGCCGCCGCCGCGAGGCGCTGGACCGCGACACGGTGTACGACATCCTGCTCGCGGGGTCGAAAAAGGCGCGGGAACGGACGGCCGAGACCATGGAGCTGGTGCGCGAGGCGATCGGTCTCGACTACCGCAAGGCCCTCACGATCGCGACGGCGGAGAAGGTATGAGCGAAGAGGCGCCGGAGCTGCCGGATCTTCAGGATCGGTCGGATCGGTCTGATTTGCCGGAGCCTTCCGCGCTTGCCGAAGGCACCGGTGACGACGGCGGCGAGACCGCGGACACCACCTTGCCGGCGGCGTGGCGGGTCCACCTGCCGATCTTCGAGGGTCCGCTCGACCTGCTCCTCCACCTCATCAAGCTCAACCGGGTGGAGATCACCGACATCCCGGTGGCGACGATCTGCGATCAGTTCCACGCCTATCTCGGGCTCATGGAAGAGCTGAACCTGGACATCGCGGGCGAGTACGTCTACGAAGCGGCGCTCCTCATCCACCTCAAGTCGAAGATGCTGCTGCCGCGGCCGCCGCGGGCCGAGGGGGAGCCCGAGGACGATCCGCGCCAGGAGCTCGTCGAGCGGCTCCTCGAATACCGCCGCCTCAAGGAAGTGGCGCAGTCGTTCGCCGAGGTGGACCGGCTGCGGCTGGGCATCTGGACGCGCCGTCCCCAGCCGCTGCCGGCGGTGCCGGAGGACGAAGAGCAGCAGGTGGACCTGGGCGAGGTCTCCCTCTTCGACCTCATGGGGGCCTTGAAGCAGGCGTTGCGGCGCTATGAGAAAGAGCATCCGCCGCCGCTCCAGCTCTCCCTGGAGGAGTATTCGGTGCGGGGGCAGTTCGACCGGCTCCTGGGAGCCCTGGACGCCGGCCGCCCTTTCGACCTGATTTCCGATCTCAAGCACCGCACCTGCCGGGCCGAGGCCATCGCGGCGTTCCTGGCGGTCCTGGAGCTGGCGCGCCTCAACCTGGTGCGTATCCATCAGACGGAGGCCGGCGACATCCTTCTCTACCGCACTACGCGCGATCTGGCTGACGCCGAGCGGGAGGCCATCGGTTCATGACCGAGCGCAACGAAATGGAGGCGGCCATCGAGGCCATCCTCTTCGTCTCCTCCGAGCCCGTGCCGCGCACGAAGCTCCTGGAGCTGTTCGACGAAGGCGAGCGGGAGCTGGCCGCCGAGGCCCTGGAGGCCGTGCTGGCCCGCTATGCCCCGGCCGAGGGCGCCGAGGGGCGGGGCGTGCTGGTGGAGGACGTGGGCGGCGGCGTGCGCCTCGCCACCCGCCCCGAGGTGGTGGGCTGGCTGCGCCGCTTCTTCGACGTGTCGGGCGGCACCAAGCTGTCGATGGCCGCCCTGGAGACGCTGGCGATCATCGCCTACCGGCAGCCGGTCACCGGCCCCGAGATCCAGGAGCTGCGGGGCGTGAGCCCGGCGGGCGTGGTCAAGACCCTGCTCGAGCGGCGCATGGTGCGTATCGTGGGGCGCAAGGAAGTGGTGGGCAAGCCCTTCCTCTACGGCACCACGCGGGAGTTCCTGGTCCACTTCGGTCTCAACAGCCTGAAAGACCTGCCGCCGCTCGAGGAGTTCGAGGAGACCTTCGGCAGCGGCGACGCCTCGGCCGTCGCCGGCCTCGTGGACCTGGCGGGCGGGCCGCGAGGAGAGGAGCCCGGCAGCAGCGACCGCGAGGAAGAGTTCCTGCGCGAGGTGGCCGAGCTCGAAGAGCGGTAGGACGCTCTGCCAGTGGAGGAGACATGAGCTCTCACCCTGGAGAGGAGGTGCGATGAGTGAGGATCGCCTGCAGAAGATCCTGGCCCGGGCCGGCGTCGCCACCTCCCGCCGCAAGGCCGAGGAGCTGATCCAGGAAGGGCGCGTCACCGTCAACGGCAAAGTGGCGGAGCTGGGCGAGAAAGCCGATCCCGAGCGCGACGCCATCAAGGTCGACTCGCGGCGCATCCAGCCCCTCCAGGAGCGCCACTACTTCGTGCTCAACAAGCCCAAGGGGGTGATGTCCACCGTCACCGATCCCGAGGGGCGGCGCACGGTGATCGACCTCGTGCCGCCGGGGATGCGCAAGGCCCTGGTGCCGGTGGGGCGCCTCGACTTCAACACCGAGGGGCTGCTGCTGCTCACCGACGACGGCGAGTTCGCGCAGGCCGTGGCCCATCCGCGCTACGGCAGCGTCAAGACCTACGAGGTCAAGGTGAAGGGGATGCCCACCGAGGCGCAGATCGAAAGACTGCGGACCGGCATCGTCATCGACGGCAAGCGCACGGCTCCGGCCAGGATCACCTCCCGCGCCCCCTTCAAGCCGGCGGGGGCGCGCCGCCGGGGGGAGCCCGAGAGCGAGAACTCCTGGTGGATCGTCGAGTTGACCGAAGGGCGCACCCGCCAGATCCGCGAGATGTTCTTCCACGTCGGCCACTCGGTGCAGAAGTTGCGGCGCATCGCCATCGGCCCCCTGCGTGATCCTGATCTGCCCGTCGGCGCCTTGCGCGAGCTGACCGAAAAGGAGGTCCAGCGCCTTCTCAAATCCACGGGCCGGCCGGCGGAGAAGAAACCGGTGGCGAAAAGGGCGGCTCCCAAAAAGGCAGCTCCGAAGCAGAAGGCGGTCCGCAAAGCCCCGTTGAAATCAGCGGCGCCCCCCAGGCGGGCCGCGGCTCGAAACGTCAAGCGGGCCGGAGCCCGGAAGGCAGCGCCGAAATCGGGGCGGCGATGACTGAAGGGCACCGCCCCCTGATCGTCGCCATCGACGGTCCGTCGGGCGTGGGCAAGAGCACCGCGGCCCGGCGCTTGGCGCAAAGGCTGGGCGTGCCCTTCCTCGACACCGGCGCCATGTACCGCGCCATCGGCCTCAAGGTGCTGGAGAGCGGCGCCGATCCCGACGATCGCCAAGCAGTGGTGGCCCTCTCCGAGGCTGCCGATGTGCGCTTGGGGCGGCGTTCCGACAGCAGCTTCGAGGTGCTGCTGGACGGCGAGCCGGTGGAATCCCGCATCCGCACACCTGAAGTGGGGGAGGCGACCTCGACCATCTCCGCCTATCCAGAGGTGCGCCAGCGCATGGTGCGCCTCCAGCGCGAAGCCGCCACGCATTTCGGAGCCGTCCTCGAAGGGCGGGACATCGGCACCCGCGTCTTCCCCGACACGCCCTACAAATTTTTCTTAGATGCCCGCTCCGACGTCCGCTTCCGCCGCCGCTTCGAAGAGCTCCAGGCCGCGGGCCGCCCCGTCACCCTCGCCGACGTCGAGCAGGAGATCAGCCGCCGCGATCAGCGCGACAGCACGCGGAGCGATTCCCCGCTGACGCGGGACGGCTCGTATGTGTTCATCGACTCCTCGGAGATTTCGATGGAGGAGGTGGTGGAGCGGATGATGGAGGCGATCGCGAAGGCATAGAAGGGACAGCAGGGACTCCAGGGACTGCAAGGGCGAAGATGTGTTTTTCGTCCCTGAAGTCTCTGGAGTCCCTGAAGTCCCTTTCTTGCTACTGCCCCGCCTTCAGCGCTAAGAACCTCGCCGCCGACACCGCCTTGCCGTCGAAGACCCGCAGCACCATTCCCGAGCCTTCGGCCGTGGCGGCGCAGCCGGAGAGGAGGAGCCAGGTATCGCCCTGGGGGACGAGCACCTGGGTGACCGGCAGGCGCTCGTCGTTCTTGGTTTTCACCTCGGCGGGAGATTCGGTGAGGCGTTGCCACTCGCCGCCCGTGCCGAGGCGCGTGAGGACGAGCACCGCGTCCGAGGGGCGTCGGTGGTCGAACCAGGCCAGGCGGAGCGTGGCGCGGTGGTCGCCCGAGGGGAGGTCGACCCAATAGTCCTTCCCCTGACGCCAGATGCCCACCGCATCCTTCGATTCCCACGGAGTCCAGGTGGAACGGCGCCAGGCCTTGCCCGCATCGTCTGACAAATAGACGACGCCGTCCCCCGAGACGTAGGCCGCGGACCTGCCGTTCAAGGCGATGAGCTGGCCGCGGCGGGCGGCCGGCAAGCTCGGGAGCCCTGTCACCCAGGCTTCCGGCGGTCCGGAAGCGGAGAAGAGGCCGGTGCCGGTGAGGATGCCGTCCTTGCGCTGCGGCGCCGGGAGGGCCTGAGGCTCGCCGACGGCCGTCACCTCCGACGAGCCCCGGCTCTGCCAGACCCGGTTCTCCAGCCGGTACGCCCAGGCCTTGAGCTGACCGGCGGCGGCTCCCTGGGAGTAGAGGAGAAGCCAGGGAGATCCCGTCCGGTCCCAGGTGGCGGCGACGGTGGCGGCCTCCGGAGCCACCAGGGAATCGCCCAGAGGCTCCCAGGTGCCGCCCTTCCATTGCACCGGCTGGATACAGGACGCGCCGCACGGGCGGGCGGCGACCACGGGACCAGGACCGACGGAGCCCCCGAAACGCCCTTTCGGATCGTCCGGATAGACCCGCGCCTCGTTCCCCGCGCCGTCGAGCTCCACGATCCACCCCGCTTGGCTCTCGCCGGCGGGAGGAATGGAGAACAGCGTCCGCCCGGCCGCGGTGTCCATCCCGATCAGCGTCAGGGTCGTCGAGCCGTCGCAGATCGGCGAGACGGCTGCCGCCGGAAACGCCGCCAGGAGGGAGAGGACGAGGGCGGCGGCGTGAAGTCGGGTCGGGGTCTTCATCATGACCTCCTAGATCTCGGCGGCGCGCCGCCGTATCGACCGTACCCAATGCTGGCCGCCGAGGGACTTCACCTGGGCGATCCTCTCCTCGGCCAATCGATCGGCAGCGAGAGCGGTCGGGATCGATTCCGTGCGCGAGATCTCGAAAACCCGGGCCATGTTGGCGTAGATACCCCGGGTCATGCGCATCGCGGTATCGCGATTGTAGCCGACGAGCTCGTTGTAGACGTTGATCAGGCCGCCGGCGTTGATCACGAAGTCGGGAGCGTAGAGGATTCCCCGGTTGTGCAGCTCCAAGCCGTGCCGCCGCTCGTCGGCGAGCTGGTTGTTGGCTGCTCCCGCTACGATGCGGCAACGCAGGCGCGGGATCGACTCGTCGTTGAGCACGGCGCCCAAGGCACAGGGAGCGACCACGTCGCACGGCACCTCGAGGATCTCCGCCGCCGGCACGATCTCGGCGCCCAACTCCTCTCGCGCCCGGTCCGTGACCTCTGCATTGAGGTCCGTCGCGAAGACCTTGGCTCCCGCTTCGCGCAGGAACCTCGCCAGGTTGTAGCCCACGTTGCCCAGCCCCTGCACGGCCACCGAGCGCCCGGTCAGGGCGCCGTCGCCGAAGTGCGCGGCCACGGCGGCCTGGAGACCTTGGAGCACGCCGAAGGCGGTGACCGGCGAGGGATCGCCGCCACCCCCCTGCTCGGGCGAGACGCCGGTGACCCAGCGCGTCTCCTGCTGGATGACCTCCATGTCCTCCAGGTCGGTCCCCACGTCCTCGGCGGTGATGTAGAAGCCGTTCAGCGACTCCACGTAGCGGCCGAAGGCGCGCAGCAGGGCCTCGTTCTTCTCCTTCTTGGGATCGCCGACGATCACCGCCTTGCCGCCGCCGAGGTTCAGGCCCGCGGCCGCGGCCTTGTAGGTCATGCCGCGGGAGAGACGGAGGACATCGGTGAGCGCCTCCTCCATGCTGCCGTAGGGCCACATGCGCACCCCGCCCAACCCCGGACCGAGGACGGTCGAATGGACGGCGATGATGGCCTTCAGTCCCACGTCGGGGTTCGAGCAGAAGAGCACCCGCTCGTGCCCCATCTCCACCATCTGCTGAAACAGTTCCATCGGATTCCTTTTTAGCCGGCGCACGGGCCGCGCGCGCCGCGGGATTCTTGGCTCTCGATCCGAGCTGCAAGGGGAAGGACCCTGGAGAGGGTCCGGTGCCGGATATGTCGAATCGGGTCCTTGAGGACGCGATGAACGAGGGAAGTGTAGCCGAAGGGAGGGGGCCCTCACCAGGACCGGGAGGGCCCAGGCTGGAGGTTACAGCGCCGCGAGGGCCGCGAGCACCTGCTCGTCGTGGCCGTCCACGTTGACCTTCTTCCAGGCCTTCCGCACCTTGCCGTCGCGGTCGATGAGGAAGGTGGAGCGCTGGATGCCCATGGAGACCTTGCCGTACATGTTCTTCTCCCGCCAGGCGCCGTAGGCTTCGGCCACCTGGTGGTCGGTGTCGGCGAGGAGGGGGAAGTTGAGGCTGTACTTGTCGCGGAACTTGCCGTGGCTCGCCGTGTCGTCAGGCGAGACCCCGAGGACGACGGCCCCCTTGGCCTGGAGCTCCGGCGTGCGGTCGCGGAAGGCGCAGGCCTCCTTGGTGCAGCCGGGCGTGTCGTCCTTGGGATAGAAATAGAGCACCACGGGCTTGCCGCGGAGGTCGGACAGCTTGACCTTCCCGCCGTCGTCGGCAGGAAGCGTGAAATCCGGGGCCACCTCGCCCTCTTCAACCCAGTCGGCCATCTTGTTCGTCTCCTCTCGCAGTGAGCAGGTCGGGGGGATACGGCTCCAGGCCGGCACGGGCCGAAGCCTTCCAGAGGTTGCGGTCGAAGGTGGCCATGGCAACGGGCATGTCCAGAGACTCCTGCCAGTTGGCAGCCGTCGCGAGCTGAATCGAATCGTAACCGCGGAGGCCGTACATCCAGGCGAAGTCGCAGGCCCGTTCCATCACCGCCTCGGTGACGCGAAGCCTCACGAAGTGGGGCCATTCGACGCGAAACAACTGCCGTGCCGACTCGGCGTCCTCCTTCGTGGTGACGCCAAACCGCACCCCTTTGGCAAAGGCGGCGACCACCTCGACACGGCTGATGGTGGCAGTTGCGGCCACGTGTGCTACGGCCAAGGCGCGCTCGACGAGAGGCGCGCCCGGCTCGGCAACATAGCGCTTGACCAGGCTGCTGGAGTCCAGGTAGAAGATCAATCGCGGTCTTCGAGGAGGAGCTCTGCGATGGTCTTGGTGCCCCGGATCGGGATGCGAGGCACGGCGGGAGGCAGTTTCTGGCCACTCCAAGAGGCGCCTCCGGAATCGAGGAGCTGTTGAAGGCGTTCCTCGACCTGCGCAGCAGCAGGGACTAAACGAGCCACGGGCTTGCCTCCTTCAGTGATCACCAGCGGAGAGCCATCCCGCACTTCCTCGACGCGGGTCTCCAGCATCTCCCTCAGCTCTTGGATGTCGATCCTCTTTTGCCTCATATGAACTCCACGAGTGAGAACTTTACCACAAGATCAGGCTCGCCGCAACCGGAATGCAATGCCATCCCAGAAGGTGAAGGGCTGCGCGCCCGCCACCACCACGATGAGGCCGGCGGCGCGGGCGAGGCGGCGCACGTCGTGGCGGTCCCCTGCCAGGTCGTCGCGGTAGGAGTAGTTGAAGATCACGAGCTCGCCGCCGGGGCGCAGGACGCGGACCGCCTCGTGAAAATGGGCCTCGGCCAGCGCCGGCCCCGCCTGGTAGATGTACGGGAAGGAGTCGACGGCGAAGACCAGGTCCAGGCTCTCCGCCTCGAAGCCCGCGAGGTCGCGCCCGGAGCCCAGGGAGAAGTGGACGTTGGGGAGACCGGCGCAGCGCGTCTTCGCCGCCGCGATCATCCGTGGCGAGATGTCGAGACCGTGCGCTGCGGCCACCCTGGGGGCCAGGGCCGCCTGCATGCGGCCGATGCCGCAGCCGATCTCCAAGGTCTTCCGGTCGGCCCCGAGCAGATCCCAATGCTCGAAGAGGTCCACCACCTCCCGGGTCGCCCGGGCGAGGATCTCCGGATCGCCCAGCGAGTAGGCGGCGACGCTCGCCATCTCGTTGCGGCTCACGGCGCGGTCGAAGAACGCGCGGCAGGAGGCGATCACGTCCTCTGCCGGGGAATTCGAAACCGAGGTGGCCGGATGCTCGCGAAGCATCGTGGACACCTGCTCGCATCCCTCCCGATGCTCTTGGAGGAGCCGCGCCACCTCGTAGAGGAGAGGATGGAGCGGCCGTCCCCAACTCTGCGCCACCTCGGCGAGCATGGCCTCGACCTCGGCAGGCCAGCCCAGAGCGAGCAGCAGGCGCGAGAGGGCGATCACCGGCGAGATCTCGCCGGCGAGGAGGTCGAGGAGAACCTCTCGCGCCACCGGCGGATCGATCTCCCCGAGTCGGGCGTCGATTTCCTTCGCATCGAGAGCAACGGCGTCCGTTTTCACCTCTCCATTCCACCACAGCTTCGCCTTGTTCGGCTCGCTTACGAATTCGGGAAGCCCGCCGAATCGCCCGGGCAGACCTTGGCGATCACCCCCTTCGCGGCTCGGCATCCCGAACGCAGGGCACCCTCCATGAAGCCGAAGAAGTCGGTCTCCGTGTGCTCGCCTGCCAGGAACAGACGGCCCCCGTTGAAGGGCTTCTGCAGCGACGGCGCGGTCTGGAAGATGTGCCCGGGCCGCGGGCAGGAGTACCCCGTCTTGATGAATTCCTCCGTCTCCGCCCAGTTGACCAGCCGGGTCTTCCTGCCGCTGTTGCTCTTCTCGTAGCCCGGATAAAACTTTTTGATCTCCCTCTGGAAGTCGGGCTCCGTCAGGACGCGGCCCGATTTCGCGAAGCCGCCGGCGAAGTGCGAGAGCACGATCTCCTGGTCGCCGACCTGCGTCTGGTTGTCGGTTCCCTCCCAGATCATGCCGATGTCCGACGAGATGCCGCTGGGCGCGGCATTTTCACGGATCCAGAACCGGTCCTTCAGGCCGCTGAAGTACTTCACCGCGGGCCCCATCTGGATGGGCTCGAGGACGTCCTTGGGGTGCTGGGGAGTGATGGTGATGCCGCCCCATACGCTCGGCGGCACGGCCAGGATCACGTAGTCGAACCCGACGTTGGGATTCAGCTTCGCCGCCGCGTCGCTCGGCTTCCATTTCAGCGTGACCGGCCGCAGGTTCGCCGGATCGATCTTGATCTCCAGCACCGGAGTCTTGAGCGCCAGGGTGAACTTGAACTTCTCCTTCGGGTCCGCCAGCTTCGCCACCATCCTTCGCACCAGCGACTGATTGCCGTCGGTGCAGCGAAAGGTCTCGTTGTGCCGCCAGAACCCAAGCAGGTCGGGGTCCTCCTTGTCGTCGCCGAACTGGCCGGCCTTGACCAGGCAGAGAAGCGCCAGGTAGTTGATCTTGGCGAGCGGAGTCACCAGGTCGTTGCCGAGGAAAACCTCCATCTCGCGTAGCGTCAGCTTGTCGATCTTCAGCTTCGGCCGCAGTTGCTCGAGCTTGTCGGCGACGGACATCTGGTCGAACTTCTGCAGCTCGGGTTGATTGAAAGGGGCGGCCGCGTCCTTGATCAGCTTGGCGTCCTTGCCGAACTCCTTGAAGATCTCCTCCATCTTCTCGGCCACCGCCTCCCCTTCCTTCCCGCCGATGTCCTTGCCGTCGATCCGGTGCTTCATCTCGAGCCCCAGCACCGCGTAGTGATCCTCCCCCGTGCGCACCATCATCCCGATGCCGAGTTCCCGGGCCAGGCTCAGCCAGGTCGTATGCTTCACTCCGACCAGCTCCGCGCCGAACTCGGTGATGCGCCCTTTGGCGAGCTTCTCGTCCGAGCGCACGCGCCCGCCGACGTCGTCGCCGGCTTCGAAGAGGACGACCTCCATCTCCCTCTCCTGGTGGCCGAGGCACCAGGCCGCCATCACGCCGGCGAAACCGCCTCCCACGATGGCGACCCTGGTGTTTTTCAACCGCGCCTGGCATCCGGCCGAAACGGCGGCCGTGGACGCGGTGGGCTTGCCGGCTTCGAGCCGCTTGGCGCTCTGCGCGCTGATCTCGGGCTCCATTTTGCCAAAACGCCGGTACAGCTTGCCGTACAGTGAATGAGACATGGTTCCCCCGCCTCAACTGATGACGAGCGAGCTGTCGAGCTTGATCAGGTCCGTCGGCAGCTTCACTTCCCAGGGCTGGCCGACGAGCTTGCCGCCGATGGCGTAACCCAGCCCCTGGTCAGTGGTTCCGGTGTACGGAGTGGTGAGGGTGATCGCCTGCTCGCTCTGCACCGTCTTGATCACGTAGGTCGTGCCCGCGATCACGATCCGCCGCTTCTCGTCGTCCGTCGTGAAGGCGGTGCCGCTGCCGGCGACCGCGGCGGAGCCCTTGGTGACGCTCAGCGTGCCCACTCCCTCGGTGTTGTTGTTGCCGTTCTGGCTCTTGATCTCGTCGACGATCGACAGGTGCAGCGGGTCCGGATCGCCGCCGTCGGAGTTGACGAGCGTGCCCTCGCCGGCCCACAGCTCGCCGGTCGCCAGATAGGTGAGAATGGCCGCCTCGAAACCGAGCCGCACCGGCACCTGCACCCGCGCGGCGCCCGCCTGGAGGAATTGGGCGAACAGCGGATCGGGGTCCGTCAGTTGCGCGACCGTCACCCAGAAGTCCTTTTTGCCCCAGAAGTAGGGATAGAAGAGGTAGACCATGTTGTTCCATTCGAAGCTCTGCTCGAACCTCTGAATGTAGGCCCCCTCCGCCTTGGCCTCCGCGAAGTCGATCTCCGGATAGCCGAAGGGCGCGACGTTGCGGGTGACGGCGTCGAAGAGATCGAAACGTTGCCCGGTGAGGAGCGAGATGCACGCTTTTTTCAGCTCGGTCTGCTCGGTGACGCGATTCGTCTCGGGGTTCGTGCCGCTCACCGTGGTATCCGCCGCCTGCAGCCTCGCCTCCTGAATCGCCTGATCGAACGCGCTCTTCAGACCATTGTAGGCGTTCATGATCGAGGCGAAGGTCTTGAGCTGCCACTCCTGGAGCTTCTCGGTCGAGAGGGTGCAGAAGACGTTGGCCAGGATCTCGTAGTTGTGAAAGCCGACGGAGTTGATGCTCACCGTGATCCTGGGCGTCGGCTGCAGGTGCAGGAAGAACAGGTGATTGTCGTCCACCGGCTCGACGTACTCGGCCTGCTGGTCCTGGATCTGGAAGACGATCTTGTGGATTCCCGCCTGCGTTTCCCCGAAGATGTTCACGAAGGCGCTCTGGCAGAGGTAGCCATCCGCGATATCGACGTCGAAGAGATCGGAGTTGATCTTGCGTTCCCCGTCGTCCTGGATGGTCGGCAGCGTGTCCGGAGCCTTCTTCGATCCGGAGGCGATGATGAGGCTGGGCGGCGGCGGCGTGGCGTCCTGCGCGCCGTACTTGCTCACCCAGAAAAGGTAGTTGTCACGCGTGATGTCCGAGGCCTGGAGCGGCACGAAGGTCGTGCCGTTCACGCAGTAGCCGGGCGGCTCGGGATTGACCAGGCTCACGTTGTCCACCGGCTTGTTGGTCAGCGCGAAGCGCAGGAAGGCGGCGGGCTCGGGCACGATGAACTCGAGCATGAGCCGCTTGCCGTAGCTGACGATCTGGGCCTGGTAGATCTTGTCGACGAAGCGGTAGACGCCGACGATGTCGGAGTTTCCCGACTTGTTGTCGAAGGAGTGGAGGTTGTTGTCCTCGACCACGTGGGTGGTGGTCACGGTGCGGCGGGTCAGCGTCCGCGTCTGCACGCGGTCCACGGCCTTCGTCGCGATCTCGCGGGCAAAGCTCGAAGAGGCTGCGTTCGACTGCTGCGTCGACGTGCTGCTCGAAGCGTTGAAGTTGGCCGTCGCGTCGACGGAGGGGCCGTAGGAGGCGTGGATCGTGAGCCCCGCCTCCTTGCTCGCGTTCTCGGAGATGACGGTCTGCGACTCCGTCTGCAGCTCGAACCGTTCGGTCGAGGAGAGATCCTTCTCCTTGTCCCCGGTGGTCTCGGTTTCGGTGGTCAGGGTCTGCTCGGTCGTGTCCTTGACCTTGAACTCGCGCGAACGGACCTCGCTCCTGAGCACGTTTTCGATGTGCGCGATCTCCCCGAGCTGATAGCGAAGGAGATCCTGCTCGACGACCATGAGATCGGCGATGCCGAGAATCCGCGCGTCGCCGTGGCCCGTCGGGACGGTGACCGAGTCTTCGGGCAGGCTCGTTGCGGGGGCCGGCGGGCAGGAGCCCGGCGTCCGGTTGTCATCCAAGCCGGGGTCGACGGCGAGCCCTCCCGCGAGCGCATCCTTGGGCAGGATCCGGTTGCCGACGCGGACCATCGTGCCGGTGGCGCCGGTGCCCGCGTAGAGCTGCTTCGCGAGGCTGGCGGCCTGCCTCTCCAGCAGCGCCACGGCCTTCGCGACGTCGATCTGCGTGGCGGCGACCCCGACCGTCTTCAGCGCCGCCTTCGTCGCCTCGCTCAGGGATTCCGCGGCGGCGTCCGGCAACAGAAAGCCCACCGGCGCGGTCCCGCCGCTGGCGGCCGCCGTGCTGCGGGCCGCCGGATTCGGCGCGGGCTGCGCGCCGGCCTGCTCGAAGGTGCTCAGCAGCTCCTCGGCGGCTTGGCGATGCGCCGCGAGGTCCGCCGCCAATTGGGCTGTCCGCGTCCTGCGGGCCTCGGTGGCCGCCTGGCTCGTCCGGGCCAGGGTCTGGCGCTGTGCGCTCAGACCGGCGTCCGCGACCGGCAGCGGGAAGATACCCTCCGGCAGCACGAGCGGAGCGTTGAGGAAAACGCTGCGCGACAGCGGCGCGGTGCCGCCCAGCCGGCCGATCAGCCACAGGGTTCTTGCCGTCCGCACCAGCAGCCCGCGGACCTTCGGCGAGACGGAGCCGGCGATCGTGGCGGCCACGATGCTGTCCGAGCTGCGCACGTAGGCCGTCCTCAATGCGTCGGTCGTGGCCACCTCCGCCGGCGCCGCGTTGAAGATCCTCGCGAACTCCTGGCCCGCGGCAGCCCAGAAGTTCGGGTCCGGCAACCGGTGCAGCGTCGCGATGAAGTCGGCCAGGGGTTGATCGAGCTTGGCGGGCGAGTCGATGAAATCGTCGGAGACGAGGAACTTGGTCACCAGGGCGACCATGTCGGAGCGCGAGCCCTCGATCCTGAGGCTGCGCAGCGAGTTGGTGAACGGGCTGGGCGACAGCCCCAGGTCGATGACGTTGACGGCGTCGGAATCCACCTGCTGAGGCGGACGGAGGGTCACGAAGCGAAAGACTTCGGAGCTCATGAGAGGGCTCTCCTTGGAGGTGAGTTATCGGGGGGCTGACCCGCACCACGGATCGGCGCGACGGTCACCGGGTGAGCTTTCATGAAGAAAGAAACGCTCAGATGACCGATTCCCCTCACCTCCGACGTCCAGCAGTTCTCTTCACGGCCGCGACGGACAGCCGCAAGGGCACGGGAGTCGCTCGATTGGAGCCCAAACGCCGGACGGTTGGAGCTGAGTGACGGAAGGATGGAGCGCGAATCTCGCGGGTTGGATCTCAAGTCCCGGACGCTTGGAGCCAAGCGGCGGCAGATAGGGTCCGATCGCCGGACGATTGGACCCCAATCGCCGGGCGATAAAGGCCAAACGGCGGGAGAATGGCGCCTACCAGCGGGCGGTGAAGCCCGACGGCAGCCTCAGGGCGCCTCGTCTTAGAATCTCGGCAGTCCAAGACTATCCTACCCCCATGGACCCCCACGCCACCGCCGCCACCCTCAAGTCCTGGGCCCTGGAGGCCGGGTTCGACCGCGCCGGCATAGCCGAGCTCGGTCCCCTGGAGCACGGGGACGCGCTGCTGCGCTGGCTCGACCGCGGGGACCAGGCGGGGATGGAGTACCTCGGCCGGCGGCTGGAGGCGCGGCTCGATCCTTCGCGGATCTTCCCGGGGGCGCGCAACGTCCTCTGCGTCGCCCTTCAGTACCATCCTCTAGATAGAGAGGACGGCGAACGGCAGCCGGAGCCCCGCGGGGACCTCTGGCGCCGGGTGGCCCGCTACGCCCGGGGGGAGGACTATCACGAGGTGATGGGGGAGCGGCTCCGGGCCTTGGAGACCCGGGTCCACGAGGCGTTTCCCGGCTGCGAGACCCGCCGCTACGTGGATACCGGTCCCGTGCTGGAGCGGGAGCTCGCGGCGCGGGCCGGTCTCGGGGCAGTGGGGAAGAACACCATGCTCCTCCATCCGGAGGGAGGGTCGTGGTTCCTCCTCGGCGAGCTGTTCCTCTCGCTGGATCTGGCCCCGGACCAGCCCCTGACCGATCTCTGCGGGAGCTGCACCCTCTGCCTCGACGCCTGCCCCACGGGTGCGCTCCCCGAGCCGTATCGGTTGGACAGCAACCGGTGCATCTCCTACTGGACGATCGAGCACCGCGGCCCGCTCCCTACTGAGACACGGCGGATGGTGGGGGCGTGGGTCTTCGGCTGCGACGTGTGCCAGGAGGTCTGCCCCTGGAACGCGGAGCCGGCCGGCGCAGTGCATCCGGAGATGGAGCTGCCGGCCGGGCGGGCCGAGCTCACTCTGGAGAGGCTCTTGCGTCTCCCTCGCGAGGAGTACGTCGAGCGCTTCCGGCGCAGCCCCATGAAGCGGGCGAAGCTCGCGGGGCTCCAGAGGAACGCCGCGGTGGCGATGGGGAACCGCCTGGAATCACGCTATGTCCCTCCGCTCGCCGCGGCGCTACGGGACGGGGAGTCTGTGGTGCGTGGCCACGCCGCTTGGGCGCTGGGGCGGATCGGGGGGGCGGAGGCGCGGCGAATTTTGAAAGAGGCGTTGGCGGAGGAGGGGGATGAGGGGGTGCGAGCCGAAATCGAGGCGTCGCTCAAGGGCTCGCACCCGCCGGTTTGACGCTCTTAACGGCTCGCCCGCAGACCGAGGGCTCCCACCAGCGACAGCACGCCGATCAGGCCGAGGAGCGGCAGGTCGCTTGCCGTGTTCGGCATGTGCGGCTGGCTGCCCGTGGTGCCGGTCCCTGCTCCGGTGGTGTCGTCCGTGGTGGCGCCCCCCAGGGTGGAACCCGTGGTGGTGCCGCCGGTGGTGGAGGTGCCGTTATAGGAGCCGGTGGTGGTCGTCGTACTCGTCGTGGTACCTGTGGCCGTGCCGTTGTAGGTCGTGCCGGTTCCCGTGGTGGTTCCAGCCGTGCCTGTGGTGGTGCCGGTCGTCCCCGTGGCAGTGCCGGTCGCATCAGTCGTCGGGGTGCCGGTGGTCCCGGTCACGGTGCCGTTTCGGCGGTCCGTGGTGCTGTTGGGATCGAGCGTCGGGTTGAGCTGCGGATTGGTCCCTGTCTGGGTGTTGTCCATCGTGCCCGTGGTACCGGTCGTGCCCGTTTGGACGCCGGTCGTGGGCGTGGTGCCGTTGGCGCCGGTGCCGGTCGCGCTGGAGCCCATGGTGCCGCTGGTACCGGTGCCGGAGCCCGTTGCCGTGCCGGTCGCCGTGGTACCGGTACCGGTGGTGCCGGTGCTGCCAGTCGTCTGAGCGAGGAGACCAGTGGCCGTAGCGAGGACGAGGACCATGAGGAGCGTGAAGATCTGCCGTTTCATTTCTACCCTCCTGCTGTTCGAGTCTGGGAGGCGATCCCGGGAGGGGACCTGCTGGGCGGAGACCATCCCCGCCGATCTCGTACAGGATCTACTGCAATGGCGGTGCCATCCCCGTCGCGGCGGGGTGCCGGAGACCCGGGAAGCCCGCGGGGCGGGCGTTTCAGCCGTGGATTGACACCGGGCATGCCTCCCCCTATACTCGAAGGCCCGAGTTCTCAATGACTTGAGCAGAGCTCGATGCCCCCACGGCCGTGGGGGAACAGGCCCGAGAGCCTGAATCCAAGCCCAAGGAGGAACGTTTTCATTATGCCGGCCAGTGAAGAACTCGAGGACCAGTCGTTGATGACGGCTGAGTCCGAGGATGAGCGGGACTCGGACGAGTACCGCAAGCTCCTCGAGCTGTACGACGAGAGCATGCGCAATCTCACCGAGGGTGAGATCGTGACGGGACGCATCATCGGCGTCACGTCCAACGCCGTGATCGTCGACGTGGGATACAAGTCGGAAGGGCTGATCCCCATCGAGGAGTTCACCGACCGCGGCGGCGAGCTGTCCGTCAAGGTCGGGGAAGAGGTCGACGTCCTGCTCGAGAAGACCGAGGACCTCGAAGGGCACGTCCTCCTCTCCTACTCCAAGGCGCTGCGCATGCGCCGCTGGACCGAGGTGGAGCGGGCCTATAAGGAAGGACGCATCATCAAGGGGCGCATCACCGACCGCATCAAGGGCGGCTTGACGGTGGACGTGGGCCTGCGCGCCTTCCTCCCTGGGTCGTTGGTCGACATCAAGCCGGTCAAGAACCTGGAGTCGTTGCGCGGCCAGGAGCTGGAGTTCAAGGTGATCAGCCTCGACCGGCGGCGCAACAACATCGTCCTGTCGCGCAAGGCCGTGCTCGAAACCGAGCTGGTCAAGAAGAAGGCCGAGACGCTGAAGCGGCTGGAGGAAGGGGCGCGCCTCAAGGGGACGGTGAAGAACATCACCGACTACGGCGTGTTCATCGACCTCGGCGGCATCGACGGCCTGCTGCACATCACCGACATCTCCTGGGGGCGGGTCAACCATCCCTCGGAGCATTTCTCGGTGGGCGACGAGGTCGAGGTGGTGGTGCTCAAGTTCGATCCCGAGACCGAGCGCGTCTCCCTGGGCTACAAGCAGCGGTCGGACGATCCCTGGACGCTGGTGGACAAGAAGTACCCCATCGGCTCGCGCGTCAAGGGACGGGTGGTCTCGATCGTCGACTACGGCGCTTTCGTAGAGATCGAGGAGGGGGTGGAAGGGCTCATCCACGTCAGCGAGATGTCGTGGACCAAGAAGGTGGTCAACCCCGCCAAGATCCTGGAGGTGGGCGACGAGGTGGAGGCGATCGTCTCCGAGCTCGACATGGACCAGCGGCGGATCAGCCTGTCGCTGCGCCAGACCGAGCGCAACCCGTGGGAGGAGCTGGAGGACACCCATCCCGAAGGGAGCGTCATCGAGGGGAAGGTCCGCAACCTCACCGAGTTCGGCGCCTTCGTCGAGATCACCGAGGGGATCGACGGCCTGATCCACGTCTCCGACATGAGCTGGACCAAGCGGGTCAAGCATCCCAGCGAGGTCCTGAAGAAGGGGGACACGGTCAAGGCCCGGATCACCAACATCGACGTCGAGAACCAGCGGGTCTCGCTCTCCATCAAGGAGTTCATGCCCAACGAGTGGGAGGACTTCGCCGAGCGTCACCGCCCCGGCGACACGCTCGACGGACGGGTGGTGAACGTCACCGACTTCGGCCTCTTCATCGACATCTACAATGGCCTGGAAGGTCTGGCCCACGTCAGCGAGATCGACGTGCCGGCCGGCGCCAAGCTGGAGGATCACTTCAAGGTCGGTGACTGGGTGCGCACGCGCATCCTGCGCATCGAGGAAGAGGAGAAGAAGGTCGGCCTGTCGATGCGGGGAGTGTCGCAGCCCTCCGAGGAGGAGCTGGCGGAGCTTCAGGCATCGGTGGTCAGCCGGTTGGGGGAGGACGAGCCCCGCGGCAAGAAGGGTGACAAGGAGTCCGAGGAAGCGGAGTAGGTCTTGGGACCCGGAACGGCGGGCGCTCCTTCCCAGGAGGCGGGGGCCCCGCTGTCGCCATGAGAGAGAAAAGGGGTGGGAGATGACGGTGCCCTTGAAAGACGGGATGACCAAGGCCGAGCTGGTCGAAGAGGTCGCCCGCACCACTCAACTCACCAAGAAGCACGCGGAGATCATCGTCAACACGGTGTTCGACAGCATCGTTCATTCGCTCAAGGACGGGGAGAAGATCGAGCTCCGGGGCTTCGGCAGCTTTCGCATCCGCCATCGCGGAGCGCGCACCGGCCGCAATCCCAAGACCGGCGACAAGGTGAAGGTTCCGCCCAAGCGGATCCCCTACTTCAAGCCGGGCAAGGAGCTCAGGGAGTTGCTCAACGACGAGTGCTGAAGCGGCAGGCGCCCCATCCGGGCGCTTTGCCGTTTCCTCAAGATCCCGGATGGAACAGCTCTTCACTCCCTGGAGGTACTCCTACATCACCGCGAATCCGCAGGATTCCGAGTGCTTCTTCTGTGCCGCGGGCCGGAATCCGGACGATCCGGATGGCTTGGTGGTCCACAAGGCGCGCCATCACCTGGTCATGCTGAACCTCCATCCTTACTCGAACGGCCACCTGATGGTCGCTCCCTTGGACCACCTCGCCTCGCCCCAGGAGAGCAGCCCGGAGGCGCAGACCGAGTTCTGGCCGCTGGTGCTCAAGACGCAGCGCATCCTGGCGGCGGCCTACCAGCCGCATGGCTTCAACCTGGGGTTGAACCTGGGCAAGCCGGCAGGAGCGGGAGTGCCCGGGCACTTCCATTTTCACCTCGTCCCCCGCTGGACCGGGGACACGAACTTCATGACGGTGCTGGCGGAGGTCCGGCTCGTGCCGGAGGACCTGCGCCATTCCCGCGAGCGCCTGCGGGCGCTCTTCGCGCGAGAGGAGGACTGATTGGCCGAAACCGGCAGCACATCCGCGGCGCAACCGGCACCGCAGGCCGCCCGGCCGCAGGGAAACCCCATCGTGGCGGTGCTCTCGGCCTGGCTGGTGCCGGGGCTGGGGCACGTCTACCTGAAGCGGCATCTGCGGGGGCTGATCTTCTTCGTCCTGGTCATCGCCTCGCTCGCCATCGGCTGCAGCCTGGAAGGGAAGCTCTACGTCGTCGAGCGCGGCCAGCCGCTGACCATCCTCGCCACCCTCGGCTCCATGGGCATGGGCTTCCCCTACTTCCTGCTGCGCTATGGCCTCCACTACAAGGGGAACATCATGGGCGCGGGATTCGAGTACGGCACCGCCTTCCTGCTCACGGCGGGGCTGATGAACCTGCTGCTGGTGCTCGACGCCTGGGACATCGTCCGCGGCAAGAAGGAGTGATCCGTGCTCAGCCATTTCCTTTTGATGGTGGTCTACGCCCTCATCGTGAGCCTGTTCTTCACCGTCCTCTGGCGCCGCGAGCGCCGGGAGCAGGTCAAGCTCTTCCTGCAGATCTTCCTCGGCATGGTGTTAGGAGGTCTGGTGGTGGCGTGGCTCATGTACCCCTTCCCGTCGGGTCCGCCGGCCCCGATCCCTTGAGCCGGAGCGCGGAGAGAGCAGCGGATCCACGGCGCATGCGATCGAACCCTCGTGAGCTGCTGGTCGTCGCCGGCGAAGCCTCGGGCGACCTCCACGGCGCACGGCTGATCTCCGAGCTGCGCCGGAAGGTTCCGGGCCTCTCCACCTTCGGGCTCGGCGGCGACGAGATGCGGGCCGCGGGGCTCGAGCCCGTGGCTCACAGCTCCGAGGTGGCGGTGGTGGGGATCACCGAGGTGCTCAAGGTCCTTCCCCGCATCCGCGAGGTCTTCGCCGAGCTCCTGCGCGAGGTGGACCGCCGGCGGCCGGCCCTCGCCGTGCTCATCGACTTCCCGGACTTCAACCTCCGCCTGGCCCGCAAGCTCAAGGAGCGGGGCCTCCCCATCGTCTACTACATCAGCCCCCAGGTGTGGGCCTGGCGCAAGGGGCGGGTGAAGACGATCTCCCGCCTGGTGGACCGCATGCTGGTCCTGTTCCCCTTCGAGCTCGATTTCTACCGCGGCCACGGCGTGGATGCGATCCACGTCGGTCATCCCTTGGTGGACGAGGTGCCGGTTCTGCCCCAGGTCTGGGATAGCCCCGATGGGGAGGAGGGGCCGTTCCGCGTGGCCCTCCTGCCGGGCTCGCGGGTGAGTGAGGTCGAGGCTCTGCTCCCGACGCTGCTGGCGGCGGTGAAGCGGCTGGCGGAGCGGCTGCCGGTGGAGGCGAGGATCATCCGCGCGCCCACCATTCCCCGCGAGATGCTGGACGAAACCGTGGCGCTTTCGGGGGTGACGGTGGAGATCGTGGACGGCGACCGCTTCGCGGCCGTGGCGGATTCCCACGTCGCCCTCTGCGCCTCGGGCACTGCGACGTTGGAGGTGGGGCTCCTGCGGACGCCCATGGTCATGGTTTACCGCCTCGCGGGGTGGACCTATGCCCTGGCCCGGTTCCTCGTCAAGCTCCCCAACGTGGCCCTCGTCAACCTGGTGCTGGGGAGGAGGGTGGTGCCCGAGCTGATCCAGGGGGAGGCTAACCCCGAGCGGATCGCCGCCGAGGCCGCCCGCCTGCTGACGGACGCCGCGGCCCGCAACGAGATGCGGAAAGGGCTCGCCGAAGTGCGGGGACGCCTGGGCGAGGGAGGCGCGAGCGCCCGGGCGGCGGGAGTGGTGGCGGAGATGCTGGCGGAGGCGTCACGAAATTGAAGATGTCTTCCTTCTTCTGGCGCTATCTGCGCGGCTACACCGGCTGGGCTCTCCTGGCCGCGGCCGGCATCCTCGTCTACGCCGCGGCCACGGCGGGCACCGCCGCCCTCATCAAGCCGATCTTCGGCGAGGTCCTCCTCGCGGGCGACAGCGTGCCCGGCCCCCTGGGAGCGATCACCTCGGCTCCCACGTCCTCCTCCGGCTCCGGGACGAAGCGGCCGGAGAACGGCGTGCTGGCCGACCTCAAGAAGCGGCTCAACCTGGCGCGCCAGATCGACACCAGCTACGAATCGCTGAAGCGGCACCTCGGGATCAACCGCGACAACGTCGTCTACTTCGTTCCCGCCCTCTTCGTGCTGGTGTTCCTGCTGCGGTCGCTCGCCGACTTCGCCTCGGGCTACGCCTTCCAGCACATCGGCCTGGGGGTGACGACGGACGTACGCAACGACCTCTACCGCCGCATCCTGCAGCAATCGAGCCGCTTCCACGCCGAGCACCCGTCGGGAGAGCTGGTGGCGCGGGTGATCAACGACGTGGCGCTGATGCAGAACGCGGTGGCCAATCGCCTCCTCGACCTCTTCCAGCAGTCGTTCACCCTCGTCGCCCTGCTCGCGCTGCTGCTCTCGACGCACTTCAAGCTGGCGCTGATCTCGCTGGTGGCGGCGCCGCTCCTGCTCTATCCCATCATCCGTTTCGGCAAGGGGATGCGCCGCACCAGCCATCGCAGCCAGGAGCGCATGGCTGACCTCGCGAGCCTGATGACCGAGGGGGTGCGGGGGCACCGGGTGGTGAAAGCTTTCGGCATGGAGGAGTTCGAGCTGGGTCGTTTCCGCGAGGCCACCCGCCGGCACCTGCGGGTGAACCTCTGGGCACAGATGCTGGCCAATTCCTCCGGCCCCGTGGTCGAGTCGCTCGCCGTGCTGGGCGCCGCGGCCCTGCTCATCTACGCCGGCAAGTCGATCCGCGCCGGCGACCTCTCGGCCCCGGAGTTGGTGCAGTTCCTCACCACGCTGCTGATGCTCTACGACCCCATCCGCAAGCTCAACAAGGTGAACCTCATCCTGCAGGAGGCCATGGCCTCGGGGCAGCGGGTGGCGCGGCTGATGGAGATTCCGAACGACGTCGAGGAGCGGCCGGGGGCGCGCGACGTCGCGACCCTCCGTGAGGGGGTCGCCTACGAGCGGGTCTCCTTCTCCTACGAGGAGCGGCCGGTGCTGCGCGACGTCTCGCTCTCCATCCGCGCCGGCGAGGTCGTGGCGCTGGTCGGGCCGTCCGGGGCCGGCAAGTCGACGCTGGTCAACCTCCTGCCGCGCTTCTTCGATCCGGTCTCGGGCCGGCTGACCCTGGACGGCGTGGACGTCCGCGACTTGACGCTCAAGAGCCTGCGTGCGCTCATCGGCATCGTGACGCAGGACACGGTGCTGTTCAACGACTCGATCCGCAACAACATCGCCTACGGCCGTTTCGATCTGCCGCTGGAGCGGGTGCGCGAGGCGGCCGCTGCCGCCTATGCCGACGAGTTCATCATGCAGCTCCCAAGGGGGTATGACACGGTGATCGGCGAGGCGGGCGTGCGCCTCTCGGGAGGGCAGCGGCAGCGGCTGGCCATCGCCAGGGCGCTGCTCAAGAACGCTCCCATCCTGATCCTCGACGAGGCCACCTCGCACCTCGACAGCCAGTCCGAAGCCCTGGTGCAGAAGGCGCTCTACAACCTGATCCAGGGGCGTTCGACGCTGGTCATCGCCCATCGCCTCTCGACTGTGACCCGGGCGGATCGCATCGTCGTCGTCGAAGGAGGGCGCATCGTGGAAGAGGGTTCCCACAGCGAGCTGCTGGCCCTCGGCGGCTCGTACAAGCGGCTGTTCGACCTGCAGTTCAGGGTGTGAGCCCGCCGGTTGGGATCGTCTCGTTTTTCGCGGCCTGGTTCATCCGGCTGCTGCGCGCCACCGTGCGGCTGCGGCATCACGGCGACGAGCGGGTGCGGCAGTGGGAGAGGGGGGAGCAGCGGTTCATCCTCGCCTTCTGGCACCGTCACCTGTTGCTGATGCCGTATGCCTACCGAGGGCGTAGGATCTCGGTGCTGGTGAGCCAGAGCGGCGACGGCGAGCTGATTGCGCGCACCGTGGCGCGGCTGGGAATCGACTCCTCCCGCGGCTCGAGCAGCCGCGGCGGGATCGCCGGCATGCGCTCGCTGCTGCGCAAGGCCGCCGAAGGCTGGGACATCGCCTTCACCCCGGACGGCCCCAAAGGACCGGCGCGGGAAGTGCAGCCCGGAGTGATCCTGGTGGCGGCTGCGACCGGGCTGCCCATCGTGCCGGTGGCGATCGCCGCGAGCCGAGCGAAGCTGCTGCGATCATGGGACCGGTTCCTCGTGCCCTTGCCGTTGTCGACCGTGCACCTCGTCTATGGGGAGCCCTTGCAGGTCGAGCGCCGGGGAGATCTGGGAGAAGCGGCGGCGGAGCTGAAGCGGCGGCTGGATGGGGTGGAGGCCGAGGCGGAGGGGTGGGTTAAGGAACGCTGAGAGCGTGCTAGGATTCAAAGCGAGGAGGATGCCATGGACGTGATGCTCAAGGTCCCGGATGACATCGTCAAGAGACTCCAAGTCCGCTCGGAGGATCTTTCGCGGCATGCTTTGGAGTCTCTCGCTGCAGAGTCCTATCGCGCCGGTTTGTTGAGCCATGCCGAGGTCCAGCGGATGCTCGGCTTCGAGACCCGCTTCGAGACCGATGCGTTCCTGAAGGAGAGGAAAGCCTACCTCGATTACAACGAGGAGGATTTTGAAAGAGATCTCGCTACGTTGCGTAGGCTTTCGGACCGATGAAGGTCGTCTCCGACACCTCGCCGATTTGTTATCTGCTCCTGATA
>DASUEN010000075.1:0-5457 GCA_036275055.1 Thermoanaerobaculia bacterium
GGGCTTGCCTTCCAATCCCGTCTTCAACGCCACCGGGCCAGCCCTCCTACTTAACCCTCGCCGGCGCCGGCGTCGCCGTGGGCTTGGCCGCGCCGCCGGGGGTGCCTGGAGAGGCACCGCCGGCCGCCGCGTCCTTGTCCTTGGCGTGCGTCGCGAACGAGTAGTGGAAGTTGATCACGAATTTGTAGACCCCGCCCCCCTGCTGCTCCGTGCTCTTCAGGATGGGCTCGTCGAACTCCGGCACCTTGTCGAGGTTTTCGATGAAGCTGGCGACGGCGTTGGTGTTGAAGGCGCGCCCCTCGAGCTCGATCGAATCCGCCGACATCTTCATCTTGTCCAGCCAGAGCAGCTCCGGCAGCGCGCGGGAGATGTAGTCCATCACCTTCACCGGCCCGCGCTGGTTGGCCTTCAGGTCGTTGATGACGCCGATCTTGCGCTCCAGCTCCGTCTTCTTCCCCTTGAAGTCCTCGACCTCTTTGATGACGTTGGCCAGGGTGTCGACCTCGTGCTGCGCGTCGGCGACCTCCGCATTCTTCGCGTCCAGCTCCTTGTTGAGGAGCCACCAGTTGAGGGCCAGCGCCCCGACGCCAACCAGCAGGCCGACGACGATCAGCCACTGGCCGACGTCCTTGCCTTCCAGCCTGCTCGCGGCAGCGGCCGGGGTCTTGGACTTGCGGACGGTCCGCTTGCCCTCGGAGAGCAGGTTGATCTTGATCATAGGCCCTAGTCCCCCACCCGCCGGATGGCCAGACCGACGGCGACCGCCATCATGGGGGCGATCGACTGCAGCCACGAGCCGTCGAAGTCACCTTCCTTGTACTGGATGCGGCGCAGCGGATTCATCAGCTCGGTCGGCACCTGGAAGCGCTCCCGCAGCACCTGCTGCAGGTTCGGCGTCAGGGCGCAGCCGCCGGCGAGCATCAGCTCGTCGACCGGCCCCTCCGACGAGGTCGCCGAGAAGAAGTCGAACGTCTTGCGGATCTCCGACGCCATCTCCGCCGACACGGCATCGAGCACCGGACGGGCGTCGGCCGGCGAATAGCGGTCCACCGACTCGCCCTGCTTGAGCCCCTCCGCCTGCGCGAACGAGAGGTTGAACTCGCGCTGCAAGGCCTCGGAGAACTGGTTGCCGCCGAAGGAGATGTCGCGCCAGAAGACGGTGGTGCCGCGGGCCAGGACGTTGATGTTGGTCACCCCGGCGCCCATGTTGATCAGGGCCACGACCTTGCGCGGGTCGAGCTCGTAGTTCACCTCGTAGGCGTTCTGCACCGCGAAGGCGTCGACGTCCACCAGCGCCGGCTGCTTGCCCGTCTGGCTGATCACGGAGACGTAGTCGTTGACCTTGTCGCGCTTGACGGCGACCAGCAGGACCTCCATGTTGTCCCGCCCCGGCTCGCCCTCGGTCAAGACCACGTAGTCGAGCCGCACGTCGTTGATGTCGAAGGGGATGTACTGCTCCGCCTCCCACTGGATGGAGTTGCCGAGCTCCTCCTCGGTCATCGCCGGGAGCTGGATCTTCTTGATGATCACCGAGTGGCCGGAGAGCGAGGTGGCGTAGTTGGTCCCCTTGGCCTTCGTCTGGTCGTTCAGCCGGTGGATGGCGTCCACCACCAGCGAGGAGTCCATGATCGACCCGTCCACGATCGCCTCCGGCGACAGCGGCTCGATGCCGAGCCTCTGCAGGTGGAACTCACCCTTGCGCTCGCGCAGCTCCACCAGCTTGATGGCGGAGCTGCCGATGTCCAGGCCCACGACTCCCTTCTTCGCACGCGAGAAGAGCACGTTTTGAACTCCCAAAGCCCAACGTTTAAGGCAACTTACCGAGTGTTACTTAAAGCTTCGCTGGAAGCTACCAGGAAAAAACACCCGTGTCAAGGCGCCCATGCATCTATGGCTATATTGACCAGTTCAGGAACTCTACACCAGGAAAACGTCCTCTGCAAGCGAAAGCACGGATCTCGGACATCTCCCCCGGCCTCACGGCGCCAGCGGCAGCACCCACAGCTCGCGGCCGTGCTCGCCGTCGTCGGCGGTGAAGAAGAGGTTGCCGTCCGCGGCCACGAGGTCCCGCGGCCAGGAGGAGGCGGGCCCGGGCAGGATGTCCTGCACCATCGCCGTGCCCTCGGCCGTGCCGTCGCTCGTCCATAGCTCGAGGCCGTGCTCGCCGTCGGTGGCCGTGAAGTAGAGCCGGCCGCCGGCGGCGGTAAGGGATTGCGGGCGGGAGTGCGCGGCCCCGGGCGCCGCGTCCCGCACCAGGACGGTCCCCGCTTCCGTGCCGTCCGTGCGCCACAGCTCCTGTCCATGGACGCCGTCGTCCAAGGAAAAGAAGAGGAAGTCGCCGGCCGCGACGAGCTCGGGGGCGAAGTCAAAGGACGGATCGCTCGGCGGCGGGAAGGCCGCGACGAGGAAGGTCCCCGCCGCCGTGCCGTCCGACCGCCACAGCCCCTGCGGCCGGGCGGGATCGCCGGTCTCGGCATAGAGGTAGGCGGCGCCCTGGAAGACGGCGAGCGAGCGGGGGTTCTGCGGGCGCGCCGCACCGGGATCGGCGATCACCGGCAGCGTACCGGCGGCGGTGCCGTCGGTCACCCACAGCTCGCGCACCCCGCGCTCCGCCCCCGCCAGGACGAGCAGGGCCTTGCCGTCGCCGAGCGGGACGACGTCCCCGGCGGCAGGCTCCTCGGCGAGGTCGAGGAGGGCGCGGGTGCCGGCGCTGGTGCCGTCGGTGCGCAACAAGGCCTCGGGGTACGGCGGCTCGTTGCGCTGTGCGGCGAAGAAGGCCTGGTTCCCCGCGGCTCCTTTGAGGTTGGGGGTGCCGGCGAGCTCCACCGCGCCGGTCTGCACCGTCCCCTGGGGCGTGCCGTCGCTCTGCCAGAAGGTCCAGATCCCCTGGTTCGCGCCCTGCTCCGGGTCGAACAAGAGGAGCAGGCGGCCGTCGAGCACCGCCGCGTCGCGGATGAAGGCGGTGTCCCACGAGCGCAGCGCCAGGGTCCCCCCCGGGGTGCCGTCGGTGCGCCAGAGGTGGGCTCCGCTCAGGCCGAAGAAGGTTAGCCCCGAGGCCCGGGTGACCGGGCTCAGGAAGAAGCTCGCGCACCCTGGGTCCGCGGTGACCAGGCGGATCGTGCCGGCCGCGGTACCGTCGCTTTGCCAGACGCCCTCTGCCCCGGGTCCGCAGGCGCCGAAGAACGCCCCCGTGCCGGCCGGCGTCAGGCTCTGGACGAACGAGCCCGCGGCGAGCGGGGGGGCCAGGAGGGCGAGCGGCGCCGTGCCGGCCGGGGTGAGGTCGCTCACCCAGGGCTGCGAGCCGCCGGCCGCGTCCACGCCGTCGAAGACGGCCCGGCCGCCCACCTCGGCGGCGTCCCCCGGGACGAGGCTCCGCCCGAGCTGCGCCGTGCCGGCGGTGGAGCCGTCGGTGACCCACAGCTCGCGGTCCTTGGACGTGAAGAGCAGCCGGCCCAGCAGCGGGGTGAAGCCGGAGGGGGAGCCCTGGCACCCTTCGGGACAGAGGTCCCGCAGCCGCCGCGTGCCGGGCCCCGTGCCGTCCGTCACCCACAGCCCGGTACCGCGCTGATCCAGGCCCCCGAAGACCACCCGGCCGCCCACCACCCCGAGCTCCGAGGCGTAGCGGTCCACCCCAGGGCACCCTTCCGGGCAGTCGCGCACCTCCCGCGGGTGGCTCATCGTGGGCGAGAGGACCCAGAGGGAAAAATTGGTGGCGTTCTCGTCCGCCGCGGCGGTGAAGACCAGCCCGCCGCCCGCTTCCACGAGCGGCCCCATCCCGTTGCCGAAGCGGGCGAGGAGCCGCGGCCGGTGGCGCACCGGCGGGATCTGCCAGAGGGAGACGAAGCCGTCGCCTTCGTAGACCTCGAACAGGATGCGGCCGCCGGCCTGGAAAAGGAAGGCGCCGGGCGACCGGAAGTCCATGGGAAAGCGGCCGAGCCCCACGGCCGGGGAGCGGCCGGCGGGCACGAGCCACACGTCGGACGGGGAGCCGCCGTTGGTCGAGACGTACAGATCGCCGCCCACCGCCAGGAGGTAGCCAACCCGGCTCGGGAGGCGCGCCAGCCGGAGGGTGCCGTTCTCCGTGCCGTCGGTGATCCAGATCGTGGCGGTCTGCCCGGCGGAGCGGCTGAACACCATGTGATCGCCTTGGACGACGAACTGGAAAAAGACGAAAGCGTCCGGCTGCCGCGCAAACTCGCGCAGCCGCCGTGTCCCGGGGACCGTGCCGTCGCTGCGCCAGGGCTGGCAATCCCCCGTCGAATCGCAGGCCACGAAGTAGAGGAGGCCGTTGGGGCCCACGACGGGTTGGGCGGATTCCGAGACCGTGACCCCCAGCGGATAGGTCCCCGCCGCCGTGCCGTCGGTGCGCCAGAGCCGCGCCGCAGGGTCGAGCAGGAACGCCAGCGGCCCGGCGACGCCGACGATCGTGATCTGGAAGGAAGTATCCGCAGGGTCCAGGCTCTCGGCGCACAGGTCGGCCAGGCGCTCGGTGCCCACCGCCGTGCCGTCCGTGACCCAGAGGCCGCATTGGACGTCGTTGGTGAGAAAGCTCAGGAAGAGGACCCGGTCGCCCAGCCGGGTGAAGGACTGGAAGACCGAGGTCGAGTCGGGATTCCAGGGGACGGTACCCGGGCTCAAGTCCGCCACCAGGTGAGCGGGGCCGGCGGCGGCCGGCAAAGCGGTGCAAAGGATCAGAAAGACTGCCAGAAGCCACGAGCTGAGCCGCATGGATGAAACCTCGCCTACTTGAGATTGGCCAGTGTTTCTGGTATCTTCTCATGCCCTTCGGGGACGAGCAAGGAGAGACGAGCTTATGGCCAAACAATGCGAGATCTGCGGCAAGGGCACGACCTTCGGCCGCAACGTGAGCCACGCGCACAACGTGACCTCCCGTACCTGGGAGCCCAACCTGCAGCGGGTGCGGGCCAAGGTCGAAGGCGGCGTGCGCCATATCCGGGTGTGCACCCGCTGCCTGCGCAGCGGCAAGGTGGTCAAGGCGCCGGCCCGCAAGTGGAGCCCGCCGGAGACCGGGGCCGCGAAGTAGTCAGTCGCCTTCCCCAGTACGCCTCCCGCCCGAAGCCCCCCCATCACCCCGGCCCTCTTCTCCCATCGCCCTCCCCCCGACCGGGAGAAGAGGGAGAACAGCCAAAAAGGGACATCAGGGACGGCAGGGACGAACAGGGACGAGGGAGGGAGATCGCCCTATCCCCTCTCCCGGGGAGGCATAGGCGCTAACTTTGCGGGGAGCACCCCCACCCAAGACCCTCACCCCTGCCCCTCTCCCGACCACCCCATCCCCCTCCCCGGGAGAGGGGTACCTGGCCGAACCGTTCTTGCTGTTGGGTGGGGGCTCCCTCTTCTCCCGGTGAGGGGGGTGGCGAGGGGGCGGGAGAAGAGGGCCGGGGTGATGAGGGTCTTGGGCGGGCGGCCCTCTGAGACGGCAAGCTCAGCGCGCTT
>DASUEN010000076.1:0-4156 GCA_036275055.1 Thermoanaerobaculia bacterium
TTCCCTCATGGGCGTAGCAGTCCCGGGATGCTAGGCTCGCCCCCGCCGCCCTGTCAACCGAACCCCGGGCGGGGCGCCGGAAGCGGGAGCTTCCGGCGACACCTCTCCCAGGCGGGACGGGTCCCGCTTCAGACCGGCTCCATCGAGAAGGGGGCCGGATCAGGGCTGGCGCTTCATCGGGGTCGGCGGGGGCGGGGGCGGGACGGGCTCGCCGCGCTTCTTGAGGGCATCGACGTAGGAGTTGGAGAGGCTGCGCCAGACGGCGTCGTCCCCTCCCTGGAGCTCCAGCGACTCCCGCAGCTCGGCGGGGCCGGCCGGCTTGTCGCGGAAGGCGAAATCCTTGACGCGGACGGCGAATTTCAAGGTGTTCCCTTCGACTGTGTAGTCCGTCACCAGGACGACCTCCTTCTGCGGTGTGCCTCCCCCCTTCAGGTACTTGTACCAGGTCTCCACGATGCGGCCGTCGGGGTGGACCTCCAAGTCGAGAGCTCGCACCTTCTGGCCGTTGCCGCCGTCCTTGGGCTCGGGGGTCCAGTCGGCGCTCCAGGTGCCGGCGAAGGGGCGGAGATCGCCGCGCGCGTCCGCGGCCACGGCCCGGACGGTCACCCCCGATGCCGCCAGGGCGATCCCGCCGAGCAGCAGCAGGGCGGCTCCCAGCAGGGCGCGGGCCGCCGGCAGGCCCACGCGGGGACGGTGATCCAGAATGCTTTTCATACGCACCTCCAGAGTGTGGGCGTCGAGGACGCCCAGGGTGTGGGTGGGCCGGGGAAGGCCGGCGGCGCCGGCAGCGAGGGAGAGCAGGGACCGGGCATAGGAGCGGCGCCCGAGCAGCGTCTCCAGGACCGCCTCGTCGCAGGCCATCTCCCGGGTTTCCGCGAGCCGGCGGCGCACCAGGCGCACCACCGGATGAAACGCGACGGGGAGGAGCAGCGCTTCGCACAGGAGATTGGCGGCGTAGTCGCGCCGCCGCACGTGGGCCATCTCGTGGCCGAGGGCCGACAGCGCCTCGTCCGGGGAGGCGTCGTCGAGGAAGCGGGGAGGCAGGAGGATGGCGGGCCGCAACGCCCCGAGGGTGACCGGCCCGGTCACTTCTCCGGAGGCGAGGAGGGGCACGGGCCCCACGCCCAGAGCCTGCCGGCAGGCCGCGACGAGGGGCGCCGCCCGCTCGGGCACGTCCAGGAGGCTCGCCCGCCGGGCCAGACCGAGCGTGCGACGCCAGGTCTGCCCCAGGCGGAATCCCCGGAAGAGGAGCAGGAGCGCATAGCCGGCGGCGGCCGCGGCTCCGGCCGCGGGAGCGTAGCGGGCGGGCCGCCGCGGGTCCGGCGGGACCAGCTCCGGACCGGCCATGGGCGCAGGAGCGGCAGGGACCCCGGAGACCTCCGGCTGCCGCGCAGGGAGATCCGGCCATCGCAGGCTCGCGGCCGGCAGCGCCACGCAGACCACGGCCACCGCCAGCCAGAGGGCGTGGCGTTGCCGGGCCGGGGCTCGCCGCAACAGCCGGGCGCCCAGGAGCCCGCCGGCCACGGCGGCTGGGATCTGCCAGAGGGCGTTGAGCAGGAAGGTGAGGAGAAGCCCGTCAAGCCCTTTCATCGCCATCCTCCTCCTCGCTTTTGTCGATCAGCGCCGAAAGCTCGGCGAGCTTTTCCGGCGTCAGTTGGCGCGCTTCCACCAGGCTGAGCACCAGGCTCTCGGCCGAGCCGTCGAACATGCGGTGCACCAGGTCGCCCAGGGCCTGCCGGGAGGCCTGAACGCGGCTGACCGCGGGCGCGTAGAGGTAGGCGCGCCCCTGGAGCTCGCGGGTCACCTTGCCCTTGCGCACGAGGACGTTGAGCATCGTCTGCACCGTGTTGTAGGCCAGCGTTCGCTCCGGAGCCAGTCGCTCCTGGACCGTCTGAACGGCGGCGGGCCCCATCTCCCAGAGCACCTTCATGATCTCTAGCTCCAGCGGGGTGAGCGGTTCCCCGGTGCTCTTCGTCCTGGCCATCGGCAGTTACCTCCTAACGAATTAGGATGATACTCTCGCCCTGTCGCCATGTCAACTAAAACTTTAGGAGAAGTCTTGCTGTCGAAGGCCGGCCTGGCCGTCGCGCCCCTCTGGGTCGTCCCTCTTTGGGTGACGCCGTTCCCGCCGATGGTGGATTATCCGCAGCAGCTCGCCCTGGCGGCGATCCTGCGCTGGTATGGCGATCCGGTGCGGCGGTTCAAAGAGACCTACGAGCTGGCTTTGTGGGCACCGCACGGCCTCTTCAAGCTGCTGGTGGCGGGGCTGGCCTGGGTGCTCCCCATCAACGTGGCGGGGCGGCTGGTGGTGTCGCTCTGCCTCGTCGCGGTGGGCGCGGCGGCTCTGGCCCTCTGCCGGCGGGTGGGGAAGCCTCCCGAGTACGCCCTCCTCGCCCTGGCGCTCACCTACAACTATGCCTTCTTCTGGGGGTTCGTGGACAACCTCCTCGCCTACCCCCTGGCCCTCGGTGGGCTGGCGCTGGCGGAGGGTCTCTTCGAGCGGCCTTTCACCGTCCGCTCGTGGCTGGCGCTCGCGGGAGTGGGCGTCCTCTTCTATACGGTCCACCTCCAGTTCCTGCTGCTCTTCGCCGGGGCCGTGGGGTGGCTGGCGATCTGCCGGCTCCCGGGATGGCGGCGGCTCCTCCTCTGGCTCTCGCCTCTCCTGCCCGGTTTGGCGGCGGGGCTCGCGGTCATGGCCTATGGCGTCCTGCGCTCGCCGGCAGGAGTGATCAGCGGTTACGAACGGCGGATGCGCCAGGGTGCACCCTTCCGGCTGCCGGTGACCGACAAGCTTTCCCACCTTCCCGATCTCCTCTTCGGCCCTACGGCAGACCGCAGCTCGTCGATCTCCTTCGCACTGCTTGCAGTGGTGGCGGCCCTCGCCGTGGCATGGCGGGCGCGGAGCTCTCGCCCCTCCGACCCCCCTTCCGAGGCCGGTCTCCTCTATCGGAGCCGTTTCGCCACGTTGGCCGGGTGGCTGGGAGCTCTGTATCTGCTCCTGCCGGAGCTGCGGGGCGGTTACCTCATCGCCGAGCGTGTCGCGCCCTTCGCCCTGATGGTGGGGGTCGTGGCGCTGCCGCCGGTGCTGCCTGCGCGTCGCCGGCTGGTGGCTTTCGTGGCCGGGGCCCTGGTGGTCTTTCAGCTCGGGGCCACCCTGACCGGCTGCCTGCGCTTCCGGGCCGAGAGCGCCGGCGTCGAGGAGCTTCTGGCCGGCACCGAGCCAGGGCAGAGCCTGGCTGGGCTGATCTTCCAGCGTGGATCGGCGAGCTGGCCGCGGATGCCGGTATTCCTCCACTTCCCCGCCTACTACCAAGTGTGGAAGGGGGGAAGGATCCTCTTCTCCTTCGCCGAGCTGTTCCAGACCTCGGCGCGTTTCCGGCCGGGCCGCAGTTGGGACGACCTGCTGTCGGAATGGAACGAGTGGAGCCCGCATCTATTTGACCACGATCGCCACGCTGGCCGCTTCCGCTACTTCCTGGTGCGCGGCACGGCAGGCGACGTCGCCGACGCCTTCGGCGACGATCCGGCCCGGCTGGGGCTGCGCGGTTGGAGGTCCGGGAGCTGGTGGTTGCTCGAACGGGAATCCCCGGCGTCGGCCCCCGGCAGCGTCCCTTCTCTGCCTGCCCCCTAGACAAGCCGGAGCTCCTCTGGCACAATACTCGTCCCTCTCCTCGGGCGTCCTTCCCGGGACGCTCTCCCAAGGGCTTCCCGCAAGGCCGCCGGCAGCGCAACGAAGGGGCTTTACACGACGTGGGGGAGGATGTAGGATCGCACGGTTTGACCGTCGGAAACGTCCGGGCACCGGCTGCGGGCGAATCCACGGGTGTCTCAAGCCCACGTGGCTCAGGGGTAGAGCACTTCCTTGGTAAGGAAGGGGTCACCGGTTCAAATCCGGTCGTGGGCTCCATGAACCTCCGGCTTCGCCCGGAGCGGACGGCAACAAGCGAACGACAAACCATACAGCTCTTAGGAGGCATCTGACAGCGCCATGGGCAAGGAGAAGTTCAATCGTTCCAAGCCGCACGTCAACATCGGGACGATCGGTCACGTCGACCACGGCAAGACGACGCTGACGGCGGCGATCACGAAGGTGCTGGCGTCCAAAGGGCTGGCGAGCTTCGTGGCCTTCGATCAGATCGACAAGGCGCCGGAAGAG
>DASUEN010000077.1:0-18727 GCA_036275055.1 Thermoanaerobaculia bacterium
CTACCGGCTGCGCTGGATTCAGAGCCGAAGGGGACTGCGCTACTTCTCCGAACTCTCCTCCCCCGAGGCCCGGCGAGCTCCCGAGGCCGTTCAGGACCACGACTCGCTCAACATGCTGCGCGACGTCGATGAAGTACGCGCCGAGGTCGCCTCGGGTGCGACGCGCCTCGGCTTCTACTCGGCCGTCCTGGTGCTCCACGACGAGTCCCCCGAGCGGCTGGCCGAAAACGCTCGGGACTTGGCCCGCCAGGTGCGCAATCTCAACATCCCCGTGCGCGAGGAGGAGATCAACGCCCTCGACGCCTTCTTCGGGTCCCTTCCCGGGCATCTGCGTCCCAACCTGCGCAGGCCTCTCGTCACCACCCGCAACCTCGCCCACCTCCTCCCCGTCACCTCGGTCTGGCCCGGACGCGCCGAAAATCCCAGCCGGTTTGCTCCTCCCGGCGGTTACCCCGCCCTTCTGTGGACCGAAACCGTTGGGGCCACGCCCTTTCGGCTCAATCTCCACGCCGACGACGTCGGACACACGCTCGTCGTGGGACCCACGGGTTCAGGGAAAAGCGCCATGGTCGCCTACCTCATGGCGAGCTGGTTTCGCTATCCAGGCGCCAAGGTCGTCGCCTTCGACAAGGGTCTCTCCTACCTCGCCTTGACCCTCGCCGCAGGCGGCGCCCACTTCCCGCTGGCCGATGAGTCGGGGAGCATCGCCTTCTGCCCCCTGGCGGGCATCGACGATCCGATCGAGCGCTCCTGGGCCGCCGAGTGGCTCGAGACCCTCTATCACCTGGCCGGGATTGACCTTACGCCCAGCCATCGCCGCACCCTCGCCGAGGCGCTCGACCTCGTGGCCGGCCAGGGCGCCCAGCGCACTCTCACCAACCTCTGGTTCAAGCTCCAGGACCCGGACCTGCGCACCGCGCTTCTCCCCTACACCATCCAGTCGGGCGCCGTGGGTGGCGCCCTTTTGGACGCCGAGGCCGATCGCCTGGGCGAGGCCCGCTTCCTCTGCTTCGAGATGAGCCACCTGATGGAGCTGGGTCCCAAGTCCGTGGTCCCCACGCTCCTCTACCTCTTCCACCGCATCCAGCAGCGCCTCGACGGCTCTCCCACCCTCTTGGTCCTCGACGAGGCGTGGACCTATCTCAGCGATCCGCTCTTCTCCGCCCAGCTCCGGCAGTGGTTGAAGGAGCTTCGCAAGGCGAACGCCTGTGTGCTTTTCGCCACCCAATCGCTCGCCGATCTCGCCGAGTCGAGCCTGCGCGAGGTGCTTTACGAGAGCTGCCCCACCAAGCTCTTCCTCCCCAACCCGCAGGCCACCAACGAGAGCACCTCCCCCCTCTACCGCGCCCTTGGGCTCAACAGCCGCCAGCTCCAGATCATCGCGACCGCCGCTCCCAAGGCCGACTACTACGTCACAGCCCCTGAAGGCAATCGCCTGTTCCGGCTGAAGCTCCCACCGGTAGCCCTCGCCCTCTGCGGCGCGGGCTCGAAGGAGGAGCTGGCCGCCATCCGGCTCTTGGCACGCGAGCTCGGGCCGGCCTGGCCCGCCGCGTGGCTTACGACCCGAAACCTCCCCACCTGGGCCTCCCGGCTCCAGGCTGCCTACGAAAGGAACCTGCCATGAGAAAGAAGATCCTCGCCCTCCTCTGCTGCCTTCTCCTCACCTACCCTGCGGTCGCGGGTGCTTCGGGGATCCCCGTCGTCGACATCCTGGCGTGGATTCAGCGCGCCTATGCCCAGGTCCAACGCGCCGAGCAGATCTACCACCAGGTCGAGCAGGTCCGCGCCACCGTCAAGAGCCTCGAAAGCTTCGGCCAGGGCGGAAGCTGGAGCAGCCTCCATGGCCTCTTGGGCGAGCTCGACCAGATCTTCAATACGTATTCACAGATCTCCAGCAATCTCGGCTATCTGAAGATCGGCGTCGAGCAGGTCTACCGCGATACCTTCCCCGGCTACTCGCCGCCAGCCGGCAACTGGCCGGACCGGTACAAGACGCTCCTCGACCGTTCCCACGAGACGCTGGCGCTGCTTCTCGCCGGCCAGAACCGGCTCACCTGGAACAACACCGCGAGCCAGATCCGCCTCGCCGAGATGACGGCGGCCTCGCTTTTTGCCGACTCGCCGCTCCAGGAGGCCGAGGTCAACAACATGTTCCACACCCTGGAGGCCACCGAGCTTCAGAAAAGCACCCAGGCCACACTCCTCTCTGCCAACGCGGCGACTCTCGCCACCGCTTTGGAGCTCCAGAAGGAGGCCACGGCCGCCGCCGCCCGGGCGGCCTGGCTCGACGCCGGCGGCGCCCGACCGGAGCCCGGCTACGACCCCTCGGCCGGCTACACCGGCGTTCCCAGCTCCGTCTCGCTCTCGCTCTTCTAACTTGCCCAATCCTCTCCCCGGAGACCCGATGGACCTCACTCTCCTCAACCAGATCCTGGACAGCTTCGACCAGGCGCTCGCCGCCTGGTCGGCCGCCCTTCATCCCGTCGCCCTCTCCCTCTTCTGGGGACTCGCGACGATCGAATGGAGCTGGACGTGGCTTCGCCTCACGATCTCTCAGCGCGCCGGCCTCGAGGCGCTCTTCGAAGTCTTCCTGCGCAAGGCCGCCTTCTTAGGCTTCCTCCTCTACCTCATCCAGAAAAGCGACATCCTCCTGCCGCTCATCCTCTCTTCGTTCCAGCAGGCCGGTGGCGCTGCCTCCGGCATCCACGCTCTTCACCCCTCGGGTTTTTTGAGCACCGGCGTCACCGTCGCCCTCCACATCCTGGGAACCCTCGACAACTCCGGGTTCCTGATCGATCCGTTGGGGGTCTTCATTGCCGTCTTCAGCTCCTTTCTCGTCCTCCTCGCCTTCTTCGCCATGGCGATCACGGTCCTCTTGACGCTGGTCGAGTCCTACGTCGTCCTCGCCGCCGCCTACGTCCTCTTGGGGTTCGGCGCCTCGCGCTGGACCTACGCACTGGCTGAAAGTGCTCTTTCGAGCGTCCTGCGGCTGGGGGTCAAGCTCCTTTTGACCTACCTCGTCGCAGGCGTGATCGCGAGCTTGACCACCCGGTGGGCCAATCAGCTTCTCGCCGAGAGCTTCATCGGGCCGCTCGATCTCTACGTCTTCCTGGGCGGTGTGGCCTGCTGCGCCTCTCTCCTCTGGGCCGTCCCCCGTCTTTCGGCCCAGTACGTGCCGGCGACCCTCCACTTGGGCTTGAAGCCCGTCGTCTTCGACAACTAAACGCCCATGCCGACACCTCTCCCTAACTATCTGACCGCCCGCGAGGCCCACGAGACCCGCTGGGACCGGCTCGCCGCCGGCAAGCGCAACTGGCAGATCGTGGCCACGGTCCTCTTGGCGCTCGACGTGTTTTTAACCGTGGCCCTGGTCTTGGCGGCGCGCCGCTCCTCGGTCGTCCCCTACGTCGTCGAGGTCGACCACCACGGAAACGCTCTGCGCGTCGGCCCCGCCGCCGCACTCCACCTGCCGGACACGCTCCTCTGGCGCTACGTCCTCGCGGTCTTCATCCGCAACCTGCGCACCGTCCCGGCCGACCCCGAGGCCTTGAACCTCCACCTCCAGGACGCCGCGGCCTTCCTGCGCGGCAACGCCGTCGCCACGGTGCGCCAATCCTTCGAGCGCGCGAGCCCCTACGAGCTCGCCAAGACCGAGACCGTCAACGTCTCGCCCGAGATCTCCATCCTTCGCCGCGGCGAGCGGCATTGGCAGATCGAATGGACGGAGATCCACCACGACCGCTCCGGCCAGCGCCACGAGGAGCGCTGGCAGGCGCTCGTCACCACCCAGGTCGATCCGCCCCACCGGCTCGATCTGCTGCTGGCCAATCCCCTCGGCTACTTCATCGTGGACCTCGACTGGACGAGGGTCCACTGACCCACGGAGACCCCTATGAGCCCGATGCTTCCTTACGTCCTCCTCTTGCTCGCTCTGCTCGGGGCCCTGCCTTTGGCCGGGCAGAGCCCGCAGAGCCCAGAGACCTCGAAAGACCCAGCGCTTCCCCTGCCCCTCGATCCGGTCGAGAAGGCCGTCGAGACCTACGCCACCCAGGGGCGCGCTCCCGTCCTCGATCAGGAGGGAATCGTCCTCTTTCCCTATGGGCTCTCTGAGCCCGCGATCAACTGCGCGCCGGGCATCCTCTGCGACTTGGAGCTTCAGGCCGGAGAGGCCCTTCAGGGGATCGCCGTGGGCGATCCCACCTGGGTCACCGAGCAGCTCACCTCGGGAGAGAGCACGCCCCACGTCGTCCTCCAGCCCAAGGCCTTCGGCAGCTCGACGACGCTCATCGTCACCACCGGACGGCGCACCTACGTCGTGGCGCTGACGGCCGACCACAGCCGACCGGTCACCCACCGCGCCGCCTTCTACTACCCCAGAGACGTCATCCGCTTGGCCCGCGAGCACCAGACGGCCGAGCAACGCCGAGCCGGGACGGTCATCGCCGAAATCGCCGATCCCTCGCGGCTCAACTTCGACTACCGGATCGCCCGCGACCGCTGGGCGCCCGACCGGGTCTTCGATGACGGCACCCATACCTTCGTCGGCTGGAGCACGAAGCCGCCGGCTGAGACGCCGGTCCTCCTGGGCGTCGACGACTCCGGCAAGCGCACCCTCCTCAACTACCGCGTCAGCCGCGACGGCTCCTGGTACATCGTCGACGCCGTCGTCCACGGCCTGGAGCTCAAGCTTGGCAAGAAGACCCTCGCGATCGAGAACCGGAGCCGGCGATGAGCGAGCCCCAAGATCCCACCCTCGCCCCCCGCCCGCCCGTTGTCTCCGTCAACCGCCGGCCGCTCTACGCCGTCGGGGTGGCGGTCCTCTTCGTGCTCTTCGTCCTCTTCGCCTATTTGAATCCCAAGCCGTCTCCTCCACCGGAGGCCCCCAAGGGAGCGTCCCCAGCGCCGGCCGATCCCAACTCTCTCTTGGGCCGCTTCTTGGCCGAGCAGGAGAGCCGGGCCCGCAGGCAGCCGCCGGCTCCTCCGGCTCCGTCTTGGCCTTCCGCCCCTCCGGCTGACGCTCTCCCCCAGGCGGCGGCCAAGCCGCCGCTGCCGCGAGGCCCCATCGCCTCCCCGGAGGAGCTCCCCCCTCCCGGCGTCTATGACCCCCGCTGGCCCGCCGTCCTGGCCCGCGGTACCGCGGGAGCCGAATTTCCTCGCGAGAAGATGGCACCTGCCTCCCCTGACCGCCCAGTCATCCGCTTCCGTGCCGGCGAGAAGGCGGCTGCTCCCTCGGGCGACCCCTTGACCGACGCTCTCGTGCGTCTCCTTCCCAAGGCGCCCGAGGAGGTGGGCTCGGGCGCCACGGCCCGGACGGCTGAGCCCGTGCGGTTGGCCCCCGAGTCGCGGGAGAGCCCGCCCGCACGGGCCGAGGCGTTCCTCGCTGCCCGCGCCGCGAGCGTTCCCTCCCGCCTCGCCCCGGCAGAGACCCTGCGCTCTCCCTTCCGCCTCCTCCAGGGCTCGCTCATCCCGGCGACTCTGGAGACCGCCCTCAACTCCGATCTCCCGGGCATGGCCACCGCCCTCGTGCGCCGCGACGTCTACGACTCGCCGACCGGAAGCTTCCTCCTCGTCCCGCGAGGCGCCCGCTTGGTCGGCCAGTACAGCTCCGACGTCCAGCACGGCGACTCGCGGCTCCTCCTCGCCTGGACGCGGCTCCTCCTGCCCGACGGCACCGCCTATGACCTCTCGCGCCTGTCGGCGGCCGACCTCGAAGGCGCCGCAGGCGTCCCCGCCAAAGTCGACTCACACCTGCCCCGTCTCTTCACCACGGCCTTCCTTCTGAGCGTCATCAGTGCTGGAGCCCAGCTCTCCCAGGCGCCCGCGGGCTCGGACCTGCGCGGCAACCCGACCGCCTCCGAGATCGCCGCGGGCGCTCTCGGCCAAGAGCTCGGCCAGGTCTCCTCCGGCCTCCTGCGCCGCGGGCTCGACGTGCGTCCGTCGCTGCGCCTGGCCGCCGGCACTCCCTTCAACGTCCAGGTGGCCTCCGATCTGGAGTTCCCCCGGCCCTACCTCTCCGGGAGGCCCTGAACTCGTGCTCGTCCTCGCCCAGGTCAACCAGAAAGGCGGCGTCGGCAAGACGACCGTCGGATTCCACATCGCTCACATGGCGGCCGAGCTCGGCCGCCGGACGCTCGTCATCGACCTCGACTCCCAGGGCAACGCCTCAACCGCCCTCTCGGGCCGCGACGACCTCCTCGACACGACCGGAGGCGCCGACCTCC
The DNA here is from genome assembly GCA_036275055.1 of Thermoanaerobaculia bacterium. Classification (GTDB taxonomy): domain Bacteria; phylum Acidobacteriota; class Thermoanaerobaculia; order Multivoradales; family UBA5704; genus DATARR01. Next base: position 6,222 of record DASUEN010000077.1, read on the forward strand.
TCTTCACCCAGGCAAGCGCGGCCGAGATCGCTCCCCTGCCTCTCTCGCCTACCCTTCACCTGCTCCACGGGCACCGCCGCCTCGACGCGGTCGAGGGCACCTTCAATCCTCAGCACGCAGCCTCCCTCCAGCGGCGCCTCCTCCACTCCCTCCCCTACGACGTCGCCATCATCGACACCCCGCCCACCATCTGCCGGCGCATGGTCGCCGCCATGCTCTGGGCCGACGTCGCCGTGATGCCCATCGAGCCCGCCTCGTTCTCCCTCGCCGGGCTCGCGAGCACGCTCCAGATGCTCTCCTCCGCCAGAAAGCTCAATCCCGGCCTCTCCTACCGCGTCGTCGTCAACCGCTTCAACAAGGCGTCGAAGGCCCAGCAGGGGCGCCTGGCGGACGTATCCCAGCGCGTCACCGTCCTGCCCCCTTACTTCACGCAGCGCTCGGCCGTGGCCGAGGCCATCGAGGCCGGCGTGCCGGTCTGGCGGTACAAGAAGGCGGACCGAACCCTGCGCGAGCTGTGGTCGGGCTTTGCCCGGGAGATCCTCCAGTGAGCACGGGGAGCCGTCCGATCTGGGACTCTCTCGAAGAGGCGGCCGCGGCCTTCGAAGGCCGCCCTGAGGTGACCTCCGGGCAGGTGATCGACCTCCCCCTCGACCACATCCAGCCCGATCCCAACCAGCCACGCCCGATCGCCGAGCCCGAGACCGATGCCGAGATCCTGGCGCTCGCCGACTCGATTCGCACCGTCGGCTTCGTCCTCGAGCCGATCCTGGTCGAGCCCGATCCGGAAGTCTCCGGCCAGTGGAGGATCGTCGCCGGCGAGCGCCGGTATCACGCCTCGCGCCTGGCGGGCATGAGCTCGATCCGGAGCCTCCTCTTAACCGACCTCGACGAGCCGCGAAGGCTCCTCTTCCAACTCATCGAAAACCTGCACAGGAAGGACCTCGACCTCCTGCCCAAGGCCCGCGCCTTCCAGCGCCTCAAGGAGCTCACGGGCCTCAAGGCCAAGGACGTCGCCAAGCAGTTGGGCGTCTCGGAGAGCAGCTTCTCGGCTCACCTCCGGGTGTTGAAGGCGACCGGTGTCGTGCTCCAAGCCCTGGAGGCCAAGATGGTCGCCAACACCGAGACCTGCCGGCTCTTGACCGAGCTTCCCGAGGCGCACCAGGAGCGGCTGGTCCGCGACGCCATCCGCGAAAGGACCCCGCTCTCGCGGCCGGCGCTCGAACGGCTGCGCGACCGGCTGGCCGCCGAGAAGGAGAAAGACGCCGGCTCCTCCGGCCCGAAGGGTCCCGCCGCTTCCCCTGCCCCTTCCCCGCCGGCAGCCGCTGCAGCCCCTTCGGCCGCCGACGGCGCAGCCGTCTCCGTGGGGCTCGACCTTCGTCACTGGCGGCGGCTCTTTGCGCTTCTCGGCCTCGACTTTCCCGAGGATCCCGAGCGCTTGCCCCAAGTCCTCTTCGAGCTCCTCGCAGCTCCCGGAGAGGACAAGCCCTAGAGCTCGGAAAAGCCCGGCTCCGAACCACTGACCATCCACCACCGCGTTTTAAAAGGAGAGTCCCGAATCATGTCGATTAGACTACTAAAATGTAGCCAAATGGTGGGAAAGGCCCTTCTCGCACTCGCCTTGGCCACTGCTACCGCTCACGCCGAGCCGGTCCTGACCCTCGCCACCCGAAGCTTCACCGACAGCAACGGCAACGGACTCCTCGACTGCTACGAGTCCGTCCTCCTCCAACTCGTCGTCTTCGACAACGCCGCCCGCCCGGGCGATACCACCACCGGACGCATCACCATCCCCTCGGATCTCCCCATCAATTGGCGCTTCCAGGCCCCTGTCCAGCAGGACCATGGTTTCTCCGGCAACTGCGTCCTGGGACCCATATCGCTCGGCTCGAGCCCCAACGACTCGAAAGCCGTCTTCGACTACACCTGCTCCATCCCCGCCGACAATCCCAACTCCAGAGGCTTCGTCCTGACCGTCCTCGTCCCCGGACTCTACGTCGGGCCCTCCGGACCTTTCACCGTCAAGGCCACCGACGAGATCCTCTCGCCTACGCCCGCCACCCTCTCCACCACCTTCACCGAGAGCCGCGTCAATGGCTGTGCTGCAGCCGACCTCACCTTGACGAAAAGCGACGGAGGGGTCTCGGTGCACCCGGGAGACACCGTCGCCTACTCCCTGACCTACGCCAACGCCGGCAATGCCGCCGCTGCCGCGGCGCTCACCGAGACCGTGCCGGCCAACACCACCTTCGCCGCCGCCCAGAGCTCGCCGGGGTGGAGCTGCGCGGGCACCGCGCCCGGATCGGTCTGCACCCTGAGCCTCGGCTCGCTGCCGGTCGCCGGCAGCGGCTCCCGGATCTTCGCCGTCACCCTCTCGCCCCTGACTCCGCCCTCCGTCGCCCAGATCTCCAACTCCGCCGCCATCGCCACCACCGACGGCACTCCCGACGCCGATCCCTCGAACAACTCCGCCTCGGACTCGACTCCCATCCTCGCCGGCTCCCCGGACTTGAGTCTCACCAAGTCGCTCACCTCCTCCGGAGGCATTCCCGGTACCGTCGCGGTCTTCACCCTCACGGTGACCGACCGCGGAACCGGCGTCGCCCAAGGTGTCAGTCTGCGCGAGACGGTGCCGGCCAACGCCACTTTCACCGCCGCCCAGAGCTCGCCCGATTGGACCTGCTCGGGCACCGCGGCAGGCTCGACCTGCACGGCGAGCCTGGGGACGCTTGCGGCCGGCGGCAGCGCAAGCCGCCTCTTCGCCGTGTCGGTCGCGAAGCCGTTTCCGGCCGGCGCTTCCGCCGTGAGCAACACCGCCTGCGCCGCCACCACGACACCGGGCGATCCCACCGCCAACAACTGCGCCACGGCCACGGCGCCGATCACTGCCGCAGCCGATCTGCGGGTCCGGAAGACCCTCACGAGCGGCACCGGAACCCCCGGCGACACCCTCGTCTTCAACCTGGCCGTCAGCAACGGCGGCGATCAGGACTCGCCCGCCACCTCTCTCACCGAGACCGTGCCGGCCAACACCACCTTCAACGCCGCGGCCAGCTCTCCCGGATGGAGCTGTTCCGGGACCGCGGCCGGCTCGGCCTGTACCCTGAGCCTGCCGGCGATCCCCGGAGCGGGAGGGAGCCTCTCCCGTAGCTTTGCCGTCACGATCGACGATCCGCTCCCGGCCGGCGTCACGACGATCACCAACTCCGCCTGCGACAGCGGCCGGTGCGACACCATCGTGATACCGACCGACGGTGAGGCCCGTCTCTCGGTCACCAAGTCCGTCCTCTCCGGCTCGGCCGTCCCCGGGGCCGGGCTCGTCTTCGCCGTCACCGTCGCCAACCTCGGCAATCAGGCCGCTTCCGTCACCCTCACCGAGACCGTCCCCGCGCACACCACCTACGACGCGGCGGCAAGCTCACCGTGGACCTGCTCCGGGGTGGCCGCCGGATCAAGCTGTACGGTGAGCGCCGGCACGCTCGCAGGGGGCGGCTCGAGCACGGTCTTCCGTTTTGCCGTCCGGATCGACTCTCCCCTTCCAGCCGGGGTGACCCAGATCGCCAACTCCGCCTGCGCCTCGATCCCTGCGGGGAGCCCCGTCTGCGACCAGGTCCAGGTGCCCTCCGGCGGCTCGCCGCGGCTCGTGATTTCCAAGTCCCGCACCTCGGCCCCTCCCGCCCCGGGCGGGCTCGTCACCTATGCGGTCACCGTCGCCAACACGGGCGACCAGGACGCGGCAGCGGTAACCCTTACCGAGAGGGTCCCGGACGGCACGGCCTTCGTGGCGGGTAGCTCCGATCCTGCCTGGTCGTGCTCGGGGACGGCCTGCACCCTCACTCTCCCCGCCCTCGCCGCCGGGGCGAGCGCCATCCGGGTCTTCGCCGTGCGGGTCGTCTCGCCTCTTCCCGGCGGCCTCTCCCAGATCGCCAACACCGCCTGCGCCTCGGACGTCCCGGCCCGCAACGTCTGCGCCACGGTGACCGATCCCGCGGGGGGCTCTCCCCACCTGACGCTGGTCAAGACCTACGCCGGGCCGCCGCTTGCAGCCGGAGCGGCGCTTGCCTTCCACCTCATGGTCACCAACAGCGGCGATCAGGATGCGGCGAGCATTGCCTTGACCGAGACCGTGCCGGCCAACAGCACGTTCGAGGCGGCCGCCTCGGATCCCGGGTGGAGCTGTGTCTCTCCGGCGGCCGGAGGGACCTGTGGCCTCACGATCCCCTCTCTTGCCGCGGGCGAGAACGCCACCGTCGTCTTCACCGTCCGCGCCGTCTCGCCGCTGCCGCCCAACGTCCGCCAGATCGCCAACAGCGCCTGCGCCATCGTGGCCGGCATGAGCTCCTGCGACCAGACCTCGACTCCCATGCCCGTGTCTCTGACCGCGACACTCGACGACACGCTGACGGGCGATGCCAACGGCAACTCGAACCTCGACAACGGCGATGAGATCACCTACACGCTCGTCGTCCACAACCCCTCTGCGGCAGCCGCCCTGGGGCTCCGGATCTCCACCCAGCTCGACTCCCGCCTGGGGCTCGTCACCGGCAGCGTCGCGACCGATCGCGGCACCGTCACCGCCGGCAACGGCGCGGGCGACGCCACGATGGCCGTCGAGGTGCCGAGCTTGGGGGCCGGCGAGACGGTGACGATCGTCTACCGCGCTTTGGCCGTCGATCTGGCCGGGCCGGGCGATCCCGGCTTCGTCGCCACCCAGAGCACCGTCACCGGCGTCAACTTCGACTCGGTGCCGAGCGACGATCCCGCCACCCCCGAGGTGACCGGAGATCCGACGAAGACACCGCTTCATGGCACCGTCACGCCGGCCGTGCCGGCCGTGAGCAAGGCCGGTCTCGCCACCCTCGCCGTCCTCTTGGGCCTCTGCGCTCTCCCGGTGCTCAAGCGCCGGGGGAGGACCGCGGCCTGATGCCCGGCAGAGAGCCCGCCCGCTCGTTGGCGGGCGGGCTCTCCCTTTCTAGGAGGCTCTCCCCCCATGCGACGTTTGGCCGTTTTTCTCCCTCTTGCTCTCTTGGCCGTCCCCGGCTCCCGCTCCGCCCGGGCGCAGAGCACCATCCACCATACCTTCTCGACACCAGGCCCCAAGAGTGTCACCCTGACCGCCTGCGACGCCCAGGGTCACTGCTCGACGCGGACCAAGGCCCTGGTGGTGCTCGATCCCAAGCCCCAGATCCGCTCGGCGACCGCCATTCCGGTGGTTCTCGGGTCGGCCGAGGCCCCTCTCCATCTCGCGGCCGACGTCGCCGGCCGGCCGCCTCTTTCCCCCCTCTGGTCGGTGACCGGGAGCCCTTTCAGGGCCTTCCCCCAGGGCTTTCCGCAGCCGGTGGCCGACTGGACGCCGGATGCCCTCGGGACCTATCACCTCGCCTTCACGCTCGCCAACGGCGACGGGTCGGTCGCGGGTCCCAGCGGCTCGACCCAGGTCGTCGCCTCGTCGTTTTCCGACGTGCCCGCAGCGGATCAGTTTTGGAATGCCATCGAGACGCTCCGGGCCGTGGGGCTGACCCACGGCTGCGCCGACTCGCCCCCGCGTTTCTGCCCGAGCTCGACGGTCTCGCGCGCCGAGGCCGCCGTCTTCCTCGATGCCGCGAACCACCCGGCGCCCCCTCCCCCGCCCCGGGGGATCTTCGCCGACGTGCCTCCGGACTTCTGGGCCGCGGCCCAGATCGAGCGCCTCTTCTCCGATCACGTGACCGGCGGCTGCGCCGCCTCGCCTCTGCGCTTCTGTCCGGCCGACCCGGTCACCCGGGCCCAGGCGGCGATCCTTCTCGAGAGAGCCCGGCGGGGCGCCGGCTTCCTTCCTCCTCCGGCCGTGGGCCTTTTTGCCGACGTGCCACCCTCTCACTGGGCAGCACCCTTCATCGAGCAGCTCTTCCGCGATGGGATCACCGGCGGCTGTGCCACCAACCCTCCCCGGTTCTGCCCGGAGGACACCGCCACCCGGGCGCAGATGGCGGTCTTTTTGACCCGCACCTTCTCTTTGGTGCAGGCGCCCATCCCTACCGGCTTTTCCGCCCGCGCCTGCAGCGCCCAGGACTGCGGCTTTGCCACCGGACAGCCGGTCCACTTCGACTTGAGCGTCGCACGCGGCATCCCCGACCTCTATGAGTACGACTGGAACGGCGACGGGGTCTTCGAGCAGGCAAGCCCCACGCCCGTGGCAAGCCACAGCTTCCCGGCCGTGGGCACTTTCCATCCCGCCGTGCGGGTCCGGCTTGGGGCCTGGTCGGCGACCCTCTCGCACCCGGTCGCGCTCATCATCCGGGCGCCTGATCCGTTTCGCGCCCCCAATGCTCCCTCCCTCCCCCAGGTCCGTGACCTGGGCGCCGTCTTTCCGGCGCTCTCGGACCCGCCCGGGGTTCTGCCCCGGAGGATGCTCTCGCTTACCGCAAGCTCCGCCGGAGCGCGCGGGTTTCTCCTCTTCGCGGCCTTGGACGGCGGGCTCTACCTCTACCTCACGACCGTCGCCGCCGGCTCGGCTCCCGTGTCGTTTCCGATCCCTTTAGGAGCCCGCAGCGTGGCGTTTCAGATCAAGGCCTTCAACGGCTGGGGCCCGAGCGCCTCCTCCGCCTTCGTCAACGTCGATCTCCCTTGAAAAGCCCCACAACCTCTCCGAGGTACCTAGGATGCACCCCGACTTCCCCTACCCGCCGCTTCAGGCCGTCGCCGCGTACGCCTCTCCCCAGCCGAGCGAGGAGCTTCGCCGCCTCCACGTCTTCGCCGACCGCTCCGGCCTTCTCGTCACCCTCGAGGCCGAGCTCGCCAAGGTCCAGGACGCAGTGCCTGGCCAACTCCTCGACTCGGTCCCCAAGGCTCTTCTCTCGGCGGCCTCGCTTCTCGCTCATCATGCCGCGAGCTTCCTTCCCGTGCCGCAGACCCTGACCACCGCCTACCACCTCTACCTCTCGCACCTCGAGACCCGCGTGCTCCAGAACGTCCACCGGGTCTGGCCGCCGGCTCATCCGCTCGCCCGCGCGGCTCGCCATCTCGACCCGCTGCGGGGATTTCTGCTCCACCCGGCGGCCCATCTCGACACCCTGCGCGAGACGCGCAACGCGCTTGCCGACCTGGGCGTCTATCTCTGCTTCGCTCGGTTTCTCGCCACCGGCGCCGAGCCTTTCGGGGACGAAACGGCCCCGGACTTGCTCGCGCAGTCCGGGAGCCGCTGACGGCGAGATCTCATGGGGGGCCTCCCGGGCTCACTCCGGAAGGCCCCCTGCCTCACTGCCCGATCTTCAGCAGCAGGCGTACCGCCTCCCGCACGATCTCCGAGACCGGCTGATCCCGCTCGGCTGCCGCGAGGCGCAATGCCCGCCTCTCCTCCGGGGCAAAGTAGACCACCGTGCGGATCAGCCCGCCCTTGGTCACCGTCGTCTTGCCTCCCCGGGGACCTTCCGCTCGTCCTGAATCCGGCTCGTTTTTCATAGGGACAAGTGTACTCCATCCCTAACGGATTGTCTTGACAATTGGACCTCGTTGCGGCTAAGATCCCTACCCAGGAGGGAGGATCGGCCTCCCTCGGGAGAGGAGACGATTCGGAGCAGGAGACGAGCTGCGGCGTCGATCTCGAGACAGTGAGAGAACGGAGGCCGTGCCCTTGCACGTTTCCTTGCAAAGGGCGCCTCCTCTCCAAGACAGACAAGCGGCCCGGCGGGGTGCGCCAACACTTCCGCCGGACCTGACCCGAGCAAGGAGACAGAGTCCATGCCCGAGCTAACGGAGCAGTCTACACCCACCCCCAGCCCGGCCTTCCTGGCCGCCCCCCCCCCTCACGATCTGCCTGGCAAGGGCAGGGAGGAAAACGCGGAAAGCGAGCCCGGCGACCCCCGCGAGGTCGAGGAGGAGCTCGCCCCTCCCGCGGCCATCCCGCCTCTCATCGATCCCAAACTTTGGGAGAGCTTCCCCGTTTACCGGGAGACCTTCCTCGTCTACGTCACCGATCCCAAGCGCAACGCCGACTTGCGAGGCTATGGCGAGTTGCTTCACGAATTAGTCCTCGAGTTTGCGGAGTACTGGCCGGATCAACCGGAAGGGTGGATTCGCAGCAACCTGCGGGCCGCCGTGGCCGATCTTCGCCATCTCGAAGGGTTTCTCGCCAGCCTGGGCGAGTTTCCCCCCGAAAACGAGCGCTTTGAGGCGCACCTGTGCCGCATGGCCGGCCGGCTGGCCGCCGAGGTCGCAGCGGTGGCCGGCCAGATCGAGCGCGAGCTCGGCTCCTGGCGGGGCGAGGCCAGTTGATGGGACGCAGGCAGCCCACCCTCAAGCTCAGCGTCTCGCCCGGCCAACTCGCCCGCTGGCAGAGGTACGCCCGTCTCGCTGGTAAGGAGGTGCCGGCGTACCTGCGCTTTGCGGCGGAATGGACCGGCCGCTACCTGCGGGACCGGGAGCGGGGACGCTCGCGCGCCGATCCGGTCCTCTTCCGCCAGGAGGAGAAACGGCGGCTCGAGGCCCTCGTGCGGGCCGCCAAGGGCGCCTACCGGCTCCTTCCCGGGCCGTTTCTCGACGGCGTTTGGCGCGATCCGGAAGGAGATCTCCGGGCCGCCGTTATTGACGTCGAGTGGTTCTGGCAGGAGCACGGCGAGGCGTACGGGATCTAAAGCCGTCTGGAGGGCCGGCTCCGCGAGGAGCCGGCCCTCGTCTTGCGAAGGACGAGGGAACTGCGGAGCACCGCTTCCTAAGCCGTTGAAAACCAGGTACTCTCCTGGTTGAAGAATGGCGTCGAGCCCCTCGGAGCTCATCGGCCACAGCGTTCCGGGAAATAATCATGCCAGGCCCTCAACGCCAAATTGGCAGGGAGGTAACGGCGGAACGGTGAAATAATAGACAACAAGCCACTTAGGAGCACGGGAGTCCTTCCGGAACGGCCGGAATCCAGTCGCTGGAGTCTCCTCTTTTTGGAGGTAACGGCGGAGGGCGTCCTAACTGCCTCAGCCTTCCGGGTTTGCGGGGACGACAGGCGGAATTGACCAGATCAGGACGGTGGGATTGTGACCTCGTCGTGCCCCATTAGTTTGGCACAGCCGAGTGTTTTGACCGGCGGAATTGACCAGATCAGGACGGTGGGATTGTGACTTCATATATGCGCAACTTGAGTGGGGGTGAGATAGGTGTCGGGCGAAGGCGGCGGGATTGTGACTTCTTCTGCGAGCGCTCTGCCCAGACGTCACTCATTGCCGCGGTATTGACCACATTTGGTGAGAGCCCCTTGCGATAGATTTCAGTGGAGAGAACGAGCCAGAAAGATTCCCATCACCCGCATCTGAGGAAAGCGATCCAAGAGAAGCTCCTTCGCCACTTTGAAGTGAAGCCCTGTCGTCAGGAGATCGTCGAAGAGGCAGACTTGACCGGGACGGGGGCCCGCGAGCGATTCCTCCACCCGGTACACCGCACGGAGCTCAGGAATCGTCAGCCGGCGATCACTCCGGCTCGAGGAGCGAGTGCTTTGGGTCTGATAGATCAACTCGCGAATGTCGAGGGCGAAGCCCTTCCGCTCCTCGAGGCGCCGGAGTACCCGCAGCATCCGGTCGTCATAGAGGGCGTCGTCCTTGACCGTCGAGGGTGGGATCGGGACGAGGGTCGTTTGACGAAGCCACTCCGAATTCAGGGTGGCCAGCAAGCCGGCCGCCTCTTCGATCGCCTCCTCCTTGTAGCGCCACTCCGGGCGACCCCGCCGGTCCATCTCTTTCTTGAGGTTCGAGATGAAGTTGTTGGTGGCGCTATAGGCGTAGCCAGCCCGAGGCTTGTACTCCCGGAGGGAGTAACACTCATCGTTTTCGGATAGGAAAGGATAATCGAGAACGAGGAGCTGATCAATCTTTATGGGGTGTGCCAAGGACTTTCCGAATGTCGTCGAAGTCGCGCGCTCTGCGAGCGCCCTGCCGCTCGAAACGCTCAGGCCACGTCAAACCCGGAACGTGAAAGCAGCTCTCGAGAATGAACAGCTTGCGCCCCTGCTGCAGCGCGGCGCGAGCTTGGTAGAGCGTACCCGAGGTGTCGCTCGCCTCGACGATGATCGTCGCCTCCGTCAGCGCCGACATCGTCGCGTTGCGCTCGGGGAAATACCCGCGGTGCTCCCTCCAGGTCTGCCCCAGGTACCGCAGCACCGGAACCTGGCTCACCACCAGGAAGTTCTCGGCGATCTCGAATTGCAGATGTGCGTTCTCAGACGGATACACATGGGTTAGAGGTGTTCCCAGAACGGCGATCGTCCGTCCGCCGCTGTCCAAAGCCGACCGATGGGCCGCCGTATCGATCCCGGCAGCCAAACCTGAGACCACCGTCCAGTCCTCAGCTACCAGACGCTTGGCAAGGAGCCGTGCCCGCTTCTTTCCTTCTTCCGAAGGCTGACGGGTACCGACCACCGCCACGCAGGGGCTCTCCACCAGGGTCCACCAACCCTGGTAGTACAGAAGCTCCACCGGGTTTCTCGCATCTCGCAGCTTGGCGGGATACTCACTGGCGCCGTGGATACGGACGCCGAAGCGTCCGACCCCGGCCTCCTTCATCTCGGCTACGGCCCGATGGGCCGTTTCCAAGGCCACCTCGGTTCGGACGAGGTCGGAGGGAAGTGCGCCGGGTTGCTGACGGAACCGCTCTGCCAGACGGGGGAACGTCGCTCCTGGCTCCAGCCAGAGAGCCTCGTAGGCTCCCAACTCCAGCAGAGGGGACACACTGCGGGCTGGCGCCTGGTCTTCCTCGTAGCCTAGTGCTAGCTGGGCCATGTCGTTTTCTGGCTGCATGTGGAGTCTACTGCGCAATACCCGTGCCCGTCTAGCCGCCGCTGACTTGGCAACGACTTACGCTATATTACCGCCATTTGACGGGTCCCGTCAACCTGGCCAAGGCGGGAGGCTCCCTCGGGGGCCACGTCTGGGTCTAGTGGCCAGGCTCCTGGCTTGTGCGTGCCCCCCGGGGCCGGGTTGGGCTCCGCCTTTCCTCCTCGCCACGAAGCGACACCGCAGCCCACCTGAGACGAAGCTGCTGGCCGCACAATGCCCCGGAGAGCCCTCCGTCTCTCGAACCTCGGCCGCCAGCGGGACCTTGTGGCCGGTCTCGACACCCCCAACACTGGTCTCTCGACCTGTGAACCTGCTCCGGGCTCTTCCGCCGACGCGCTTCTCTACCCCGAGAATGGACCGGTGCGCACGACCCGCTGCTTCCTGTGGCGAGCAGGTCCAGGTATCATCCTCCCCATGGTCCATCCTGATGTTCTCCGAGAGTTCGTCCGTCTGGCCGAGGCTGACATCGCCAGTTTCGAGGCCCGAATGCGGGAGGTCTCCCCTGCCTACCAGAGCGGGGACCGAGTGCTGGCCCTTGGAGACCTCTTCGAGGTCGTCCGGTATCAGCGAGACGGCATGCCGGGCTACTGGCTCAAGGGACAGGGCTGCGCCCAGCTTTTCTGGCCTGTGGATCTCGAAAGGGTGCTCGCTCCCGTGGTGCACTGAAGGCACCACAGGCACGGCTCGACCCCAGTTGCAGGCAGTCGAGAAGGTTCCCCTGGCTCCGCGAGCCGCCACCCGCAGGTACTCTGAAGTATGCTTGGGAAGCTGGCCCGAAGAGCCGGTCGCCGATGGCTAGCTCAGGCTTCTAGGAAAAAATCATGCTAGCCCCTCGAAGCCAGTTTGGCCGGGAGGTAACGGCGGAGCGGAGAAATAATGGTAAACAGGCCACTTAGCGCCATAAGGGTGCTTCCAAAATGAGCCGAGTCGAGCGCGCGAAACGACGACTTTCGGGAGGTAACGGTGGAAGGCCCCTTATCTGGCTTAGAATCAAGGGTCTGTGTGGGTGACTGTCGGAATTGACCAGATCAGGACGGTGGGATTGTGACCCTCTGCTGCTCGTTCTCGAATTCGAGGTGAGCGAGCGTGTTGGTCGGAATTGACCAGGTCAGTACGGTGGGATTGTCACAGCAGCAAACGAACTAGAGGAGACTCGGAGAGGGCCGTTAGCGGCGCAATTGACCAGCCGAGATTCTCTCGTGCGTGCCCCCGGCCGAGGCCGGGGTCGGGCTCTCCGTTTCATCTCCTCGCCGGGGACCGGCTGCGGGGAATCGCGGTAGGGACGCCGGTTACCCGGCGCCCCCCGCACAGATCCGAGCGGGCGCTGCTAACGCACTCGGCTCTTGCCTTGGGTCCTGGCGTCGAAGCGCACTGACGGAAAAGGGTGATGTATCGAGGCAGGGGGCAACCATCGCTCCGCGAGCCGTTCCATTTGGGCCCATGGCAGGCGGCCCTTCTGGCTTCGGCGCGAGAGTGTACGATGCCATAGCATCTTCAGTTGCCTCCGGAACCTGTGGAGCGCCAGATGGTTGAATGGCACCCCGTAGTACCGGAAATGCCCGCGCAAGACGGATTGCAACCACGCACCCTGACTGGGTACCGGGGCGTGGCGGCGGCGCTTGAGAATGACCTTGACCTCGGCCAGTTTCGCGCGCACCCTCTTTGCCATGGTTCGCCGCTCCACCCGAAATCTCCCCTGGCGGCTCTGCCCACAGA
>DASUEN010000078.1:0-10675 GCA_036275055.1 Thermoanaerobaculia bacterium
GTGATCGATCTCGAGCCACGCATCGCGGCCCTGGCCGCGGCCGAGCCGGGTGCGTCCCTCGACGACCTGCATCACGAGGCGGAGGCGCTGGAGCTGGAGCTGGCGGCGCGCGAAAAGGAATTCACGGCCCGTTGCGCGGCGTGGGTCGCCGAGCGCCGGCTCGCGGTACGGGGCGCCGTCGAGGTCCTCCGTCTCCTTGGCCGGAACCCCGGCGAGCCGCCCGAGCTCGCGGTCGGGAGCGGGCAAGGGTTTGCGGAAGGCGCCGGTGCAGTCGCCGGGATGCGCCAGTGGGAGACCGCTCTCGCGCAGCAGATGGACGCTGCCTGGCAGGACCTCGCGGCCCGCGGCAGTAGGGCCGAAGGCGAGCTGGTATCGCTCCCCTTGAGCGCCATGCGTCGGGAAGAGCGGGAGACCGCCACCGACCTGGAGAGCCGTCTCGACGCCGCTCTCGGCAGCACCGCGGGCGGTCCGGAGGAGCGCCTGCGTGCGCTCTTCGAGATCCTCGAGAGCTGCGACACCTTCCTGGTCAAGCTCTCCGAGGAGGAGCGCAGCGCCCGCGAGCGTGCGGCCGCGTTGCGGTTGCGGTTGCGGGAGCTCAACGAATCCGGTCTCGACCGTTTCTGCCCGCAGGACCTCGTGCTGCGCGCCTCGGCGTTGGTGCATGGCATCCCGGACGAGCCGCGGCACTGGGGGAGCGTCGCCGGCCAGCTCGCGGCGGCCGAGGACCTCCTGCAGAACCTGGAGGACCACGCCCGGCGGCGGGCCGCGGCCGATCTCGACCGCGGGATCTCGGCGCTCGAACGCCGGCTGCAGACCGCGCTCGATCCCGCCTTCGCGGGACGCGCCCGCGGCCTACTCAGCCAGGTCGAGGCCTGGGGACACGACCGGATCGCTCCCGCCCTGCTGCGAATACGGGTGCGGATGCTGGCTCCCGAAGCCGGAGGATCGGAGAGATGAAAGAGCTCAACCTCGCCCTCTGGGGACCCTCGGCGGCGGGTAAGACCGCCCTCCTCGCCCAGCTCTTCCTGCTCCCCGGCGCCGCCGAAGAGGGCTGGGAGGTCTTTCCCACCGAAGCCTCTTTGCCGTTCATCGAGCAGATGCAGGTGCGGCTGCAGACCGAGAACCTCTTCCCCAAGGCCAACGTGGTGAAGACGGTCAACAAGCTCCTGTATCACTTCGTGAATCGCTCCGCGGGCACTCGCGCTGCGCTCCAGGTCGAGGACCGGGCCGGCCAGGAGTCGGAGGAGATGAACGAAGAGTGGCAGCGGCTGTTGAACGCAGCGGACGGCCTGGTGCTGCTGTTCGATCCGGTGCGCGACCGGGTGAAGCTGCGGGACGAGGTCCTCCGTACTCTCCGGCGGCTCCACGTGGCGGGCCGTCGCGAAGGGGAGAAGGACTCACGCCCCGTCGCCGTGTGCCTGTCCAAGGCGGATCTCCTGATTCGCAGTCCGGAGGACGCCCTGCGCGCCCGCCGTGAGCCGGACGCCTTCGTGCGCGAGCGGATGGTGCCCGAGCTGGCCGGTTGGATCGACCGTTTCTGCGCCAACTATCGACTCTTTCCGGTCTCCGCGGCAGGCATCCGCGTGCGACGGGGCGTCGTCGAACCGGTCGTCTTCTACGACGAGGGCCTCCAGCTTCGCATCGGCCAGGGAGGAGAGCCGTTCAACCTCCTCGAGCCGTTCCTTTGGATCTTCAGCCAGTTGGAAGCCAGGGCGTGAGCGCTCCGGTGTGGGCTTGGCCGGCTCTCGACCTCGAAGCACCCGCGCCGCAGCGGCTGGAGTTGGAGTGGGCCGTCTGGGGCAAGGTCCATGGTGCGGCCTCGGACTACCGCTGGATCGCCCACAGCCCGGGGCTCGATCCCCAGGCGCAGCGGTTGCAGCCCGAGTTGCTGATCGGCAACGAGGACGTCCCCGCCCGCGCCACCTGCTGGCGCGCGCTCGAAGGGAGCTTCTGCGCCGTCTCTTGCTACCCGAGCCGGGCCTTCGACGCTTCCCGGCGCTCCGACTTCCTCGAAAAGCAGCTCTTCCTGTGGCGCCCCGCCGCCGGCGCGCCCGCCGCGCTCGGTGCCCTGCTCCTGCTGCCCCGCGTGGCTCGGCTCACCGACCAGGTGTGGTGGGGCTCCAGTGCAGATCCCGGATGGTCCCGGCCCGACTTCGCTCTCGTCCTGGAGCCGGAGGAGGCCGCACCGGTCGTGGTTTCTGAAGAGGAGCTGCAAGGCAACGCCGAGGCCGGATTGGCGGCCCTCCGCGAGGCCGTGGGCGAGGAGGCCGTCCTGGCGGAGCTCTACGGCGCCCTGCTGGCTGGCCAGCGTCCGGCAATCCTCGCCGGGCTCGCCGGTCCGCTCCCTCCTGCGGCCCTCGCGGCGATCTTGCTGCCGCTCCCCAGGGATCTCGCCGACCGGATTTCGCTGGCCGGGTGGATGCTCTCCCAGAGCGTCGACGCGGAGAGCTTCCGCCGGCTCTGGGACGTCCTGGTGTGCGGCCGTCCTCCCGCCGGGCTACGCGCTGTTTCCACGGCCGGGGCCGCCGAGCAGGGACGGGAGGCCGCGCGGGCCGTCTTCGACGCGGATCCGTCGCGGCTGCCCAGGCGACCCCGGGCCCAGGCAGGCGGAGCACCGGCGGGCAGGTCCCAACTCCCGTCCGTGGTCGAGCGGCTCCAGGACTTCGCCACGGACGATAGCCGGCGCTGGCTGGCTCCTGAAGAGCTGGCTGGAGGACCCGATCGGTCTCTACGGACCGTCGAAGTCTACGACGGTTACCTGGTGGATTGTGTCGAGTCCGTGGAGACCGAGATCCAGAAGCTGAACGGAACGAGCGGCCTCGTCCGTTGGCAGCGTGAGCACCTCCAAGTGAAGGCCGACGTCCTCCGCGCAGCCGCGCTCGCCCTGGCGCCGACGACCGCCTGGCGGCTCGGCCTGCCGAAATCTGGCCGCGTGCCGGCGCTTCTCTTCTGCACCCGCCTCGACGAACGGGACAGAGGCCGGCTCTCCGATCTCGGTGAGACCAAGCTCCGCGAGATCGCACGTCAGAGCCTCGACTGCCGTCCCGACCTGTTCGGACAAGAGATCCGTAAGAGGATGGCCTGGCTGGCGCCGCTGCGCGAACAGTTTCGATCTCAGTAGAGCGCCTTCTGCAGCCAGCGGAAAGCGAAGTACATCGTCATCAGAACGCTGCCCGCGATGCAGACAAGAGGAAGCGGAGTGAACGGATCCCCGAAGAGAACGATCATGAACAGCAGGTTCGTTCCCAGGACCACGGGCAGCAGCACCAGAAGGAGCAGACACCAGGCACCCAGATCGGTATCGAGCTCAACGCCACAACGTCGCAGGACGGAGACGGCGATCCTGGCGATCGAGATCACCAGGAACACGTTGAGAATCTCGAAGATCGGAAAGCTGATCAGCAACACAGCCGCCTTGGAAGAGTCGTTCAAAGCATGCAGCACGTTGGAACCCGAAGGCCGGGAAGCTCCCAACAAGGGTGGCAGAGTCGCCAGGCTGATAAGAAATCCCAGGACGCTCGCGATCGAAGCGATCGTCTGCAGGAGTTCATAGCCGGCTCGTTCACGACTGCCGGAGCCGAAGACTCTGGGGTCCGCCGTAGGATGGTGCCTCATCTCCGGTCCCGCCGTCCCCGGCCGGAACCGCCGAGGATGCCCGGGCTCGCGCCGCGGCCGAGGGCGGAAACGCGATCGGTGAGGGCGCGGACGACCGCCGCCGGATCGAGCTCCCCGGCTTCGAAGCAGAGGCCGGGGCGCGATGCCAGCCGCAGATATTGCATCCGTGCGTGCTCCACGAAGGGACGCACGAACTCGAAGGTGGCCGCGTCGACCGTCGGCGCGTGGTAGAGGGTCAAGATTTCGATTCCCTGCCGGTGCAGGGCCGCGGCTTCGACGTCCACGTCGTTCTCGCGCACTTGGGCGTCGCCGCCCCAGGGCGCCGGCCGCCGGATGGAGTAGCCGGGGGAGTCGCCGGTCGCCACCAGCAGCTTGCGGGCGCCGTTGCGCCAGCGCAGCCCGCGGCAGGCGGCCAAGGCGTCCGCGAGGGCGTCCACGAAGTCGCCGCCGGAGGTCGGCCGCAGGGAGAGAAGGCGGGAGTGGAGCTGGCCGGCGTCGATGGGGCGCAGCGTTCTCTCCTCGGGCTCCGCCGGGTCGAGGTGATACGCCGGCTTCAGGTCCGGAGCGCTCGCCGCGGGCACCGGCCGGTCGCCGAACGCGATCACTGCCACGCGCAGATCGGCCTTCATCGCCTCGGCCAATCCTCCGGTGAGGGCCACCAATTGATCCGTGTGCGCACGCCAGCGCTCGCGGTTGGCCAGCAGTGCCGTCGTCCCGTCGCGCGTCGTGCCGTCCACCAGCAGGGCCACGTCGAGCTGCCTGGCGCGGTAGGCCGGGCGCAGCGGCGGCAGGGGTGCGTTGGCGTCCTCGACAGGGAGTTGGAGGACGGGGCGGCCAGCGCTCGCCACGGTCCAGCGGCCGCCGGCGTCCCACTCGATGGCCACCTCCACCCATTCGTCGCTCTCGGCGGCCACCTCTGCGCGCAGCAACACGCCCGCTCCGTTCGTCAAGGCGAGATGCACGCCCGAGGCACCGGGCAGCGAGCGCAGGCGCAGCGAGCAGCTCGATCCCGGTCCCGCGAGATCCAGGGGATGGCCCTGTAGCGCTCCGCCATTGGAGTCGAAAGCCAGAAGCTCGATCGCGGTCATAGGCGGCGCCTCACTTTTTTTGCTCGTTCACCCACTCGGTGAGGGCTTCGAGGCCGGGGATGGCGTCGTCAGGCTTCAAGTCAGTGCAGGCGCGATTGATCGGCAGCGGCAGTGGTTTGGGATCGCTCTCCGTTGCCGGAAATTCGGGTTTCTTGGATCCCTGGCAAGCTACCCATCCGAGCAGGTTCAGAGCCTTGTCATTGCCTATAAGGACGTCTGAGTTTGCCGGTTTCCCGTAGAGATTCTTCACGCTCGTCTGAGCGGCCGGGTTGGCCAACATGCTGTCGTCGTCCCCAAGGAGTTTTAGTTGCAGAGCTTGGAGCTTTGCCATTCCCCAAAAAGTTGATGTAGCTTTGCCTGCTTGCCAGAAATGCCAGGGGTTTTTCAAATGGCTGGAATAGAGCTTCTGAATCGCCGGCCGTTTCGATTTCTCCACAGCCGATCGCAACTCGCTAAGCGTTCCGTCGAGCTCCTTCGAGCTTGGATTGCTCGCCGGCGTTGACTGGGGTTTCACTGGGGTTGGCGTGGGTGTGGGGCTATTTGGGCTTGGCGTTTCACTGATTGGCGTGCCCTTTTCGTTGCGATAATCGGACAACTTCTCATAGGCAAACACGGAACCGGCCATCAGGAGCAGAGCGGCTGCGACCGCAGGTCCAATAGGGATGGGTCGCATGAACAGATGGAAGAATCTGTCCAAGGCTTTCCCCTTGCGCGCTTGGCTCCGCTGTTGATCGAACCGGGTGGCCGGCTTCAGGCTAAGCGTGCGCTCGATCCGCTCAATCCGCCACTCGAGGCTGGGACGGCGAATGACGTTGAACACGGAAGATTGGAGATCTGAGGGCAAATCCTTCACGTCCTGATGGAAGGCTTTCAACCTCGCCTCAGCGTCCTTGGAGACCGGGATGACGAGGTGATCGCCCACGTCGAGGTCGATCGGGTCGGTGATGTTTTCGAAGCTGGGCTCCCCAGCAGGGCTGAGCCGCAGCAGCCGCTGGGGCAGTGCATACCCCTGAGTCCCTACAAGATAGGGACTGGCCCGGATCAAGCCATTGTGATCGTAGGCGTAAAGGACGATTCCTCCGCGCGGCTGCACCACGCCCTGGAGCTCCTTGAGCAGCGACCTGAACTCCTCCTCCGTCGATGCCGCGGCGTTGGCGAACCGGGAGAGATCCTCGTCGCTACGGCTGAATACCCAGATCTGGGCCACGAGCCCATCGTTGTTGCGTAGGGGAAACGTCCAGGTGGTCCCGTCGGACTTCCCAGGTTGAAAGAACGTCAGCAGATCGGTCGTCTTCATAATGCCGCTCCTGCTTGTAGGCGGGGTTCGAGGTTTCTGAGCAAGGGGAGCCCCTGCTGGAGGTAGAACCGTTCCATCCGGTCTTCCAGAGCATTCAGGGCCGGCTGGGCCGACTCGGAGCTTACGAACAGATCAGGGATCGCCTGATAGATCAGGGCAAGGGCGACCTCCTCGCGGTCGCCGGGCTGGCGCAGTCCGCCGTTCTGGCGGCAGCCGGCGACGCCAGCCAGCAAGGAGCCCCACCATTCCTCTTGGCCGATATGCGGGCGGGCCGCATCGAGAAAGAGCAGGCGCAAGGCGACGCGTCCCAGGCCCAGCCGGGGCAGCATCAGGGACGCCAACTCGAGGGCCGGCAAGGGCGCGCCCTTCTGCAGCGGTTGCCGGAGAATCGTGCAATGGGTTTTGGCCACGGCCGCAAAAACGTTCCAGCCTCGGGATTCCAACGCTTCCCGCTCACTGCCGTTGAGGAAAGGGTAGGACTCCCGGAGCCCGGCCGCGATCTGGGCGAGGGGATGGAGACCTGTGGCGGTGCCGACGTAGCTCGTCATCTCCTCGGAGAGCTTTTTCCAGCAAGCGTTTCTTCCGTCACCCTCGAGGAGGGCCCGGACCACGGGATGGAGTTGCGGCCGGACTGAGCTTTTCTCGGCAGGCCGCAACCTCCGCCGCAAGATCTCGCCGCTCTCTCCTCTTTGAGCTTCCTGTGGATTTTTGGCCTGCCACCGCCGGATGGCGCCCAGGAGCTCGCCGCCCCACTCGGGAAGCCGGTCGGCCGCTTGGAGGGCGGCCAGAGGATCGCGATCCAGGAAGTCTTTGACCGACTGGCGCACCGCCGCCGCCGCCCGTTCCTGCCGATGGTGGGTCTGGTCATAAAGGAGGGCTGCCTGCCGCGGGGACAGAGATGTGGCCGGGGCGGAGCGCTGTGATTCCGCGAGGTAGGCCAAGGCGTTGCCGGGCAACTCGCGCCCCCCGGGAGGGTCCGCCAGGGCGAGCACGTGCTCGAAGATCCTCTCCTTGGGGAGATATTTGAGGTCATGCTCCGGATCGAGGCTCTCGGCCAGCTCGGCCAGGACGCCAAGATCCGATTGAGCGGCTTGGCTGAGGTCCTTGAGCTGCTCGTCCTGAAAGGGCGTGATCCAGGGCCAGACAGGCCGGGCCGGCCGGGCCGGCCGGCCGGTGAAGAGATCTCGCAGGTCCGCGGCGTTGAGCTGACCCAGATCCGACATCACCTGTTTCCAATCCTCGAGCCGGACCTGGGGTGACGACCGTTTCGCCCAGATCTTGCTGGTCATCCAGGCCAGGGCGGCCCGGCGCAGGCCGGTCTCGTCCAGGCCAGAGCGGCTGCGCCAGAGAGACCAGAGGCCGGCCTCGAGGAGCTCGGCCGTAATTTCAGGGGGATCGCTTTTCATGCGCGGATCGAGCCAGGAGCCGATCTCCGCCCGGCCGCCGGCGAGCATGAGCAGGGCGGTGGTGCTCATTTGATCGCGGACCTCCGCGGACTGGAGCAGAGTATCCGTGAAGCTCTCCGCCCAGGCTGGGCTGAATCGCCCGTCGACAGAGACGAGCCGGCCCGGCCGGAGGCTTTGCCAAACAGGATCGGCCACCTTGCGGACGAAGTCCCGCCGGTCGCCGGCATCCGAGAGCGTCTCCGCCGTTCGCCAGGCCGCCTCCACGGCTCCTCGGGCCTCCGGGGCTCCGGACCGCACCAGGAGCTCGGTCAGGATCAGCCAGTCGTGGAGGCCGGAGGCGGGGTCCGTGGGATCGGCCCGGCGCAACGCCGCGGCCAGCGGAACCTGGAGGCTCGCTGGGAGGGCAGGCAGGGCGAGGAGCCGGTCGAACAGCGGCTGGAGCGCGGCCTGCCAGGGCAGGGAGGCCACGGCGGCAGGGAGGATCTCAGCCGCGGCCTGAATCACCGCAGGCTCGCCAGTCTCCTCCAGGAGGCGCAAGGCCCAGTCGGGAGAGAGCGCTCCAGAGCTCGTAGCCCGGGCGAGGACGCCGGCCACTTCGGGCTCCCGGGCCGCGGCGGCGAGGCCGGCGACGTCGCCGGCACGTTGGCCGAGGAGGCCCGCCGCGAGCTCGGCCGCGAGGAGGGGAGCCGCGGTGCCGGCGGTGGCGAGGAGCTCGGTCAGGGAGAGCGAGATGCTCAGCCGCGCGGCGACCTCGGGCGCCACGAGAGGCCGCTCGCCACTCGGGCCTGCCAGCAGGCGGGCGAGGAGCTCCGGCCGGCGCTCGGCGCGCACGTCGTGCAGCCGGTCTTCGGAGATCTGCTCCCGCCGCTCCGGCTGGCGGGCCTCGGCTTCGGCGCGTTGCACGAGCCTCCGCGCCTCCTCGCCGGTGGCCTCGGTGAGCAGGAGCTCGGTGAGGTCATCGAAAGAGAGGGCGCGCCAGTCCTCCGGCCGGATGAGCTGGTCCCAGGGGAGACCGGTGGGGCGGTCGTCTACTTTCTTGAGCAGGCCGGATTTGAGCCATTCGCCCAGCTTGGCCGGGTCCGTCCTGGCGATCAGAAAATTGTA
This sequence comes from Thermoanaerobaculia bacterium, assembly GCA_036275055.1. Taxonomy (GTDB): domain Bacteria; phylum Acidobacteriota; class Thermoanaerobaculia; order Multivoradales; family UBA5704; genus DATARR01. The sequence continues at coordinate 8,511 of DASUEN010000078.1, forward strand.
GAGGGCCGGGATGCGGGCGATCTCCTGCTCTCCGGGCAGACGATCCTTGGGCAGGTACGCGCCGATGGCGCCGCTGAACGCCAGCAGACCGCCGCCTTTGAAGGCCATGAACCGCCGCAGCACGGCCTCGGCGTAGTCGGCGGCCTCGCGCGAGATCTCGCGTCCTTCGCGGCACACGCCTCTGCGGTCGAGCAGGGTGGCATCGCGCCGCGCCGCCAGGGCGTCGCCGGCCTCCTTCTCGGGGATCACGATCAGGTCCGCGCGCAGGTGGCGCAGGAACAGCTCGGGCAGCCGGGTGAAGACGCGGAGCCGGCAATCGATCTTGAGTGGGAGCGGCAAGGCGGCCCGAGCGAACGAGACGAGGGCATGGAGGGGAGAGCCGGCCTGAAACTCGGCCACGGGCACGGCGACCACGATGGGATAGCCGGAAACGAGTCCCTGATAAAGATGCGCGAGCAACGCGCCGGCCACTCCCGGCTCGCTCTGGACCTGGTCCGGCCGTACCAGCTCCGGCGGCGGGAGGGTCTTGGCTGGAGGCCGCTGGCCGTCCCGCCAGGGCTCGTCGAAAGCCTCGGAGCAGCCGAGGTAGGCGCCGGGATCGCAGGCTCCTGCGAGCTCTTCGGCGAGGAAGGCCCGCCCGTGGGCGAAGTAGGCGGTGCGACGGTCGTAGATGCCAGCCGCGGCGAGCCGCACCACGAGCCGCAGCGGTCCATGGCGGAAGTACGACCAGGCCTCGATCCGCTCCCCCAGCTCCTGCTCGTCGGTCACCCGCCAATCCGGAGTCATCCAGGGCCGGGCCGCTGTCAGCAATTCACCGTCGGCGGCCAGCGGTCCGTCCGCGGCGAGGTATTGCTCGCCGTGCGGCACCGGTGGATTGCCCGGTCCCTCGCCGATGCCGGTCCGGGACTGGCCGCGGTAGATCGAAAAAGTCCGCATCGGAATCTCTCGTCCTCTACATCAAGGCGTTGTGGCTGTCGCAGAGCGCCACCAAGAGGGGGAGCTCCACGTGCACCGGCACCGGCGGACGCAGGCCGGCCTTGGGTTTTTTCGCCTGCCCCTGCTCCCAGGAATCCAGGGTGGCGCCGTCGATGGCGCTGAGTGGGACGAACCAGGGCCGGCCGCCGCCGAACTCGATACGCTCGGGGAGCCCCGAGATCCTGGGGTCCTGTGAGGAGTCGAACTCCCGGAGCACAGCCTCGGAAACCTTGCGCGCGCTGGCGAGGTAGCGGGCGACGCCGGAGGCGGTGCGCATGGCGTCGAGATGTGGTTTTGGTTTTTCCAGCAACGGCGTGATCCACCGGTTCCTGAGGGTGGTCAGCGCCGACCGGCGATCATCAGCCATGGTGAGGGCCAGGATGCTGCGCACCGGGTGCGTGGCGTGGTGCTTTTCCCGCAGGTCGCGGTAGTGGCGGACCACGGCGTCGAAGCCCCGGATCACGTCCTCGCGAAACTCCCAGTCCTCATCGGTGAGCACGTCGCCGGAGGCCGGAAATGCGACCCACAGAGGAAGGCAGAACACCATGATGCCGGCGTCGAGGAATGCCGCTTTCCAGGTCTCTTCCCGCTCGGCGCTGAGGCCCATCTCGAAGCTCTCTCCAGAGCCGTCGAGGAAATCGATGTCGAGGAACGATTCGCCGCGGCCGAACAGCCCGGTGCGAAACTGAAGGCGCAGGCGGTACCACTGCTCGCGTGACAAGTTTGTCTGGGCGAGCCGTAGCCAGGATCGGTACACTTCGACGAACTCGCTGGGGATCACGCTCCGGGGGGCCGACTTCCGGTCTTGGGTTTGATACACCCGCACCGTGTCGCGGTCGAGGTAGTAGGACAGGGCACCCGACCGCTTGCCGTCCAGCGTGCGGTAGACCATGGCCTGGAAGAGGTAGCTCTTACCCACACCCTTGCCGCCCAGCAGCCCTACCCGCGTCGTGCCCGGCCGGTCGAAGGGCACTTCGGCCATTTTGGTGGGGGTCACGAAGAGGGGCTCCTGCATCTCACGGGAGGCCGTGTCCGTGGAGGCGGCCGCTCCGTCGGCCGAGGGGTGCCACGGGAACGGGATCTCAGGTTCCTCGCTCCCGGCCTCGTCCTCCTCTGCGCTGTCCACGGGCTCCGGCTCCTCCGCAGCCTTGGGGACCACCGGCGCGTTGGGCTCCGCTGCAGGAGCCGGA
>DASUEN010000079.1:0-17806 GCA_036275055.1 Thermoanaerobaculia bacterium
GGCCCGCCGTTCAACCTCCCCGGCTTCAACAACCGGCAGGCGGGCTTGCTCGTGGGTGAGGAGACCTTCCTCTTCCTGGCCGGCCTAGAGCCCACGCCCTTCTACCACTTCACGGGCGGCACCTTCGACGCCCAGGGGAAGCCCTCCGGCCTCCTCTACACCAACGAGCAGAACCTCTTCACCCTGGAGCAGGGCTCCTCTCCCTTCCAGCCCAACGAGGAGTTGGCGGACGCCGACGCCTCCACCTGCGGCACGCCCAACGTATCTTTCGACGACCACCTGGGCCAGATCACCGTCCCCATCCTCTACATCGGAGCCGGCGGCGGCTTCGGCGAGTACGGCATCTACACCACGACGCTCCTGGGCAGCTCGGACGTGACCATCCACATCACCCACAAAGTCCCCGCGGATCAGCGTCTCGCCGACTACGGCCACGCCGACCTGTTCCTCGCCAACGACGCTCAGACGCTCGTCTGGCAGCCGATTCTGGATTGGGTGCGGGGGCACTGAGGTGTTGAACGGGGCCTGGGATGAAAACCCAGGCCCTCCGCTGTTTCGGTGCTGAGGCACGTTCTCGCCCGCCCCCCTTCCTTGCCTCCCCCGCCCGATCCGCATATCGTGAAGGCCATGGCGCAGTGGGACAGCAACCGGGAGCGTGACGAAGAATTCGCCGTCGAGGAGCGCCGCAAGACCCGGCGCCCCAAGCGGTGGAAGGTGCTCCTCCACAACGACGACTTCACCACCATGGAGTTCGTCGTGCACGTCCTGGTGACCCACTTCCACAAGCCCCCGGCCGAGGCGATCCACGTCATGCTCCAGGTCCACCAGAAGGGAATCGGCGTCGCGGGGGTATATTCCAAGGAAGTGGCCGAGACCAAAGTGGCCGAGGTCACCGACGAAGCGCGGGCCCAGGGCATGCCCTTGAAGTTGACGGCCGAGCCCGCCGACGAAAGAGACGAGGACGAATGAACCTATCCGACGATCTGCAGATCTCCCTCACCGTCGCCGTCTCCGAGGCGGGCCGGCTGGGCCACGAATACGCCGGCCTGGAGCACCTGCTCTACGCCCTCACTTTCGACAAAGAGACCGCCAAGGTGCTCAAGAGCTCCGGCGCCGATCTCGAACGGGTGCGGGAGGACCTCGCGGAATACCTCTCCGAGGAGCTGGAGAAAGTCGACGACGAAGACCTCCAGCCCCGCCTCACCCTGGGCGTGCAGCGCGTCCTCTCCCTCGCCGCCGCCCGCGTGGGCAGCTCCGGGAAGAACGAGGTCAAAGGGCCGGACGTGCTGGTGGCTCTCTTCGACGAGCCCGATTCCTACGCCGTCCAGGTGCTGGAGAGCGAGGGCGTGAGCCGTCTCGACGTGGTGAGCTTCCTCGCTCACGGCGTCTCGCGCCTCCAGCCCCCTTACTTCGGCGGCTCGCGCAGCGGCGAGATGCCGGCCGGCGGTGACGACGAAGACGAAGAGGAGATGCAGCGCCCCGGCGGCGCCCCTTCGGGCGATCCCCTCCAGGCCTTCACCCAGGACCTCACCCTGCTGGCCGAGCGCGGTAACATCGATCCTCTGATCGGCCGCGAGCGCGAGATTCTGCGCACCCTCCACATCCTCCAGCGGCGGCGGAAGAACAATCCCATCTACGTCGGCGACCCCGGGGTGGGCAAGACGGCCCTGGTCGAAGGCCTCGCCTTGAAAATCGCCAAGGGCGAGGTGCCCGAGCCCTTCCGCAAGACCCGCGTCTATCGCCTGGACATGGGCTCCCTGATCGCCGGCACTCGCTACCGTGGCGATTTCGAAAACCGGCTGAAGGCCGTGCTCCACGCACTGGCGGAGCTGCCGAATCCCGTGCTCTTCATCGACGAGATCCATACCGTCGTGGGCGCGGGAAGCGCCGGCCGCGGCACGATGGACGCCTCGAACCTCCTGAAGCCGGCCCTCCAGGACGGCACCCTGCGCTGCATCGGCGCCACCACCTGGGAGGAGTTCCGCCAGACCTTCCAGAGCGATCAGGCCCTCGCCCGCCGCTTCCAGAAAGTGGAAGTTACGGAGCCTTCGGCCGAGGAGACGACGAAGATCCTCCTGGGCCTCAAAGAGCGCTACGAGAAGCACCACGGCGTGACCTTCCTGCCGGAGGCGATCGACAACGCCTCGCTGCTCGCCGACCGCTACATGCGCGACCGCCGCCTGCCGGATAAAGCCATCGATCTGCTGGACGAGGCCGGCGCCGCCGTCGCGTTACGGGGCGGCCAGGAGGTGACGGAGTCGGACCTCGAAGAAGTGCTCGCCACCATGGCGCAGATCCCCGCCCGCCGGGTGAAGGGAGGGGAGAAAGAGCAGCTCCGGCAGCTCGAAGAGGAGCTCAAGAAAAAGGTTTTCGGTCAGGACGAACCGATCGAGCGCCTCGCCTCTGCCATCAAGCTGGCGCGGGCCGGGCTGCGCGAGCCCCAGAAGCCGGTGGGCGCCTTCCTCTTGACCGGTCCCACCGGCGTGGGCAAGACGGAAGTCGCCAAGCGCCTGGCCGAAGTATTGGGCATTTCCTTCCTGCGCTTCGACATGAGCGAATACATGGAGGGCCACTCCGTCTCCCGCCTGGTGGGCGCTCCTCCCGGCTACGTGGGTTTCGACCGCGGCGGCCTCCTGACCGAATCCGTGGCCAAGAACCCGCACGCCGTGCTCCTGCTGGACGAGATCGAAAAAGCGCATCCGGACATCTTCAACATCCTCCTCCAGGTGATGGATCACGGCACCTTGACGGACACCAACGGCAAGCCCACGGACTTCCGTCACGTCATTCTCTTGATGACCTCGAACGTCGGAGCCCGCGAATTGGCGCAGCGCACCCCCGGCTTCAGCGAGCTCACCGAAGGCGCCCCCCGGCCGCTCAAAGACACGGACTCCGACCGCGCCGTCGAGCGCCTCTTCAGCCCCGAGTTCAGAAACCGCCTGGACGCCCGCCTCCGCTTCAACGCCTTATCGCCCCAAGTGATGGAGCAGATCGTGGAGAAATTCATCCGCGAGCTGACTACCCAACTCGCCGAGAAAAAGGTCACCATCGCCTTGACCGACCCCGCCCGCAAGCTCCTCGCTGAAAAAGGCTACGACCCCACCTTCGGAGCCCGGCCTTTGGGACGGGTCATCGAGGACAAGGTGAAACGCCCACTGACCGAAGAGCTCCTCTTTGGGGCGCTGGAGAACGGGGGAACGGCGACGGTGGACGTGGAGGGGGGGGAGGTGGTGATGCGGTTTGCGGGGGGCGGAGCAGGGACTGGCGAGATCCACCCAGAAAGCTCTTCGAGTCCCGAAGGGACGGCAGCGTAGAGTCCCGCGCGGGACTCTACCCGGCGCGCCATCGCCATCGGCAGGCCCTGGCGTGGTACAGTATGGAGAGGCCCTGAGAGGTGTTTCATGCCTGAAAATCGCCCAGTCACTCTTGCCGATGGCAGCGTCGTCCATTCAGACTCCGAGATCCTGGGTGGAACGCCTGTGTTCGTGGGCACCCGGGTGCCCGTGCAGACGCTGGTCGACTATCTCGAAGGCGGTTATAGCGTTGACGAGTTTCTAGACAACTTCCCCAGCGTACGCCGCGAGCAGGTCAACGCGTTCCTCGATCAGGCGACCCGGGCCCTGCTGGCGCACGTGGCGTGAAACGCGTCCTCCTCGACGAAAACCTGCCGCGGCTGCTCAAGCGGGAGCTCTCTGGTCACGAGGTACGTACGGTCGCAGAGGTCGGCTGGGCCGGGCTCAAAAACGGGAAGCTGCTGCGCCTCGCCGAATCCGAGTTCGACATCTTCATCCTCTTTCCTCGTGCCTGTTGGAGAGGAGGGATGCCCCTGGTTTCCTCTACGGGACGTGAAGAGGTGAGGCAGGTGACACGGGTGGCTCTTGGAGCTAGAATGGAGCTATGGCGACGCTCCGACTGAACGGTCGAATTACAGAAGAGGGAGGGCTCGAAATTGACCTCCCGCCGGGGCTCCCGCCGGGTGAGGCCCGGATCACGATCGAGATCCCGATGGAACCGGGCTGGAGCTCTGACGAGCTCGACCAGGCGTTGAAAGCGAGCCCGATGACCGGTGCGGAGATCGTCCGAGCGGGCCTCACGGGAGGCTGGTCCGGAATATCGGATGGCGCGGATTGGGTGGAAGAAAAACGACAGCAGCGTCGCGTGGAGCGAAGCCGGAGGTGATCGGTCTCCTCGACACGGCCATCGTCGTCGACATCCTTCGAGACCATCCACCTGCCGTCTCTTGGCTGCAAGCACAGCAGGAGCCACTCGGATTGAGCCCCGTCGTCTGGCTCGAGGTCATTGAAGGCGCCGCCAACAAGATAGATCAAAAACGAGCGGTCCAACTTCTCGGGCGTTTCGAGCGGGTCGAAGTCGCACCGACGGATTTCGACTGGGCCATCCGCGGTGCGCTGGCTCTCCGGCTGAGCCATAACATCGACATGATGGACTGCTTGATCGCCGCTTCAGCCCATCGGCTTGGGCTCCCTCTCTTCACCAGAAACTTCAAGCACTTTCAGCCTCTGATTGGGCCTCTCGCTCTGAAGCCTTACTGATCTGGAAGGAAGCGGCGGAGAAGAGGCCCATGCACGAACGCCCCGGTCTTCTCTAGGGCGCTTCCACGCACCCCTCCCGCCCGATCTCCCCGATCTTCTCCATCTCGAAATCGTCCCCGCGTCTCAGGATGGAGAAGTAGATCACTGGCGGAGGCCCCACTGCTTTCTTATCCGGATGGAGCTCGAGCATCGCTTGCCAGCGGGAGGGGCCGCAGGTTTCCAGGGAGTCGAATTCTGAGTAGCCATTCTTCAACCTTTTCTTCAGGCGGTCGTGCCAAGATTTCAAAGACGCTCGCCGGGAGCGGCTGGCCCAGCGCTGAGCGACTTTCCAGGGTTGCGCGATCCACTCGTCGATGAAGCCCCGCGGCTCGCTGGCCAGTGGGCCGATCCGCTCGGCTTTGTTGCCTGTCACCCGGTAGGCTCCGACGTGATCGCGGACCAGAATGCCCGTGTCGAGGCTCTGGCTGCCCTGGAAGGTCACGCGAAACCGGTCCGCCTCGACCGCGAGCTTGTACTCCCAGTCGAAGATGCCACCGTTCTCCGTGAAAAATGGTACCGGCCGCAGCGGATCGCCCCCGACGCGGTAGGCACGGTAGTGGAAGCCCTGCCAGCTCGAGGAGCACCAGGGATTGACGTCCGTGGCGACGATGAAGAAACCGCCCTGCTTGTCCGGCGGCGAGACGCCGAAGTCGAACGAGCCGAGCCCGCCGCTGACCTTTTCGTAATCGTTCGACTCCAGGGCGAACGCCAGGCGCCAGCGTTCACCGTCGCGCTGAAAGAGGTAGAGCGACGTATCCGATCCGCAGGAGATTCCCTGGGTCACCGTCACCGCCAGCAGGCGATCGTGTCCGGTAGGCCGTTGCACGTCCACACCGGTCACCCAGCCATAGGGGCCGCCGTCTCCAGCAGTCCGGCTCTGCTCCTCTTCCACGGGTACGCCCTCCCGCCCCAGCGCCGCCTTGAGATCGGCGCGGATGCGCTCGGCCGGCGCGGTCTGGTAGGACCCGCCGTTCAGCTCGCGGGTGACGAGCTCCCGAATCTGCCGTTTCCAGACCGTGAGCAGCGACCGGGCCTCCGGAGGGACGTCCCGCTCCTCTTCCGGATGGATTCCCTGGAGCCGGCGAGCCGTGGCGGCGAGGCCGGAGGGTGCGGCTGGAGGCGCGGGCGCGGCGCCGAAGGCCAGGAGCGCCATGCAGGCCACCAGGAGACGGCGAAAGGAGGAAACCTGGATCACGGGGAGACTCTCCTGAGGGAAGGACCAGGGCTGGTTCGTTCTTCAATCGTATGCCTCTTTCGAGAGACAGGATAGATCCTGCCTTACAATCCGTCCGATTTCCAAGGAGACTCCCGTGCCCAAGCCGATTCGCCATATCGCGCTGCTCGCCTTCCTCCTCCTGGCCTTCGCCGCCGCTGCCCTCGCCGCATCTGCCGCCGAAAAGGAACCGGACGTGGACCTCCAGTGGGGCGTCCGCATCCCGATGCGCGACGGCGTGGAGCTCGCCGCCACGGTGTACCAGCCGGCCGGGCAGAAGGAGCCGCTCCCCGTCGTCTTCACGCTCACGCCGTACATCGCCGACGGCTCGCATCCCCGGGCCCTGTACTTCGCCCGCCACGGCTACGTTTACGTCCTCGTCGACTCACGGGGGCGCGGCAGCTCGGGCGGCACGTTCGATCCCTTCGCCCAGGAGAGCAAGGACGGCTACGACATCGTCGAATGGCTCGGCCGGCAGAGCTGGTCGAATGGCAAGGTGGCGATGTGGGGCGGCTCCTACGTGGGGTACGATCAGTGGGCCACGGTGAAGGAGAGGCCCCCGCACCTCACCACCATCGTTCCCGTCGCCTCGGTTCATCCGGGAATCGACTACCCCTCGCCCAAGAACATCTTCTATTCCTATGACATCCAGTGGCTGACCTACACCAGCGGCAAGACGGGGAACAACCGCCTGTTTGGCGAATCCTCTTTCTGGGCGCAGAAGTTCCGCGAGATGTACACCCCGCACCGCCCCTTCCGCGAGCTCGACCGGATCGTGGGCAATCCGAACGCCTCCTTCCAGCAGTGGCTTGCCCACCCCACGTACGACGACTTCTGGAAGGCCATGGTGCCGACGCGGGAGCAGTACGCGAAGCTCGACCTCCCCATCCTGACGATCACCGGCCACTACGACGCCGACCAGGGCGGTGCCCTCACCTACTATCGCAACCACATGCACGAGGCTTCGCAGGCGGCCAAGGACCGCCATTACCTCATCATCGGTCCTTGGGATCATCCCGGCACCCGGACTCCGGTGCGCGACGTCGGCGGCCTCACTTTCGGCGAAGCGAGCGTCCTCGACCTCAACGACCTTCACAAGCAATGGTACGACTGGACGATGAAGAGCGGCACGAAGCCGGCGTTCCTCAAGAAGCGGGTGGCCTATTACGTGCCGGGTCCGGGAGCTGAAGAGTGGAAGTACGCCGATTCCCTGGAAGAGATCGGCGCTCAGAAAAGAACCCTTTACCTCGGCTCGGACAACGGCCAGGCGAACGACGCCTATCACTCCGGAAACCTCGCCGAGGCGAAGCCCGCCGGAGCCGCGCAGCCCGATCGATGGGTTTACGATCCCCTCGACGTGCGCCCCGGCGAGGAGCTCGAACGCGAGGAGGTCGACACATATTTGACCGATCAGCGCGCGGCGCTAAATCTTTACGGCATCGGCGCCGTGTACCACAGCGCGCCGTTCACCGAGGCCACCGAGGTCTCGGGGCAGGTGAAGCTCGACCTCTGGATCGCCCTCGACGTGCCGGACACGGACTTCCAGGTGAACCTGTACGAGATCCTCCCCGACGGCAAGAGCATCTACTTGGCGTCAGACAACCTGCGCGCCCGCTATCGCGACTCGCTGGAGAAGGAGGCCCTGGTGCCGAAAGGCGAGGTGGTGCGCTACTCCTTCACCGGTTTTCGCTGGTTCTCTCGCAAGGTTTCCAAGGGGAGCCGGCTGCGCCTCGTGGTCTCCAGCATCAACTCGATTCACATCGAGAAAAACTACAACTCCGGCGGCGTGGTGGCGGACGAAACGGCGAAGGACGCCCGCACGGCCCACGTCGTCCTCTACCACGACGCAGAGCACCCGAGCGCGCTGGAGATTCCCATCGTGAAGTGAGGCCAGGTTTGAATCCACGCCTGTAAGAATCGCCTGTCTCCGGCGTTCTCGTAAGAGAACAGAACCTCGGAGACAGGAGACGGCGATGCGGAAGGTGCTGATGGTAGTCCTCGGGGGCCTCGCCGGCTTGGCCCTCGCCGGTCCGGCGGGGGCCGCTGAATCCGGGAGTGTGACCGTTCGTGTCAGGCCCGATCCCGTGTACCTGGAGCGCTCGGGCGACCGCCAGCTCCTGAGCTTCGATTTCGAGTTGGTCAACGGCACCCAGGGACCCCTGGATCTGGCGCAGATCCGGATGCAGGCATACGACAAGGCAGGGCGGCTCCTCGTCTGGGACAAGTTGGACAGTAACGGTTCCCGCCCGTCCATCGAAGCGCTCGGCCCGCGTCATTTGGAACCCGGCAAGCCGCTCACCGTTTTCAATCCCTTCTCCCCAATCGCAACCGCCGTGCCGGTCGACCTCCTCCGTTTCACGCTCGTCGCCCTGGCGCCCGGCGGCGGCAGGGAGACGGCCACGGTCGAAGTGCGCCCCGTGGAGTACAAGCAGAAGACGAAGCTCATTCTGCCCGTCCCCGGCGCCCGCGTCTGGGCTTACGAAGCGCCCGGCTTCTTCTCGCACCACCGGCGGCTGGACCTCAACGATCCGTTCAACCGCGACGTTATGAAGATGCGGCGCAACAGCCAGCGCTACGCGTTCGACCTGTCCGTGGTGGACGAAAAGGGAGAAGCTTTTCACGGCGATATCGACAAAAAAGAGAATTGGGTGGGCTTCGGAATTCCGGTCGTGGCTCCGGCGCCCGGCATCGTCGTAGCCGCGGTGGGTGACAGGCCGGACGACATTCCTTACGACGAAGCCCTGCTGCCGACGGATCCGGCCCTCATGATCGGCAATCACGTGGTCATCGATCACGGAAACGGCGAGTACAGCCTCCTCGCCCACTTCCAGCAAGGCAGCCTCGCCGTCAAGCCGGGGGATCGCGTGGCGCGCGGGCAGCTTCTCGGAAAGATGAGCCGGTCCGGCATGGGCTCGACACTCGTGCACGTGCACTACGAGCTGCGCAACACGCCCGACCTCTTCGACGCGGACGGTCTGCCCACGACCTTCGAAGGCTTCCGCCGCGTCGGGAGCGCGAAGCCAGAGTCGGGGCGAATCGAGCCGGGATGGGTCGTGATCACGGAGCCGGTTCAGCGCAAGAAACCGGGCTGAGGCTCGCGGCCCGGGGCGACCCGGGCCGGAGTGCTAAGATTCAACCCATGAGCGATCCCAAACCCGAAGTGGGCTCCGTCGCCTGGGTGGACCTGCGGCACTCTATCAAGCGGGCTGATCTTCAGGCATAGGTGCTGCATGGATCGGTGGGTATGATCCCGATCCGCGCATCGCTGCTCTTCGCCGTCCTCCTCCCCGCCGCCCTGCAGGCCCAAGAGCCTCGCCCCATGAACCGCGACGGCACCCTCGTCGAGCAAACCGCCTGCCCGCCCTATCCTCGCACCTACGAGCGCTGGCTCCGGGGCAATGAACGAGGCTACGACGCGGAGGTCGAGGAGGCGAAGAAGCTCGGCGTCACCATGCAGCCCTTCGCTGCCCTTGCCCCTCACCTGCTCACGCGCGAGGAATTCGAGCGGCGAAAGGCGTACGAGGGATTCGAATGCCTGCACATCATCTACTTCAGCGACGGGCTGCGGGTCACCGGCTACCTCTGGAAACCGAAGGATACGGCGGGCAAGAAGCTGCCGTTGATCCTCTACAACCGCGGCGGCAACCGCGAGTTCGGAAGACTTTCACCCTGGGAGGAGGAAGGTTTCTATTCCTACGTCTCCAAGGGTTTCGTGGTCATCGCGTCACAGTATCGCGGCGTCGAAGGCGGCGAAGGGAAGGAGGAGTTCGGCGGCGCCGAGATCCACGACGTGCTGAACCTGATTCCGCTCGCCAGGTCGCTGGGCTACGTGGACATGGACAAAACCTTCCTCCTCGGCGTCTCCAGAGGCGGAATGGAAACGTATCTGGCGCTCAAGAACGGCATTGCGGTCAAAGCGGCGGCCGTGGTGAGCGGCGAAGCCGATTTGACCGCGAGCAGCAAGGACCGTCCCGAGATGATGGGCGTCTACCGCGAGCTGATCCCCGGCTATGCCCAGCGCGGACCGGAGCTGCTGCGGGCGCGCTCCGTCATTGACTGGCCGGAAAAGATCAACGTTCCAATCCTCATCCTGCACGGCACCGCGGACTGGCGCACCAGCCCCAAAGACCAGGCGCTGGCCCTGGCCGAGAAGCTCCAAACCCTCGGCAAGACCTATGAGTTGGTCATGTACGCCCAGGACAGCCACGGTCTCCCCTTCAACTGGCGGGACAGGGATCAGCGGATCGTCGAGTGGTTCATGCGATATATGAAGTGAGCCCCACCGGTCCGAAAAGACATTGGGGGGGCGGCAACGGCGGGGGCAGAGGGGACGGGTACGCTTTTACCAGGCGTTTCCAGGATTGTTTCTCATCGGAGGGCGATGTTTTTCAGCTCGCTCATGCGGGTGAGGTGGTGATCGTCGTGCTCGGCGGTGAAGAAGGCCAGGTCGATCACCCGCATGGGCTGCTGCAGGCGAGGGTGGAGCCCGGTCAGGGAGACGAGGGCGGGGTCCCACGCGTCGAGCCGGGCGACGAAGCTCTCGCGCTCGCGGCGGAAATCGCCCAGCAGCTCAGCGATCGGCCGCAGGTTGTGGCCGGCCTCGTGTGTCTTGCGATTGGTCATGTCCGCAGCGCGCAGGACGGCGGCACCCGCCAGGAAGTCGTCCAGCCGGCCAGTGTGGAGCTCGTCGAGGTCCAGCAGGTGGCCGATGTGCTCTTGAATGGACCATGCTTCGCCGTCCCGCCGGGTGAGAGCCTCCCGGGAGAGCCCTCGCACCTTGTCCTCGATGCGGGCCGGAGTGCCCCGCAGGCGCTCGACGACGACAGGGAAAAGCTCCTCCGGGAGATTGAAGGTGAAGTGGCGGTCGGTCCAGCGGAGTGGCATGAACGGATTGTACGCGGGAGTCAAGGGTGCCGTCGCACCGCCGCGGCCAGCTCCGTCCTTTCCTGTTGCAGGCGCTCCCGCAACGCGGTATCGGCAAGCCCCGGCAGATTCGCATCCACACTCCGGAGAACGGCCGCCAGGCTCCCCTCCAGGATGTCGGCCCCGGCCGCGATGTCACCGCGAACCTGTATCTTGCAGATCTCCATCACCTGACGGGCCAAACCGAGGGCTGCCACGACGTCGCGTCCGGTCGCCAGAGGCCCTTCAGTGGCGGCGGCGAGCGCCCGTTGCATCCGCTCCCGCCGGATCGCCTTCTCCGCCTCGCTCGTCCGCGGCAGCGCGCAGGCTCGCAGGTAGCCAGCGAAGGCCGTCACGTCGCCGTCCGCGTGCGCGCTCAGACGCTCGAGCAGCTCGCGGCCGGAGCGCAGCAGTGGCTCGAGGACGGCCGCCATTTCCGCCGTGGCCCCCTTTCGCGTCACCTCCAGGCCCATCACCACGAGCCCGGCACCGAGGGTAGCGGTGACCGCGGAGACCGAGCCGCCGCCAGGCGTCGGCGTGCCAGCCGCGGAGCGGTCACGGAATTCGGCGAGGGTCCATGACCAGAGAGAGGGCGTCATGCTGAATTTCGCGGCGCTCGTGCCTGCACCAGGGTTATTTTTTCCGCACGCTTCCAGCGAAATACTGGCGCAACATCCGCTCCATGATCTTCTCCATTTCCTCAGGGCCGGGCATGACCGGCTGCGGGGGAGGCGGAGGTGGAGAAGGGGGAGAAAGAGGAGGGGTGGTCATGGCGGCCGCCAGGACGCTGCTGAGCGCGTCCACCAGGTGGCGTTCCATGTCCTCCTCGCTCAGCGACGGGGGCGAGGATGGCTGTGCCCCGGATGCCGCCGCCACCATCAGGTAGCGCTGGAAAGCCGGGCTCGGTTCGCCGACGCGCGGATAGGCAATCTGGAAAAGCTCCTCCAGCTTCAAGCCTAGGACGCGCGCGACGTCCACGAGGTGCTCGAACCGGAGCTCGATCTTGCCGGCGAACAGCCGGCTCAAGTAGCGGTCGCTCAAGCCGAGCTTGGCCGCCACCTCCTGATCTTTGTACCCCTGGGCCCGAATGAGAGCGCGGATGACGTCGAGCAGGTGCTTCGCTTCGGGGGACATGGCTCGGGAAGCCTACCCAGCCCAGTCGGCAGCGTCAATGGCGTTGCCTTGCCCGCCCCGATGCCCTACAATACGCCTCCGCTTGGCGGAGACCTCTCCGTTCAGCCGACGTAGCTCAGGGGTAGAGCAGCTGATTCGTAATCAGCAGGTCGTCGGTTCAAATCCGACCGTCGGCTCCATTGTTTTCAACAACTTAGGTTTTTCCGATTCTGGCCTCGTGACTCTATCGTGACTCTCGGGCCGGATTTGGCGATGAGACTCGCCGTCGGCTCGGCCGCAGAATTGGCGAGCACGGCCAGTGCGATCCACGGTCTCCATCGCGTGAACGCCCGCCCCTGGAACCAACTGGCGAGGAGCCTGAGGCCCCCCTTCTGAGATCGCCTGAGGTCGAGGGTGTCCGGAAGTTGACCGGGAAAGGCAGTTTGTCTTCGACTCGCCGAAGCTCCCGGGTCAGCCTCTCTGGTGAGCGGGAGAGATGCACAGCGAGAGGAGAGTCACGATTGAAGTCACGAATCCGGCTCGGCCGCCCCGGGTTCACGGCCGGGCGTCCCCACTTCCCCCCGCCTCACCACCGCCCCAACCGATCTTCTTCAGAACAGGGGGGCAGCCTTGACGGCGAAGCTGCAGGACGTGCTTGCCGCCAGCGTTGCCGGCCTCCCCCCCCACCGCCAAGCGCTCACGTCACCCCCTCCGCCGCCGTGGCCTCCTCCCTCCCCTCGGCGACGGCGTCGAGGACGCCGGCGAAGGTACGCGGCCGGCCGGTCCCGGGATGATCCCAGAAACCGGCCTGGGCTCGCCGCTCAACCAGCCGTCCACCGAGCTGTCTGGCTACCTTTCTTACAAGCAAGTCGGGCCGAGCGCCACGTAGGAGGCGTTGTAGGAGCCGATGCAGGTGTAGCCGCCAACTCCTGTAACCTGAACGCTGCCGATCAATCGCGAGCTGCCGGCAAAGAATCGATCGCCTGAGCTAAAGTTGCTGGCGCTATAGAAGTTGCCCTCCACCGTGCTTTGGTCCAACTTGGTCACTGAGGTTCCATTGATGTTGAACGAGCCCACACCCGACGTCGTACCTAGTCCATGAACCTCAGAGTTCTCAACCGTTACCGTACCGCCTTCATTGAAAATGCCCCACGCCCTTCCGGTCGACGTCGCACGCAAGGTGGAGGAATGGATCTCAAGGGCCGCGGGCGACTGATCGTTAGCCCCTCGCGCTTCCAGCCCCTGGACGTTTACGAAGCAGTTCCTGAAGTGAGGGGCGCCAACGTTCTTGGCGAAAATACCCGTGTTAAGGCTGGTTCCGCCTGAGACATTGACAGTGCAATTAGAGATGAGAGGGGAGCCGCCCTGAGCGACGACACCAAAGGCGGCCAGGGCGCTTTGGATGGTCACCACAAGCCGATTCAGGACCGGGGAATTCCCACCGATGCTGACGCCCGTGACATCGGAGTTACTCGACGATATTACCACGGTCACATCCGTGAGAGTGGCACTGCTACCCCAGAGTGCCACTCCAGTTGCCCCCCATTGCCCGGTGGTGATCGAGACGGTCATATCGCTCAGCACCGGGTCGCAATTGATGATCTCGACCGCCACACTCTGATCGACGGTGGCGACGTCGACGTTGACCCTCGCCAAGGTGAAGTTGCTGCTGTTGAGGGAGATTCCTCGCCCCATGCCCGGAGAGGTGTTCTTGATCGTCAGCTCGCGCATCTCCGACTGGACGCCGGATTGGACCAGAACGGTCGCTCCGGGTGCTCCATTGCCTTGGACGGCAGAGGTGATGGAGGTCGTGCCACGCCCTGAGCCCTCTATGTCGACATAGCTCCTGGGCACAAGCTGACCGGTACCGAGGTCATAGACCCCGGGATCGAGCTTCACCAGCCAGGGATTGGCGGCCGACGCCCCGCTTATGCCGGAGAGAGCCGCGAGAAGGTTCGCTCCATTGACGCTCGGTGTGCCGCCGGAAGGAACGATGACGGTGCGAGCGAAAGGCGGCGTTTGCGCGACGGCTGTGCCGCTTAGGATGAGCAGAAGAGCACAGGGCAGTCTGAATCTGAACATCTGACAACCTCCTTGGTGCGAGGGTGAGAGGGCCTTGCCGGGATTCGGAGCCCGGGATAGCGAAGCCCACGTAGAGCGACAGGTAGAACGCTCGACAGACTACGGCGACACGCAGTTACAGTCGTGCCTAGCCCAGAGCCGACAATGTCGCAAGGTGGTTCAATTGAGCAGGTCCATCCCACAGGCAATCACGCCATCCACAATACGCTAAAACTTATTGCTTTCGCAATCCCATCTTAGCATCGTTCGGCCAATCGCGCATCTCGACACTTTCAACCAGCTCGCGCGAGACTTGCGTGACCACCGGCCGCTCGAAACACGCCGGCTTAGGTTTCGCTGCTGATCGTCCACCCTGCGGCTCCAGTCGTGGAGATCCGGGTTCCGTTCACGGCCGCCTCTCTACCCGAGGGGCGGCCGGCCGCAAGGCAAACCCCTGCGGGGCGCGCTAAAGCGCGGCCTTGACAGCCGGCCTCTGCCCCCTCGGGTCCGCGCGGCCCATGAACGAAACCCGGACCCCACCGCCTGTCACCCGCCGGACGATCAGCATCGAAACCAAGCCGACTCAGGAAGGCAGGAAAACCCGAACCTTCAGCGTCGACCTGCTGGCCTGGGTCTTGGCCAACCCGATGTGGAGCCTGGGCTCGACGAGCAAGGAGCGCACCCATCGGCCGGTTCTCTTGGCCTTTGCCGGCTCCACCTCGGCAGCCCGAGCCTTCCAGGCCAACCTCCAGGCTGGTCACACGGCCTCCGAGCCCAACAAGGGCTGCGGCCTACGCTTCGAGGTTCCCCGTTCCGCCAGCTTCCGCTATGAATCCACCTCCAAGGAGGACGGCACTCTCACCCTCGTCTACCTCCCTTCCGTCTTCTCTCTACGCCCCCCGACCACGGAGGTCGACTCCCTCTCCTTCGTCTGCATGCCACCCTCGGCCTGGGTCGACGCCCAGGCGGCCACTCTGGCCCGCGCGATGGGTTCCGACGCCCGCGAGGCGGCTATCGCCGCCTACTTCGTGGCTTTTCTCGACGCGCACACCGCCCTCCCAATCGCCAACGACCTGCGCTTCCATCTGGCGCTCTTCCGTGCTGCCCGGAAGGAGCCCTGGTGCCGGATCCCCGACGGTTCCGAGTCCGACCCCGGCGACCTCTTCGCCCAGGGCCTGCCCGGCATCGGCTTCGAGCCACCGGTGATGTGCAACGCCGATCCCGCGGCCTTCGCTGAGTTTCTGGCCCTGCAAACGGCCAGGCATCTTCCCCGTGAGCTCCAACCTCAGGAGGTATTTCCCCATGGCAAGACCCCAGTCCATCGCTCTCGGCGGGTACTTCCCCGCTCCGCAGCACCTGCTGCCCAACTTAGCCTCTTTGGTGCGCTTTGAGCTTCCGGAGTCCGAGACTCGCCACGTCCTGGTCGACCCCTGCGTCGGAGGCGGCGAGGCGATCACCGCGTTGCGCGATCTCTGGTTCGGACCTGTCCGGACGACGAAGCTGTTCGGCGAGCTCGACGCGACGATCCATGGCGTCGAGCTCGAAAAACACCGCTTCGACAGAGCGAGCTGGCTCCTGGCCTCCAAGACCAGCGACCGCTTCAAGGACTCGGTCCTCGAAGCCGACGCCTTCCACGTCGAGATCATCCCGGAAGACGGCGCCTCGCTTCTCTTTCTCAACCCGCCCTACGACATCGACCCGATCGAGGGCAGGCTTGAGCAGCGCTTTCTCAGGCGTTGGACCCCGTGCCTCACACCCGGTCACGGAGTCCTCATCTTCCTCGTCCCCTACTACGCGTTGAAGGCCAGCGCCTCCTATCTCGCCAGGAGCTTCACCGACCTGCACGCCTGGAGATTTCCCGACGAGGACTTCGACAACTTCAAGCAGTGTGTCCTTCTCGGCCGCCGGCGCGAGTCCGACCTTCCCGCCAACGACTTCGATACCAAAAGAATCGAGAAATGGGCCGAGTCGCCCGACTCCATGCCGGTGTTGGAGACTCTTCCTTCCCCGCTCTACGGGGTCACCGGAGAGCATCCTGGCTTGACTCTCAAGAAGCTCGAGCTCGACGTCCAAGGGCTCGCCGAAAGCCTCCATCCTTGGGAAAACTCCTCCCTTTTTGGCACCGACCGCTCGGTCCACGAGCTCATCGGCGCTCCCTACCAGGTCGCCTTGCCTCCGAGACCCGCGCACCTGGCCCTAGCCCTCTCGGCCGGCTCGCTCAATGGTAAGCGCCTCGAGCCCGATCGGCCGAGCCTGCCGCCGATCCTCGTCAAGGCCTCCCTTCGCCGCGATTTCGTGGTCGTCAAACATCAGTACAACAAGGACGGCGATCCCACCGGCACCCTGCAGTTGTGGCGGCAAAGGCTGGGAGATCGTCCCCAGTCATCCGACCTCCTGCTCGGCGGCAATTCTCGGACGACTGAGGCGCTGCGAAGCGTGCGAGCCTTCCCAGACGATGAAACTGCCTGCGACGCTGCCACCGCCGCCGGCCTCCTAGTGGATCTCCAGCACCAGGTGCTGTCCGAGCCTTGGGGACGCTACGCCGACTCTGTGCGCCGCCGGGCCGGCCCCGAGCGGTGCCGGCCCGGGAGAGGGAGATCTAGTCGGCCTCGCCGTGGCGGTTCTTGAACCAGGTGATCCGGAAGTTTTGGACGACGATCTGGCGGACGGTTTTTTCGACACCCTCCTTATTGGTGTACTTGGGGTCTTCGAAGTCAGCCTCTCCGCTCTCGACTCCGTCACCCTTGCGGGCGCGGAAGGCGAGACCCTCCCAGTCGACGCACCTGTGCCAAACGAGCGGGAAGTCCTTGGAGCCGCCGTAGCGATCCTGAAAGAAGGAAGCAGCCCTCCGGTTGGGAACAGGTCTTTTCTTCCGCGTCATCCGCCACCCGGTCGAAGCCGAGGCGAAGGGCCTCTTTCGCCTCGATGGTGCGCTCCTCGGGGTCGCCCCCCATGTTGCCGTAGAAGGTGAATCTCCGGTTCGACGTCCGGCCGGCCGGTCAAGCTCGTCTTCCTTCTCTTGACGTTGGACCGATCAGCTACGAATCGCTTTTTTACCCGAGGGGCGGCTGGCCGCAAGGCTTCCCCTCCGGGCGTGCTGCGCACGGCCTTGACAGCCAGCCTTCTCTCCCCTCGGGTCCTTCGCGAGTCGTGCTAACCGGCACCAACTTCAGAAAAGGAGACTCGACATGACCAGCCAGCCCAACTCGAACCGGATCTTCACCTTCTACGGCAACATGGGGGGCGACCCCGAGGAGCGCACCATCGAGGCGAAAGAGGTTACCCGCAACGTCTACGACCCGGTGATCGACGACGCGATCGAAAAGACTTGGACCCAACCCGAGATCAACTTCCTCACCTACAGCATCGCCACCGGCGGCAAGGACCAACCGCGCGTCTGGCACAACTGCGTCGACTGGGAAGGCCTGGCCTTCCGCGCCCGCAAGGGTGACGGCGTCGAGATTCAGGGCTACTTCGAAACCCGCAGATACACCAACAAGGAGGGCGTCGAAAAACCGTCCGCCAGATCGTCGTCAAAAACTTCCGGATCACCTGGTTCAAGAACCGCCACGGCGAGGCCGACTAGATCTCCCTCTCCCGGGCCGGCACCGCTCGGGGCCGGCCCGGACGTCTTTCTTTGTCACCGACCAGGCTATCCATCTTATCCATCTCATTTCTAAACCGCACCAAGAAGAAGCGCCCAGAGCGCGCCCCCTGCGGTGGCCCCTAGCCTGTGGGCTCGGCCCCCCGGCTTAGCCGACGCTTTCGCTGCAAAGGTTGGCCGCCGTCTTCCAAGTATGGGTCGGTGGAGGTCCCCGTCAAGGCAAACCCCTGACGGGGTCGGCCTGCGGCCGAGCCTTGACCGCAACCTCCACCGGCCTGCGCCCGCCTGGCCGCCCGCCGTCTCCCCTCGAACCCACCACTT
>DASUEN010000080.1:0-43153 GCA_036275055.1 Thermoanaerobaculia bacterium
ACTGCCTGCGGTGGGACTATACGGAGCCCTATCCCAAGAGCTTCCTCATCTGCGGCGGCGTGCTCCATACCTGGAACGAGGAGGACAAGACGGGGCGGCGCTACCGGGTGGACCGCAAGAACGAGCCAGGGCTCGACCTCCTCTTGCTGGGAGTCGACGAGCTCAAGGAGCGCTACAAGGCGAGCGGCCAGTCCGTGGCCGGCGGCCGGGTGGAGATCGCCCTCTCGCCCAAGGAGAAGGAGAAAGGGAAGCCGGCGGCGCTGGCGGACGCCACCCTGACGGTCGATCCCGCCACCAAGCGGGTTACCGGCATCGCCTATCACGACCGGGAAGGGAACCTCACCCGCTTCGACGTCTCCGGCTACCAGGACCTCCCCCGCCAGGGGCGCTTCACGCCGCCCGCGGGGATCAAGTGGGAGGAGCAGTAGGGCGCAGGTATAATGCCCCCGTCATGGCCGCCGCAGAGAACTCCTTCGACGTCGTCTCCACCGTGGACCTCCAGGAGGTCCGCAACGCCGTGCAGCAAGCGGAGAAAGAGATCGCCAACCGTTACGACCTGAAGAAGGCCGCGGCGGTGGTGCGCCTGGAGGGCGAAGAGATGGTGCTGGAGGCCGCGGACGACTTCTCCCTCCAGCAGGCGCTCGACGTCCTGCAGTCGAAGCTGGTCAAGCGCGGCGTGAACCTGAAGTCGCTGCGCTACGGCAAGATCGAGCCGGCGAGCGGCAGCCGCGCCCGGCAGAAGATCACCCTCCAGCAGGGGATCCCCACGGAGACGGCCAAGAAGATCGTGGCCGAGATCAAGACCAGGAAGCTCAAGGTGCAGGCGGCCATCCAGGGTGATACCGTGCGCGTCTCCGGCAAGAACCGGGACGACCTGCAAACGGTCATCGCGGCGCTCAAGGCCATGGAGCTCGACGTTCCTTTGACTTTCACCAACTATCGTTCCCAGTGACCCGCCGCCCGTGATGAAACTCTTCAAATCGTTCCTGCCGGTCCTGCTCGCCCTGGCTTGCCTCTCCGCAGCACCCGCTCACGGAGCGCGCTACGAGGACGGGCAGCGCATCCAGGTCACCGGCGCCGTGCTCGACGCCCAGGGGCAGCCGCTCTCCGGCGTGCGGGTGGTGCTCGAAGGCACCCGCACCTACTTCAGCATTCGCGAGCTGCGCCGCACGGCGGAGAAGGACGTGCGCAAGGTGACCGCCACCACCGACGCCGCGGGGCAGTACACCATCGTCTGGCCGTGGGACAGCTACTTCAACCACTTCGAGGTGGCCGTGGGGGTGCCGGTGCGGGCCAAGGCCGGCGAGCGGCTGGAGGAGCTGGCCCGCCAGGACGTCACCCGCCGCGTGCTCGCGGGCAGCCCCGCGGTGGTGGCGGTGACGGTGGAGAACCGCAAGTTCATCGACAACCTGCGCGAGCTGCTGGAGTCGATCAAGACGGACGACCAGCGCCGGGTCTACGAGGAGATGGGCAAGCCCGACCGGGTCCGCAACGTGCAATACCCCGGCTACATGGAATCCTCCTGGTGGTATTTCGAGAGCGGCAAGGTCTACCGCTTCAAGGACGGCCGGCTGGAGCAGGTGGTTCCCTTCGATCCGGTGCACGGGCTATAAATGAAAAGGATGGGACCGGTGCCCGATCAACCCCTCGTGAGCTCCCAGGAGACCGCCGCCGCCCCCTCCGCGGTGGCGGCAGGGGCGCGCTCCGCCCTCGCCAGCCGCTTCATCGACCTGGTGGCGGACAAGCTGATCGCCACGGAAGCGATCTTCCGCCACCACCTCGATTCCGACGTGCCGTTCATTCACCTGACCGGCGACTACATCTCGCAGAGCGGCGGCAAGCGGGTGCGGCCGGCGCTGCTGCTGCTCGCCGCCCGGCTGCTGGGGCACGATGGCGACGAAGAAGTGACCTACGGCGCGGTGGTGGAGCTGATCCACACCGCCACCCTGATCCACGACGACATCATCGATCACGCCACCCTGCGCCGCGGCCAGACCACGCTCAACCACCTGTGGGGAAACAACCTCACGGTGCTGCTCGGCGACTGGATCTACACCAAGGCCATGCAGATGGCCCTCTCGCACGGCCAGATCGAGGTCATCCAACGCCTCTGCCAGGCGACGCTCAAGATGACCGAGGGGGAGCTGCTCGCCTTCCAGCGCCTGGGCGCGCCGGACCTGACGATCGACGAATATTTCGAGATCATCGACCGCAAGACGGCGCACCTCTTCGCGGCGGCGTGCTCGATCCCCAGCCTCATCCCTCCCCACCGCCCCGAAGCCGGCCAAGTGCTCGCGCGCTACGGCCGCGCCCTGGGGATCTGCTTCCAGCTCGTGGACGACCTGCTCGACTTCACGGCCCGCGAGAGCGAGCTCGGCAAACCCGTGCTCTCGGACCTCAAGGAAGGGAAGCTGACGCTCCCCCTGATCATCCTCCTCCCCCGCATCGACCGCGCCCAGCGGCGCCTGGTGGAGCAGGTGCTGGAGGACCGCAGCTTCGCCCGCGTCCCGGCGCAGCAGATCCTGGACCTGGTGCGCTCCGAGGGGACGCTGGAGGAGGTCACCGCCATGGCCGAGGAGTACGCGGCCGAGGCGAAACGCGAGCTACAGTTCTTTCCGCCCAGCGACGCCCGCGAGGCGCTGGAGTTTGCCCCAGACTTCGTCCTCCACCGGCGTTCGTAGCGGCGGCGGCACGATCCCGAGCACCCCTTTCTCCTGCCGCACCGGAGGCGGCGGCACGAAGGCCGGAGGCACCGGCAGCACCGCCAACTCGGCCGGACGGTCGAGCCCCAGGATCACGGCATAGCGGAAGCGGCGGGGGCGCGCGTCCAGCCACTGGTGCCGGCCGGGGAGGATGAGGATGGACCCCGCGGGATCGGAACGGAGGGGATCGGGCGGCGCGCCGCCCTCGCCGCCGGTGTAGAGGAGGGCCATTCCCAGCTCTTTCCCCGGCGGCACCTCCAGGGAGAGATAACCCGCCACTTCGCGCCCCCAGTCATAGAGCACGGGAGAGCCGGGAGGACGGCCCGCGGCGGCCGGCAGCACGGGTGGGAGGGGAAGGGAGGAGATCGCCGGCACGGCCGCACCCGCCAGCTCGCCCAGCAGGGGCTTCACCGGCCCCAGGCGCGGCCGCCCCCAACGCCCCATGGGCGGATGCCCCCAACAGTAGACCGGAACGCCCGGCGCCAGGGGGAGCCACCCCCGCTCGAGCCCCAGCTCGAACCGGGGGAAGATCCGCCAGCGCTCGTCCGTGCCCACCAGCAGCCGGCCGGCGCCGTCCACCAGGCTCGCCAGGAGACCGCCGGCGCCGCGCGAGCTGCGCAGCTCCACCATCAGCCGGTTCCCGCCCTGCCGCAACAAGGGGCCGGCCTCGTAGACGTCGAGGGGCGCCCCGGGCTGGAAAGCGCCGGCACCGACCTGCCGTCCATTCAGGGTGAGCACGTACTCCTCGTCCGCCGTCACCAGGAGGCGCGCGGCGGCAGGAGGTGAGGCGAGGTCGAAATCGCGCAGCACGTAAAATGCCGTGGGCTGGTGGTCGTCCCAGTCGAGGTCCTTCCAGAGCCACTGCGCGGAGGAGGTGGGAAGGCCCCGTGCCCGCAGGTCCGGCAGCGCCCGGGCGGCGAGAGCGAGGGCGAGGACGGTGAGCGAGGTGAGGAGGGCGATGGCACCCCAGCGGGAGGGTCGAACGGCGACGGACACGGGAGGACTGTATACGAAGTGAGCCCCCGCTTCACTCCGGAACGATTTCCTTGTCCCGTTTCGCTCCCCGTGTCACACTTACTGATAGAACCGGTTCTCAGGCTGATGTTGGTGATCGTGGGCACCAGCGAATCCCGCTGGATTCAGACCCACATTGATATGTAACTGATCTTTTTGAGAGGAGAGAATCATGCGCCCGACCCGCACCTTTACCGCCATCGTGGTGGCCTCCGTCTTGCTCCTGGCCGCCGCTCCCACCCTCCAGGCCCGGTCCCTCGCGACCCCTCATCCGGCACCCTATTCTGTGGGAGGGAGCTGGATGGAGCTCGCGAAGCCCTGGCTGACCGGTCTCGCCCGGCTCGGCCTGGTGATCGCCGGAATCGACGGAACGGTCACCGGCAACACTCCGGCCGGCACCACCAGCATTGGGATTCATGGGATGGTGCCGATGACAGGTCCCTGTATCGACCCCAACGGTACGAACGGCACCGGGACGGGGACCGGGACCGGCGGTGGCGGCATAATCCCTTGCCGTGGCGGTATTTGAGAGACATGGAGTCTCGATTGGTTTAAGCTGCTTTTCTAAAGTACTTGGGAGGTAAGGACCATGTTCACCGAACATCCGAGCGTCGAA
Organism: Thermoanaerobaculia bacterium; assembly: GCA_036275055.1. Lineage (GTDB taxonomy): Bacteria > Acidobacteriota > Thermoanaerobaculia > Multivoradales > UBA5704 > DATARR01. The sequence goes on from DASUEN010000080.1 coordinate 4,333, forward strand.
GAGCTGACGGGCTTCCTGCAGGATGCCTCGAGGCCCGGCCATGCCGCACGCAACGCCAGGATCCTGCGTCACCTTCTGGCGGAGTGTCCGGCCTGCCGTGGACAGCTTCAGGCGATGGGGTGGCCGGCTCGCCGGCTGGAGCGGCTGGTCCACCTCCCAGGTCTACAAAGCGAGGACGCCGGGGCGCTGGGCTCCGGCGACTTCGGCTCCTTCGACTATGCCATCGCGTTCGCGAGGGCCGGCCAGGCCGTCTCGGACCTCCTCACCGCCGCGCCGCAGCCTGCGATCCCGCCCCTCCAGCTTCTCTCCGAGCTGGATGGGACGCCCCGGGACCGTCAGCTCGGCCTGGTCGGGAAGGACGAGCGGTTCGCCAGCCCCCGCCTGGTGCACCTGCTGATCGAGCGCAGCCACGAGAACCGCTATTCGGATCCCGACGCCATGCTCCACTGGGCGAGCGTCGCCCGTAGCCTCGCGGCCCGCTGTACTTTCGAGAGCGTGGGCAGCGCCGCCAAGCTCGCGGACCTGCGGGCGCGGGCCGGCAGCCAGTACGGCAACGCCCTGCGCGTGGCCGGCCGGCTGCGGGAAGCCGCGGAGGCGATGATCACGGCCCAAAACCAACTGGATACGGGCACGGGAGACCCGGCCCTGCATGCCCGGCTGGCGGAGCAGGCCGCCTCGCTCCATACCTTCCAGCGCCGTTTCGACACCGCGATCGCCAGCCTCGAAGAGGCGGCGGAGATCTACCGCCAGCTCGGAGAGAGCCATGCCCTGGCGAGGACCCTGGTGCAGCAGGCCATCGCCTCCCTCTACGCCGGCGACCCGGACAGCGCGATCGTGCTCCTGAACCGCGCCATCCCGCTCATCGACCACGAGGAGGATCCGCACCTGCTCCTCGCCGCCTGCCACAACCTGGTCCACTGCTACATCGACCTCGACCGGCCGGACCAGGCGCTGGCGATCTATTCCGAGACCCGGGAGCTGTACAAGGGGTTCAGCGACGAGCTCATCCAGCTCCGGGCCAGTTGGCAGGAAGGTCAGCTCCTGCGCGACCTGGGCCACTTGCAGCCGGCGGAGGCGGCGCTGCTGCGGGCGCGCTCCGGCTTCATGGAGCGCGGGCTGATGTACGAGGTCGCCGTGGTCTGCCTCGACCTCGCCACCCTCTACGTGAAGCTCAAGTCCACGGAGGACCTGAAGGAGACGGTGACCACGACGGTGCCCATCTTCCGGGCCCTGGGCGTCGACCGCGAGGCCCTCGCCTCGCTGCTCCAGCTCCAGCAGGTCGCGGGCCAGGAGCAGGAGGCCCTCGAGCTCATCCGTTTCCTCAACGCCCGCATCGAGCCGTTCTCCCAGCGGAGGCTGCTCCGCTAACCATGACTTCGACCCCGAGGCCGGCCGGCTCTGCGAGCCGCCGGTCTCTGGCCCCTTGCCGTGCAGACGCTCTCATCCTCCACCCGACCGCCTTTCCCGCCTGGCACCCGGCCCTGTCACGTTTCTCAGGCACCGCACACCATGCTTTATAGAGAGGCAATGTTTGACGGTCGGAATATCGCGAGAGGCAGGACCTTTCGTCCTGGTGAAATCTCGCTGATTGGAGAGAGGAGAGAAGGCCATGTACCGCAACACCCGTTTTCTCGTCACCCTCGTCACCGCCCTTGTGCTCCTGATCGCCGTCCCCATGGCGGTCAGCGCCCGCGACCTGCCGGCTCAACGCACGGCCCTGGGAGCGGCGCAGGGATGGCTCGGCGCCGCGTTCCACTGGGTTCAGGAGGCCCTGCGCCTGCACGGACGGACGAGCCGTCACCCTTCCCCCGGGGCACTTGCCAGCATCCATGCGGCGAGCGAGCCCGATCCCGATCCCGGATCGTGCATCGATCCTCAAGGCAATCGTTATCCTCCGCCGTGTATATGGGGAGATTGATGCTTGCTGGATTTCCAGATTTATTTTGATTTTCCATTGCCGGGAGGTAATTCCAATGTTTGAAGACCATCCGACAGCCGGGGATTTCGAGGGCTTCCTGCGGAACGCCTCCCGGCCGGCGGGTGCGGCTCGCAATCCGCAGATCCTGCGTCATCTGCTTGCGGATTGCCCCGCCTGCCGGGTCCGCCTCGAAAGCCTTGGCTGGAGTCAGCACCGGCTCCAGCTCCTGACCTCACGGGATTGCGATTCTTTCCACGAGAACGATGCGTTTCCTGCCGCCGGCTACGACTACGACCGCGCCTTTTCCGCCGTGGACCGTGCCGTGGCCGCCCTGCTCGCCCACGAAGGGCGCGAGGAGGTCCCGGCCGCGGACCTGCTGGCCGAGCTGCGGCAGCAGCCCGCAGACCGCCAGGCCGAGCTCGCGGCCTTACCGGGCCGCTTCGGCTCCCCGGCGCTGGTGCGCCTGTTGATCGACCAGAGCCACGGCCAACGCTTCAGCGACACCGGGGAGATGCTGCGCCTGGCCACCCTGGCACGGCTGGCCGCCGGAGCGTGCTCGCCCGAGCAGGCCGGCAACGAGCTGCGTCTCGCCGATCTGCGAGCCCGGGCGTGGGGGCAGTATGGCAACGCCCTGCGGGTCTCCGAGAATCCGTGGGAGGCCGAGACGGCGTTCGCCACCGCTCAGGAGCACCGGCTCGCGGGGACGGGAGATCCGGCCCTGCGCGCCTGGCTGTTCGAAAAAATCACGCCGCTCTACATCTTCCGCGAGCGCTACGCGGAAGCCGTGGAGCTCAGCGAGCAGGCAGGGCAGATCTATCACGACCTTGGGCATACCCACCTCCAGGCGAGCACGCTCATCCAGAAGGCCGTGGCCTACGTTTACGCCGGGGAGACGGTGAACGCGATCCGCGCCCTCAACCAGGCCCTGCCGCTCATCGATCACGACGAGGACCCGCACCTGCTGCTCGCCGCCTGCCACAACCTCATTCGCTGCTACATCGACCTCGGCCGGCCGGATCAGGCGCTGCTCCTCTACTCCGAGACGCAGGACCTCTACCACGAGGTCGACGACTCCCTGATCCTGCTGCGCGCCCTCTGGCAGGAGGGTCAACTGCTGCGCGACCTGGGGCACCTGCGGGCGGCGGAGACGGCCCTGCAACGCGCCCGCAAGGGGTTCCTCGAAAGCAACCTGATTTATGAGGTGGCGATGGTCTCCCTCGACCTGGCGTCGGTCTACGTCAAGCTCGGCCTGGTCGAGGAGGTGAAACAGACGGTCGCCATGACTCTCCCCGTCTTCCGCACCCTGCAGGCGGAGCGCAAGACGATCGCCTCGCTGCTCCAGCTCCAACAGGTCGCGGACCAGGAGCACCAGGCGCTGGAGCTGATCCGGTTGCTGAGCTCCCGGATCGAGCCGCTCACCCAGCGGAAACGTGGAGAAGGAGCCTAGCCTCAGGCCCGGCTGCGCTCCTCTTTCCACGCCCGGCGACGGGCGATGGCGTTCTTGACCGCGCGCAGGCTCTGCTCGAAGCGGCGGTCGAGCGCCCGCTGGCTCAGGGCCCCGTCCCCCGGTACCGGCTTGCGCGCGCCGGGCTCGCCTGCCGGCAGGGAGGCGCCGGGCTCGAAGCCATACAGCCAGGCGAAGAAGTCGGGAGGCGTGGTGTTGAGCAGGGGAAGGACCTCGAGCACGTCCTCGAAGCCCAGCCGCAAGCGCCCGTCGAGGAGGTCCCGGAGCTTCCCGGGCTCCCAGCCGAGCTGCTTCTCCACCGCGTCCAGGGGAATCCCGCTCTGGACGATCAGCTCCCGGAGCAGCCCGGCAATGCGTCGCTCTTCAGGGTGTGTAGCCATTGCTAAGTCTTGCGTCTATTTTATCAGCAACCCAAGCATACCTCACCTCGGCCGCGGAGCTCCTGGTAGAGTTTCCCCGTGCTCAGGAAAATCTTCGCCCTCCCCTTTAGGGACGCCGTCCGCGGCCTCGACCGCTGTCTCGATGCCGGCGCTCGCGGCCTGGCGCTCGCCGCCCTGGGGCTCGCGGCCGGCTGGTGGCTCTACGTCCCCCTCCATGAGCTCCTCCACGCCGCCGCCTGCCGGGCCGCAGGGGGCCATGTATCGCGCCTGGAGATCGACGCGGTCTACGGCGGCGCCCTCCTCGCCCGCGTCTTCCCCTTCGTGGTGCCGGCGAGCGACTACGCCGGACGACTCTCGGGTTTCGACACCCGCGGCAGCGACTGGGTCTACCTCGCGACGGACCTGGGACCCTTCGTGCTCACCCTCTTCCCCGGAGTGTGGGCCCTGCGCCGGGCGGCGGCGGCGAGCCGGCCGCTCCTCTTCGGCGCCGCGCTCCCCTTCGCCCTGGCCCCCTTCCTCTCTCTCACTGGCGATGCCTATGAGATCGGCTCCATCGCGGTGACCCGGCTCCCCCCCTGGACGGCGCCCGCCGTCCGCGCCCTGCTGCGGGGGGACGACGTGGGAAAGAAATTCTCGGAGCTGGCGGCCCTTTCGACGAGGCCCACGGGTGCCCCCTGGGGCGGCGCCGCCCTGGCCGTCGCTCTCGGGGTGATCTGGGCCTTCCTGACCTACGCCCTGGGGAGCGCGGTGGCGGTGAAGCTGGGAGCGGCGCCTATCCCGTCAGCTTCTCCCAGTCCCCCTCGGGAGCGTCGGTAGCGATCGAGAGGCCGCCGTCCGAGCCCACGAAGATGGGGTCTTTCACCACTTTCACCTTGCCGCCCCCAACCGCCTGAAGCTCAGCCTCCAGCCGCTGCCCCAGGCCGCGGATCAGCCCTGTGCCGCCGGAGAGGACGACGTTGTTGCGCACTTTTTCCTGATACTCCGGCTGCACGCGAGTGAGGAGGTCGAGCATCGACTCCACCAGCGACGGCAGGATGCTCTCGCAGGCCTGCTGCATCTCGCGGCTGATGTCGAGCTGCGTCGGCTTGCCGTTGACGGGGGCGGTGACGACGACCGGCGTCTTGGTCGAGCCGACGAAGCTCCCTTCCTCTTTCCAGGCGCGGACCATGTGGATCGAGAACCGCGCCTCCGGGTAGCGCTCGCGGGTGAGGCGCATGAGCTGGTCGTCAATGAAATCGCCGGCCTGGGTGAGGGTGCGCTGGTCCTCCTCGGTGGGGAGGCGGCCGTTCATCACGCAGAGATCGGTGGTGCCGGCGCCGATGTCGATGATCATGGTGTGCAGCAGCTCTTCCAGCCCATAGGCCACGGCGAACGGCTCGGAGACGATGAGCAGACTATCGACGGCGTCCTGCAGCGCCTTGCGCACCTGCTGCTTGTTGATCCGCAGCGCCTCGGCCGGGACCCCCACGACGGCGTGGACCTTCAAGCCGTCCCGCGACTCGCGGTCGGCGCCGGCCAAGGAGAGGAGGTGCCAGAGGAGCTCGCGCACCGCGGCCTCGTCCTTCTCCGAACCGTCCTTGATCAGCCCCTGCTCCAGGGGACGGTGGAGGTCCAGCATGGAGCGGTTGTCGAGCGCTTCGCGGCCGATGAGGACGTTCTTCTTGAGCACCTTGCGCGCCACCATGTCGAGCGGCCAGCCGACGTAGCTCTCCACCACGTGCCGCTGGCCGTTGGAAGAGGAGATGGAGCTGCGCGACGTGCCGAGGTCGATCCCCACGCGGAGGACCTCTTTCTTCTCACTCATGAATCGGGTTTCCTTTCTCGCCGGCCACCATCTCCGGAGCACCCTCGCCGCCTTGGGCGTAGGCGCGGACCCCTTTCGCCAGGGCCTCGGCGATGTACTGCCGATAGAGCGGTTTGATCAGGAGCTGCGCCTCGTCTTCATTGGACATGGAGGATACCTCAGCCAGGATGGCGGGCATCTCGGTCGCGAGCAGCACGATGAAGGGAGCCGCCTTGACGCCCCGGTCCGCCACCTCCGGGCTGAGCTTGTGCATGGAGTGGAAGAGCGCGCCCTGCACCACCTCGGCGAGCTTGCGTGACTTGTCCTGCCGCACGCCGGCATAGATGCGGTCCAGGAGGTGGCGCATGTCGGCCATGGAGTAGCCGGACTCCCGGTTCTCGGCGGCGGCGAGGCGGGTCAGGTAGGGATCGTCCGTGGGACCCAGGTAGTAGGTCTCGACGCCGCGCGAGCGGCGGTTCTCGATCCAGTTCAAGTGGATCGAGACGAAAATGTCCGCTCCGGCGCGGTTGGCCAGCGTCCCCCGCTGCTCCAGCGACACGTCCTGGTCGGCCTCGCGCGTCATCACCACCTGGAAGTCTTTCTCCAGCAGGCGCTTGAGGCGGACGGCGATGTCGAGCGTCAGGGCCTTCTCCAGCACGCCCTGGGGGGTGCGGGTGCCGACGCTGGTGCCGCCATGCCCGGCGTCGATGACGACCTTGCGCACCGCGAGAGGGAAAATGGCGGCGTCCACGGGCCGCGGCGCCGCGAAGCCGGCGAACGCCGTCGCTGCCGGGGCCGGCAGCGTGGGTTTCGCCCCCTTCTTCCCGGGATGGGCCGCGGCGGCCACCGCCGGGCCGGGCTCGGCGAGCGTCGAGAGCAGCCGCGAGGAGCCGAAGAGGGCGAGGGAGACGAGGGCGAGGGCCGCCAGCCGCAGGCCCAGCCACAGGCTGCCGTGCCGCGGCTTGGGGCGCGGCCGGCGACCTTCGATGAGATCGACGTTCTGCTGCACCAGGTCCCGGAGGAGCTGGCGCTTGATGCGGTCCACCTTGGCCATCACGTCCCGCGAAATTTCAGGGTCCCGAATTCTACTACAGGCGCCGCCCCGGCGGAGCGACCGGCCTCATTGCTTTTGGAGGTGGATCCGTAACCGGTTCTCCCCCTCCTCCACCCGGGTGACGGCGACCTTGGGACCGGCGAGGTCGAGGACAACGTGGAGCTCGTTGCCCGGGTGGATGCCGGTGCGCACCTGCAGCACCTCCGGGGTCCCCACCGCCACGCGGGCCGCCGGAGCCGCGCCCTTGATGCCGGAGATCCGGATCAGCTCCCTGGGGGGATTGCCGTCGATGTGCGAGCGCACGTAGCTCCCGGAGCGGAAGGCGCCGTTCCCCCACAGGATGACGTCGGTGCCGCCGAAGGCCTTCTCGAAGGTGATCTTCCCCACCCCGGTGACCGCCGGGCCGGAGTCTTCCCGGACGGCAGGGACGGGCGCCGGCTTCTCCGCCGGGGGCTTGGCCCCGGGCTTGGGGCTCGCCGGCGGCGTCTGGGCCACGACCACCGGCGGCGGGGACGGCTTGGGAGTTGGCGCCGGAGCCGGAGTGAGAGAGGCGGCCGCGGGCTTTCCGGGGCGCACCGGGCTCACCTCGGTGACTGGGCCGGCCGCCGGCGTGCTGGCTACGGAAGGAGGAGCGCTCGCGGCAGCCGGTGATGCGGCGGGCGTGGCCGCGGAGGCCCCCGGGGAAGCCGCGGGGGAGATCGTCGGCAGCACCGGGGTCCGCAGGCGCCCGGACCGCGGGCGGTGGGCCGGAGGAGTCACCTGGGCGATGTCGTCATCGCCCAGGCCCACCAGGCCGAACAGCGTGTCGCGGAAGAAATAGGCACCCCCCGCCAGCACCACCAGCACGGCCAGCACGATCCAGGGCAAGGGCCGGCGGGGCCGGGGCGGCGGCTCGTTCGCCAAGGTGGAGGCGAAAAGCGGCGCCGCGGGGTGATCCTCCGCGGGAACAGGCGCGTCCCCGGCCGCCGGCTCCTGCGACAGCGCTTCGCGCGCCTTCGCCCAGTCGTCCCGCCCCACGGCCGCATAGGGCGAGGGATCGAAGCCGCACGGCTCCTCCTCCAGCGGGGGGAGCCAGGCCGCGGCGGCGATGGGGGGCGCCGGCTCCGGCCCGCGCCGCGCAGCCTGGGGAGGAGGGGCGGCCGGCGTAGGCGAGAGGTCGAAGCGCAAAGGGGACAAAGGCGTCGGCTGGGGAGCCTGCGGCGCCGGACCGAGGTCGAAAGCGCCGGCCGCGGGAGACGCGGGCGGCGGCGGCACAGGGCGCGGGCGCGGAGGCGCGGCAATCGGCTGAGGCGGCTGGGCCGGCTGGGGGGGCTGAGGCGGCGGAATCGGCACCGGGTCCGGCGGCTGCTGCGTGACGTCGAACGGCGTGCCCCCCTGCTGGATGTGGTGGTCGACGATGCGGTAGATCAGCTCCTTGCTCCCCAGGCCGAGCTCGAGGAAACGGAGTCCCATGCCCGCCGGCCGCGACGGCCCCTCGTCCTCCGCCCGCAACCACACCACCTCGCCCCGCCCCTTGATCAGCTCGAAGCCGTCGCCCAGGCGGAACTCGAACTCGAGGACGGTGCCCGGCGGCTGGGGCGTGCGGGTGCGGATGAACATCCCGCCCGGCGAGATGTTGGCGGAGAAATCGCTCAGGAAACCGCTGAAGCGATCGAACTTGAACTGGACGCGCGTCTCCAGGGGCACGCGCCGGGAATCGCGGGGAATATTGGAGTAGTCGACCATAAATGCCGCTGATCATACAGTATCGGAATCCCGAGCCCCACCCCTGGGCGTCTGGGAACGTCTGGGAGCCCGCCCGGGGTTTGTGGTACAAAGCTCGTGCAGGCACTGGCGGACGCCGCCACCTGCCTGCCGAAAGCATCCCACCCCTCGCTTTCTCCACCGGAGGACACCATGAGCACGACCGTGCTTGAAGACAAGGCCGCGACCCCGGGGCTCATCGCGCTCGAAGAGCGGTACGGGGCCCATAACTACCATCCCCTGGACGTCGTCGTCAGCCGGGCGGAAGGCGTCTGGGTCTGGGACGTCGAGGGGCGCAAGTACCTCGACTTCCTCGCCGCCTACTCGGCGGTCAACCAGGGGCATTGCCATCCCGAGATCCTCAAGGCCCTGGTGTCGCAGGCGCACCGCGTGACCCTCACCTCGCGCGCCTTCCGCAGCGACCAGCTCGGCCCCTTCTACCAGCGGATCTGCGAGCTTGCCGGCTTCCAGAAGTTCCTGCCCATGAACACCGGCGCCGAGGCCGTGGAGACGGCCCTCAAGACCGCCCGCAAGTGGGCTTACAAGGTCAAGGGCATCCAGGAAGGGAAGGCCGAGATCCTCGCCTTCTCCAACAACTTCCATGGGCGCACCATCTCGATCGTCAGCTTCTCGACCGAGCCCGATTACCGCGACGGCTTCGGCCCCTTCACCCCCGGCTTCCGCGTCCTCCCCTATGGGGACGCGGACGCCGTCGCCAGCGCCATGCACGAGAACGTGGCCGCCGTGCTCGTCGAGCCCATCCAGGGCGAGGCGGGGATCGTCCTCCCTCCGGCCGGCTACCTGAAGCGGCTGCGGGAGATCACCGAGCGGCACAACGCCCTCCTCGTCGTGGACGAGATCCAGTCCGGCCTCGGCCGCACGGGCAAGCTCTTCGCTTACCAGCACGAGGGGATCCGGCCCGACGTGGTCATCGTCGGCAAGGCCCTTTCGGGCGGCTTCTACCCGGTCTCCGGCATCCTCGCCGACGACCCGGTGATGGGCGTCTTCAAGCCCGGCGAGCACGGCTCGACCTACGGCGGCAACCCGCTTGCCGCGGCCGTGGCCCAGGCGGCCCTGCGCGTGCTGGTGGAGGAGAGGATGGTGGAGAATTCCGCCGAGCTCGGCCCCTACTTCCTGGAGCGCCTGCGGCGCATCCAGTCGAAGCACGTGAAAGAGGTCCGCGGCCTGGGGCTCTGGATCGGCATCGAGCTCCACCGCGAAGCCGGCGGCGCCCGCCGCTTCTGCGAAGCGCTCCAGCAGGAGGGGCTGCTCTGCAAAGAGACGCACGACCACGTCATCCGCATCGCGCCCCCCCTGGTGATCAAGAAGGACGAGATCGACTGGGCGGTGGAGCGGCTGGAGCGGGTGCTGACGACGCTGTAGCGCGATCAACGACAAGGAGACCCGAATGACACAGCCTGCGATTCTGACGGTTCTCGCCCTGATCCTGATTCCCGCCGTCGCCCGCGCCGACGAGGCGCAGACCGCGGCCGCCCGCATGGCCCAGGAGCACCAGCACGACAAGCCCTCGCCGACTCCCGCCGCCATGCAGGAGCCCTCGCACCCGGTGTCGGCCGAGGCGGTGACCTACGCCGAGGTGGGCGGCGCCAAGGTCCATGGCTATCTCGCCCGGCCCAAAGAGGCCAAAGGGAACCAGCCGGCCCTGGTCGTCATCCACGAGTGGTGGGGATTGAACGACAACATCCGCGCCATGACCCGCCGCCTCGCCGGCGAGGGCTACCAGGCCCTGGCCGTCGATCTCTACGGCGGCGCCACGGCGGACACTCCCGACGCGGCCATGAAGCTGATGGGCGGCGTGATGGCGAACCGCGCCCCGGCCGAGGCCAACCTGCAGCAGGCCGTGAATTACCTGAAGAGCAAGGGGGCGACCAGGATCGGCGTCATCGGCTGGTGCTTCGGCGGCGGCTGGTCGCTCCAGACCTCCCTGCTGGCGCCGAACGACGTCAAGGCCACCGTCATCTACTACGGCCACCTGGAGACCGAGCCGGCGAAGCTGGCAACCCTCAAGTCGCCGGTGATCGGCTTCTTCGGCGCCGAGGACAAGAGCATCCCGGTCGACGGCGTCCACGCCTTCGAAGCCGCGCTCAAGAAGCAGGGCACGCCGGTGGAGGTCCACGTCTACGACGGCGCCGGCCATGCCTTCGCCAACCCTTCGGGCGGCAATTACCGGCCGGAGGCCGCCAAGGACGCCTGGCAGCGGACGACGGCGTTTCTGGCGAAAAACCTGAAGGGGTAGCGGCATAGGCGCTACCTTTGCCCGAAAGCGCCGCCCGCCCAAGACCCTCACCCCTGCCCCTCTCCCGACCCCCAAGATCCCCCTCCCCGGGAGAGGGGTCTCGGTTGGGGCGGTCTTGCCTTTTCTCCCTCGTCCTTGCTGTCCCTGGTGTCCTTGGTGTCCTTTGAGGGTCTTGGTGGCCGCCTCCGAGGCAAAGCCAGCGCCGCCTCCCCCCAAGCTCCGGCGACCGTGTCTTCCTTGTTGAAGTAGCTCTGAGGCCCAGCCTCGGAGGGGCACGGTATTCCATGCAACGGACGCATCTCGCACGCTTCCTGGCTGTCTGGGCCGCCTTCCTGGCTCTTGCAGGCGGCGCGGCGGCTCCTGCCTCTCCCCCGAAGGCACCCTCGCGCGGCGTAGTGCCGTTGCCTCAGAAACAGGTCCAGGCGTCTCCTGCTTTCGATCGAAGCCAGTCCGCCGGCATTTTCGTCGGGGTCCGCAGCTATGACCCCCAACAGACCAACCTTTCTGAGCTCCCCTACGCCGTTGACGACGCCATCGACCTGGCCTATCTATTCGCACTGGAGTTGCGGCTCGTGGAACCCAGCCGGGTCCGCCTTCTGTTGGCCGGCGGGCCTTACAAACCCGAGTCCGCGCAGAACCTGCTCTTCTTGACGAGCAACGGGGCGACCGTCTATTCCGCCGATCACTCCTCGATCATCCAGCAACTCGGCATTCAAGCCAGCCAAGCAGGAGCCGCCGGTCTTTTTGTCGTGGCTTTCGCCGGCCATGGCGTGAGCGAGCACGGCGTGGATTACTTGCTGGCCAGCGACTTTGCCGACGGACGTCTGGCCAAGACCTCGGTGAAAGTCCACGAGGCCCTCGAGACCATTACGGGCGCCAAGACGACGAGGAGGATCGTGTTCCTCGACTCCTGCCGGGCCGTACAGGCTCGCGGCCCTGTACCAGACTCGCGTTTCGTCATGAGTGAGGAGCTTGCCCTTGCCCTGGCGCTGTCCGAAGGCGACGTCATCCTCTCGGCCTCCCGGCCCCATGGCTTTGCATACGACGATAACGACCGCAAGAACGGCGTCTTCACCGCCGCCGTGCTCGACGTGCTGAGGTGCCAGAGGGAATTCCAGGACTTTCAAGGAACGATCAGGGCCGGCCAGCTTGCCGCCTTCGTGCACCAGCGGGTCGACGCCTGGGAGCAGGTGCATCATGCGGAAATTCAAGCCCGCGGCATCGAGTCTCGCCTCGCTGGCGGCGCCGCCAACCTGCCGCTCGCCCAATGCCCCCGGGAAATCCCGTCGCCTTGCGATGAAGCTCAGCTCGACTTCGTCGAGATCAACGCCGGACCCGCAGGCGTCCGCAGGATCGATCCTTCCAGCACCGAGCTCACCCTGTCACTGCAGGAGTTGGGCTCGCTGAAGAATCTCACCGGCAGGGCCTCTCTGAGCTGGCACGGCGCACGGATCGAGAGCTGCCCCTGCCGATGGAGCCGGCTCGACGAGCCGAACGTGATCGATTCTTCGAGCTGCATCTTCTCCGTTCCCGTCCCCCAGGGGCCTGCCGCCATCGCTCTGCGCCTCGAGTGGGGCGACGGCTCCTCGACGCCGATCCTTCTCCAGCTCAAATAGAAAAGTGTTCGAAAGGAGATCGTCATGAGCAAGGAAAAAACCGCCAAGAGCTCTCGCGCCATCCTGACCGTCAGCCTGCTCCTCTTCATAGCCCTCCTGACCGCCCCGGCGTTCGCTTTCCAGGAAGCGCCCGGAACACGCCCCAAAACTCCGGTCATCGAGCCCGGTGGTTCCGTCACCGTGGAACCAGGCGCGCTCCAGAGCTTTCAAACCTCCGCCGAGGGCGCCGACAAATTCGAATGGAAGCTGCAAGGCAAGGGCTCGCTCTCTGATTCCAACTCGCGAGCGGTTCTCTACACGGCTCCGGGCGAGGGAGGGACCCTGGCGATCCTCACCGTCGTCGCCCGCAATCGTGCCGGCGAGTCTTCCTCAGCGCCGGTGACGATCCGCGTCCGGACCCGGGCCGCCTACTCCCTGGACGCACTAGCCATCCCCGCCGGCTGGATGTCAGGCAAGAAGGACCACCCTGACACCTACATCCATCTGAACGCCGGCAGCGACTGCCACCAGGGCTCGCAGTGCCAACAGTTCGCCTACACAACCGGCGGAGGCTGGGGCGGCATCTATTGGTGGCCGTTGGACTGCGGCTCCAGCGGCACCGACGATGCCTGGAAGAGTTTCAGGACCGGCGCCTGCGCCATCGACCTGAAGCATGCCACGGGGATGGACGAAGTCCGCAGCCTCTCCTTCTGGGCGCGGGGAGCCCATGGCGGCGAGGTGATCGAATTTCGGGTGGGCGGACCGGACATCCTCCCCAAGCCCGGACACTCCACGGGCCGAATCACCTTGAGCTCGGCCTGGGAACACCACGTCATCGACCTCGCCGGCCTCGACCTGTCTCACAGTGCGGGTCTCTTCCTCTGGACCGCTACCGATCTGGCCAACTCCGGCGGTGCAGTATTCTTCCTGGACAACGTTCAATTCGAGGGATTCAAATGATCCGTTTGCGCATCGGCCTCGCCGTCGCCTGCCTCCTGCTCCTGGGCTGCATGGCGACAGCCCCGGCGGCCGCGGCTCAGACCCGCCGCGCCCTCCTGGTGGGGATCGACGACTACGATGCGGTGCATGCTCCGAGCTGCCCCGCGACGCCTCCCGGCGGGACGCCATGCCGGTGCGACTGGCGAGACCTCCGGGGCTCGGTCAACGACGCCAAGGCCATGCAGCAGATGCTGACCGCGAGATATGGATTCCGGCCGCAGGACGTCAAGGTCCTGACCGACCGCGAGGCCACGCGGGAAAAGATCCTGGCGGCCATCCGCTCGCAACTGATCGAACCGGCCCGCCCGGGCGACGAAGTGTTCTTCTTCTACGCCGGCCACGGCTCCCAGGTCAAGAACTCGCTTTCGGACGAGCCCGACAAGCTGGACGAGACGATCGTGCCCGCGGACGCGCGACGCGGCGCGCCAGACATTCGGGACAAGGAGCTGCGCCGGCTGTTCGACGAGATCCTCGACCGGAAAGCCCGCTTGACCGTCATCTTCGACAGTTGTCACAGCGGCTCGGCGGGCCGGGGATATCCCCCCGGCGGCCGGGCTCGCCGGCTTCCTCAGGATTGCCGCGACGTGGCCGATCGATCGCCCACCGGCCCTCCGCCCGAGCAGCGTGGCGCCCTCGTCCTCTCGGCGTCGCAGGACGACCAGCTCGCGCTGGAGGCTTACGACCCGACGACGAAGGCTCACCACGGAGCCTTCACCTTGGCCCTGCTCGAAGCCATGGGACGGGAAGGCCCTCAGGCGCCGGCCGGCGAGGTCTTCCTGCGCGCGAAAGCCCGCATGCAGACGATTACGACGGGCTCGTCCCAGGAACCCGTGCTGGCAGGAGCCCGCCAGAGCGAGCCCCTCTTCGGCTCGGGAGCCATCCGCTCCAGCAGGGAAGCCGTCCACACTCGCGGAGAAGCCGTCGTCGCCGTGGCTCAGGTGGACCCCGCCGGTATCGTCTACCTTCAGGGTGGCTGGGCCAGCGGCCTGGGTGAAGGCAGCGAGCTCGAAGAATTGGCGCCGGCCAAAAACGGCTCTCCTCTCCGCCTGCGGGTGACGGCCGCGAAAGAGCCCGTCCGCAGCGAAGCGCGCATCCTGGGGCCTGCCCGCGCCGCCGCCCTTCCCAAGACCGGCGACCTCTTCCGGCTGGTGCGTTGGACCCTCGCCTCGAAGCCCGGGCTGCGGGTCTGGATTCCGGAAACCGGAGAACCCTGGAAGGCTCTCCGCGACCGGGCCGTCGCCTTCCGGGGCGCGGTCCGCACGGCGGGCCACGCCTGGGTGACCGATCCGGTGGCTGAAACTCCCACCCATGTGCTGAGCTGGGAGCACGGAGCTTGGATGCTCCACGATCCCGCGGGCCGGACCACCGACCTCGGAGCCGCTCCGTCTCCTGCCGCCCTGGTCAATGCTTTGGCCTCGGAAAAGCGGCGCCCCGCTCGGCTCTTCGTCCACCTCCCGGCGGCGCAGGATCTGGCCCAAAGTATCCATCTCGGCCAGGGAACGGAAAACGACGCCGTCGAGAAAACCGCTGGACCTGAGGATGCCGACTACTATCTCATCGGCCGCTTGAACGGCGAGACTCCGGAATTCGCCTGGGTCCACCCGGCCGTGGGGACCGGCTCCTCGGCCCACAGCTCCCTTCCTGCCCGGACCGACTGGTTCCCACTGCCTCCCGGCGAAGGCGCCGCGAAGGACGGCTCGGCGGAACTTGGCGGCACCTTGGAAGACAAGGCCCTGCGCCTCGCCAAAATCCATGCCTGGCTCACCTTGGACTCACCGCCGGGGGAAGAGTTCCCCTATCATCTCGCCCTTCTGGACTCCGAGAAAAGAAAGGTCGCGCCGAAGAGCCCGCTGCCCGCGGGGGCCACCTACGGACTGGCCCTGGAGGCCCAGCCGAAACAGCTCGGCAAGTCCGTCACGTCCCGCTACGTCTACGTCTTTGCCATCAACAGCACGGGCGCGAGCATCCTGATGCTTCCACGCAACGGCAACGTGGAAAACCATTTTCCCTTGCCCTCCGGGACGGGCCCCCTCGCCGAGATCCTCCTCGGGACCCAGCCAAGCTTCAGGATCGCCGAGCCCTTCGGCACCGACACCTATTTCCTGCTCACCACGAACGAGGCGGTCCCCGATCCCTGGGTGCTCGAGTATCCAGGCGTCCGTAAACGGGGCCCGCAGGGCAGGACGCCGCTCGAAGAGCTACTGTCGCAGCGCGGATCCACGAGCCGCCGCTCACCACCGCCTTCCCTGCCGGCGACCTGGTCGCTCGAAAAGCTGACCTTCGAGAGCACGCCGCCGCGCCCGGCGCCCTGAGCTCGAATCGAAACCGAAATCAGGGAGAGCGCTCATGAGATCCAATCTGGCTGTGCTCGCAGCCGTTCTTTTCTTCGCCGCAGCGGCCGTGCCCGTCGCGGCTCAAGAGGCCATGTCTGCCGATCAAACCCTCCAGGAAGACTCCAAGCTGCATGAGATCGTCGAGATCTTCTACGCGGAAGGCGTCCCGAAGCTGAACGAAACTCAAGGAAAGAAGGCGCTCACCCCTATACTCACCATCCTCGAACATGCCCTGACGAGAGCCAGCGGGCGGAGCGATCAACCCTCGGAAGCGCACATCTTGATCCTGCTGGGAGAAATTTCCCTGCGCTCCGGAGATGCCGCCAAAACTATCGAGCTCTCGACCAGGGCTCTGGACCTCGGGCGGTCAATCCGAGCGGATGACGTAGAGACGAGAGCACTGACATCGCTCTCGCAGGCGTACATCGTCCAGAAGGATTTCGCTACCGCCATCCGTTACGAGCAGGAGTTGCTCTCCCTGGTCCAGAGGAATAACGACTCCAAGCCGAAAGCCGCGGTCCTTGGCATGCTCGCCACCACCTATCTGGGATACGGCGATCTCGACAAAGCGGTCACGCTGGGCGAGCAGGCTTGGACGACGGCCGCAGAACAGCATCTTGAAGTAGTCGAGGCTTCAGCCTTGAGAGTCCTGATTAAGGCATCCAACGCGAGGTTCGACAGTCGCGCTGCAATTCATTGGAGCGAAGAGGCCTTGCGACTCGCGCGTAGCAGGGTGGACTCCGACGCTGAAAGAGAGGCACTGTTGATACTGGGTGAGGCCTCTATCGAGCAGGGAGACTACGGCCGTGCCATTACGGCGTGCAGCCAGGGCCTGAGCAAGGCCACCGCAGCGACCGAGCCTTTGTTCCTGCACTGCCTGGGAGTGGCATATGACGATCTGCAGGACGACAAGCAGGCTGGAGAATTCCTGGAGCGCGCTCTTGGCAAGGCCAGGGAGCTCAAAGACCCCGGGCGTGAAGCGGAGATCCTCGCAGAACTGGGGCGACACCATTTCCTCCTAGGTGAGAGCCAGCCAGCCGCCAAATACTACGAGCAGAGCGCCCGCCTTCTCCTCTCGTCGCAGGGGTCTTTCGCCAAGGCCAATGCTGAGTCCTATCTCGGCTTAGCTCTGGTGCTGCGTGGAGATGCACAGGGTGCGGTTCCTCACTTTGAGCGTGCTCTTGATCTTTTCAATCGCTTCGCCTCGATAGAGTATCCAAAGTTCAAGCCTCTAGCTTCAAACCTCCAGGCATCAACAATGAGGTTCCTGGTAGACGCTTATGAGATCTTGGAAAAAAGGGAGGAAGAGCTGGCTTACGCCGAGCGGGAGTGGGAGTCTCAGAAGGACAACCCTTATCCAACGCCCCGTGCTCTGGCTCTCAGCAACCTCGGGATGGCTCGCTGGCGAATGGGGCGACTGGAGCCTGCAGCAGAGGCCACCGGGCGAGCGATCACAGAGTGGGAAGCCGCGCGGAGCGTATTGGCGGTCGATGCGCAGGTGAACAAAGCAGCCTTGCTCGATGTCCAAGGCGAGACCTATGAGTTGCTGGAGCGGATCCTGCTGGCCCAAGGAAAACCCGAAGCCGCCCTGGAGATCGCCGAGCGGGGCCGGGCCCGGGCCTTCGTCGAAGCATTGTCGGCAAAGGCGGGTGGCCCTCCGCCCATGCCACCCAGTCTCGATGCGATCCGCAAGCTGGCGAAGGCAAGGAACGTCACGCTGATCGAATACTCGATCCTCTACGATCCCACCGCCGTTCTGCTGCCGAACCGTGTGGGGGGTGGCCAACCCCAGTTCGAAAAGGAACTGCTCGTCTGGGTAGTGAAGCCCAGCGGCGAGATCGGTTTCAAGACCGTGGATCTCAAGGCCTGGGGCGCCCAGAAGGGAGGCTCCTTGGCGCAGACGGTCCGCTGGTTCCGTGCCTCCGTAAGAAGCCAGGGGCATGACGCGGATTCCGACGAGCCCCTCCGCCACCTTTACAATCTTCTCATCACCCCCATTGCCGAGCTTCTGCCTTCTGATCCGGAGGCCCGCATCGTCTTCGTGCCCCAGGGTCCCCTCTTCCTCGTTCCCTTCCCCGCTTTGCGCGCCCCTTCCGGCCGGTACCTCCTCGAAGACCACACCATCCTTTCGGCTCCTTCGATCGATTCTCTAGCATCGATCCCACGGCGCACCTTCCGCGCGGATTGGAACGCTGACGAGGTGCTCGTCGCCGGAAATCCGACGATCGCTGCGGAGTTGAAGCTGGCTCCCTACAAATTGCGGGGCCTTCCAGAGTCGGGGAAAGAGGCAGCCGCCATTGCTTCACGCTTCGGCGCCCGGCCTCTCCTCGGCGACGCAGCCGGTAAGGCGGCAATCCTTCAACTCCTCCCCCAGCGGCGCCTCCTTCATCTCGCGACTCATGGTCTACTGGAGGGTTTTGGCGATCCGCTCATCCCAGGCGCCTTGGTCCTTGCACCTGGTAAGGACGACGACGGCCTGCTAACGGCGAAGGAAGTCCTGGGGCTGGACCTCCACGCCGACCTTGCGGTGCTCAGCGCCTGCGATACCGGCGGCGGCCGGATCACCAGCGACGGCGTCATTGGTCTCTCCCGCGCTTTTCTTTCCGCCGGAGTGCCCAGCGTGGTCGTGAGCCTATGGTCCATTCCCGACGCTCCCACCTCGGGGTTGATGCAGCGCTTCTATCGCGAGCTCAAGGGCGATCCCGATCCGGGACGGGCGCTGCGCCAAGCCATGCTGGCGACGATGAAGGAGCATCCACGGCCGGGAGATTGGGCGGGGTTCACGCTGATTGGTGGGCTGCCCTGAAAGATGAATCGAAGCAAACCGACTCAAGGAGATCCTCTCATGAGACCCCATAGGGTAATGCTCGTCGCCTGCGCTCTCCTGGCGACTTTTGTTGTTATACCCGCTGCGGCGGAGGAAGCTTCTGCCCCTGACCGACTCGTCCAGGAAGCGATCCAGAAACGAAATACGGGCGACGCCACCGCAGCCCTTCCCCTTTTCGAGAAGGCCGCCGCTCTCTACCGTGAGGCGAAGAATTCGAAAGGCGAAGCCGTGGCCCTCAAGGAGATGGGCAATACCCTTGAGGGCCTGGGTGAGCACCGGCAGGCGATCGAGCGCCAGCGGCAAGCCCTGGAGATCGCCGAACGAATCCAGGACAGAGACCTGCAAGCGAGGACCCTCGCCAACCTCGGAATCTCTCTCCAATCTCTGGGACAGGGCGAACAGGCTCTCGACTACTACGGCAAGAGCCTCGCGATCTCGCGTGCCGATGACAATCCTGCCGTGGAAGCGGTCGCGCTCTGGGCCACGGGCAGCCTCCTCGTGGGGCAGGGCAAGAACGCCGACGCCGTTGCATCTCTCAAGGCCGCCGTTGAAGCGGCACGCAGGGCCAAAGATCCGCAGAGGGAAGACCTGGCGCTCGTCTATCTTGGCCGCGCCTACTCCAATCTGGGACAAAGTAAGGAATCGATCGCGAGTTATCAAGCGGCGCGCGACCTAGCGCACCAGCTCGACAATCAAGCGGGAGAGGCAACCATATTGGGAAGCCTGGCTTCCGAATATTTGCATACCGGAGAGCTCGACAAAGCCGCCGATCTCTCGAAACAGGCGATCGCGATCGGAAAAGCGAGCAAGAATCAGAATGCTCGGAGCGCGGCCCTTCAACTGCTCTCCGCTATCCAGCTCAGCCGGTCCGAATTCCGCGCCCTGCTCGACACCTCTCAAGAGCTCAAGGCCCTGGCCCGGGACACGACAGATCCCGCCCTGGAGGAAACGGCGGTCCTGAATCTGGCCTTGGCCTACACCCGGCTGGAGGATGGTGAGAAGGCTTCCGCCGCGTACCAGGACCTCCTCGCACTGGCAAAGAAAAATGGCAATCCGAAGAACGCCGCCCAGGCGCTCCAGAGCCTCGGCGACGCCGCCAGCCAGAAGAACGATCATGCGGAAGCGGTGAAGCTCTTCACCGAGCTTCGCGACCTGGCTCGCGAGATCCCCGATCCTGCCGAAGAAGCCTCGGCTCTCACCTCTCTCGGCGCTGAATACGAGGCCCTCGACCGAGGCGAAGAGGCGATCCCACTCTACCAGCAGGCCCTCGCCATTGCGGGCAGGAACGAGGACAAACAGGAGAAAGCCTCCGCCCTCTGCAAGCTCGGGCTGGCCCAACTCGCGCATCACAAGGTCCTGGCTGGCGTCGATCTCCTGGACCAGTGCTGCACCTTGAGGGAAGAAGTGATCGCGAGCTGGCAGAAGGATGGTGTCCTTCACAATCAAGAGGAAACCTACGCGGAGCTGCGCAAGAACGGGCGTGCCATGACGGCAGGAATCCGCGACATCGTCGAATCTCTGCACAGCAGCGGAGATTCTCAAGGAAATGAACTCGACCACCAACAGGCTGCTCCAGACCTGCCGAGCCTTCTCGACCGCGCGCTGGCCAGGGCTCGCCGGCTCAACGACGAGGTTTCCGCAACGGATCTCCTCACCTCCCTCAGCGACTTGCACTTGCGGAAAGGGGATGCTGCCAAAGCGTTTACGGAAGCCTCTCAAGCCTTGGCCACGAGCCGCGCTCTGGCGGCGGACGACGTCCAGGGTCGCGCCCTGGTGGTGCTCGCCGAGGCGACCCAACGGCAAGGTGATCTCGATTCATCCCTCCACTACAGCCAGGAGCTGTTGTCATTGGCCCAGCGCGGCAGCGATCGTAGGATTCTAGCCTTCGCCTGGGCCCTGCTGGGAGAAAGCCAACTACATAAACGTGACCTCACGGCAGCTTCGAAATCGGCCGAGCAGGCCCACGCCATCGCCGAGGAAACTCACCTCGATTCGATGGACGAGCTCGCCTTGAGCGTCCTGACCCTCGCCGCCAGTGGCACCGGGGACCCGAAAACGGCGCTCCGGTGGGGCGAGAAATGGCTTCTTCTCGCGCGCCGTTTGCAGGATCGTGAAGGTCAAGCTCAGGCGCTTCTGGGGCTTGCGGGCGACTCCCTGATCGCGGGGGACGTCCCGCGGGCCCTTGCCGCAGGCCGTCAGGGCCTTCCTCTCGCCACCGGCGAGACGACGATCCGTTTTCTCCTGTGGCTGGGCATGGCTTCTGATCAGGTGGAGGATTTCGCGAACGCGGAAAAGGATCTGAGCCGGGCGCTCGACCTTGCTCGCGGCGCGAGCGATCCAGACTTGAGGCTCAGGGCGCTCGATGCGCTGGCTTTTCATGCTCTGCTTCTCGGCCGGGGTGAGGAAGCGGCGAAACGCCTGGAAGAAAGCTCCAAAGCACAGCGCGACCTCAAGGATCCCTCCGAGCAGATGCAAGCCGAGCTCAACCTGGCTGCTGTGCGCATCCTGCGCGGCGACAAGCGGGGAGCAATCCCCCACTATGAACGATCCTTGCAAGCGATGGAGACGATCAGCGACCCCATCTGGCGCGCCAATCTCGACAGGTTCCGCATCTCCATCCTGAGGTCCATGGCCCTCGCGACCCAGGAGGCCGACAAGGCCATCGCCTATGGAGAGCAAGCCAGGAAGCTGGCAGAAAAGAGCTCTCTACCCTCGGTCAAGGCCGAAGCGTTACAGGATTTCGGAAACGTCCTGTTTCTGGCCGGTCGCACCGCCGAGGCCGAAGACGTTTTGCGGCGATCCCTCGTGGAATGGGAAAAGGCTCGGAGCGAAATGGCGTCCACGGCTCAGCTCGAGAGGGCCTCGGCTCTCGGCACGCAATCCGCCGCCTACGACTTCCTGCAACAGGTCCTGGTCGCAAGGCAACAACCCGAAGGCGCCCTGGAAATCGCCGAGCGCGGCCGGGCGCGGGCCTTCGTCGAAGCGTTGGCGGCAAAGACGAATGGGCCTCAACCTACTCCACTCAGCGTCGATGCCATCCGAAAGCTGGCCAAGGAACGGAACATCACACTGATCGAATACTCGATCCTCTACGATCCTGCCGGCATCCTGCTGCCAAACCGCGTAGGGGGCGGTCAGCCTCAGCTCGAAAAGGAGCTGTTCGTCTGGGTGGTGAAGCCCAGCGGCGAGATCGCATTCAAGAAGGTGGACCTCGAGGCTTGGCGTGCCCAGACGGGCAGTTCCCTGGCAGAGGCCGCTCGCAGGATGCGCACCTCTATGGGAGGGCGGGGGCGAGGCCAGGAGTTCCTCCCAGGCAGCGATCCCAACGAGCCCCTCCGCAGGCTCTACGACCTACTCATCGCACCCATCGCCGAGCATCTGCCTTCTGATCCGGAGGCCCGCATCGTCTTCGTGCCCCAAGGTCCCCTCTTCCTCGTTCCCTTCCCCGCTTTGCGCGCCCCTTCCGGCCGGTACCTCCTCGAAGACCACACCGTCCTTTCAGCTCCTTCGATCGATTCCCTGGCGTCGATCCCCCGGAGCATGCTTGACGCCGACTGGAGGCCCGGTGAGGTCCTGGTGGCCGGCAATCCGACGATCGCCGCGGAGCTCAAGCTGGAGCCCTACAATCTGGGTGACCTGCCGGAGTCCGGGAAGGAGGCCGTCGCCATCGCCGCGAATTTCGGCGCGGCGTCTCTCACCGGCGACGCAGCCGGCAAGGCAGCGATCCTCCCCCTCCTCCCCCAGCGTCGCCTTCTCCATCTTGCGACCCATGGGCTGCTGGAAGGCTTCGGAGATCCGCTCATCCCCGGCGCCTTGGTCCTCGCGCCCGGCAAGGACGACAATGGCCTGTTGACCGCCAGGGAGATCCTCAGCATGGACCTCCACGCCGATCTCGCGGTGCTCAGTGCCTGCGACACGGGCGGCGGGCGGATCACCAGCGACGGCGTGATCGGACTCTCCCGCGCCCTGCTATCCGCGGGCGTGCCGAACGTGGTCGTGAGTCTCTGGCAGGTCCCCGATGCTTCCACTTCGAACCTCATGCAGCGCTTCTACGGCGAGCTCAAGGCCAATCCGGACCCGGGACGGGCGCTGCGGCTCGCCATGCTGGCGACGATGAAGGAGCATCCACGGCCGGGGGATTGGGCGGCGTTCACGCTGATCGGCGGGCTGCCATGAGGCTGCGTTCTTAGAGCTCGCTCCCCTGCCATCCCAGCGAAAGGTAGGACCCCAGGAGCGGCCGGCCTCCGCTCCTGGGGTTTGATCGAATCAATTGTCAAAGAGCAAGCCTCCCCTCTCTCTCCTCTGAACTCTTGGTTCAATGCTGGCAATGTGTATCCCTCTAGGATAGGCTTGTCAAGGCCCAGTGGGGAGAAAGTTGACGATAGAGCGTCTTTGTGGTTCCATTCAGCTCGGATCGTGTCCAATCAGATCGTCTGAGCCGAATTCCAAAGGGTCCAGACCTTGCTCGCAAGGGCGTGGACCTCGCTCCAGGTGGTCCAGACCGAGCTCCAGAGGGTCCTGAGCTGGCTCCAGGTGATCCAGACCTTGTTCCAAGACCTCCAGACCTTGCTCCAGGTGCCCCGGAGCTTGCTGCCGACAGCCCAGACCGAGGTTCAGACCCCCTGAAGCTTGGTCTGGACCCTCTGGAGCAAGATCAAGATCCTCTGGAGCGAGCTCAGGACCACTTGAATCTCGGGCTAGACCACCTGGAGCGGGGTCTGAGGGGCTCGGAGATTGGTGTGGAGGACTCGGAGCGTTCTTTGACAACTGAAGTACAAGCAGTGCCTTCCCGGTCGGAGCAGCCGTGGCTCTCCACGTTCGCACGATAAGGCCCGGCGGCTCCCGAGCACCAGGACCTCCCGGACGCCCAAGCGGGCGCCCCGGAAGCTCAGGCCGCTGGGAAGCTTCGGAGATGATCAGGGAAGCTTCGGAGGTGATCGGGGAAGCGTCCCTTGAAAGATGATTGCCGAGCGCCAAGCGCTCCCAATGGCACCGCGGGTCTTGGGCGGGCGGCTCTGAGGCCGCAAAGCCAATGTCTATGGGAGAGGAGCGGTGTCTGGAAAGCCGGAACCGACCACGCCGCCACCGGGGCGCGCTCTGAAGAAATCGGGCGGGGAGGGCGCATTTCTGGCCCTCCCCTGCCGCTTACGACAAACGCAGGAAACTACGACTGCGACTTTTACTTACTGGAAATTCTTTAGCGGCTGGGAGTGGGGGTCGGGGTGGTGGCCGGCTTCTTGTGGTGGTGCTTCTTGTGGGTCATGGGCTTCTTGGCCGGGGTCTTCTCCGGAGCCGGGGTGGTCGCCGGGGCCGGGGCCGGGGTCGTGGCCGGGGGAGCGGCGAAAGCTACGGTCGACAGAGCAAGGCAGAGGATCGCGAAAAGAGCAGTCTTGCGCACTGTGGCATTCTCCCTGAGTGGACCGAAGATCATCTTCGTTCCGCGCCGTATGATAGTGCATTCAGCGTGCCATGCAAGAGCCTCCCCTTCACCCGAGGAGGTTTTCGGGATCCCAGAGGAGGTTGACAGCATCTCAGCGCGCCACTCGGGCACCGGGCGGTCAAAACGGCACTCCGAAACGCGAAAAAGCCTTCCGGAGGGTGGTTCTTAAGAAAGAGGGAGGGAGTGGCGACGTCATCGCGCACTCCCTATCTTTCGAGCTTGAGCCCGGTTCAGGAACCGGACTTCGCCGCCGCGGCCTTGTCCTTCGCAGCGGCCTTGACGACGATCTTGGTGGCCCAGTCCTTACCGTCCTTGGAGGTGAACCAGACCTCGGCCCAGTCGCCTTCCTTGACGTCGGTCAGAGCGATCTTCTTGTGGCTCTTGTCGATCTTGGTCTTATCGTTGAGCCAGTAGGTCTCGTTGGCGGTCTTACCCTTGAGGGTGATGCTGTTGTCCGTGGTGCTGACGGCGGTGACGGCGCCCTTGGCCGTCTTGACGGTGTCCTTGGCCATGGCGACGACCGACAGGCCGAGGATAAGGCAGAAAACGAGGGCAATAATAGAAAACTTGCGCATGGAAGCGCCCTCCAAAGATAGGGAGCGGAGCTCATCTCCGCGTCCTCTCAGGTGTTTTGCAATGGGGATGCCAGAGGGCCCCAAAACGCCTCAAGCCGTGCTTGCAGACGAACCGGAAATCAGCCCCACCGCGCGCCGCGCCGCCCCCAGCAGCGCCGCGCGGTCGTTGAGGATGACGTGCACCGGCACCTTCTCCAGGAAGGGCTCGAAGCGCCCCTTGGCACGGAAAGCCGCGCGGAAGAGGCCGTCGGTGAGGCGCGGCAGGATCTTGGGAGCGATCCCCCCGCCCAGCCAGATGCCGCCGGTGGCCGTACCCAAAAGGGCGACGTTCCCCGCCACCGCGCCATAGACGGCGACGAAAATCTCCAGGGCGCGGAAGCAGACTGGGCAGCCACTTTCAGGCCCGGCGAGGCCGCTCTCGCCGATCACCTTGGCCGGTTCCTCCCCGGCGGCGAGGCGCTCCCGCACGGCCGGACTTTCTGCCAGCTTCACCACGTCCCGCAGATACTGGTAGATGCCGAACAGGCCGGGACCGGAGAGCACCCGCTCGACGCTCACCCGGCCGAAGCGCTCCCGCAGGTAGCGCAGGAGGCCGATCTCCTCCTCGGTGCGGGGCGCGAAGTCCACGTGCCCCCCTTCGGACGAGACCGGCACCCAGCGGCCGCCGATCCGTGGGATGAAGGCCGTGCCCAGGCCCGTGCCGGCGGCCACCAGGGCGCGGTTCCCCTCCTCCCCCGGCGCCTCCGGCACCCCCGGCTGGAGGACGGTCGTCTCGTCCCCGGCCAGCAGGGGGATCCCCTCGGCTGTCGCCACCAGGTCGTTGATCAGCTCCAGCGCCCCCAGCGGCACCCGAGCCTCGCGGGCCAGGGCGACGCCGTCCACCACCCAGGCCAGGTTGGGAGTGCTCACCCGGTTGCCCACGACCGGCCCGGCGATGCCGAAACAGGCAGCCTGGATCTCCCCGGCCTGGCCCTTCCCTGGACCGGCGGCGAGGAAGTCCGCCACCACCGCTTCCAGGCCGGGGTACTCCGGGCTGCGGTACTGCGCCGAGCGGAGCAGGCTCAAGCCCCCGCCCTCTCCCACCGCGAAAAGACCGAGGTTGCTCTTGGTCCCGCCGACGTCGCCGGCCAGGATCGAGCCCATCAGTCCCCTTCCACCGCCTGGCGCACGGCCGCGAGCCCCTTGGCGTCGTCGGCTCCGAGTTGGAGGCGCAGGACGGTCCTCCCGCGCTGCTCCAAAGCCTGGCGGTCCCCCTCGGCCTGGGCGGCGATGAGCGTGCCGAAGGTATAGGAGGTCTCGGGCACGGCCAGGTCCTCCGCGGGCTTGTCCACGATCTGAAGGAAGCGGCAGCGGTCCGTTCCCCCCTTGTGGAGCTGGCCCGTGGAGTGGAGGAACCGGGGGCCGTAGCCAAGGGTCACCGCGAGCTTCGTCTTGGCGTGCAGGCCGGCCTGCAGCGCCCGCAGCGCGGCCGTGGTCTCCGGCCGGGGGGGTAAGTAGGCGTGGATGCCAAGGTAGTCCCCCTCCTTGGCGCCGCCGGTCCAGCCCTCCATGGCGGTGCGCAGGGCTTTTTCACTCGCGGCGTCGATCGCCTTGCCACCGGTCTTCAGAGTGCCGGCCGCGGCCTTCTTCATCGCCTCGTTGGCGAGGGTCTTCGCGAGCTGCACGTCGGGCTGATCGAAGGGGTTGAGCTCCAGAATGGCGCCGGCGGCGGCGGTGGCCACCTCCCAGCGGAACATCTCGGAGGCGAGGTCGTAGCGGTCGGAGAGCTTGAAGCGCCCCACCGGGTGGCCGGCGCTCTCCAGCGCTTCGAGCCGCTTCTCGATGGCGGCGACGTCGTCCCCCTGGAGGAGGAGGGCGGCGAAGAAACGGTCGGCGCCATAGGCTTCCGGCGGTCCCAGGGGCTCGCCCGCCACGGGCACGATCCCCCGCCGCTCGCCGCCGGCCAGGATGGTCTTGCCGGTGCTCTCGGCGATGAGCTGCTCGATCCATTCGGGAAAGGTCTCCAGCGAGTGGGAGGTGATGAAGGTCACCTTGTCGCGCCCGGCGAGGGCGAGCTCGCCCAGGGCCGCACCCAGCCGCAGACCGGCGTTGTCCGCCGCGGCAACGCTCCCCGCGCAAGCCTCCGCCATGGCGCGCCCGCGAGCGAGGAGGCGGCCGGCGTCGACGCCCAGGAGGGCCGCCGGCACCAGGCCGAAGGGAGTGAGGGCGCTATAACGGCCGCCCACGTCCTCGGGGGCGTTGAACACCTCGCGAAAGCCCCGTTCGCGGGCCAGGGCCTGGAGCGGCGTGCCGGGATCGGTCACCGCCACGAAGTGCTTCCCCCGCTCCGGGACGGCGGCGAGCTGTTCCCAGAAGTAGTAGAAGAAGGAGTGCATCTCCGTCGTCGTGCCCGATTTGCTCGACACCACGAACAAGCTCTTTTCCGGATCGAGCCGCGCGGCCAGGGCGCGCACGGCGGCGGGGTGGGTGCTGTCCAGCACGGTCACGGCCGGGTGGCCGAAAGCGGGGCTGAAGGTACGAGCATAGACCTCGGGAGCGAGGCTCGAGCCGCCCATGCCCAGCACCACGGCGTCGCGGAACCCCTCTTGCGCCACGTCACGGGCGAAGCGCGACAGGCGCTGGACCTCCGCCGTCATGGTATCCGGCAGGTTGAGCCAGCCCAGCCGGTTGGTCAGCTCCGGAATCGGCTCCGGAGACCAGAGAGTGTGATCCTTTTCCCACAGCCGCTTGCCGAAGCCCTCCTCCTGCCAGCGCGCGAGACGCGCGTCCACCGCGGCGGTGTACCGGCCCAACCGAAGATCTCCCCGCTCGCTCATTCACTGCCTCCTTCCTCAGGCGCCTCCTACCTTATCTCATCCCCGGGCTCCAAGAAGGGACGACAGGGACATCAGGGACGACAGGAATGAGGGAGAACAGCCAGAACGTCCCAGCCGAATTCCCCTCTCTCGGGGAGGGGGATCTCGGGAAAGGCAGGGGTGAGGATCTTGCTGTTCTCCTTGTCCCTGTCGTCCCTGTCGTCCCTGCTGTCCCTTTCGTCCCTTTCTTGGCTGTTCTCCCTCTTCGGGGATGAGGGTCTTGGGTGGGGGCGCTTTGCGGCGTGTTACGATCCCGCGCGAAGAGAGGGAGTAATGCGGAGAATGCTTGCAAAGAACCTCGGCCTGGCCTGCGCCGTCCTGCTCCTGGCAGCCGGCTGCGGCGCCAGAGGGCGGGATTTCACGATGCGCGCCCTGGTGGTGCAGGCCCCCGATCCTGCCAATCCCGCGGCCGGCCTGTACCTTTACCACGAAGCCATCGACGACTGGGTGGGGCGCGATGGCAAGCGGGACGGCATGGACCCCATGGCCATGCCGTTTCCCGTGGCCCGCGGCGTTTCCCTCGCGGGGATCGCGGCCAATGACAAGGTCGAGGTCACGCTCCACGTGGACTGGCAGGCGGATCGCGCCATCGAGATCACCAAGCTCCGCAAGCTCCCCGCCGATACCAAGCTGGTCTTTCGTGCGGCCAAGCCGCCCAAGCCGTAGCCCATTCGATTCGATCTCTATAAGGAGGACGTATGCCTGTACGGAAAGCGAACGCAGTCTGGGAAGGGAATCTCAAAGAGGGGCGTGGAACGGTGAAGCTGGGCTCGGGCGCCTATGAAGGCCCCTACTCGTTCGGCTCCCGCTTCGAGGACGCGCAGGGGACCAACCCCGAGGAGTTGATCGGCGCCGCCCACGCCGGCTGCTTCTCCATGGCCCTTTCGGCCGGCCTGACCCGCGCCGGCATCACGGCGACGCGCATTGCCACCACGGCCAAGGTGCACCTGGAGAAGGTGGGCGAAGGATTCAAGATCACCCGCATCGAGCTCGAAAACGAGTCCGTGGTGCCGGGCATCGACGACGCGACCTTCCAGGAGCACGCCCGCAAGGCCAAAGAGGGGTGCCCGGTCTCCCAGGCGCTCGGCGGGGTCGAGATCACCCTCAACGCCCACCTCGCGAGCTGACCCTGCCGCGGAAAACAGCCACAGCCCCCACCCAAGACCCTCACCCCTGCCCCTCTCCCGACCACCCCATCCCCCTCCCCGGGAGAGGGGAACCTGGCCGAACCGTTCTTGCTGGTGGGTGGGGGCTCCCTCTTCTCCCGGTGAGGGGGGCTGAGAGGGGGCGGGAGAAGAGGGCCGGGGTGATGAGGGTCTTGGGGGGGCGCTCCCGAGGCGTCGCAGCTAGCGCCCACGGGGGCTCCGGCCCCCGCCGGCCGTGCCTTTCCTCGAATATAGCCGAATTTCTATTTTCTCCTTGACTTCTCTCTTTTACGCCCATACCCTCCCTTCTACACTCATCCTCGTTCGAGAAGGAGCAGTTTCATGGCTTGGCCAAAGAAAGACGATCCCCCGACCCATCACCCTGAACCGTCACCCGCAGCCCCACCGCGCCCCGCCGCCCCCACGCCTTCTCCGGCTCCCGTAGCGAGCCCCAGCAGCAGCCACGAGCCGCCCCGGCGGACGGATCGCGCCACGATCGGCCCGTCGATCTTCATCAAGGGCGATCTCTCGGGCGAGGAAGACCTGGTGATCGAAGGGCGGGTCGAGGGGAAGGTGGACCTGAAGCAGAACAACGTCACCGTGGGCAAGAACGGCAAGGTACATGCCGACGTCTTCGGCAAGGTGGTGACCATCGAGGGTGAGGTGACGGGCAACGTCTATGCCCGCGAGCAGGCGATCCTGCGCCAGTCGGGGGCGATCCAGGGGAACATCCAGGCGCCGCGGGTGGTCCTGGAGGATGGCTCGCGCTTCAAGGGCAGCATCGACATGGAGGCCCCGAAGGACATGGGCGGCCCGCCGAGCCGGGACCGCGAGCCGCGGCCCGAGCCACACCGCGTGGAAACGAGCCAGGTCGAGGCCGCGGGCGTGAAGGCCGGCGCCTGATGAGCTGGTTTTCCTCCCGCGGCGCGAGCTCCGGCAAGGAGCAGGCAAGCCGGGTGCAGACCCTGGCCGAGCCGGACGTTCACCGCTCCCTGGCCCTCGCGGCGCTC
Organism: Thermoanaerobaculia bacterium; assembly: GCA_036275055.1. Lineage (GTDB taxonomy): Bacteria > Acidobacteriota > Thermoanaerobaculia > Multivoradales > UBA5704 > DATARR01. The sequence goes on from DASUEN010000080.1 coordinate 33,712, forward strand.
TTTGACGAGATCCGCGGGCGCAAGGTGCAGGTGCTGGACCTGGGGCCGGCGGTCGGCTCGAACGTGGAGTTCCTCTCGCAGTTCGGCTGCAAGCTGTATATCGAGGACTTGTACGCCGCCCTCTCCTCGCGCACCGCGCTGGGAGAGGGCGAGCTCTCGGGTCCGGCGTTCTTCGCCGAGTTCCTGGCGGTGCCGGAGGAGACCCGTTTCGACGTCATCTTCGCTTGGGACCTCTTCAACTACCTCCAGCGCAAAGAGCTGGTCCACTTCGCCGCGCTGCTGCGGCGGCACTGCGACCGTGGCGCGCGGCTCTTCGCCCTGATGTCCATCCTGAAGACGATGCCGGCCCAGCCGTACCGCTTCAAGATCCAGGACGAGCAGACCCTGATCTACGAACGGCGCACCGCGGCCGAGCGCCCGTCGCCGCGCTACGTCCCGTCGGAAATCACCGACGCGTTCAAAGGCTTCCGGGTCGACCGCTCGTTCCTGCTGCGGCACGGCATTCAGGAGTTTCTGCTGGCCAAGGATTGAGGGCGCGCCGCGACCCGCAGCAGCGCGCAGACGGTCTTGCTGTCGTGAATCTCTCCCCGAGCGGCCTTGTCCACGGCTTCGGCCAAGGGGAGGCGCTCCAGGGAGAGCACCTCGTCGTCCTCCAGGGACTGCTGGGCCGGCTCGAGGCCGGTGGCGAGGAAGAGCCAGATCTTCTCGTCGGCGAAGCCGGGAGTCGTCCAGATCCAGCCCAGGGGCTCGAGCTTCCCGGGACGAAACCCGGTCTCCTCTTCGAGCTCGCGGGCGGCGCAGGTCTCCGGCGACTCCCCCGCATCGAGCTTGCCGGCGGGCAGCTCCAGCAGATAGCCGCCGGTGGCGTAGCGATATTGGCGGATGAGCAGCACCGTGCCGTCCTCTGCCAGGGGCACCACGGCCGCGGCGCCCACGTGATGGATCAGCTCGAAATCCATCTCCTTGCCGTTGGGCAGCCGCACGCGGTCGACGTCCAGCCTGAGCGTGCGGCCGCGGAAGATCTCGCGGCTCTCCAGCCGCTCGCTTTCGGGCCGCCCGCCGTCGCCGCTCACTCGCCGATCCTCGCTCCCACGCCGCGGATCTGGACGATGCGGAATGGCCCTTTGCCGACCGTGGCGGGGTCGAACCGCTGTCCCTTCTCTTCGGCCAGATGCGCGAGCCAGGCGACGTAATTCTCCCGGCTCATGGGGATCGCCTCCACCGTGCCCTCGGCCACGGCGGCTTTCCCCTTGCTGTCCACTGGAAAGACGATCACCCCGTCGTCCACCTTGATGCGCAGGCGAGCGCCGCCGGCCTTCTCCTCGAGCTCCATCCAGCACCCCTTCATGGGGCAGACGTCCACCACCCGCCCCTCGATCCGTACCCGCTTGCCGACATAAGCGTCCGGATCGGCCAGGATCTTGGCAGCCGAGGTGGTCTCGGTGAGGGCCACGCCCTGGCCGAAGGACTTCTCCGCCGCCTGAAGACCCGGGGACAGGGGAAGGGCGGCGAGCAGCGTCAGGACTACGCACAGCTTCTTCATTGCATCCCCCCTTCACTCCTTGACGCCTTCTGGCTTCGTGGGGACCATCTGCGTCTCCTTGTAGCCGGCCGGAATCTCGAAGCCGCCGGCTGGCGCTCCGGCGTTGGTATCGAGCTGCGTCACCTCCATGGTGCTGCGGGAGGTGCTCGTCCTGCCGCTCTTCGCATCGGTGCTGGTGGTGACGGTGACCATCTTCAGCGGGTACCCCTGGATCTTGTACTTCTCCGCCGTCAGCAGCCGGTCGAAATCGACGTTGCCGGTCCGCGGCGGCTCAGCCCGCAGCCAGACGCCCATGCCCGTATCCGGCAGCTTCGTGGTGGTCCAGAAGTCCTGCTCGCTCATCACGTTGCTCGACCGGCCCATGCCGAGGATCTTCACCGTGGTGGTGTAGCTGGTGCGGAACTTGGCGTGATGGGCGGGCTGGCCCGCCACGGTGCCGCCGTCGTCGTCCGCGACCTTCTCCACCTTGGGCTCGGAGAACTGGATCCTGAGCAGCGGCCCCATGCCGTTCATCACCGCGCCCAGGGTGCCGATCATGGCGTTCAAGTCCCACACCGCGTAGGTCTTGTCCTCGGGGCTCACCAGATAGAGGGTCTTGCCCGCGTCCTTGGTCAGCAGGTAGGTCCCCTTCTTGGCCATGGGATTGCCGTTGGTGGCGTCCGTGAATTCCACTTTCGCCTTCTCGCCAACGACCCAGCCTTCGACCTGGATCTCGCTGCTGCGCCCCCGGTCGCCTTCGGTCTTGGTGCTGGCCTTGTAGTGGATGCCGGCAAAAGCCGGCGCGGTGGCGGCCACCAGCAACGCGGCGCCGGCGAGAGTTGAGCTGAGCTTCTTCAAAGTCGTCTCCTCCTTCAGGACGGCGATCATGCCGCATCGGGGCGCGGCAGGCAAGCGCGTACCCTAAAGCTGCCGGGATTTGGCACTTTTCGATGACCATAATTGTTTGGAAAATTGAACCTGACCCTCGGAGCCGCGAGGGCGGGCAACTACGATCAAGTTTTCCGGTTGTTAAGATAAATTCTGCAAGCGTCTCCGCGGCAACATTGCTATTTTTTGTCCAAACCGCTTTGTGACGAAGATGTCAACTCGCTGAGCGGATTGGGTTTAAAGCTTCTCCGACAACCGGCACACCCTTTGCTCCGCGGAAACGCTCGGCAACGGCCGTTCAGGAATCCGGCTTACGGCATCGAGCCGTGACCCGTTCCAGGGAGCCGAGTCCCTCGGCGCCCTCCAGGCGAGGAGGAAGTATGCGGGCAGGAAAAACGAAACATGATTCGAAACAGTCAGGTTTTACTCTGATCGAGCTGCTCATCGTCGTCTCCCTGATCGCCATTCTTGCGGCCATCATCGTGCCCAACGCCAGGCGCGCCAAGCACAAGACCACGGTGGCTGCGGCCCAGAGCGCAGCCCACTGCCTGGAAACCTGGCTCTCGAGCTCCGATCCCTTGAGCTCCGATCCCGTGGAGCAGTATCCGCAGGGAATCGGCAGTCAGCAGGACCTGATCACGGCAGGGAACCAGTTAGGCTGCAAGATGGGCTCTACGGGGCCCTTAACCTTGTACGATTGCCAAATGACGGCTATCTGCGCGGACGGCACCGAAATCCCGCACACTTGCAACGCCGCGGTGGCCTGTGCTGGCCACGGTGGAACCAGCCAGTCGACTTATCTGATGACGTTCAGCGTTACCGGCTACACGGACAAGGTCCAGATCTCCTCCGATGGCGCTATGCAGACTTTCAGGGCCTCGAGCCCGTAGGCCCTTCCTGAGCCAGCAAGGCCCCGCTTCACGCCGGGGCCTCGCTTTGGCCCATCACTTGCAGGCCGATGGCGCCAGCACGAGGCTCCCGAGAATGGATCCAGAGAATTCCGAGATCGAACCGCACGATCCTGGCCCGCCGAAGGTCCGGATTGGCATCTCCTCCTGCCTTCTTGGCCAGGCGGTGCGGTACAACGGCGGTCACAAGCGGGACGATTTCCTGACCGGCACCTTCGGCCAGTTCGTCGAATGGGTGCCCGTCTGCCCGGAGGTGGAGCTGGGGCTGGGAGTGCCGCGGCCTGCCATCCGTCTGGAGCGCACGGGCGGCGAGGTGCGGCTGCGGATGCCGAGCACGGGAGACGATCTGACGGCGGCCATGGCGGAGCTCTCCCGGAGCCGGGTGGAAGGTCTCGCCGCGCTGGGGCTCGACGGCTACGTCCTCAAGAAGGACTCGCCCTCCTGCGGCATGGAGCGGGTGAAGGTCTATCACGGCCCCGGCGCGCCTTCGAAGGACGGCCGCGGGGTCTTCGCCCAAGCGCTCCTCGCCCGCCTGCCGCACCTGCCGGTCGAGGAGGAGGGGCGGCTCAACGATCCCCTGCTGCGGGAGAGCTTCGTCGCCCGCGTCTTCACCTACCACCGCTGGCGGGAAGGGGAGAAGGAAGGCTGGACCCGCTCCGCGCTGATGCGGTTTCACGAGCGCCACAAATTCCTGCTGATGGCCCGCAACCAGTCCGCCATGCGCCGGCTGGGGAAGCTCCTGGGGGAATCCAACTGGAACGACTCCGTCCGCGAGCTGGCGGACCGTTACCTGGAGGGGCTGACGGCGATCCTGAGCCACCCGGCCACACGCCGCGGCCACACCAACGTCCTCCACCATCTCCTGGGCTTCGTCTCGGACCGTCTCGGCCCCGAGGACCGGGCGGAGCTGGTGGAGACGATCGAACGCTACCGGCTGGGCCTCGTCCCCCTCGTCGTCCCCCTGACCCTCATCCGCCACCACGTGCGGCGGCAGGGGAGCGGCTACGTCCAGGGCCAAGCGTATCTTGAGCCCCATCCTCATGAATTGATGCTGCTGAACCACGTTTGATCCGCGCCCTCGTGATCACCTTGACGCCGCTCGCCTGCGCCGCGAAGAAGCCTCAGCCAGCGTCGAGGCAGGTGTTGCAGGAATCTGATTTTCAGATTAGTCTTCCCCCATGAGTTACAAGGTGACAGCTACGGAAGCCGCTCGCAACTTCTCCGAGCTCCTCAACCGGGTTCGCTATGGAAGGGAGACCTTCGTGATCCTCCGAGGAGGAGAGGCAGTCGGCCAATTGGCTCCGGTTGAAGCCAGCCCAGCACCTACCTTGCGCGATCTCGTCAAGTTCCTGAAGGAGACAGAGTGGCCGGACGATCGGTTCGGCAGCGACTTGGAAGCGATCCAAGCTGAGCAGCTTCCGCCTGGCGAATCCCCTTGGCATTCCTGATCGATACCAGCATCTTCATCGCGATCGAGCGTTCAGGAGGGGGCCCGTCGGATCTCCTGGAGGATCTGGACGATGAGCCGGTCGCTCTTTCAGCCATCACGGGCTCGGAGCTCCTCCATGGTGTACACCGCGCTGACAGCGCCATGCGACGTATCCGTAGGGAAGCGTTCGTCGAAAGGATCTTGAGCACTTTCCCTGTCATCCCCTTCACCCTGGAAATGGCGCGAGTCCACTCCCGGATCTGGGCCGATCTCCAGGCAAAGGGAGTCGTGATTGGCGCCCATGACCTTCTGATCGCCGCCACCGCCCTGACTGAGGACAGAACCGTGGCAACCCGCAACTTGCGTCACTTTGACAGGATTCCCGACCTCAAGACTCTGAGCTGGTAAGCAAATCCGCCATCGAGCTCCCCCATTGGGAATTCCCCCCTCCCTGAAGCGTTTACCTTCCGGGAGAGGACGCCGTGCCCGCTTCAGACGACCGTGACGAACGCATCCGCCAGGCCCTTCAGCTTCTGATCGACGAGGTCCGCGAACGGATCGACCGCCATCCCCTCGGGCACCTGGTGGCCGGCCGGGGCGAGCGGGTCGACCTGCACCTCTCCCTGCCCACGGCCCTGCGGGACGGCCAGATCGCCAAGGCCGGCCAACAGGCCGCGGAGTCGCTCCAGGAATCCATTCAGGCCCTGCTGCACCACAGCGCCGTGTTCCAGCCCGGGCGCGTCCTCTGCCTGCGCTGCCAGACGGCGGCGTGCGAGCACGCGGCGCCCACGGACAGCCGGCAGGTCTTCGCCGGCTGGGGGAAGACCGGCCTCCCCCGCTTCGCCGACTTCGGCCAGTGGCTCCTCGCGCGGCGCGACCCGCGGGTGGACCTGCTCTATCGCGACACGCCCCAGCTCCTCACCGTCGTGCTGACCGAGGCGGAGCTGGCCGGCGACCTCATCCCCGTCTTCGCCCAGCGGGAGGACAGCTACCGCATCCACGCCCAGGTGGCGGCCGGCTGGTATCAGGCCCCCCATCCTGCGGGCACGGCCGGCTGGCGGCGGCCGCTCGCCGTCTCGCTGCAGGTGATTTCCACCCGCGCGCGACGGCACCACCGCCGTTTCGGCCTCAACGTGGTGGGGATCGGCCTCGGAGGCGAGCCGCTCGAAAACCTTTATGACAAGACCGGTGCCATCCCCTGGAGCGACGCGGTACGCTGGGCGCAGGGGGTCTTGCTGGGGATCGAAGGGCAGCTCGAGCGCGCTCCCCGCACGCCGCGCGAAGGGATCGAGAAGCGGATCGACGGGCTCGCCCAAGCCGTCGCAAGGCGTCTGGAGAAAGGGTGGCGGGGCCAGGAGCGCCGTACCCATCACGGCCAGCAACGGCACAGCGAAGGGGACCGCCCCACCCGCATGGCCCTCGCCGACTTCGCCCGCGCGGCGCCGGAGAACCTCCTCTTCGACACCCGCCGTGAGACCCTCGTGGTGGTGGGCGACCGCGGGCGGGCCCACGTCTTCAGCCTCGCCGGCAAGCTGGTGACCTCCGTGCGCTACAACCCCGCCGTCATCGAAAAACGCCGCCAGAACGGCCTCTGGCGCCCCGCCGACGCCGAGGAGGTGCGGACGGTGCGCGAGCGGCTGGAGAGTGGGGCGGGATAAATCACTCGTTGTTCAGGCACCACATATGCGTCGCCGGCGGTGGGCAGGCGCCGATCAGGCCATTGTTCGCCATCTCGATCATGCATTGATCGCAGATCAGCAGCGGGATGCCCGTGGCCAGCGCGCAATCTTTCGCCGACCAGCAACCCACGTCGCAGGTGGGAATGGCAGCCAGGATGGCCGCGACGTTGGTGGAAGAACAGTTCGTTCCCGCGGCCGGTGGAGCAGTGACGGCGGCACAGAGCAGGACGGCGAAGACGCCGGTCAGAAGCGCGATCTTTCGCAACACGGAGAACCTCCTTGTTCAAGCCGGGGCCTGCCGGGCAGGCCCGCGTGGGTTTGGGTAGGGAGTTTACCCCGGGCGCGGCTTGGACGAACACGGACGGCACGGACCCACAAGGACATCGAGGACGAGCAGGTTTACCCTTGGCAGTCCTTGTTCGTCCGTGTTGTCCGTGTTCGTCGTGTCAGTCCTTCCCCACCACCCGGAACCGATACCCCCCCACCTCCGCCGCCGTCCTATCCCCCTTGATCCCTTCTACCCGCAGGCGATATTCGCCCGGCGTGAAGAACGAAGCGGGAAACGTGATCATCAGCGCTTCCAGCGCATTCAGCCGCAGGCCGGATTGGCGGAACACGGTGGTCCCCGCCTTGGTCAGTGTCGCGCGGTAGCTCGCGAAGCTTGCGTCCGCGCCGGGATCGACGGCCAGGGCTACGAGGTCGCCGATATGGGCGAGGTCGATCGTGGGAGGCTCGGCGTCGCCGCGCACGGCGGAGAGGAGCACCACGGGCAGATTCGCCAGAGGGGCGGCGAGGCCGCGCGGGGCTTCGGGCGACTTCTGGGCGAGCCTCGTTTCTCGCTCCTCGGCTCGCTGCCTTTCACTCTCGGCCAGACGCTGCTTCAGGACCGCGGCGTCCCGCTCCCCTTTCTCTTTCAAAACGGCGGCGGTGTGGCGTAGATCCGCGGATTCGGCGCGGAACCAGAGCGCGGGAATCGCCGCGGCCAGGAGGAGGACGGCGAGCGCCAACCCCCACTGCGCCAGCCGGCCGCGGCGGGCCAGCCAGGCGAAAAGACCGGCTTGCACGGCGATCCTCGCCAGGGCGGCGTCTTCCGCGGCCATGGCCTTGAGGCCGCGCTCGAAACCCCGCGCCAGCTCGAGCTGCTCGGTGCACTCGCGGCAGTCCGCGAAGTGCTCCTCGAAGCGAGCTTCCTCGTCCGGCTCCAGGAGCCCCTGGTGGTAGCGCTCGACGAGGCCGTGGTCTGCGATATAGGCATGGTCCATGGCGTCAGCCCCCGGCCGCTCTCTCCATCATTCTCCATAGTGTGAAGAGACAAAGGATTATCGCACCGCCCACGGTCACGCTCTCTTTCCTGCCAGTCCGCTCCAGGAAAAGCTCCTTGTAGCGCTGGCGGGCGCGGTGGAGGACGCGATTGAACTGCAGGCTGGTGAGGCCGTGATCGGCGGCGATGCGGTCCTTGTCCTCCTCGGCGATGTAGAAGCGCAGGAGGATCTCGCGGTCGCGCTCGTTGCCCAGCTCGTGGATGACGCGGCGGGCGAGAGCGGCGTTCTCGCTGGCGAGGAGCATGCTCAAAGGGCCGGCGCCCGGGGCCGCGAAGTCCCCCATCTCATCGCTCGCCGCTTCGGTCTTGCGGCGGGTGGTCTTGCGGTAGTGCTCGATGGCCAGGCTGCGGGCGATCTGGGCGACGAAGCCCGGGAGCTTCGCCGGCTCCCGCAGCTCGCCCCGCCGCAGCTTTTCCAGGACGAGGCGGAAGGTGTCCTGAAACAGGTCTTCGGCCTCGGGCCGGCCGTTGGTGTGGCGATCGAGGAGGACGGCGATCGACCGGCCGTAGCGCTCCACCACCCGCGCTTCGGCGCCGCGGTCACCGGCCTGAATCCTCGCGACCAGCTCTTCCAGAGGCTCGCCGGCTGGATCGAGGGCTGTCCCGTTGGTGGCCAGAAGCCGCTTTCCCTCCTTTTGAAATCCGGCGGATTCTAGCACGCGGGCCTTCAGAAGCCGGTCCACTATGTGCGCGCTTCCTGTAACATTTCCCGGCCCCGCGCGCCAGTGCTTCCAGCGGAGCTCACGCCCGAGCCCGCCAAGGCAGGCCGTAAGCGGCCTAAGGAGGTTAACCCATGGCAGAGCCCAAAACCGGCGAGCAGAAGCCTTTCGCCGAGTACCTGCGGGATGCGCCGCGCCATCAGGGCGGCACCGTCACGTTGACGGGCCGCGTCTCCCAGTCCGACAAGGAAGGGCACTTCGTGCTCGAGACCGGCGACGGACAGACCCTTGAGCTCCCCACGGGCTCCGTGCGCGGCTACAAAGTCGTCGAAGAGGCCGGCAAGCTCGTACAGGTGGAAATCCACGCCAAAGACCTCGAGGCAAAATCGATCGTTCAGGAAAATATCCGCACGGTCGCCGCCCTCGACGTCAACACCATCAAGGAAGTCAACTACGACACCTTGAAAGAGCTCATTCACGATACCCTCAAAGAGACCCACAAGGACCCCATCTACGACACGGTCAAGGAAGTCATCGAGACCATCGTCGAAGGCGGCGGCACCCTGGCCGAAGGGATCAACGATCCCGGCCAGCAGATCGGCCAACCGGTGGCAGGCGGGGCGGTTCCCTTCACTCTCGCGACAGCCCATCAGGCGCCGCAGAACGCCCTGGCCCTCCAGGGTTTGAGCGGCCAGGTCAGCCCGCTCGTGGCGCATAGAGCCGTGTCCCCCCTCCAGCAACTGAGCGGCCAGCCCAACTCGCTCGTGTACAACGCCGGCACGCTGGGCGGCTACGACGTTCAAACCCTCAAAGAAATCAGTCAAGACACCCTCAAAGAGGGCCCTCACGACACCATTAAAGAGGGCCCTTACGACACCCTCAAAGAGGCCATTTACGACACCCTCAAAGAGACGCACAAAGACCCGATCGTCGACACGGTGAAGGAAGTCGTCGAGACCGTGGTCGAAGGGGGAGGGACCATCGCGGAAGGCAGCGGCCTCCCCGGCGGCGGCAATCAGTTCTGAGCGATCACCCT
>DASUEN010000081.1:0-31055 GCA_036275055.1 Thermoanaerobaculia bacterium
GAAGAGGGCCGGGGTGATGAGGGTCTTGGGTGGGGGAGCTGTTTTTGGCGGGGTGTGGCGGGTTATCCCCGCGTTTTCCGTACCCCTTATTGAACACCTACTCTCAAAGGAGACTTCGAAATGAAAATCACCGTCCGCAAAACGCTTTCCATACTCACCGTCCCCGTGCTCGCCCTCGCTCTGTCAGCCGGAGCCGCCTCGGCCGCCTCGCTCAAGAGCGATCTCCATCCGGATCACGATCGCCGGACTCCGGTCGTCCTCTTCCCGGCCTTCCACTTCACCCGGCTCCAGGTGACGGTCCACAACCAGACCGTCGATCCGCAGTGCCCGAGCTCGGGAAGCTTCGAGGACTGGTTCCTCAACGATCACCCGAGCACGGTGTTCAGCCAAGTCTGCCAGGACGAGATGCTCACCCTGACGCTCGATCCGGACGCCTCCAAACCGATCTCCCGGCGTTTCGCCAATCCGCGCGGCGTCGACGTGCGCATCAAGAGCTTCGGCCGCACCGAGAGTGCCCCCTTCTATGAGCCGCTCTACCAGTTCCTCGAGGCGCACGGCTACCGCCGCAACCAGGACATCCGGATCGCGGGCTACGACTCACGCCTGACCCCGGACGTCGACGACTTCCTGCCGCGCACGGTCGCGCTGATCGAGAGCACCTACTACGCCAATCACGAGACCCCGGTCCACCTGGTGGGGCACTCCAACGGTCCGCTCTACGCGCAATATCTGCTGACCCACACCAGCCAGGCCTGGAAGAACAAGTTCATCCACGGCTTCACTCCCTTCGCGGGCAACTGGCCGGGGCAGGGGTTCTTCTATGGGGTCTACTTCACCGGCTTCAACGTTCTCGGCTTCACCTTCCCGGACAACGCCGCCAACGCGCTGAGCAGCGCCCGCATGTACCAGAGCCACCCCTCGTCCTACATGAGCTCCTCCGACCCGGCGATCTTCGGCGACCAGGAGATCGTGGTGGACGACCTGCAGAGCGGCAAGCTCTATACCCCGCGCGACTTCAGGAGGCTCTTCCAGGACGCCGGCCTGCCGGTCGCCGGCGAGCTGGCCCGGGCCTATATCGGCTTCGTCAAGTTCGCCCGGCCCAGCGCCTTCCCCAACGTCGACGTCTACGCCGAAAAGGGCTCGGGAATCGACACCGCCGTCGGCCTGAAGCTCCAGGGTCTCACCGTCGGCCAGGTCTTCCCGGCCACGGACCTGAGCCTCTACATCAACCGCGACGGCGACGTGAACCAGGAAGACCTGACCAACGACTCAATCGAGGTGTGGTCGGCCATGCGCTGCTTCCACTTCGAGCTCAACGACAACCCAGGAATCGATCACTTCAGCCTGCCGAGCAACAGCCAGGTCCTGCAGCGCCTGCTGGCCCACCTCCAGCTCCCGAAGTCGAGCTGTTCCTAGCCCAACTTCGGCGGTCTCCCTGAGGTATCCCAGAAGAACCGGGTGTTTGGCAGATTGTTCGTCACTATTCTTGGGAGCTCCCCTCCTGGGCCGGCAGCCAAGTCTTGATGGGAGTCATGACCTGCTCAGGGATGGCGAGGGCACGGTAGATGAGCCTCTGCTGGGGATCCGGCGTAGTAGCCCGGCGGATCTTCAGCAGGCTCCCAGGGCCTGCAGCCGGGGGAGAAGGTCGAGGTATACAACCCCCTACTTGCGGAGGATCGGCTCGGCGTGTTCTCCACTCACTCGGTCGGCATCATCGCTCCGGAGCATCGGGCTCAACTCCTGGGCCACCAGGGGCAGCCTATGACTGACTCGGTCTACCTCCACCATCACAGGCCTGACCTGTCCCGCGCCGCGGCTTTGATCGAGGATCACCTTCGCGGCCTCCTTGGAGATCGCCAAACGCCTGGCGCCCGGGTCTTGCCATCTGCCGAGGCCCTATGGGCTGAATGAGACCCCCGCCTGCGATGTACCGATCGCGCCGGGGAGTGGCTCGCCTGGGACAGTTTGCCTTGCGACTTGGCGGTGACGGGTAAGCGCGCGCTCGCCCTTGCAGCTTGCGGTCGGCTGCTTGGGCAGCGCCGTTTCCTGAAGCCCTCGGCCTGTGCTCCTGCGCCGCCCCCTTTGCGGCACTTGCGCATGAAGCTCGTAGTCAGCGAAGCCCAAAAGATGTCTCAATCCCCCGAGGGTCCCGACCTCTTTGCGACTTCTTCAGCCATGCCGTCATTGCGGGGATGCTCGCCACGATGTCTCAATCCCCCGAAGGGTCCCGACCTCTTTGCGACAATTCCTGCTCGGCACTCCCACCGCAATAATCTTCTTCTTGTCTCAATCCCCCGAAGGGTCCTGACTTCATTGCGAGAAGGCGCATCGGCTATCAGTACCGCGACCGGCTCTATCTGTCTCAATCCCCCGAAGGGTCTTGACCTCATTGCGAGCCATGGCCGTCTACCGCATCACGAGCGTCGCTCCTATCGAGTCTCAATCCCCCGAAGGGTCCTGACTCATTGCGAGCAGAGGCAAGCTTCAACCTCATTGAAGCACGAAAAATAAGTGTCTCAATCCCCCGAAAGGGTCCTGACCTCATTGCGAGGCCGCGTCAGGGCCACCAGCCCTGTGCTGGAATCAAGAGTCTCAATCCCCCGAAGGGTCCTGGCCTCATTGCGAGAGGGCCGCAAGAACAAGGGTGGACGAGGGTAAGCGAAAAAGAGTCTCAATCCCCCGAAGGGTCCTGACCTCATTGCGAGGATAACAGCTCGGCTTCAGCGGCCCTGGACATGCAGATGTCTCAATCCCCCGAAGGGTCCTGACCTCATTGCGAGCAGTCCAGGAACTGCAGGTGGTAGCGAAGAACCTTCAACTCATGTCTCAATCCCCCGAAGGGTCCTGACCTCATTGCGAGGCAAAAACACAGAAAACATGGGAGCGTTCTTAGTCTGTCTCAATCCCCCGAAGGGTCCTGACCTCATTGCGAGCGACTTGATCCTCGTGGGGCATACTGCGACTGGTTGTAACCATGTCTCAATCCCCCGAAGGGTCCTGACCTCATTGCGAGGTCACACTTGCAACCGCCCCGTAACAACCTATCCTCAAGTCTCAATCCCCCGAAGGGTCCTGACCTCATTGCGAGCCTGTCTGTATGGGAGCAAGTTCGCAGTCGTCATCACCTTGTCTCAATCCCCCGAAGGGTCCTGACCTCATTGCGAGTGCCGAAGCAAAGGAATCAAACCATGAAGAAGACTCTCTTGTCTCAATCCCCCGAAGGGTCCTGACCTCATTGCGAGCCGGTCCCTTCAACTTCGGCGCGGCCTCGACTATCATGTCTCAATCCCCCGAAGGGTCCTGACCTCATTGCGAGACCTGCCTCTCTAACCACCTGTAAACAAAGCATTTAAGGTGACCATTCCGCTAACCTCCTCTCGCCGGGCTCGCGCGGCTGTGTTCCAGCGCACGGCCACCTTGGCCTCATCTACAGCTATCTGGTTCATTTTGTTCTACTTACGTCGCTTTTCCTCGGTTCCGCTAACCTCCCCCCTTTTTCGACCCTGCGGGGGGTTAGCGCGGCTCTGGGCAAAGAGGGGTCCATCAGTTGTCAAAGACCCGCGAACTTCAAGATTATACAGACTTTCTGGCGTCTCGGCATGACTTCGGGCGACCTCACGGCGCCGCCGGCAGCCGGCGCCCAGGCGGAGCCCCGCCTCCCCGCCTTCAAAACCGGCGATCCCCGCCCGCAAAGCGGGCCATTCAGGAAACGCGGCCGACCATCGGCCTTGGGCAGCGAAACGCCGGGAGACCGCGGTGAACGGTCGGCGTAACAACGCGGGACGGTACGAGACCGTAGCGGAAGGCCGGCCTCGCGAGCCGGACCGTTGGAGACCCGAAGCGAAACGCTGGGCCCGGGAAGCGGGCGGTCGGCCTCGCGAAGCGGACGGTTGGGAATCCGAACCGGGAGGTTGGCCTCGCGAACCGGGCGGTTGGGAATTCGAACCGGGCGGTCGGCCTCGCGAACCGGGCGATTGGGAATCCGATGCCGACCGTCCGGTTCGCGAGCCGGGTGTTCGGGAAAGCGTGGCCAACCGTCCGGTTCGTGATGCGCGAGGCAGGGAAACCGGCGCCAACCGTCCGCTTCGCGGAGCGTCTCCTGGCCAGACCGGGGCCCATCGTCCGCTCCTTGGCGCGACCGTCGCGCGCCGCGAACCGCACTGCCCCCTTCGACGTGGGAAACCTCCGCGAAGGCAACGTGGGGGGCCTGAGACCGGCGGCCAGACCGCGCCTCCTCTTGCTCACGAGCCGGTTTGGAAGCTACGCTCTGCGGCGGCATTCCCGAGGAGGCGAGATGAAATCGAGAGAATACGAGCGGCGCCGGCGCGTCCTCGAAGAGCAACTCCACGCCGATCTCAACCTGATCCGGGCGGGCTACGAGGCCAAGCTGCGAGCCCTGGAATCGATCTGGCTCGCCTCGGACGCGAAAGACGAGGCGGACTCGCCTCCGGGCAGCCCGAATGCGAGCGAAGCGTCTCCAAGTGAGACGGTCTCCCGTGAGACAGTCCGAAGTGAGACCGTTGCGAGCGAGACGATTCTGAGTGAGACGGTTCCAAGTGAGACGGTCCAAACGAAGACAGTGGGCGAGGCGCCGGCCCCGGCTCGCGAGCGGCGCGACCTGCTGAGCGACCTTCTGGTCGCCCTTCCCGGTCTGCCGAAGGTCTTCGAGAAGCGGGACATCTATCAGGCGCTCGGCTACGTGCCGGCGCGGGCCACGCTCTACCGTGCCATCGACACCCTCAAAGAGGATAAGCAGATCGTCATCGCGCGGTACAGCGAAGGAGGGCAGCGGACGCAGTACCGCAAGGTGGCGGCGAAGGACGCTCAAGAGTGAGGGCCGGTTCTCGTCCAGCTTGATTTTCATGCGGCCCTTGTCTCGAGCGGCGCGGGGGATGGTGCCGGCAGATCCTCGCTGGCCGACGCCGCGGCGAACGCGATGACCGCTCGCACATCATCCGCCGTCAGGCTCGGCAGGCCGGTCGCAGGAGGCTGCCGGCCCTTGTCCTCTCTCTGATAGCGCGCCAAGTCCGTAGCGAACTGGCCGACCGTCCTGCCATCTGCCCCGCGGCACCATGGCATCCGCGCGAAAGCCAGGCGAAGGTTTCCCCCGCTCCAGGAGCTCTCCGAAGGTTGCCCTCCCCCAGGAGGTGGCGAGGTGAAACGGCGAAATACTTGCCGGATGCGTCTAAATCCCCCGAAGGGGTCCTGACCTCATTGCGAGGAGGAGAAAAGCCCATGCTGTTATTGAGGCGTCTTGTCCTGCCTCAATCCCCCGAAGGGTCCTGGCCTCATTGCGAGGATGTACCCGATTGGCTTTGGCTGCTCGGCCTCGTTGCCTTGTCTCAATCCCCCGAAAGGTCCTGACCTCATTGCGAGTACTTGAAACTGTCATCACATACCTGGGAGGACCAGAAGTGTCTCAATCCCCCGAAGGGTCCTGACCTCATTGCGAGGGGACCATTGGTCTGACCGGCGGACCCGTGTGGTTCGATATGTCTCAATCCCCCGAAGGGTCCAGACCTCATTGCGAGGGCAACGCGGCCGAGATTCCGGCATTCGACTTCAGCAAGATGTCTCAATCCCCCGAAGGGTCCTGACCTCATTGCGAGGAGAAGGAGGTTGTATGACTAGGAAGACTGCTGCTCTGTCTCAATCCCCCGAAGGGTCCTGACCTCATTGCGAGTCGAAATATCAATTTGCACGGAGTGGCGCGAATTTTGAGTCTCAATCCCCCGAAGGGTCCTGACCTCATTGCGAGTTGTGTATGTTCGCTTTTCAACTCCTGATAGTAGCGTCAATGTCTCAATCCCCCGAAGGGTCCTGACCTCATTGCGAGACCTGCCTCTCTAACCACCTGTAAACAAAGCGTTTAAGGTGACCATTCTGCTAACCTCCCCTCGCCGGGCTCGCGCGGCTGGTTTCCAGCGCACGGCCACCTTGGCCTCATCTACAGCTATCTGGTTCATTTTGTTCTACTTACCTCGCTTTTCCTCGGTTCCGCTAACCTCCCCCCTTTTTCGGCCCTACGGGAGGTTAGCGCGGCTCTGGGCAAAGAGGGGGGTCCATCAGTTGTCAAAGACCCGCGAACTCCAAGATTATACAGACTTTCTGAACGTCTCGGCATGCCTTCGGGCGACCTCACGGTGCAGCCGACAGCCTAACCTCCAGCCGGCCGCACCCGGCAGTAGGGTTCTTGCCCACGTGGAGGATCTCGCCGGCCTGGAGGATAGGGAGGAAGCGGGCGGCTTCCGGGCCGTAGACCAGGCGGCCGACCTTGCCGCCCATTAGCAGCTCGGCGCCGGTGCGTGCAGAATAGTCCTTCACCTCGACCCAGCGGGTCTCGTTCTTCAGGAGCGGCACGCGGGAAGCCTCGGCTTCGATGACGGAGCGGATGGCAGGGTGGAGGATCGCGCTGGCGCTATCGCCGTAGAGGCCGCGGAAGCGATCGAGGATGCGGGCGATGAGGAGGTCGAAAGGGACTGGAGAGCTTCCAGGCAGGAGGCGGCCGGCCTGGAGGAGCCGCGCCGGGCTCAGCAGACGGATCTCCACCGGCTGGGGCGAGAGGAAGGGCTCGAGGCCGATGCCGAGCGCGTCCGGTGCCAGGATCGCGCTGAGTTGCGTCAGGTCGGCGCCGCAGAGTGGCTCGCGGCTGCGGTCGGGACGCACCCGGGAGACCGTCTCGATCTGCCAGGGTCGCCGCTCGCTGCCGAGGCCGACATGGAACGCCTGCGAGATCCCGGCGAGGATCCAGGGATAGAGCGGCCAAGCGGAAGCCAGCAGAGTGATCTCCAGGACGTCTCCCTCCTTCTCCTCTTTCGCGGTGTGCAAGGCGAATGGAGGCCGGGGGCTCCGGCTGGCGGCGAAGAGCACTCCATAGGGGCAGCAGTCCGCGAGGTCGCAGAGGTCCCGCGGCCTCGGCCGCGGCTCGCTCCCTGCCTCAGCCGCCTGGCAGCGCGCCTCGCCGAAGGGGCAGTAGGTGTCGATGAAGGCTTTCCCCAGCACGCGCCGGACCAGCGCAGCCGGGAGAGGCGGCTCCTCGCCGCCGCCGTCCGCGGGTCGCACGCGCAGATGGAGACGGAGGTAGGGATGCATGGGAGGGTTGCCGCACTCAGCGCGGCTCGTAGCGTTCGATCATGTCCCCGCTGCTTCGAAGACCAGTTTGACCCAATTCTTGTCTTGCTTGGCTTTGAGCTCTCGCCGGGTAAGCCTCTGAATGATCGCGAGGGCGGCGCTGCGGCGCTCTTCGCCAGTCAACTGGCTGAGGACGCGCGGAACGTCGCTGCCCGCGTTTCCGAAATGTAGGGCAGCGACGATCGGCTGCCATTTGAGCTTTTCGGGCAGGGCGCGAGGAGTCACGCTCATCCGCCCATAGCCAGCGGCCGTTTTGGCGCCGATGCCGTCCTGGTCCAGGGCGTCTTTCAAGATGTCCAGGGCGGCTGTGGCCCAATCCTCCGGGCCGGTGACGGCCAGAAGAAAGCGACCCCGAGCGGAGAGGAATGCTACCGGAGTCGGATTGTCCCAGTCCGCGGGAGGAAGACCCTGCCCTTGATAATAATCGGGGTGGTGGACCGTCATCACGTCGAGGTCGAGGAGCAGCCGCTCTCCCTCGGGAATCCAGAGCGCATCGTGAAAGGTGACGTATCCGCTGCTCGCCGTGTCGCCGAAAAGGATGCGATGGAACGGACCCATTGTGCCATCCTCTTTGGTCTTTCGCCAGTCGGGATCTTCCAGATGCTTGTGGGCGGCCGCGGCGGCCAGACCCTTGAGGGCGGATCCCGGGATGATGGGTACGCCGTAGGTGCGGTGGAGCGTGATCGAAGTCTCCAGAATCGACTCTACGCCGAGGCCGACCACCATGCGGCCCAGGGTCGTGGCCTCGGCCAGCCGCGTGCATGGCTCCAGGGTCTGAATGGATTTCTGCCAGCGCTGGTAGAAGCGCCGGTAATCTTCTGGCACATGGGCTACGTGCAGCAGCCCGTCGAAGTGCTCCTGCCGGGCCGAGCCTTTCTCTTCGAGCTCGGTCAATCCCTGGTCCAGCCAGAGCCCGGCGTGTGTGCCTTGAGCTGGCATAAAGGCTTCGAGATCTGCTCTGCGGCCGTTCATGGCTTCGGTTCCGTGCCGGGCTCAATGCCCCATTCGGAGCGCGAGAGGCGGGCGTACCAGCCCACGGAAGCGAGGGTTTCCCGCGTCAGCCAGACGTAGTGCGAGAGGTCCGCGGCGCGTACGTGGGTACACAAGGTTTCCCCGTCCGTGATGCCGGCGTCGGCTCGCTGCAACTGCGCGCCGAGATGGTCGAGAAGTGCCTTCAAAGGGGCCTTGTCGCGCGACTTCACGAAGTGAAGCGCCTGGCAGAGGCCGGCCGAACGGATGAGCGCGGGCAGCTTCTGGGCCATGGAGCCGTAGATCTTCTGCTGCTCTTTATCGGTCACGAGTTGGACGTGTTGATACGCCAAGGCGGCGCGCTCTTGTTCGAGAGTCATGACGGGCCTCCGGAACACCTTACGAAGCAGCTCCCCTGCCCCACTGTGGCCTTGCCCCCGAGCTGTACGAGGCCGTCGGTGAGCGAGGCCACGTGGTCGAGGAGATCCTTGGTGCTGCGCTCGGAGCGACCGTTCACGGCCTTCACCTGCGAGGCCACGGCGATGCCGGCGAGGACCGTTTCCGCAGGCAGCGACTCCTGATACCAGAGAGCCCCTTTGGCCACAGTTTTGGTGTCATTGTCCAAGCGGATGTGCGCGTTGACCTCGGTCGCAGTTTCGAGCACGAGCGACATGATGTCGTCGTCGATCAGGCAGATGCGAGCGATCAGGCTCTTGCGCCACTCGTCCGAATCGAAGGACCCGTTGGGGAAGAGCGCGCCTGCCAGCTTTTCGGCGAAGGTCTGCAGAGAGCTCTTCTGTTCGTCGGCGACGATGAAGTCGAGGTCTTCGAAGACGACTTTGCGATGCTCTCCGGCAGTGACGGTGAGCGTATCGTTCAGCACGCAGCAGTTTTTCGCACCAGGAGATCCCGGGAGGTCCGCGAGGTCAAAGCCTGCTTCCCGGGCGCCGCGGGCGAACTTGCGGATGAGATAGGGCGAGGTCACCCAAGCGAAGGTGCCGCGGATGCTGCGCACGGGCATGAGCAGGAGGTATGCGTCGGAGAACTGGACGGATCCGGAATGCTCCGAGGCGTTTTCCGTATCGGGCCCGAAAGCGTCTTTCGTCAACTGTTTGTCCCGACCCAGGCTGCGCGCGCGGAGGGCGCCTTTGATCGAGGAACCCGGAATGAGAGGGAGGCCGGTCGGCCTTTCGCGGGCGATGGGCAGGTCGATGGCTCCGACCGACTGTCCGGTGCCGGCATGGAGCGGTGACATGGCGTGGATGAGGGTGAGGCGGGTCGTCATTTTTTGAGCTCCGAGAGAAAGAGTTCAAGAGGATCGGTGAAGACGCGACCGTCCCGGTTCAGGGGTTGGATTCCCCGGGCGAGGTTGGTGTTGAGGGTGAAAGCCGCAGAATAGGAAGCTTCGTCTGCAACAAGCTCAGCGGTTGGAACGTCCGAAGAGAGCACAAGGGCTGAGGCGCGAAAGCTCGTACCGTCACTGATGGGTCGGATGATCAAAGGCGAGGCGTAGCGCTCGAATCCCACAGGCTGCAACTGAAGGGGCTTCATGTCGGGGTCGCCAGCGCTGCCCGGCTCATTCGTGGAGCCGGGATGGAAATGGAAAACGATGGGCATTCCGAAGACCGCCCGTGGGAAGCATGAGACCGCAACCTCCGGTTTCCTGTGAATTGGAGCGGATTTTCGCGTCAGACGGCGGATCTCGTCCGGCTCGGGCCACCGGCTGCGACCTGCGGGTTTCAGGGAACCCGGAGATGACATGTTCCTGCCGAAGCCGGGACCCTGGCGAATCCGTTGGAGGAGACCCAGCCCTGTCTTCCAGGATTCTACGGGTGTTGAGGTGGAAGTGCTTGCGACAGCGAATCGTGCCTTATAGAGGGACGGAACTCCGGCGATCCGTGGATTCTCCCTATACCTGGCAAGCTCAGACTCCACGGGAACCGATGATTGGGCGTTCACCCGTGCGATCGCGCCAAAGCCGCGGCGCGTGCGTCCTCCGAGACCCCCGAAGGTTTCCCAAGCCCAGAGAGCCGCTTGCACATCCTTCTGGTATTCCTTCGGATAGAGGAAACGGAGAGAGAAGATGGTCTTTCCATAATCGAAGAGAGCCCAGGGCTTCGCTCCGGCTCTCTGCTCGTCACGGCTGGGCTGCAACGGGAAGGCGCCGTAGGCGATCTCTCTCATGCCGCTGCGGATGACCAATCTCTGAGCCGGGCTGTATTCGAAGACGGGGACCTCACGGGGCGGTGAAACTTTCGTCAGCAGAGTTATCTCGACCTTGGAGGCTCGGCTCGTGGTGCCCCAGATCTCACCTTCATGCTGCCGCAACTCCGCCACCGTCTCGCAGCAACTCGGGTTGCAAGCGCGCCACCAGAAACGGAGCTGACCCCGAATGGAGGCCACACGAACGGGGGTGATAGGATCGCCGTGTTTCTCGTGCTCCCGGATCTTCACGCCGCCACCGAACACATAGGTCAGGAACTGGTATTGCCGATCTTCGAAGTGCTGTGCCTTTCGAATTACAGACTCCGGCGGCGACAGGGGTGCAGCTCTCATTGCGCGTCCTCCTTCCAGGTTCCCAAGGCCGCCAGGCCGAATCCGTCGCGGCGATCCTGAGCGTCGTCGCTGACGCAGTTGAGCCAGGTCTCCTCACACCAGCGGTGAAAGTCCAGCTTGGCACCCGCCAGCTCGACGAAATAGACGCTGCCGGCGGGGGCGAGGCGTCTGGTCTTCTTGGGACGGCCGGCGGCGAGGTCCCAGCCGGAGACGATCTCGGGCCGCGGCACCGCCGCGGCGCGTACGGTCGCCGCTGTGCCGTTCCAGCCCGGCAGGGCGCCTTGGGCGAAGATCGCCGGCGTGAGGAGGATCAACCGCGCCCGTCCGGTCTCCACGATCGTCTCCAGCACGTCCGGCGGCAGCCGTGGCCACTGCCGCGAGGCGCGGCTCCAGCGGGCCAGCCGGCGCTCTCCGCCCAGCGGTGCGAGCTGCTCGGCGAGCTCCAGGTCCCGACCGGCCACCGTGGCGCCCTGGGACCAAAGCGATAGGGCGAGGCGGCGGGGAGCGAGACGGGGTGTTCCTTTCGGCCCTTCGTAGAGGAAGCGCAGACCGGAGGTCTGAAACAACATGCCGTCGAGCCCCACCCGCTCGCCAGGCTGAATGGCGAGATGTGCCCGGATCTCCACCGGCAGCCGGCAAGCTCCCAGAGCGGCGACATCGATTCCAGGCTCGTCCACGGGAGTCCGCAGCCAGGACTCGAAGCGGCTCCAGCGCCAAAAAGCCGGAATGCCCTGTGGCGGCTTGCCCCGTCCCCCACTTCCGTGGAGGCGCAGCGGAAGCAGACCCATGTCCTGGAAAGAATCGAGGGTCTCGCCAAGAGCGAGAGATCGGGGGGCCAGCCGTCGGATCTCAGGCTTGGCGCCTTCCTCCTCCAGGACCACCGCATCGCGTGGCGCCGGCGCCAGCCATTCTTCGACCGCGCCGTCATCCGGATTCAGCTCCGCCAGGAGAGGGCCGCGGACGTGGACCCGCTCCTTGAGCTCGTCGAGCGCGCTGCCGGAGAGGGCGAAGGCGCCGTTGACGCTACCCATCCGAGTCCGCACCGCTCCCGCCACCATCGAAGGGAAAGGAAAGCTTGTCGTGTCGAACCGCCCGACCGCAGAGGGGCGGCCGTCGCGGGCAATCAGGGGATCGAACGGTTCGATGAGCCAGACGCTCATTGGGGACCTCCAGTCTTGGGCGGTGTGGCCTCCTCCTGAGCCTGAGCCAGCAGGCGCGCCGCGATGAGTCGGTCGGCGACGGCGCTGACAGGAAGGGCCTTGATGTCCTGGAGCAGACAGTCCAGGACGTTCGCGTCAATCCCCTCCATCTCGCCGTGCTGTGGCTGTTTCCGCCCGAGGATCCGCGCAGCTTCCTTCTTGACCACGTTTTCGAGATCTTCCCTTTTTTTCTTCAGGTCCTCGCGATCGGATTTCAGATCCGCCTCGGTCCACTTCACCAGCCGGCCGAGCTCGCGCAGCTCGTAAGCCGCACCATCGGGGACTTGTTCGTTGAGATGCAGGTCTACGTAGTACTTCAGGCGCTGATCGAGATCGCCCCACAGCCCCACGACCTCTACCGGCGGGCCGGACCGCTTGTCGACGATCACGGCGAGCGAATCGCGCTTTTCCTTGGCCCGGGCCTCTGCTTTCCGGGCCAGCTTCAAGGCGCCGCCCATGGGGTCCATGAAATGGGAGATGCCGATGCCGGCCGAGAGAGTCGGCGTCCCCCCCTCGTCGTCGATGGGAAAACCGGAGAGCTGACTCTTGAACGCTTCGGCCAGCTTCGCGGCGCAGGCGACGACGCGGTGCAGCGGTACGAAGGCCAGCACGTCGTCGCCGCCGGCATAGATCAGCTCGCCTGCGTGGTCCCTTTCAACGATGCCGCGGACGCTCTGAGCAAAAAGGTCAAGCTTATGAGAAAGACCTTGATGTTGCTCAAATGACGTCTGCCGCTCGATGGCCTTGCCCATCCGGTCACCGTCCGCCTGGAGAACGGCATAGTAGGGAATGGGAGTGGAGACGCCGATCTTTTCCAGCACACGGGCGAGGGCGGTCTGCGCCGCCTGCACGGCTTTCTGGCGTCGTTCGCGATCGAGAATCACCTCTTCAAACAGCTCCGGAAGGCGGTTTTCGAACAGCAGGCTGCCGTCGTAACGCTCGAAGAGGGCGAGATGGCTCCAGCCCTCTCCCTGCACGATTTCCTGCTCCTTCAGAGGGATGCCCCATTGCTCAAGGACCGCGAGATACTCTTTCCAAACCCCATCCAAATCCGGGTCGTGAGCCAAGCGGGTGCGCTCGTAGATCGGCCAAGCCGCGAGGTGGCCGGTGCTGAGGAAGCGGTGGGCGTAGCGCGATCCCTTGCGCGTGCCGTGACGCTTGAGCAGGCCCACGCCGCACAGCCGCTCCTTCGGCCCCACGCCATAGAGCTTGCGCACGTCGTCGGGAGTCAGCTTTCTCGCGAGCACCTGATCGAAGACATCCTCATATAGGACCGATTCCCGCTCGCCGTCGATCGCCGACTTCGGCACCTCGTCGCCCCAAGGCACCGGTCCCCACAGGCGGGTGTGCTTGCGCGCCGCAAGCAGGGATTCCGCCGCTTCCCGCGCCTCGGCGTAGCCTTCCGGTCCGGGCTCCGGCGCGCTGACCCAGGCGATTTCGATCAGGTCGTCCACCTGCTGCTCGGCGCGCGGGCGTAGGAAGCGTTCGCCGCGGATGCGGTCGAACGCCTCGTCCCGTAAGGTTTTGAGGCGCTGGCGCATCCCGGCCTCGCCGCGCTGGGCGACGGCGGCGGGGTCCTTGCCGTCGGGAACGCGAACCACGATTTTGTTCGCAACCGAGCTCGGCTCCACCGTGGGGCTCGGCGGCTCCAATTGCTTCCAGTCCGACACTCCCGGGAAAACCAGAGCGTCGAGGCCGCACTCCTCCGCCATAGCCCGGGCCGTTGCTTTCGAGAGCTCGCTGAGCAGCCAGGAGCCGAACCAGAGGTCCCGGCTGCGGCGGGCCGCGGCGATGAGGTCCTGGATGGGACCGAGCGTAACGATGAGCAGGTCAGCCATATCACCTTTCCAAGGCTCGTCCGTTCCGAGCAGCCGGAGAAAAAGAAAATCGTGGCTTCGAGCCCGCGCGGATGCCCTGAATCCTGGGGAAGCTTCCGCGCGGGCTGGGATCCACAGGCCCGCGACTCTTCAACTCGCCGGCGGGGTCGGCGGGGGCTCGAGCGGCCCGGTGCGGCTACCGCTGGCCTTGGTTTGGTCCGTGTCCGTCTGGGTTGGAGTCTTGGGTTCGTCGGCAAACCATGGCTTCATCGGTCTCTCCTCTCGTTCGGCCGCTCCGGAATCGAGGCGGGCCGTGCTCTATCCCTTGTGACACGGGCTGCCGCGGTTTTGTTGGACGCGTTCTCGAGTTTCCTCGCCGGGCGTCCAACAAGTTGCCGGCGAAGCGTGTCCTACAGGGCAAAGGAGGAGGTGCCAAGAATGAAATACCAAGACTTCACGATCGATCTCCGCTCCGCCGGAAGCGACCGCTTCGAGGCCACGGTCGTCGCCGCTCCGATCCGGGATACGCCGCGGATCTTCTTCTCCGAACCCATAGAGAAAAAGGAGCTCGAAACCTTGCTCGCCGCTTTCGACCGGCCAGGTTCCGAGATCAAGAAGGATCGATCTCTGGAAATGACGTCCCGAAGGCTCGGTGGGCAGCTCTACTCGGCTCTGTTCCAAGGAGAGTTGGGTGACCTCTTCCTACAGTGCCGGGCCGCTGTGCCTCTCGACGGCCGCTCGGGGCTGCGGCTTCGCCTCAAATTCCGGCTCGGGGACACGGAGGCCGCGTACCTGGCGGCTCTACCGTGGGAGTGGATGTGGGATTCCAAGAAAGGCGAGTTCCTGGCCACGGACCTCGGCACGCCCGTGATCCGCGATCTTGCAATCGCGGATCACGTGGCTCATCGTCACGGATCGCTCAAGGTCACCCCGCCGCTTCGCATCCTTGTCGTCGACGCGGCTCCCAACGGCCTCCATCCGCTCGACCTGCAGAGGGAGGTCGAGCGAATCACCGCGAAGCTCGCCTCTCTGATAGAAGCCGGCCGAGTGGAGATCCTGCAGATTTCCAAAGTCACCGTCGAAGAGCTCCGCGACGTGCTGCGCAAAGAAGGAATCCACGTCCTCCATTTCATGGGGCACGGCGGTTACGACGCGCCCTCGGGGTTTGGAGCCGTTTTCTTCTTCGGCCGAGGTGAGAAACAGTTGCAGGTAAGCGGCGAGATGCTGGCTACGTATCTCAAGGGCTTCCCTAGCCTGCGCCTCGTCGTCCTCAATGCCTGCAAGTCGGCTCGCTACGCGGGCCGTCTGGGAGCTTCCTTCAACGAGGGCGTCGCATCCGCCATCCTGGCGCACGCCAGAGTCCCGGCGGTGGTCGCCAACCAGTACTCCATCTCGGATTCCGACGCCATCACTTTCAGCGAGATTTTCTACGGCCGGATCGCCGAGGGAGACGATGTCGAGGCGGCTCTCACGGAGGTGAGGCTGCGGCTCAAGGGACAGACTCCAGAATGGGCGACTCCCATCCTCTTCCTCACCGCTCGCGACAGCAAGCTTTTCTCCATGGAGCGGGCGCACGGTAAGCGCCCGACGCGCACGGATTGCTCCACGTCGCAGCCCGCTCCCGTCTAC
This sequence comes from Thermoanaerobaculia bacterium, assembly GCA_036275055.1. GTDB lineage: Bacteria > Acidobacteriota > Thermoanaerobaculia > Multivoradales > UBA5704 > DATARR01. The sequence goes on from DASUEN010000081.1 coordinate 15,302, forward strand.
CTTGGAGTGCGGAGCATCGTGGGCTGGGGCGGCGACATGGAGGCACGCAACGACGCGGTGCTCGATCTCACGCAGTACTTCGACGGCCGTGCTATCAAGGAAAAGCCGTGGTGGCAGGAGAAGGTCTTTCCGATGCTTCGGGAGTTCCTGCGCGCCAGGCTTGACGAGCGCCGGCCGTTGCTGCTCGATTTCGCGGCCCACTCCTCCATCGCCTTCGCGGCCGGCTGGCTGCTAGAGCCCAAGAGCGGTCTCGACGTGCGGGTGCGCCAGCGCACCGGCAACGAGGGGGAATTCGAGTGGAGCCCAAACGATGGCAAGCATCCGGAGGGAATTCTCTGGCTGGAACGGGCGGACCTCGAGATCACCCCAGACGCGCCGGACGTGGCCCTGGCGCTCTCGGTGAGCCAGCCGGACGTGGCCGAAGAGGTGCAGGAATTCATCCACCGGGAGGGTTGCCCCATCGGGCGCATCATCGAGGCGGTCGTTGCTCCGGAGCCGGGAGGCCGTTCCGTGCTGGGAGGAGCGCATGCCCTGCGCCTGGCCCACGATTTGTTTCCACGTCTGCGGCGCAGGCGTCCGCACGAGCGGGCGGGACGGGTCCATATCTTCTGCGCTGCTCCCAATGCACTGACGTTTTATTTGGGGCAGCTCGCCTCGGCGTTGCCAGGGATCGTTCTCTATGAGTATCCCTTCGGCGCCAAGGATGCGTATGGCCGGTATCAGAAATCCATCGAGCTGCCGCCCCCCGGGGAGGTGAAGACGGTGCCGAAGGGCTGGTAGCGCGCCGCAGCGGTCTGGCTGGCGCCGGAGGGGGTTCTGTGGAAAGCTTCACAGGGAATGCCGCCAGACCCACCTTCCCCCGGGGACGAGGAGATCCTCGCAGCCGTCCGCGCCCTGCAGAACGGAGCGGGGCGCGATGTCTTCGAGGTCATCTTCCGCCGGCTCTACGGCCCTCTCGTAAAGTTCTTTGCCAACCGGCCCGCGCTGCGCGAAGAGGCCGAGGACCTGGCTCAGGCCACGCTGGTCCTGGCCTACGAGCGGATCCTTCAGTACCGCTTCGAAGCGGGCTTCGCGGCGTGGGTACGGCAGATCGGGGAAAACGTCTGGCGGAATGCAGTCCGCGAACGGCAGGCGATCAAGCGCCCGCAGATCGTCGAGGCTCCGGCGGTGGCCGCGGATGGAGATGGGGAGACGGCGGCCCTTGCCGCGCAGGAGGACCGCATCCGGGACGAGGCTCCCACCCCCGAAGAGGAGGCTCTCGCCGGCGAACGGACGCGGCTGCTTTGGGGCGCGATCGAGGCGCTTCCCCCGGGCATGCGCCAGTGCACCAAGCTCCGCCTCTTCTCGGATCTGCGTTATCGGGAGATCGCGGACATCACGGGGATCGGGCTCAACAGTGTACGCTCTCAGCTCTTCGAGGCGCGAAAACGCCTCAAACCGATCCTGGACGAGTACTTCCAGGGAGCGGAGCTCTGAGGGGCCAGCGTGGGCGGACCGGAAGATTTCGTCAAGTCGCTCGAGGCCATCATGGCCGCGGAGCGTAACGAATTGGGCGAGCCTCCCAGTCCGGAGGAGCTGCTGGCCTATCGCGACGGCCGGCTGGACCCGGCGGAGCGCCGGCGGATCGAGGACAAGATCGCCGTCTATCCCGAGGCCGCCCGGGTCCTGGCGGATCTCGCGGCCTTTCCCGACGTGGAGGCGGCTCCCGGGACGCCGGAGCTCTCGGACGAGGAGATCGGCGCCCGCTGGCAGGCATTCCGCGAGCGGCTCCCGGAGCGGCCCGCCCCAAGGCCTGAAGTCGAGGTGGGGATCCGCCGCGGTTCACGCCGCTCGCCCTTGGCCCTGCCGCTCGCGGCGGCGGTGCTGATGGGCCTCGCGCTTGGCGGCATCGGGGGCTTCCTGGGCGGCCGCGCCTCCCGCGAGCCGCTGAAATCAGCCATCAACGTCAAGATCTCCGGCGAGCTTGCACCGGTGGGAGAAGGCGAGTCCCGCTCCGCGCCCTCCCCCCTGGAGATGCCGGCGGGTTCCGAGGAACTGGTGCTGAAGCTCGGCGTCCCGGTGCAGAGGGACTATCCGGACTATGAAGCGGAGATCCTGAATTCCCGGGGCGCTCGGATTTGGGCACGGGCGGGCCTGCGGCCGACGCCGGAGGGGACGATCCAGGTGTCGTTTCGCCAGGGCGCTCTGGAGCCGGGGCTGCTTCGTCTCTTTCTCTATGGCCACGAGGGGAAGGGCAGGACTCTGATCGCCACCTATGAGCTGCACCTGACTCCCGGAGCCGGGCCGCGTTGATTCCCTGGGGACGCCGGTATCCTGCCGGCAGAAGGCCGGCGGGACGCCAGCGCTCCCAGGCAAAGCTCCTCCTGGCGACAATGCCTCTCTTGGCCGTCCTCACCTGCGGCGGTCCCCCCGCGGCGCCCCCGGAGAGGATCGTCCTCGCTCCTGGCTCGGTCCTGTCTCGCAGCCTGCCGGTCCAGGGGCCGTATCGCTTTCGATTCGCGGTGGCCGCGGATCGGTTCGTCCATCTCGAAGTCGAGCAGCGTGGGGTGGACGTGGTGGTGGCGCTGGAAGATCCCAATGGCCATCGCCTTTACGAGATCGACAGTCCTACGGGCGACAAGAGCCCGGAGCCGGTGCTCATGGTGACTCCGGTCTCCGGCAATTATCTTCTCGTCGTCGAGCGTCTCAAGCCGAGTGTGAAAAGCGAATTCGCCCTTCGGGTGCGGGAGGTGCGACCAGCGGAGGCGAAGGAGCGGACCTGCGCCGCCGCGGCCATCGCCTTCACGGACGCCGAGAGGCACCCGCCGGCCGGCGATGCCAAACGGACGGCGTCGTTCTATCGGGACCTGCTCCCTCGCCTGGAGGTGTGCGGCGAGCCGGGCTGGCAGGCCCGGGCGGAGGAGTATCTCGGCGAGGCGCTGCTGCAAACGGACGACCTGCTCCCCGCCGCCGCGATCCTGGAGAGCTCTGCCGCCCGCTTCCAGCGTCTGGCGGACGGCACGGCTGAAGCCAGGGTGCTGAATCAGGTCGGGGCGGCCCGGCGAGCCCTGGGCGAGCCCGATCAGGCCCTTGCGGCCTATCAGCGGGCGCTCCAACTCACCCAGGCGGCGAAGGACGAAGAGGCGGAGGCTTCGACGCGCAACAATCTCGGCCTGGTCTACAAAAACACCGGCGATCTTCAGGGTGCGATCGTCCAATACGAGACCGCCCTCGGCCTGTGGCGGCGCCTCGGGATCAAGTCGTCGTCGGAGGCCGTCACCCGTGAGAACCTCGGCAGCCTCTACGCCCTGATCGGTCACGATGCCGAGGCCCTCGACCTCCTTCAGAAAGCCCGGGATCAGCTCGCCTCCGAAAAAGACCCGAGCCCGCGTATCCTGGTCCTGATCGCTCTCGGCTGGGCGCAGTATCTGGCGGGCCAGCCCGAAGCGGCCTTGGAGCGATATCAGGAGGCTTTGGCGCTCGCCGAGAGCTCGGGAAGTCGCCAGGCGCTGCCTGGCCTTTTCGACCGGCGGGGGACGGCGTTGCGAGCCCTGCACCGGTATGACGAAGCCGCAGCCTCCTACGCACAGGCACTCGCCGCGATCCAGAAGACGGGAAGCAAGGCCAACGAAGGGCACACCTTGGCCAACCTGGGCTGGCTCGATCTGGAGATCGGCGCCTTCGAACGCGCCCGACCGCGCCTCGTACGCTCCCGCGAGCTGCTGGCAGCGAGCGGCGATCCGAACGGCGAGACCTATGCCCTCATCGGTTTGAGCCGCGCCGAACGGCGGCTGGGCGATCTGGGCGCAGCGCGCCAGCACCTCGAGACGGCCATCCGCCTCGTCGAAACCGTGCGTACGGGTCTGCGCGGATCGATGAGCCGCGGCACCTTCCTGGCCGACCACTTCGATGCCTATGAAGACCTGGTGAGCCTGCTGATGGAGCTGGACCGCCGCCAGCCGGCGAAGGGTCACTCCCGCGAAGCCCTGGAGGTGGCGGAGAGAGGGAAGGCGCGCAACCTGGTCGAAGCGATGCAGCTCCAGGAAAGCAAGGGCACCAGGGACGATACCGTCCAGTCCGGGGCTTCAGTCGTGGAGATCGCGGCTCTGGAGGAGCGCCGCAGAATGATCGCGGCCCGGGATCCCCACGATCCTCACCTTCAGGACCTCGATGCGGCCCTGCGCTCACGCTCGCTGGAGCTCGACCGGCTGGCCGCGGCGCCGGCCCCACCCGCGTCTTTTGCTTCAGTGGCCGAAATCCAGGCCCTGACGGACAAGGATTCACTCGTCGTCGAATACCTGCTGGCCGAGCCCGCGAGCTTCGCGTGGACGGTGGATCGAGGCACCGTCGTGGCCCACGTCCTGCCGGGGAGAGAGCGGATCGAAAAGCTCGCCCGCCGGGTGGTGGCCGCCCTGCCGCTCAGTAGCGATCACGCGACGCAGGAAACGGTGGCGCGCGTGACCCGCGAGCTTGCGGAAACCATTCTCACGCCGCTCGGCCAACGCCTGGCCGGCCGGCGGCGCCTCATCATCCTGCCGGATGGCGCGCTGCACCTCATCCCTTTCGGCACGCTTCCGGCTGCGGCGGAGAAGTCGGATCCCCTCCTCGTTCAACACGAGATCGTCATGCTCCCCTCCGCCACGGCGCTTCTCGCCCAACGGCGGCGCCTGGCGGGGCGGCCTCTGGCGCCGGAGACCCTGGCTGCGCTGGCCGATCCGGTCTTCTCGATGGCCGACGAGCGCCTCGCCACTGGAAACAGCCGCTCCGCCGCCCGCGTTGTCACGGGCGATCAGGTCGCCGAGGGGATCGACGTCTCCCTTCATCGGTTGCCCTACACGGCCGAAGAGACGCGGGCCATCGCGCGCCTCGTCCCCCCGAAAGAGACGCTTCTGGCCCTGGGAACCGCGGCGAATCGGGACCTGGTCCTCAGCGGTGCCCTGCGCCGCTTTCGCATCCTGCACTTCGCCACCCACGGGCTTCTGGATCCGGTTTTGCCTGAGCGATCCGGCGTCGTGCTCTCCCTGTTCGACGACAAAGGTAAGCGCCGCGACGGTTTCCTTTCCGCGCCCGACGTGGCCGCTCTGGACCTCCCCGCCGAGCTCGCGGTGCTGAGCGCCTGCCAGACTGCCCTGGGCCGAGAGCTGCGGGGGGAAGGGCTGGTGGGCCTCACCCAGGCCTTCTTCCGCGCCGGAGTCCGCGGTGTCGTGGTTGGCTACTGGAACGTCGACGATCGCGCCACGTCGGCGCTCATGGCCACCTTTTACCGCAACCTGCTCGTGGAACACATGCAGCCCGCGGCAGCGCTGCGGGCCGCCCAGCTCGCCATCCGCAGCGAAGACCGTTGGCGCCTCCCCTACTACTGGGCGGGCTTCTCCTTCCATGGCGACTGGCGCCAGGAGCTATCCAGCAATCCGACAAGGCGATGATTGGCGTCTCCCGGGGCTCCAGAGCTCTTCGCCAATCAACCGGAGAGCTGACGCGCAAGATTGCAAGTCCGGTTCGTAGAGAGCGGCCGGAAACCCTACCTGTCCTCCCCCTGCCCCCGGAGAGACGGCGTTCCTCCTTCTCACCCCTGCTGCTGCGTCGGCCGCACCAGGATCGATCTCGTTGATTGCCACCCGGCGCGGACGAGTCATGATGTAGGCGATGGCATCCGCGATGTCTCGGCCTTCATCCGTTCGATGCCGGCGAAGCGTTGCGGCGCCTGCTTTGCGATCTCGGACGCAGGTGGCTCGCCAACTCATTTCCACCGCTCCGGGCTCGACGAGACAGACGCGCACGTGCCGGGTCGTCACCTCCTGACGGAGCGACTCACTGAAGGCTCCCACTCCGTGCTTGGTGAGGTTGTAGACCCCGAGCCCTCGCGGGCCACGCGGCTGGCCACGGAACTGATTTTGACCAGGTCTGCCACCCGGCGGGGTCCCTCCGCCGCCGCGGGCAGGTGAGGAGAGCGGCATGGGCGGTGTAGAGCAGGCCAGCACGTTGAGGTCGACCATCCGGTCCCATTCCTCGATGGGTGCCTCCGCGATGGGGCCGAGTAGCATACGCCAGCGTTGTTGATCACCGTGTCGAGCCGGCCAAGTTCGGCCACGGTGCACTCAACCGCGGCAAAGGCCTGCTCCCGAATCGGTAACGTTCGGTCTCGACAACCAGGGTCCGCGAACAGATCTCGGAGGCAAGCTTCTCCAGCCTCTCCTTGCGTCGGACCATGAGAGCGACTGCGGCTCCTAATTCCGAGAGAGAGCGGTCGAGAGCGCCACGGTTCCTTCCAGGAGTCTTACCATTGTCCTCCTAGGCCGCAGCCATTTTATGTAACAAGAAGCCTGCCTCTAGGCAGGGAATGAAGTTGAAGGGAGGGCGTCTCTCCAGCGAGACTCAGCCTATGACCGACAGTTTCCCGAGCCCGAACGTCGCGCCCTTGCCTACGTGGACGACCTCGGCTGTGTGCAGCAGCGGAGCGAATGGAGCTAGATCGACCTTCAAGCTTCACGCTGCCGACAAGGAGCAGACCTCATAGCAAGACCCCTGGTAAGGAACCGAGGCGCTCGTGGGATTTCTAAGGTCCGGCCGCGGGGCATCCTGAGGCCCGAGGCATTCTATGCCGTGGTAAGAAACCCGCCTCACAACTCCCACTGGGTTGCTGGCTTATCGTTCTCGGGAGACTTGCGGCGGCGTAGGTCCCAGCGACGAGAGGAGACACTCTCTCCACGGCCTGTCTCTTGACAATAATCTACTCATAAATAGACTAACATCCGTGAGCCCCGCCAAGGCCGACCTCCACGCGGATCGATTCCGCCGACTGCTCGAAGTCGAGCTCGGACCCGAGTTGCGAAACGGCGTCGACGACGAGGATGTCGTCGAGATCCTTGTCAATCCCGACGGCTCCCTCTGGTTCGACCGACACTCCTCGGGGCTGGGACGGGTTGCCACTCTGTCAGCCGAGCGCGTCCGCTCGCTCGCGGCCTCGGTGGCCACCGCAGCTTTCGGGGCAGGACCGTGAAGAGGCGAGCCTGGGCTCCGAGACGGCCCAGGCCATCTCACATCCTGTACCCGACCGATGCTCCAGTTGCCTGGAAGTATGACTTGGGCAAAACCCTACTCCACCCTACCGACGCCACAAAGGTGCTCTTTCCTACCGCCGAACCAATCTGGGCAGGAATGACTCGATCCGGATCCCACGGCCGGTCGCACGAGCCAGGTTCGCGACCTGTAGACCCACTGCAATGTCCAGCACGCCGAGGCCGAAAGGGCTGAAGACCGCGGGCGCGCCGTCGCCCCGGCGGGCTGGCGCTCTCCCTTTCAGGATGTCCGCCAGCGTACAGCGGATAAAGTCTCGATTGCCGGTGATCTGCTCGGCCAGATGCATCGTCGTCTGCGCCCGGCAGACATGGTCGGGATCGTCCACGACGTTGTCGCAGGAGAGTACGGCCTCGGGCGACAGGTCGCGCAGTGAGACGTGCAGCAGGACCGCACCCGGCATGCAGGCCGAGAGGTCGGCGACGTGAGGGCGGATCGCCGTTGTCGCGAAGGAGACCAAGCCGCATGCCGCGAGCACTTCGTCGATGGATCCGGCGATTTCAACCCCCACGTCCCCCAGCTCTTGCCGGAGGTCCACGGCGAACCTGGCGGCCCGGGGAGCGGCGAGGTCGAACAGCAGGAAGCGGTGGAACCCCGGCACCGCGGTCCGCAGGAAACGGGCGATCTCGAGATTGATCATGCCGGTCCCGATCAGCCCGACGCACTCCGGCGTGCGGCCCTCCAGCAGCACGCGAGCCGCAGCAGCAGCGCTCGCTGCGGTCCGCCGGGCACTCACCAGCGAGGCTTCAAGAATGACCTCCGGCCTACCGGTCACGCAGGAGTTCAGGATCAAGACCGCCGAGGCCCGTTCCATGCCGTGCTGGACGTTGCCCGGAAAGGAGGCAATCCACTTCATGCCCGCGACGTCGAAGCCGTCACCGAGGAACGCGGGCAGCGCGATGATCCGGTTGACGTCGTCGCCGGGAAAGCGCAGGAAAGTCGAGTGCGGCAGGAAGCTTCTGCCCTCCCCGTGCGCCACGTAGGCCCTCTCGATCACCTCGATCAGCTCGGCCTCCCGGCCGGCGAGCAGGGATGCGACGTCGCCGCTCCCAAGAATCAGGATTTCGTCTTCAGCCATCGAGTCCCTCGGCTTTCCGTCGTTCCTCACGGGATCAGGTCCAGGCACTCCCGCAGCCGGGCCGCGACGTGCTCCACGAAAGGATGCGACATGATGGTGTTGTGGTTGCCCGGGACCTCGTGGACCTCGATCTCTCCGCTCACCAGGCGATCCCAGCCGAAGAAGGGATTGTCGTGGACGGTGCGATCGTGGGAGTCGGCGAGTACCGAGGCGCCCTGCGTTCGAAACAGGGTCACTCGGCCGGAGTAATCCGGAGCTTCCTTCGCGTAGTGCAGCATGGCCTCCGTGTTGCCGCGGTGTACCTCCCAGAAGCCCCGGCCGAGCGAGGCGCCCTCGCTCTGCGGCATGAAGTCCGCGCGGTCGAGCCGCACCAGGAACTCCCCGAGCTGTTGCTCGGCCGCGAGCCCGACGAAGGCCTCGACCGTGATGCCCAGGTGAAGACCGAGGACGTTGTCCATCTCGCCGCCGATCAGGACGAACCATTCCGCCCACTGCCGGCGATCGAGGCGGCTCGGATCGTCCCCGGAAGACGAGATCGGCGCCACGCTGTCGAAGAGCGCCGCGATGCCCACCTCCTCGCCCGCGGCTTCGAGTTGCCGTGCCATCTCGAACACGACCACTCCCCCGAAGGACCAGCCTCCGAGCTGGTACGGCCCGTGGGGCTGCACCCCACGAATCGCCTCCACGTAGCGGGCCGCCATCTCCGGGATCTGCGCGCTCGCCTTCTGGCGCCCGTCGAGCCCGCGCGCCTGCAGGCCGTAGAACGGCTGGTCGGGGCCGAGGCAGCGCGACAGGTGGTAGTAGCAGAGGACGTCCCCGCCGGTCGGATGGATGGCGAAGAACGGCCGTCGCGAGCCGCCGGCCTGGATCTCGACCAGGGACGACCAGAGCGACGAGCCCTCCTCGCGCCGCAGCACCTCGGCGAGCTCGGCGATGGTCGGCCCCTTGAAGAGGGCGGAGATGGGGATCTCGTGGCCGGTCTCCTTCTGGATCACGGCCATCAGCCGCAGAGCCAGGATCGAGTGACCGCCCAGCGCGAAGTAGTTGTCGGTCACCCCGAGCTCGTTCACCTTCAAGGTCTCCTGCCAGATGCGCACGAGCGTCTCTTCCAACGCATCGCGGGGGGCCACCCGGCCCTCCTCGCCAGGATCGCCGGAGCGCTCCGGCCGTGGCAGGGCGAGGCGGTCGACCTTGCCGTTGCGGGAGAGCGGCAGCGACTCCAGGATCACGATGGCCGGCGGCACCATGTACTCCGGCAGGCGCTCGCGGAGATGGCGCCGCAGCTCCGTCCCGTCCATCGTGCCGGCGCCGTCGAGCACGACGTAGGCGGCGAGGTCGGAGCCGCCGCCGGCGTCCGGCCACACCGTGGCGACCGCCTGCTGGACGCCGGGTGCCTGCCGCAGTGCCGCCTCGATCTCGCCGAGCTCGATGCGAAAGCCCCTGACCTTCACCTGATGGTCGATGCGCCCGAGCAGGTCGAGCCGGCCGTCCACCAGAAAGCGGGCCAGGTCGCCGGTCCGGTAGAGCCGGCTTCCCTCCGGCGCTGTGCCGAAGGGATCGGGCACGAAGCTCTCGGCGGTCCGCGCCGGATCGCCGGTGTAGCCGCGGCCGACGCCGATCCCGCCGACGTACAGCTCGCCCGTCACGCCGCCGGGCACCGGGCGCAGGTGACGGTCGAGGACATGGAGCTGGGTGTTGGCGATGGGACGGCCGATCGAGACGTGCGCCAGGCGTCCCCCTGAAGACCCCTCGCTCATCCAACCATGTGAGACGTCGTCCGAGCACTCGGTGGGACCGTAGGCGTTGAGGAGCGGCACGTCCGGAACCCGCTCGCACCAGCGCTCCGCCAGCTCGAAGGGCAGGGCCTCTCCGGTCGCGATCAGCCAGCGCAGCGATTGCCAGGCCTCCGCGGGTGGAGCGGCCTCGAGGAGCTCGTGCAGGAGCGCCGGGACCATCTCCAGAACCGTGATCCCGGCGCGCTTCAAACCGGCGAGGAGGAGCCCAGGATCGCGGGCGACCTCGTCGGGGAAGATCTCCACCCTGCCGCCGACCAGCAACGGCGCGAGGAGCTGCCACACCGAAATGTCGAAGCACTGCGACGCGGTCTGTGCGATGCGGTCGGCGGCGGTCAGGTCGAGGTCCTCGATCTTGGCGAGCAGGTGGTTGAGCATGCCCCGATGCTCGATCATGGCTCCCTTCGGCACCCCCGTCGAGCCCGAGGTGTAGATGACGTAGGCCAACCGGGGCGGCGCGCCGAGGGGCGGTGCGAGGGGGCCGCTCTCCTCGCCGGCCGCGGCCGCGGCGGTGAGCGACAAGCTCACGGGCCGTGGGCCGGCGGCGAGCCCGTCGAGGGCATCGAGGGCCGCGGCCGCGACCGGCTGCATCTCGCCCGTCGCGAGGAGGACGGCGGCGCCGCTCCCCGTGAGGATTGCGGCGTGGCGCGCCGCCGGATGGAGGCCGTCGAGGGGAAGGTAGGCGGCGCCCGCCTGGAACGCGCCGAGAATGCCGACCAGGAGGTCGAGGCCGCGCGCGGCAAGGAGGGCGACGATGCGCTCCGGGCCGGCGCCATGGCGGACCAGCCGGACTGCCAGCTCCTGGGCGCGCCGCGAAAGTTGGGCATAGCTCAGCTCCTCACCCTGGCAGCGCACCGCGATCTCCTCCGGGGTACGGCGCACCTGCGCCGCGAACAGCTCGCTGAAAGCCGCCTCCCGGCCCGCCGCGGCGGCGTCGTTCCACTCGATGAGCTGATGGCGCTCCGCCGCGGTGAGCACGGGGAGGCTCGCGAGGCACCGGTCGTCGCCTTCGATCATCGCCTCGAGCAGGCTCCGCCAGTGTCCGCCGAGCCGCGCCGCGCTCACCGCGTCGAAATGCCGCAGGCCGTAGGTGATGCCGAGGGTCAACCCGCTCTCTGCCGTGATCACCACCAGGTTCAGCGGGTAGCCGGTCTGCGAGAGGCTCCAGTCCTGCCCGCCCCAGGACTCCTTGCTGATCGCGACGAAGACCAGCACGCTGCGGAACAATCCCTGGCCGGCCGGGACCTCGCTCCACTGCTGGACCTTCGCCAGCGGGCTGAACTCGTACTCCAGCAGCTCCGCCTGACGGGCTTGGAGCTCGCCCAGCCAGGAGAACAGGGGCGCGGCGGGCGGAATGGGGACGCGGACGGGGAGGGTGTTGATCAGCAGGCCGACGATCGACTCCACCCCTTCCAGGGCCGGCGGCCGGCCGGAGGTGACGTTGCCGAAGAGGACGTCCTCCGCACCGCTGTAGTGGCCGAGGAGGAGCGCCCACGCCCCCTGGATCGCGGTGTTGAGCGTCACGCCGTGGCGCCGCGCGACGTCGCGCAGGCGCGCCAACTCGGGCCGGGAGAGACTGACGGTCTGCTGCGCATAGCCCTCCTCCTCGCCGGGCAGACTGTCCGGAGCGAGGTCGTTGCCGAGCGGCGTCGCCGACCGGAAGCCGGCGAGCGTCCGGCGCCAGAAGGCCTCCGCCCGCTCGAGGTCCTGCTCCTGCAGCCAGAGGATGTAGTCGCGGTACGGCCGCAGCCGCGGCAGCTCGAGCGTGCGCCCCTGCCGGTTCGCCTCATAGAGGAGCTGCGACTCCTCGAGGACGCGGGAGAGGGACCAGCCGTCGAGCAGCAGGTGGTGGTAGGAGGCGGTGAACTGATACGTCTCTTCGTCCAACTGGAACAATCCCAGGTGGAGCAGCGGCGGACGCGAGAGGTCGCGGCCGCCCTCGCGCCGCAGCCGCTCGAGATGGTGCTCGATCTCGTGGTCCTGCGTCGCCGGGGCGAGGCCGCGCAGGTCGCGCTCGGCAAGCGGCAGCTCGAGATGGGAGCAGACCACCTGCAGGGGTTCGTCCACCTCCTTCCAGACCAGGGCGGTACGCAGGATCGGATAGCGCTGCCATACGGCCTCCCAGGCGGCGACGAAGGCCTGGCGATCGAAGCCGCCGGCGAGCCGGAAGCCGATCTGCGAGATGTAGTCGCCGGAGGTCCCGGCATAGAGCGAGTGGAACAGCATGCCCTGCTGCATCGGCGAGAGCGGATACCCGTTCTCGATGCCTCGCGCCGCCGATTCGCGCTCCAGGAACTCGCGCTGGCCGGGGGTGAGCCGAATCGCTTGCTGCGGCGCGGCGCCGGGCTCGCCAGCCAGCTCGGCGCCCGCGGCGAGCGTGGCGACGGTGAGACGTCCGAGCCGCTCGAAGAGCTGCCGCAAGGTGATCCGGACCCCCCGCTGATGGGCTCGCGCCACCACCTGGATGGCGAGGATCGAGTCGCCGCCCAAGGCGAGGAACTCCTCGTTCACGCCGACCCGCTCGCGGCCGAGGACAGACGCCCAGACCTCGGCCAGGATCTGCTCCATCCGGTTGCGGGGGGCCACGAAGGCGTCCTCCTGGGACCTGCGCTCGGGTGCGGGCAGGGCGCGCAGGTCCACCTTGCCGTTGGCATTGAGCGGCAGGGCGGCCAACCGCACGAGCTCGGCCGGGACCATCGGCTCGGGCAGGCGGGTGTGCAGGAAGGCACGGACCTCCTCGTCGCCCAGGGCCTCGTCCGCGACGAGGTAGGCGACCAGATGCTTGCCACCGCTCTCCGGGAGGAGCGGCTCGCGGGCGATCACGACGGCGTCGCGCACCTGCGGATGGGCGCGCAACGCGGCCTCGACCTCCCGTGGCTCGACCCGGAAGCCTCGGATCTTCACCTGCTGATCGATGCGTCCCAGGAGCTCCAGAGAGCCTCCGGGCAGGCGGCGCGCCAGGTCGCCGGTACGGTAGAGGCGGGCGCCCGGCCGGGTGCCGAGCGGATTCGGGATGAACCGCTCGGCCGTGAGGTCGGGCCGGTGGAGATAGCCGCGGGCCAGGGCCGCGCCGCCCACGCACAGCTCGCCGGGGACGTCGACCGGCACGGGGAGCTGGTTGGCGTCCAACAGGTAGAGCTCGGCGTGAGGAAGCGCGAAGCCCAGCGGTATCGGTCCCGGCTCGCCCGCCGCGGCGTCGCAGCGCCAGGTGGATACCCCCACGGTGGTCTCGGTCGGCCCGTAGTGATTGAAGACGCGGCAGTCCGGTGCGAGGCGGTGGAGCCACGCGACCAGGTCGGGTGTGGCGGCCTCGCCGCCCAGGATCAGGCGCCGGCGGGGCAGCAGTCGCTCCGGGTGCTCGAAGGTGAGGAGCGCCCGCAGGTGGGAGGGGACGATCTTCAGGCAATCGATGGCGTGGCGGGTGAAGTAATCCGCCAGATGAGCCGGGTGCATGGCCCGCTCCTCGGCGATGACGTGGAGGCAGCCGCCAAAACAGAGCGGCGGAAACAGGACCGTGTTGCCGAGGTCGGCGCTGAAGGTGGAGACCATCGCGTAGCTGGCGCAGCCGGCGAGCTCGAACCGCTCCACCACCGCCTGGACGTAACGGGAGATCCCCTCCTGCGTGACCGCGACCCCCTTGGGCTCCCCCGTCGATCCCGAGGTGTAGAGGACGTAGGCGAGGTTACCCGGCGCCGGCCCGCTTCCGGGACCGTGCTCCGGATCGCCGTCGTCCACCAGCGCGTCGCCCCCTGCCGAGGCGTCGAGCGGCAGGGCGGTGGGGGCAAACCCGGCGAGCTCCCGCACGCGGCTGGCGATCAGCTCGGCCACGCCGCCGGTGCCGATCGAGCTCGCGCGGGTCAGCAGCACGCCGGCCCGCGCGCCGGCGAGCATCGCCGCATGGCGTTCCCAGGGGTGCGAGGGCTCGAGCGGCAGGTAGGCGCCGCCCGCCTTGAGGACCGCGAGGAGACCCAGGATCATCTCGGTCGACCTCTCCACCCGGATCGCCACCACGGAGTCGGGGCCGACGCCCAGCCGCAGCAGCCGGTGCGCCAGCCGATTGGCGCGCCGGTTGAGCTCGCGGAAGGTGACGGCCTCGCCTTCGCAGGCGACGGCCGGCGCCTCGGGAGTCCTCTCCACCTGCGCCTCGAACAGGCGGTGGATGGGGACGAAGCCGGCCTGGCCGGCGGTGCTTCCACTGCGGCGAGCGACCAGCGACGCGAGCAGCGCCCGCCTCTCCTCCGCGGTCTGGCCGGAGCGGTTCTGGATCTCGTTCACTTCATGCCTCCTTCGGCTCGGCGGCCAACAACTGCGCCAGCATCCTCTCGACGTCCTCGTCGGACATCCGGTCCAGGTCGAGCTCCGGCGGTTCGGGGGCGGTCGCCGCGGAGGGCGCCAGCAGCTCGCGCCGCTCGGCCTCCGTGAGGAAAGGGATGGCGCCCAGGACCTGATCGGGATCGGCGGCGACGCTCGCGAGCATCGTCTGCAGGTGGCCCAGGGTGCGGGCCACGGTGTCGTCGCGCAGGCGGCCGCGGTCGTAGTTGATGCGCAGCGAGAGCTCCGCCGCTGGATCGATGACCAGGCTGAGAGGCGTTTCCGTCGCGCCCCGCGTGCTCTCGATCGCCAGGTCGAGCGTCCGGCCGTGCGGCGGCACTCTCGCCGCCGGGTAGTTCTGGAACACCAGGAAGCTCTCGTAGAACCGCGTGCCCGCAGGCACCCCGGCCCAGCGCCTGAGGAGCAGAGGCGGCGTGAGCTGGTGCTGCAGGATCGCCGAGTGCCGTTGCTGGAGCTCGCGCAACCAGGGCAGGAGCGGCGCCTGCGGCGGCACGTCGGCGCGGACGGGCACGGTGTGGATGAACAGCCCGACCGTGCTCTCGACGCCGGCGAGCTCGGCCGGCCGGCCGGAGACGGCCATGGCGAACAGCACCTCCCGCTGGCCGCTGTAGTGGCTGAGCAGCACGGCCCAGAGCCCCTGCATCAGGACGTTCAAGGTGAGCTCCTGGTCGCGGGCGAGCGACTTCAACGTCGCGGTGGTCGTCGCCGTCAGCCTGACCTCCTGCGTCCCATGGGGGTCGTGCAGCCGTCCCCCCGCCTCCGGGGCATGGTCGATCCCCAGGGGGGTGGGGGCGGAGAACCCGGCGAGCTGCTGGCGCCAGAACTGCTCGGCCGGCGCCAGGTCCTGTCGCTGCAGGTGGGCGATGAAGTCGCGGTAGAGGCCGGGAGCCGGCAGGACCGCCTCCTCGCCCCTCCGCCGGGCCTCGTAGAGCGCGAGCACCTCGTCCGTCAGGATCCCCAGCGACCAGCCATCGAGGAGGAGGTGGTGATAGGTCCAGAGCAGGCGATGCTCCATCTCGCCGGTCCGGATCAGGTGGAAACGCATCAGCGGCGCCTGCGTCAGCTCGAAGCCCTCCTCGCGGTCGGCCTGCCAGATCGCCTGGACCTGCCGCTCGCGCTCCTCGGCGGTGAGGTGCCGCAGGTCCAACCGCTCGAAGGGCAGCTCCACCTGCCGGAAGACCACCTGGAGCGGCTGATCGACGGCTTCCCAGACGAACGCCGTGCGCAGGGCGGAGTGCCTCGCGGCCGCCGTCTCCCAGGCGTGCTGGAAGATCTCTGGATCGAGGTGGCCGTCCAGCCGGAAGCAGATCTGAGACCGGAAATGGAGGCCCTCCGGCTGCTTCAGGGTGTGGAAGAGCATCCCCTGCTGCAGCGGAGCGAGGGCGTAGGCATCCTCGATCTCCGGTCGCTGGGCGAGGAGTCGGCGCTCGCCATCGCTCAGGAGGACGGCGGCCCGGACCGGCGGCTCGGGCACCAACGGCGCGGCCGGAGCGGC
>DASUEN010000082.1:0-12407 GCA_036275055.1 Thermoanaerobaculia bacterium
ACGGCGCCAGGCTCCCAGGCTCCAGAGCCTCGCCACCGAAGATCACGTAACGCAAAGCCAGATCGGGTGCGGCGCCGGCAAGGGCCGATTCCTCAGCCCAGACGAGCTGCCGGAATGCCGACGGCGTCTGGTTGAGAACCGTCACCTTTTCCGACCGCAGAAGCTCGTAGAAAGCCTCCGGCGAGCGGCTCACCCAATAGGGCACGATGACCAGCCGGCCGCCGTAAAGCAAGGCCCCCCAGATCTCCCACACCGAGAAGTCGAAGGCGTAGGAATGGAAGAGCGTCCAGACATCCTCGGGGCCGAAGCCGAACCAGCGGTCCGTCGCCGTGAACAGGCGCATCGCGTTGCCGTGTCGCACCACCACGCCCTTCGGCTGGCCTGTCGAGCCCGAGGTGTAGATGACGTAGGCCGGGTGCTCCGGCGACACCTGGACGTGAAGCGCCCAGCCCGGCTCGCGCGAGATTCGTTCGGCTTTGGCGGCCAGCGACTCCTCGGTCAGCACCACCGACGGCCGGCTGTCCGCTACCAGGAAGGCCAGACGCTCCGGCGGATAGGACGGATCGAGCGGCACGTAGGCCGCGCCCGCTTTCAGCACGCCCAGAATGGCCACCGCCATCCCGGCCGACCTCTCCAGGCGCAGCCCTACCCGGTCCCCGGGAAGAACGCCAAGCCCCACCAGGTAACGCGCGAGCTGATTGGAACGGATTTCCAGCTCGCCATAGCTCAGTCGCTCGCCTTCAAAGACTACGGCCGTGGCTTCCGGTGCACGCGCCGCCTGCTCCGCGAACCGTTCGTGCAGCACACTCGAGCCCAGGCCCTCGACCGGCAGCTCGTTCCATTCTCGGGCAAGCTGATGTAGCTCAGTCCCGGAGAGAACAGGAACGTCCGAGAGCCGGCGGACGGGATCGGCCACCGCTCCGGCGAGCAGGGCGACGAAATGCCGGGCGAGCCGAGCCGCAGTGGCGGCCTCGAACAGATCGGTGTTGTACTTGAGCACGCCGCTGAAGCTCTCGGCCGCTTCGAGCAAGTTCAGCACCAGGTCGAATTTCGCCGTCTGCCCACCAGCACCAAGAGGGCGCAGCTCGAGTCCCGGCAGCTTCACCGGCCGCGCATCGACCGGGGCATTCTGAAGCTGGAAGATCACCTGGAACAGCGGCGCGCGCGACAGGTCGCGCTCCGGCTGCAGCTCCGCGACCAGCTTTTCGAAGGGCAGGTCCTGATGCGCGAAAGCGCCCAGGGCGGCCTCCCGCACCCGCACCAGGAGAGCTGAGAAAACAGGATCCCCAGCCAGGTCTCCCCGCAGCGCCAAGGTGTTGATGAAGAAGCCGATCAGCCCTTCGAGCTCGCTCCTCGTGCGGTTGGCGATCGTCGAGCCCACGACGAGATCGTCCTGGCCGGTGTAACGCTGAAGAAGCGCCTCGAATCCCGAGAGGAGAACCATGAACGGCGTCGCGCCCCGCTGGCGCGCCATGGCTTTGACGCCCTCACTCGCCTGAGACGAAAGACGGAAGCCGACATCCGCTCCGCGATACCCCTGGAACGGCACCCGGGGATGATCGGTGGCGAGTTGGAGGACCGGAGCCCCGGAAAGGATTCCCCGCCAGTAGTCGAGTTGGGACGCGAGCGTCTCGCCTTGCAGCCAGCCCCGCTGCCAAACGGCGAAGTCCGCATACTGGACCGGTAACTCGGGCAAAGGTGAAGGCTCACCGAGCGCGAAGGCCCGGTACAGGGCCACCATCTCCCGCACCAGCACCCCCATCGACCAGGCGTCGGAAGCAATGTGGTGAAGCGTCAGCAGCAGAGCGTGCTCCGCTGCTTCCCGCCGAACCAGAAGGGCGCGCAGCATGGGCGCCCGGCGAAGATCGAAGGGACGCTGAGATTCCTCGGCAGCCAGCCGCCGGAGCTCGGCCTCCCGCGCTCCGCGCTCCAGTCCTCCCAGGTCCACCTGCGGCAGCGGCAGCTCGACGGCCGGCTCGACCCTTTGGACAGGTTGCCCGGCCCGTACGGCAAACGAGGTCCGTAGCGGCTCGTGGCGCCGCACGATCTCCCGCAGCGTTGCCGCGAGAGCGGCCACGTCGAGGGTGCCCGAGAGCTCCACGGCCGCCGGCATGTTGTAGGCCGCCGAGCCTGGCTGGAGCTGATCGAGGAACCAGAGGCGTTCCTGAGCGAAGGAAAGCGGCAGGTCTCCCTCGCGCGGCGCCGGCCGCAGCGGCGGCACGACGAGGTCGCCCGCCCGGAGTCCGTCCAGGCTGCGGGCGAGGCTCGCCAGAGTCGGGGTCTCGAAAATGCGCCGGAGGGGGAGCTCCAGCCCGAAGGCTTCGCGCACCCGTGAGACGACCTGTGTTGCCAACAGCGAGTGACCGCCGAGGTCGAAGAAGTTGTCTTCAGCTCCGAAGGCCTCCCTGCCCAGCACCTGCGACCAGATCCCAGCCAGCACTTCCTCGGTGGGAGTGCTCGGCGCCAAGGAGCCGCGTGGCCCCGCCGCCGGGGCAGGCAGCGCCTTGCGGTCCACCTTGCCGTTGGGAGTCAGCGGCAACGCCGCCAACTCGACCCAGACGGCAGGCACCATGTATTCAGGCAGGCTCTCCCGGACCCAAACCCGCAGCTCGCCCGCGAGGTCCGCTCCCGCGCGTCGCAGCACCACATAGGCCACGAGCCGGCGCTCGCCGGAAGGCTCTTCCCGCGCCACCACGGCCGCCGCCACCAGGCTCGGATGGCGAGAGAGAGCCGCCTCGATCTCTCCCAGCTCGATGCGGTAGCCCCGCACCTTGACCTGGTGATCGATGCGGCCGAGGTGCTCCAAGGCTCCCTCCGCGCGCCAGCGCGCCAGATCGCCAGTGCGATAGAGGCGCGAGCCAGCGGTCCCAAACGCATTGGGAACGAGCTTTTCCGCCGTCAGATCCGGCCGGCCCAGGTAACCTCGCGCTAGGCCCGCACCGCCGAGCAACAGCTCGCCAGGAACACCCACTGGCATCGGTTGCCCGGCGCCGTCCACTACGTAGGCCTCGGTGTTGGCGATCGCCCGGCCGATGAAGACGGGGCCGTCGCTCCGGATCTCCTCCACCGTCGACCAGATCGTCGTTTCCGTGGGACCATAGACGTTCCACAGGGAGCCCACCCGGTGTCGCAGGACCGACGCCAGCGCCGGCGGCAGCGCCTCGCCGCCGCACAGCGCCTTGAGTCCCTTCGATCCCTCCCAGCCGGTTTCCAGCAGCAGGCGCCAGGTAGCGGGAGTGGCCTGGAGAACTGTGGCTCCGGACTCGGCGAGCAGGGACTGGAGGCGATAGCCATCGGCCGCATCGTCGCGGCTCGCCAGTGCGATCCTTCCTCCCACGATCAGTGGGAGATAGAGCTCCAGCCCCGCGATGTCGAACGACAGCGAGGTGACGGCCAATAGTGTGTCGTCCTCTCCCAGACCCGGCGTCCCGGCCATCGAGACCAGGAAATTGGCGAGCGCACCATGGGGGATCTGCACGCCCTTGGGCCGGCCCGTCGAGCCCGAGGTATAGATGACGTAGGCAGCGTTCTGCGGCCCCACGCCTGAGCCCGGGGCGCTCTCGGCCTCGGCCGCCGCCGGCAAGGTTTCCGGCGACAGCACGAGGGTCACCCCAGCGTCTTCCCGCATGAATGCCAGCCGCTCCGCCGGATAGGAAGGATCGAGGGGCACGTAAGCACCGCCTGCCTTGAGCACGGCGAGCAGGCTCACCACCATCTCCAGCGAGCGCTCCAGGGCGACGCCGACCCGTACCTCCTGTCCAACTCCCATTCTGCGCAGCCAGTGCGCCAAGCCGTTCGCGCGCCGGTCGAGCTGGCGGTAGGTCAGCGGCTCGCCGCCGAACGTGACGGCCACCGCCTCCGGTGTCCGCGCCGCCTGCGCCGAGACCCACTCATGGACGCAGCCGGCTGGCACCACCCGATCCGTCGCATTCCATTCCATCAGAATCTGATCGCGTTCCTCACGAGGCAGGATTGGCAGCTCCGCCACCCTACTCCCCGGCTGCACCACCACACCTGCCAGCAGCTCCTGGAAATGGCCGAGCAAACGGTCGATCGTCGTGCGATCGAACAGATCCGTGTTGTATTCGAGGCCTCCGGAAAGACCGCCGTCCGCCTCGGACAGGTAAAGCGACAGGTCGAACTTGGCCGTGGTAACCGCAGCTCCCACCGGCTTCAGGGCCAGGCCGGGCAGCGTCAGGCTTCCCGACGGTGTGTTCTGCAACGAGAACAACACTTGGAACAGCGGTGAGGTCGACAGGTTGCGCTCCGGCTGCAGCTCGAAGACGACCTTTTCGAAGGGCAAATCCTGATGGGCGTACGCTCCCAAGGCCGCGATCCGCACACGCCTCAGCAGCTCGTTGAAGCTCGGAGAGTCCGACAGATCCGCGCGCAGCACCAGGGTGTTGACAAAGAAACCGATCAATTTTTCGAGCTCGGGCCGCGGACGGTTGGCCGTGGGCGAGCCCAGCGTCACGTCCTCTTGGCCGGAGTAGCGCTGGAGCAGCGAGGCAAAGACGGCGAGGAGAGACATGTACAACGTGCCGCCTGCGCGCTGGCCCAGGCCCTTGAGCGCTTCGGTCGTGGTGCCGTCCACCGTGAAGTGCCGGACGGCGCCGTGCAGGGTCTGGATCCTCGGCCGCGGCCGATCCGTGGGAAGCTGCAGGGCCTCGACCCCGGCCAGGCTTCGGCGCCAGTAGGCAAGTTGTTCTGCCAACACTTCGCCGGTGAGCCAACTCCGCTGCCAGCGGGCATAGTCCGCATACTGGATGGGAAGCTCTGGGAGCGGCGAGGGCTCCCCTTGCGAGAAGGCCGTATAGAGCGTGGAGATCTCATGGATCAACACGCCCATCGACCAGCCGTCGCTCGCCACGTGGTGCATGTTGAAGAAGGCGCCATGCTCCTCCTCCCCCAGACGCACGAGAGCCGTCCGCAACATGGGACCACGACCGAGATCGAACGGCTGCCGAGCGAAAACCTCCGCCAGCCTCTGGGCCTCGCTTTCGATCCCGCTCGCGGGCAGACCCGCTAGGTCCACAAGCGGCAGCGGCACGCCGGCGGCCGGCTGCGGCACCTGCACCGGCTCTCCCGCGGAGAGGGTGAAGACACTGCGCAGCACGGCGTGGCGCCGCACGATCTCGCCCAGGCTCTGCGTCAGAGCCGGCACGTCGAGGCGGCCCACTAGGCGCACGCCCACCGGAATGTTGTAGGCCGGGTTCCCCGGATCCATCTGGTCCAAAATCCACAGCCGCTCCTGCGCAAACGAGAGTGGGTACGGCTTCCCCGGCTCCAAGGGCAGGGCCTCGATCGCCGTCCACGTCGCCGCGTCTCCACGCGGCCGCGCGTAGCCCAGCCGCTCGGCAAGCTCCCAGGCAGGAGCACCCAGGAAATCGCGGCGGTACTGCTCGCGCCAACGCTCCGCCGCCTGCCGGTTGACTCCCGAGTGCTGATGGAACTTCACGTCACCCAGCATCCGCGACTCGGCATAGAGACCATCGGTCATCCGGGCCGACTTCTCCTGATACGGCTCGGCCATCGCCGGGTCGTACTCGATCCCCAGTGACGCACACAGACCCCGCAGGGTGCCTTCCGGGTCTGTCACCAGATCCTCGTAGCGCACCCAGTGCTGACGCGAAGCAGGCATGCCCGCCAGGAAATTCGAGATGTTCTCGTGGCTCGCCAGCCAGATCAGCTCCGCCAGCTCCCTGCGAGTGAACGGATGCTCGGCGCGGAAGAAGAGCTGGTCGAGCTTGGCCTCCTCGAAGGAGTGGATCATTCCGTAGGGATGACGGATCAGGTGGACGTAGAACGGCTCGTCGAAGATCTCCTCCGCCCGCTCCAGAGCCTCCGGATGAAGCGCGTAGGACGGCGTCTTGTCGACTAAGCGGCGGTCTCCCAACCATTCCTGGAGCCGGCCGTAGAGCTCGGCCGTGGTGAGATCTTGCTCTTCCATCTCCGTCATCAACGACCGCGCTTCGTCCGGCCCGCAGCCACGGATCTCCATCACCGCGCGCAGGACGCCCTCCAGCCAGAAGCTGTCGCGCCCCGGGAACGCTGCCTTGCGCTCCGCCAGCGTCGAGAAGGACAACAACTCCAACTCCGGCGGAGCGAACAGCTTCGGATGTCCGCCCAGCATCACTCGCAACAGCGTCGTGCCCGAGCGCGGCGGCGACAGCACGAAGATCGCCCGCGGGTTCTTCCGCGCCAGCGCCGCCAGCGCCGGCAGCGGCGACAGCGGCCAGATGAAGCTGCGGAAGAGAGCGAGCTTCTCGAAGCCCACCGGCGCGGTGAGCTCCTCATCCGCAGGTAGGCCCGCGGCCTCGGCACCCAGACGGTGAGCGACACCCGCAGGATGCTCGGCGGCCAGATAGCCCGCCAGCGACTCCACCGTCGAATGGTCGAAGATGACCACCACCTGGACGATCTCCCCAAGCTCCTGTTGCAAGCGGTTGATCAGCACTGCACCGCTGATCGAGTTACCGCCCAGCTCGAAGAAGTCATCGTGGAGGCCCACCCGGTCGACCTTCAAGACTTCTTGCCAGAGACTCGCCACGAACGCTTCGAGCGGCGTACGCGGAGCCACGAACCCCGCCTCGCCCGGTCCTTGCGTCTCGGGGGCCGGCAGCGCCCGGCGGTCGATCTTGCCGTTCGGGGTCAGCGGCAGTGTCTCAAGAAGCACGAGCGCCGACGGCAGCATGTAGTCCGGCAGGCTCGCCCCGGCGAAAGCGCGCAGATCGGAAAGCGTCGGAGTCTCCCCGGCGCTCGGCACCACCCAAGCCACCAGCCGGCTGTCGCCCTTACGCTCCGGGTCCTCCACCGCCAGCACTACCGCCTCGCGCACCAACGCATGACGCACCAGCGCCGACTCGATCTCTCCCAGCTCGATGCGGAAGCCACGGATCTTCACCTGATGATCGATTCGCCCCAGATACTCCAGGTCCCCATCCGCCAGTCGCCGAGCGAGGTCGCCACTCTTGTAGAGACGCGAGCCCGCTTCGCCGAACGGATTGGGCACGAACCGCTCCGCCGTCAGCTCCGGACGGCCTAGGTAACCCTCGGCCAGACCCGCACCGCCGACGTGAATCTCACCCGGCACGCCTAACGGAACCGGCTGGAGCGTGGAGTCGAGCAGATACACGCCAAGATCCGGGATCGGACAGCCTACAGTGCTCGCTGCATGCGCTACGTCGGCCCGCACTACCTCGCGATAGGTCACGTGCACCGTCGTCTCGGTGATGCCGTACATGTTCACCAGACGCGGACGCCCGTCCCCGTGCCGATCGAACCATGGACCCAGGCTCGCAGGTTCCAGAGCCTCGCCACCAAAGATCACGTACCGCAGAGCCAGGTCTGGCGCCGCTCCCGCAAGCGCCGATTCCTCGGCCCAGAGGAGCTGCCGGAACGCCGAGGGCGTCTGGTTGAGCACAGTCACCTTCTCTGTCCGCAACAGATCGTAGAAAGCTTCCGGCGAACGGCTCACCCAATACGGCACGATCACCAGACGGCCGCCATAGAGCAAGGCGCCCCAGATCTCCCACACCGAGAAGTCGAAGGCATAGGAGTGGAAGAGCGTCCACACGTCCTCGGGACCGAAGCCGAACCAGCGATCCGTCGCCGTGAGCAGACGCATGGCGTTGCCGTGCCGCACCACCACGCCCTTCGGCTGGCCTGTCGAGCCCGAGGTATAAATCACGTAAGCAGGGTATTCGGCAGAGATCGGCAGATGAAGCGCTCCGCCCGCCTCGCGAGAGATCCGGTCGCCGTTGGCAGCCAGCGACTCCTCGGTCAGCACCACCGACGGCCGGCTGTCCGCCACCAGGAAGGCCAGACGCTCCGGCGGATAGGCGGGATCGAGCGGCACGTAGGCCGCGCCCGCTTTCAGCACACCCAGAATAGCCACCGCCATCCCGGCTGACCTCTCCAGGCGGAGCCCCACCCGGTCCCCAGGAAGAACGCCAAGCCCCATCAGGTAGCGCGCGAGCTGATTGGAACGCGTTTCGAGCTCGCCGTAACTCAGCCGCTGCCCTTCATAGACCACGGCCGTGGCTTCTGGCGCGCTCGCCACCTGCTCGGAGAATCGCTCGTGCAGCAGGCCCGAGCCCAGATCCTCGACGGGAGACTCGTTCCAATCATGGACGAGTTGGTAACTCTCTTCGGCTGACAGCAGCGGTAGCTCGGAGAGGCGGCAGGAAGGCGCCGCGACGGCGCCGGCCAGGAGCGTGCCGAAATGCCGGACGAGCCGCTCTACCGTCGCCTTCTCGAACAGATCGGTGTTGTACTTCAAAACCCCGCCGAAGTCCGGGCTGGCTTCGTAGGCGTTCAACACGAGGTCGAACTTCGCCGTCTGCCCTCCCGCTCCCATCGGTCGCAGCTCCAGGCCTGGGAGCTCCACCGGCTCTGCGTCTGTGGGTGCGTTTTGAAGCTGGAAAAGCACCTGGAAGAGAGGCGAACGGGAAAGGTCCCGCTCCGGCTGCAATTCCGCCACCAGTTTTTCGAACGGTAAGTCCTGATGGGCATAAGCGCCCAAAGCGGATTCCCGGGACCGCACCAGTAACTCGGAAAAAGTGGGCTCACCCGAGAGGTCTCCGCGTAACGCCAGGGTATTGACGAAGAAGCCGATCAATCCTTCGAGCTCACTGCGAGTACGGTTCGCAATGATCGAGCCCACCACCAGATCGTCCTGACCCGTGTAGCGCCCGAGAAAAGCTTCAAAGCCGGCCAGCAACACCATGAACGGCGTCACCCCACGCTGGCGGACGAGCAGCCGAAGGGCTCCGCTCACCTCACCGGGTAGGATGAAGCCCTCGTCGGCTCCGCGGTAACCTTGCAAGGCTGTGCGCGTCCGATCCGTAGCGAGTTGCAGGACCGGCGCTCCGGTCAGGACGCCCCGCCAGTAAGCGAGCTGAGCCTCCAGCGCCTCCCCTTGGAGCCACCCACGCTGCCAGAGGGCGAAGTCCGCATACTGCACCGGCAGCTCCGGCAGTGGCGAGGGCTCGCCTTGGGAGAAGGCGCGATAGAGAGTCACCATCTCCCTCACCAGCACCCCGGTCGACCAGCCGTCCGAGGCGATGTGGTGGAGGGTGAGCAGCAAACCGTGCTCCTCGCCCGTCAGTCGCACCAACAGCGCCCGCAGCACTGGCGCCCGGCGCAGGTCGAACGGACGCAGAGCCTCCGCCGCGGTCAGAGACCGAGCCTCAACCTCCCGGCGACCCGACTCCAGACTGCTCAGGTCGATGACCGGCAAGAGCAGCTCGAAGGAAGTCTCGATCACCTGCACGGGCCGGCCGGAACGCACGGCGAAGGAGGTACGGAGCGACTCGTGACGCCGCACGATTTCGTGGAGCGACGCCGCCAGAGCCGGAACGTCGAGCCGGCCTGTCAGGCGTACGGCAGCCGGCACGTTGTATGCCGCCGAGTCCGGCTGGAGCTGATCGAGGAACCACAGACGCTCTTGCGCGAAGGACAACGGGAGGTCTCCCTCCCGGGGCGCGGGCCGCAGCGGCGGAACTTCGAAGCCCTGCTGCCGGGTTTGCAGGGATGCGATCTCCGCCGCCAGGGAAGCCACAGTGGGTTTCTCGAACAGACTGCGCAGTGGTAGCTCCACTCGCAAGGCTTCCCGCACCCGCGACACGACCTGGGTGGCCAGCAGCGAGTGGCCGCCCAGCGCGAAGAAGTCGTCGTCCGCTCCCACTGCGTCCAGATGCAGCACCTCAGCCCAGATTCCCGCCAGGATCTGTTCCAGCGGCGAGGACGGCGCCACCGAGCCCGCAGCCGTCTCCGGTACCATGAGGGCCAGGCTCCGCCGGTCCACCTTGCCGGCGGGCGTCAGCGGCAACGCTGCGGCCTCGGCGAACACCGAGGGCACCATGTACTCCGGCAGCGAGCGGCCGAGGAAAGCGCGCAACTCGTCCGAGTTGGGAACCTGCTCCTCTCCCTTCCCAACCACGAAAGCCGCGAGCCGCCGGAACGCTCCTTCGCCGATAACGACTACAGCCGATTGCGCCACCGCCGGGTGACGAGTCAGAGCCGCTTCGATCTCCCCAGGCTCGATGCGGAAGCCCCGCACCTTCACCTGTTGGTCGATACGGCCCAGGAAGTCCAGATCGCCCGCCGGCAACCAGCGCACACGGTCGCCCGTGCGATAGAGCCGGGCTCCCAACTCACCGCTGAAGGGATCGGGAACGAATCGCTCGGCCGTGACGTCCGGCCGGCCCAGGTAGCCCCGAGCCAGAAGCCCGCCAAGCACCAACTCACCGGGCAATCCCACGGGAACCGCACTGCCATGCCGGTCAACGACGTGTGCCCAGCGCCCTGCCAGCGGCCGGCCGACCGGCACGGCGGACAGCGCCACCCCCGCCGGAACGGCGTAGAGGCTCGCCGTGATCACCGCTTCGGTGGGACCGTATCCATTGATCAGCCGCGCCCGTCCGAAGGGAGTAGATGGCCACAAGCGGACCACCTCCGGTGCCAGAGCCTCTCCCCCTGTCATCACCAGCCGCACGGGCAGGTCCGAGCTCTCGGTTGCCGCGGTTTCCCTGACCCAGAGTTGGAGAAAGGCCGGCGGCAGATCGGCTACCGTCACTCCCAGAGCGGTCACCTGGTGCGACAGGTCCTCGACTCTCAGCTCGTCTTCCCATAACACTACCGTGGCCCCGGCCGCCAATGGCGCCAGGAGCTGATCGAGCGAGGCGTCGAAGCTCCAAGACGCCGTCTGCAGCAACCGATCTTCCGCCGCCAGGCCGTAGCCTCTGACAATGGCCTGGATGTGCGAGGCCGCAGCTCCGTGGCTGACTCCGACCCCCTTGGGCAGGCCTGTCGAGCCGGAGGTATAGATCACGTAGGCCAGAGTCTCCGAAGCTGAGCGCCGCTCCGGGCGCGCCGCGCTCTCCCGCGCGACCGTCTCCGCCTCCGAATCCACGGCCACGACTTCGACCTCAGGACCTACCGGCAACTCGCTCCTCAGGGCTTCCCGGGTGACCAGCACCTTCACACCCGCGTCCGCCAGCATCCAGGCCCGCCGCTCCCGCGGATAGGCAGCATCGAGGGGCACGTAGACACCGCCTGCCTTGAGGATCGCCAGCAGGGACACCAGCCCCTCCGCCGAACGCAGCAGGGACAGTCCCACGGCGACCTCGGGACCTACCCCCAAACGCCGGAGATGGCGCGCCAAGCGGTTGGAACGCGCTTCGACCTCCCGATAGGTGAGGGTCTCTCCTCCCGCCATAACGGCGGCTGCGTCCGGTGTCAGGTCGGCCTGCGCTTCGAACAGCTCATGAAGACAAACCGCTACCGAAGCGCCCTCACCTGAACGGCTCCAAGCTGCAATCTGGGCGGTCTCCACGGAATCCAGCAGCGCTACTTCGGAGACCGGCCGGCCTGGAGCGGACACGATCCCTGACAGCAAGGTTTCGAACCGGCAAGCCAGCCGGTCGATCGTCGTCGCATCGAAGAGGTCGAGATTGAACTCGATGCTCCCCGCCATCCCTCCCCCCGTGTCAGACAGCGAAAAGGTCAAGTCGAACTTCGCCGTCGTCGTCCCCGCAGCAAAGCCTCGCAGCTCCAGCCCCGGCAGAGCCAGCGGCGTTTCGCTCGACGCGTTTTGCAGGGAGAACATCACCTGAAAGAGAGGCGGCCGCGAAAGGTCACGCTGCGGCTGCAGCTCCTCCACCACCTTTTCGAATGGCAGCTCCTGGTGGGCAAAGGCCCCCAGAGCCGTCTCCCGTACCTGCGCGAGAAGATCGCGGAAGCTTGGATCATCCGAGCCGTCCACCCTCAACACCAAGGTGTTGACGAAGAAGCCGATCAACCCCTCAAGCTCCGCGCGGTTGCGGCCGGCGATCGGCGTGCCGATGGTGACATCGTCCTGGTCCGCCATACGCTGGAGCAGTGCTGCGAAGACCGCCAGCCCCGCCATGAAGAGCGTCGCTCCCAGGCTGCGGCCCAGAACGGCGGCCGACTCCGCAAGCTCGCGCGGCACGAAGAAAGAGCGGCTCGAGCCTCGCGAAGTCTGCACAGCCGGACGCGGCCGGTCCGTCGGCAGCTCCAAAGGCTCCACCCCTGCCAGGCGCTGCCGCCAGTAGGCGATCTCCCGCTCCAGCACTTCGCCCCGCAGCCAGCCACGCTGCCACAGGGCAAAGTCGGCGTACTGGATCGCCAGCTCCGGCAACGGCGAAGGCTGTCCCGCTACATAGGCCGAATAGAGCGCCGCCACCTCGCGTACCAGCACTCCCAGGGACCAGCCGTCGCTTGCGATGTGGTGCTGGTTGAGAACGATGACGTGCTCCTCCGCTCCCAGCCGCATCAGCAACGCTCGCAGCAGCGGACCGTGGGCAAGGTCGAAAGCGCGCCCCTCCTCCTCAGCCGCGAGACGGGAGGCCTCCGCCAAGCCCAGATCGGACGGAAGGCTTTGC
>DASUEN010000083.1:0-89941 GCA_036275055.1 Thermoanaerobaculia bacterium
CCTCCACTTTGCTAAGCTCAATCACGGTCAACCTCCTTTCGCGTCTAGCCGCGCGATTACCCTGTTTGCAGGCCAGTATTCTGACACTGCGTCACAGGAGGTTGGCCTTCTCATCCCATCTCTACAGTGGGGAGGAACCGGTGCTAGTAGAGGGGACGGTGATGCCTTTGCAGTGGGGTATATCCGTCGGGTTAGGCCCGGGGTGATGAGGGTCTTTCCCCCCCACCCCCCAATCGCGTTACCGTCCCCCGCATGCTCAAGACCCAAGGCTACGCCGCCTGGTCGCCGGCGACTCCGCTCGCTCCCTTTGACTTCGAGCGCCGCGAGCCGGGGCCGCACGACGTGCAGATCGAGATCCTTTTCTGCGGCGTCTGCCACTCCGACCTGCATGCCGCCCGGGGCGAGTGGAACGGGATCGTCTATCCGCTCGTGCCGGGGCATGAGATCGTGGGCCGGGTGATCCGGACCGGCGGGGCCGTCTCGCGGTTCCGCCCGGGAGATCTCGCCGCCGTCGGCGTCCTGGTGGACTCCTGCCAGCGCTGCGCGAGCTGCGCCGAGGGCCTGGAGCAATACTGCGAAAACGGTGCGACCGAAACGTACGGCAGCATCGAGAAAGAGACCGGTCGCCCCACGAACGGCGGCTATTCCGACAAGATCGTCGTCAACGAGAAATTCGTCCTGCGCCTCTCCGCCAAGCTGGACCCGGCGGCTGCGGCGCCCCTCCTCTGCGCCGGTATCACCACCTGGTCGCCCTTGCGGCATTGGCAGGCCGGCCCGGGGCACAAGGTGGGCGTGGTGGGTCTGGGCGGCCTCGGCCACATGGCGGTGAAGCTCGCCCACGCCCTGGGAGCGCACGTGGTGCTCTTCACCACCTCCCCTGCCAAGACGGAGGACGCTCGCCGTCTCGGGGCCGACGAGGTCGTGCTATCCACGAACCCCGCCGAGATGGCCAAACACGCGAGCACCTTCCACCTGATCCTCGACACCGCCGCCGCCCCGCACGATCTCGACGCCTACCTCGCGCTCCTGAAGCGGGATGGCGCGCTGGTCCTGGTAGGTCTGCCAGGAACGCCCCACCCCTCCCCCGCCGTCTCCAACCTGATCCTCCACCGCCGCACCCTCGCCGGCTCCTCGACCGGCGGCATCGCGGAGACCCAGGAAATGCTCGACTTCTGTGCCGAGCACGGCATCGCCTCCGACGTGGAGATCATCCCCATCCAGCGGATCAACGAAGCCTATGACCGTATGTTGAAGGGCGACGTGAGATACCGGTTCGTTATCGAGATGGGGTCGCTGCGGGAAGGGGCGAACACCGGGTGGGAGAGGCAAGGTCCGCTCGCCATCTGATTTGCGATGCGGTAAGCTCTCCCTATGAGAACGACACTGGACATTGACGAGGACGTCCTCCTGGCCGCCAAGGAGATGGCTGCCTTGCGGGGAACCTCGACCGGGAGAGCTCTCTCGGAGCTCGCACGTCAAGCCCTGTGTCCTTCAGACACCGCACCTACCATCCGCAACGGAGTTCCTTTGCTCCCGAAGCGTCCGGGCGAACGTCCGGTGAGCATGGATCTGGTCAATCGACTGCTGGATCAAGAGTAGGGCTCGTGGTCACACTCTTGGACGTGAACCTCCTGGTCGCGTGCCTAGGAGCGCGGAAGACTAGCGATGTCGCTGTGCCAAGACGAAGGGAGCCGGGCCGATCGCCGCACCGCCGGGCAGAGGTCATCGAGGAAGTTTCGCGCCGGATTGGAGGCTCTCATGGCGAAAGCTCAGAAGATGGTTAGCATCCGCCTGGAAGCGGATGACTACAAGTTCCTCAGCAGTCTTGCGGAGGCTGACAAAGAGGAGCTGTCCACGGCCGTTCGGGACCTCCTCAGCCACGGACGCAGACTCCTGGCCCTGGAGCGGTATCGCGCGGGGCAGGCTTCCCTGAGCAAGGCGGCCGAAGTGGCAGGCGTCTCCGTCAGCGAGATAATGGACCTCCTCGGCGAGCACGGAATTCCGGCAGACCTTCGCCTCGAAGATTACCGGGAGGGCCTCAAGAAGCTTCGCGAGGTCTGGTAAACGCAGGTCCCGACCGCGCGAAAATGCGGAGGATGCCTCGGGCAGTAATCCCCTGGCCCCATCCCTCCAAGACCCTCACCCCTGCCCCTCTCCCGCCCCCCTGTACCCCTTCCCCAGGCGAGGGGAACCCAGCTGAGGTGGTCTTGCTTTTCTCCCTCTTCTCCCGGCGAACCGGGCCCCCGCCGTCTCCAACCTGATCCTCCACCGCCGCACCCTCGCCGGCTCCTCGATCGGAAGCACGCGGAGACGCAAGAGATGCTCGACTTCTGCGCCGAGCGCGGCATCGCCGCCGATGTCGAAATCATCTCCATCCAGCGAATCAATGAGGCCTACTCGTCCGCTCAGCAGTCTGTCAGGGCGCTCGGCGCGTGAGTTGCCGATGAAGGACTGAGATCAGCAGACCTAGGTGGAGATATGCGAGGCACAGTTGGAGGAACAAGATGATACGGTAACCAGGATTTTTTTTCAGAACCTCGTCGACTTCTGGCGTGCCAGCCTGCAATTGGACAAAGGTTAGCGCTGAATGGCTAAACACCTCCCAACAGCTCGGTCTTTCCGCAAGAGTTGCGCACTCTGTTCCGCTCACCGCGGAGCCCGTGCGATGGGGCAACGACACCATTAGGATCAGGTATAGTCCAGTAAACAGGAAAATCCATCCTACCGAGGATAGAAGAAGCCTTAAGGGTTTGGTACCCGCTCCAGTCACGAGATCCACGTAGCTTCTGCCTACAAACCGAGAAAACGCCGCAACGTACTTCCAACAGGCGAGGAACCAATTTAGGACCGAACTCTTGCTCCAGGATAAGAAGTCCCTGAATCGCGTTGCCGCGGTTCTGCCTTTAGAAAGTGGCCGCCAAGTACCTTTCATATTGGGCGACGCATGGGTCAACTCCAACCACTCCAGCCTGCGTTGGTAGGAAGCGAACTGCCGGAGACACTCCTCGGAGTTCCGTACCTTCTCGTGGGCGATGAGCCGCAGGCGAAGTTTGTTGACGATTTGCGCAAGCGCGCTGAACTTCGCCGTGTCGAGCGCTTTGCGAGCGCTGTTTACTGTTGTTGTTGTTCTGTGGCGGCCTTCTATCTGCTTGGCGAGTTCTCCGGCCTCCACTTCTAGATCCGCAAGCCGATCTCCGACACTTAGGTCCGGAGATACCCCGATGAATGAGGCTTCTGCCGCTACCTCTGCCTCCTGCTGCAACGCAAGGGCTTCGAAGCTCGCCGTTTTCGAAAGCCCCCCCAGCAACTCCTTGGCTTCGAGAGCGAGCAGGGCAACCTGCACCCAGCTTTCCACGTCGGTTGGGTTTGATGCGGCGAGAGAACGGCTGCGGGAGAGTAGATGGTCGGCAATCGTAAGGCAGCCGTACGGGGCGCTGTGCCCGCTGTGCCCGTTCTTCGTCACAACTTGACCCTCGCCCCCGAATGCTGCCTCGCGGACTCCCTTTGGCGCGCTCTTCGATTTCTTCGATTTGGGCCGAGAGCTGACCTTCCGCTCCTCGACTGGAAGACTAAAGATTCCTCCGTAGGGCTTGGCAACGTGCTTGAGCCGGTTGCCTTCAGGAGGCAACTTCTCCATCTGGGCGCCGCTCACGAGCAGAATCTGCGTGTTGGCTTCTCGGAGGCAGTCGAGAATAGACACTCTGTCGCACCCACGCAGCATAAGGGGCCGATTCAGGAGAGCTTTCTCGCCACTTAGCGAGCCATCTGCGCTCTTCCCTTTCCACGGGTGGTCGTCTGGGTAGCGGAGGTCCCAGTCAAGAATGGCCAAGTCGATCCTGCCCTCGACATAGCCTTGCTCCGACTGCGGGGGTTGAGCATTCTCGCTAGCTGTCACCGAACCGTTTCCAGGGGCTTGGTTCGCGCTCTCTCCGACCAGCCTCAGGAGTTCCACCGTGGTCGGCGCTAGGGCCGCCCGCCAACCAAAGCGATACGCTGCATAGCCGTTGAGGCTCAGAAACGAGGGCTCTTCGTCCGCTGCCAGCGCGAGCCTTTTGGACCTTGAGATCACGCACTCTCGCGCCGGTGGAGAAAGATCCAGGCTGGCCAATGCCTCATCATAGACCCGCACCTTGAGTCGAGACCGGAAGCCGGAGCCGTCGAACAGTTCCCTGGCGCCACCCTCGTGTCGCTCGATCTGGCGCAACAGGTCTTCGAAGCCTCGGGCGACCACATTGCCCTTGGAGACATTGGCGAGCCAGCCATCTTTCGGGCCGTACCAAGCAAAGAAAACCTCCGGATACTGGAGGACTAGGCGGGCGGCAAGCCCGAAGGAGCCCGTTTGTCCCACGCTCCAGGGATCAGACAGCTCAGAATCTAGATCCAGAGCTATAACCGCATCGCGCAACTCAGCCGGGGTCAACTCGTCCACCGATACGAAAAGCTCCTCGGCTGAAGAAAATGGGATGGCCTGCACCCGATACGGCTTGCCCAGGCTTGACGTGTATGTCCTCACACTGTGTGCCAGAGCGTTGGCTATGGCCGGCACTCTTGACGTAATGAGAAGTCTCTTCATGACAACTTCTTCGTGTACGCAGATCCTGTGCCCGAAAGCTGGTTGGCTGCACCCGGGCGCCGAAACGGCCAGCGCGGGCGATCTTGGGCGCAACCGGGAGTAGCGATTTTGCTACTAGCTATCTCGAACAAGGCTATACTATCTCGGTGGAATCTGTCTCTCACTTCACTGGCTTCGTGAGGTTCTATGGCGGCTACCTGTAACGGCACAGATGATGCACTGACGGATAGCATGAGCGTCCCCCCTCCAGTCATCCGCCTAAGCGCCATTACTAAGAAGTATGGCACTACTATGGCCAACGACTGCGTGACGGTCGAGGCTTATTCCGGCGAGATCCACGCGATCGTAGGGGAGAACGGTGCGGGCAAGACGACCCTCATGAAGATACTGGCCGGGATAGAGAGGCCCAACAGTGGAACGATCTCAATCGACGGCCGGCCGGTTTCCTTCAGAGGCCCACGGGACGCCGCAGAGGCCGGTATCGGTATGGTCCACCAGCACTTCTCTCTTGTCCGCGCGCTCACGGTCGCCGAAAACCTGGCCCTGAGCGATCGGGGTGGCGGTTTCCTCTTCTCCGCCAAGAGGTACGCGCGGGTTCTCGAGGCACAAGCTCGAAGCCTCGGCTTCGAGCTTCGCGCTGACGCGCCTGTCTGGAAACTGTCCATGGGCGAGCGTCAGCGTGTCGAGGTGCTGCGCCTCGTTCTCCGAGGCAGCCGTGTCTTGATCCTCGACGAGCCTACCTCGGTCCTCGCGCCACACGAGGCGGAGGTGTTGTATGCGCATCTCAGGCGCTTGGCAGGGGAGGGCCATACAATTTTCTTAGTAACCCACAAGGTTCAACAAATCTTGGCAGCAGCGGATCGGGTTTCGGTGCTGAGACGGGGGCGGCTGGTAGTATCGCATGAGGCGCACGGTCTGGATGAAACCGAGTTGACCAAGCTTATGGTCGGACAGGCTCTCCCTGCTGAGGGTACACGAGAGCCTAGCAAGCTTCGAGACGATGTCGCACTTCGAGTGACGGACTTAAGTGTCCCTGCTGGCATAACTCCGCTCGGCCTCTCAGGAGTTTCTTTCGAGGTGCGGGCAGGAGAGATCTTTGGTGTGGCCGGCATCAGCGGCAACGGACAGGACGAGCTCGTAGCAGCACTGGTTGGAACGACGGCGTTCAAAGGCACAATTTGGAGTGCGTCTCCTCTTGACAAGGTAGCCTACATCCCCGCAGACCGCCTAACGATGGGGGTGGCAGCCTCTCTTCCGCTAGAAGAGAATCTTGCACTCCGACGCTACCGCATGCCCGGGCTCTCTCGTGGCCCCTTTCTTCGCCGGAAGGCGTTTCGTGTCTTCTCCGAGCAGTTGATTGCCGATCTGGGGATCGTTCCCTCCTCCCCCTTGCTACCTATCGAGCATTTTTCGGGTGGAAATGCCCAGAAGGCGGTCCTGGCGCGGGAACTGGCCGAAAATCCGTCCCTGATCGTCGCCGAGTCACCGACGGCCGGCCTCGACATCGCCACCGTCGGGCTAGTGCACCGACTGCTTTTAGAGCAGGCGGCTCGTGGCGCTGCTGTCCTGCTCGTATCCGAGGATCTCGACGAACTCCTTGTGCTTGCCGACAGGATCCTCGTGCTCTGCGAGGGGCGTTTTGCCGGCGTTTTTCCACCCGACGCCGGAGCCCGGATCGAAATCGGACTGGTTATGACCGGAGCAAGCGGCGCCAGGCGCGAAGCTGCCGACTGGGGCAAGCCTCAGGGGATTTCAGCATGATCGCGCGGATCGCCAGGCCGGCATGGAGCCATTGGCTAAGGGCAAGCGCCATTGCTATCGGGGGGGCTGCCCTTGCGCTTTCCGTTCTTCTCCTTATGGTTGGGAGATCTCCCGCAGCGACGCTCGCCGCCGTATTTCTAAATGGCTTTGGCAGCCAACTCGCATGGGTCGAGACCGTCACTCGGGCGGTGCCACTGTTGCTCTGCGCGCTCGCGACCGCGATACCGGCCCGAGCTGGTCTCTTCAACATCGGAGTGGAAGGCCAGTTCATTGCCGGGGCGATCGGTGCGACCTCGGTCGTTGTCCTCGGTCCCAACCTACCGGCAGGACTAATGCTGCCCGCGGTCACTGCTGCAGCGATGGCCGGCGGAGCTCTTTGGGGATGGCTGCCTGGGCTGCTCCGGGGCCTGCTCGGCGTGAGCGAGGTCCTATCTGGGTTGATGCTGAACTACGTGGCGATTTTCCTCATGGAACACCTCGTCCACGGACCGTGGAAGGATCCCCATGCTCTTGGCTGGCCATACTCGATCGCTTTCCCCAACGCCGCAGTCCTCCCCCGTCTCGGTCAGACGAACATCCATCTGGGACTACTGTTCGGCTTAGCGCTTACGCTCGCTGCTTACGTGGCGCTCCGATCGACCACATGGGGCTTCTCGGTCCGACTCACCGCGGCCAATCCCCGTTTGGCTCGTCGAGCGGGGGTTCGGGTCGGGCTCCTGATCGCTTTGACTATGGCTCTCGGTGGAGCCGCCGCCGCCCTCGCTGGGCTTGGGGAGGTTTCTGTCATTCAGGGCCGACTCCGCCCAGGCCTTTCGTCAGGTCTTGGCTACGCCGGCTTCCTCGTGTCGTTCGCTGTGGCGAACCGCTTCGAGTTTCTTGTTCCGGCCACTCTTCTCGTGGCCGGACTCTATACAGGGGCGGATGCTCTCCAGCTCACGGCCGGCCTGCCGTCAGCGACCGTAGACATCTTCATGGGTGTGTTGTTTGTCGCCACCTTTATCGCACAAGAGGCAGGCAAGCGGCGGGGAGACGGCTGATGGAATCCACCGATGTAGGGCTGTTCTTGGTCTCGCTCTTCGCGGGCGCCATTCGTTGCGGGACTCCTATTGCTTTCGCCGCGCTCGGCGAGACCTTGTCTGAGAAGGCAGGTATCCTCAACCTCGGTATCGAGGGTCTCATGCTGGTCGGAGCGATGGTTGCCGTTGCCGTCCAGGTTGAAACCGGAAACCTTTGGCTGGCCGTCATTGCCGCTGGCCTCTCGAGTGCTGTCTTGGCTTCGATACATGCCTACGTGGCCGTCGGCCTTGGCGGCAATCAGGTTGTGAGCGGGATCGCTCTTTCGCTACTGGGAGCCGGGTTGTCGGGCTTTCTCGGGAGGCCTTACGTCGGCATTCGCTTTGACGGGATCGGCGCGTGGACCCCTCCTCTGATCTCTGACCTGCCAGTAGTGGGTCAGCTATTCGCCAGCCAAGATCCCCTCGTCTACGTTTGCGTGGTGGCCGCCGTGGGCATTTCCCTACTCCTCTTCCACAGCCGTTTCGGCCTCTACGTTCGGGCTGCTGGCGAGGATCCTCAAGCTGCATTTGCTCAAGGCGTTCCGGTACACCAGGTGCGTGTTATCGCGGTCCTGGTGGGCGGCTTTTTCGCAGGGCTTGGCGGTGCCCATCTGTCCCTCGCCTACACACACCTCTGGGCTGAGCGGATGACGGCCGGGCAAGGCTGGATTGCGGCAGGCCTCGTCATCGTTGCGCGTTGGCGGCCGGCAGCTGTCCTCGCAGCGGCCTACCTCTTCGGGGGGCTCACGGTGCTCCATCCCCGCCTTCAAGCGGCGGGAGTGTCGTTCTCGCCTTACCTCGTCTCGATGTTCCCGTACCTCGGAGCTATCCTTGCTCTTGTCCTGGCCACGGTCGCCTCGCGCGGCCGCGGTCCCATCCTTCCCGCCGCGCTCGCCCGGAGCTTCCGAGGGGCCTGGAGCTAGCTACGTGAGGCTGGAACGGTATAACCTAAGGGGGTCCCATGTTGAAACGCTTCCTCACCCTGTTCGTCGTCTTGGCAGTTCTAGGCTGCCAGCAACGCCCTGATTCGCAGGAGGCTCAAGGAACCGCGATCCCGCAGTCTCCAGGAGGGCCCACGTACGGCTTTGAGAAGGGCTCGCCAAAGCTCCAGGTAGGCTTCATCACCGTTGGACCCACATCCGACTTCGGCTACAACTACCAGCATAATCAGGGACGGCTTGCGCTAGAAGCGGCGATGCGCGATCAGGTCAAGACGGTGCTTGTCGAAAACGTCCCTGAGACTGCCGAGGTGGAGCGAGTGATGCAACGCATGGCAGCCGAAGGCGCCCAACTCATCTTCGCGACTTCTTACGGCTATTTAGACTCAACTCTCCGGGTGGCGCAGAAAACGCCCAATGTCACCTTCATGCATTGCCTGGGTGACAAGAGTGCTCCCAATCTGGGTACTTACAGTGCGAGCCTTTGGGAGCCGGCCTACGTGGCCGGGGTTGTTGCGGCAATGACCAGCCCCAAGAATCCTCACTTCGGCTTTGTAGGTGCTCACCCCATTCCTCCTGTCTACTGGATCCTGAATGCATTTACCCTAGGAGGACGAAGCGTCAACAAGGCATTCACGGTTGATACGGTATTCACCAACAGTTGGAACGATCCGGCGGCGGAGACCGAAGCGGTGAAGAGCCTCGCCGACAAAAAGGTAGCTGGCGTTTACGTACTGGTCGACTCGCCGATCGCTGGCGTCCAAGCGGCGGAAAGGGCCGGTATCTTCGCACTAGCACAGCATGCGGACCTGTCGACGTTTGCGCCGAAGGGTTGGCTCACAGGCTCGGTGTGGGGGTGGGCCAAGCTATATGAGGACGTGGCTCGCTCGGTTATTAACAAGACGTGGACGAACCGCCATGTTACCGGCGGGTTCAAAGAGGGCTACGTGGCGCTCGCGCCCTTTGGCCCAGCCGTGAACAGCGCGACTCAAAAGCGTGCCCACGACCTCGTCACCCAAATTGCCTCGGGGCGACTCAATGTCTTCGCCGGGCCCATCAAGGACAGCAAGGGCACCATCCGGGTGACCGCAGGCAAGGCCCTAACCGTGCCCGAAATTCTGTCATTCGATTGGGTTGTTGAAGGGGTCCGAGGGGCTCAACAGTAGGACGAACCCAATTAGTTTGCGTGAGGAGAAGGAGAATCTGGGTGGACACCGATTTCAAAGCCGGACGAATAATGCGGGCCACGGTGTCTGCCCAGTGGTTGACCGATCAGAGTTCCGGGAACCTCGATGCGCTGAAATCTCACGACGACGTGATCTTCAAGGAGTTCGACACTGCCCTCGTCATTGACTCATTACGAGAACACCATAAGAAGTTCACATTAGTCCTTCAGTGGCTGATAGAGGAACCTGATCTCAGTAGTCGGATATGGCTCCTTGCGCTCATTCTTGATGTCTTTGCAGAACCAACCGAACCCAACAAGGAAAACCCCGTCTTTGCCCTCAGGCAAAAGGTAGGAGACCTCTTCACTACAGTCAAGAGCCAAGAACCGGCGAACATAGCCCCAATCATCATTGCGATGAATCTTGCTCGCCTTGATGAGAATTTCCGTTCGGATTGCGTCAGTTTTATTCTTCGCAATCCGCAACGTGCGCTAGAAGCCGTTCACCATTTTTACGGCACCGCCGATTTTCGGGAAATTTACCTGCGACTCCGTGATCGTTGGTACGAACACGGTTATGTCCTGCAAGATCTCGTCGACCTAGATGCCTTAAATCCACTTCTTCTGCACCTCGTTCCTCCTGTATATGCCGGTGCGAGCTTGGGCTTCGTCCCACGCTTTGTGCGCGCTTTGTCATCCGGTACCAAAGTTACCGAGCTTAGGAAGCTCAGTGAAGATCTCGCAAAACAGGTTCGTCTCGTCCAGTGGGAAGTTTTCACCCGCGTTCCACCTAGCAATGACTTTTTGGGCGCGAGGGATACAACGGATGGTGGTACCGGTCTACCTTCGGTGGATTTTCTACAGAGACTCTCCCGCTTCAGTCGTTTCGCTCATCGTCGTTACTTCGTTGGTGTAATAGGGCGGCCGCATGTGCGCGATGCCGATGCCAAGCTTGAGGACGAGAGCAAGTATCCTGACCACGATTCCTTCTCAAACCTATTAAGCAGAGCTGCCTTGGTCCATCCCACTCTGCATAGCGATCTCATTGAAAACCTTCGGGCGAAGAAAGGAGCTATCCTGCCCCAATGCATCCTCATCGAGGACGGTGAACTTGCTTTCTTCAGCCTTCTCTGGACACTTCGCCACGAGGGCATCGACGCTCTTAGTGAGGCTGGCTGGCTTGAGAACAGTGAGACCGGCCCGGGTAAGCTTCGAGCAAGGTTCACTTTTCCTGGCACATCTCCCGAGTGGTGTGAGATTGCTTTCTTGGAGTATTTCGACTGGCTAGGGTTAATTCTATTGGATGGGAATAAATTGATTTTTACTCGTCGGTGGCGGGCGTTCGTTATATGGATGCAGTCGGTACGGACGGTAGCTAACTACATGAAAACTCTTCATGACGACGAATCACTGCCGATCGAACCTCTTGCGGAGCAAGTCGAAAAGGCAAAAGTTTGTACTGGGATTTGGCTAAAAAACGAAGTCTCTCGTGCCTTTGCTTATGAGCTCCCTGAATCGGGGGGAGTAGACTTCCTGCGAAGCCTATTGTCTCATCTCCAAGGAGCGATCGATCCGACGCCTTCAAGCGAGTGGGACAGGAATCTTCTCCGTCTCTGCCGGGCACCTTTTCTTCCACTTGAGATGGTGCTGCGGGCCTACC
Organism: Thermoanaerobaculia bacterium; assembly: GCA_036275055.1. GTDB lineage: Bacteria > Acidobacteriota > Thermoanaerobaculia > Multivoradales > UBA5704 > DATARR01. Next base: position 11,153 of record DASUEN010000083.1, read on the forward strand.
AGCCTCATGAGATGAGCCTATTAATTGCTCTGCTAGGCTTCCATCCGGAGCGAATCGGGAAAGAGCTGATTCTCGCCCCTATTTCGTTGGGTTTCGCCACCCTAATAGGGGCGGTTCCAAAGATGATAGATGACGAAAAGCCGGCACCGAACTGGGTCGGCCCATATTGGTCCCTCTTGAGCGCCTTGGCAACCGAGATTAGTGCACGATATCTGGCTCGTGAGTTGACTAGAGGAACGGCGCTGCAGTTGTTTCGCTCTGAGATAGAGAAGCGGAATGTGAATCCTCCAGTCTCGGTGCACGATCAGTTTGCTCAAGCCACCGTCGATCGTTGGCAGGAATACAGTGCAGTCAAGGATGTTGTTTCGTTTTTAAGTCTAGCTTCAAAAACGAGTGAGATATTTATTGAGGGTCAAAATAAAAATCTACCCCCTAGGATTGCTGAGTCCTTTAAAATTCTAGCCCTGAGAGACGAAAGACCTGTAACGTCGCTAACTCTTGCATGTTTGGCGAATGCTGTGCATATGCGTCTCGGCGGTGACGGAGATAAATGCAATCTCGGTTCGCTGGCGCAGATCATGGCTTTCGCGGTATGGAATCAAAGAGCTGCGCTACCTGAATTTCAGATGCTCGATCTTTTTTGGGAGATGTGTGAGAGGCTGTTTACACCGCCTATCGGCTCTAAAGCAAAGTCCAATCTTGAGAGCGTCCAGATGACGGGCACACAACTCGAATTTGTTGTTAATGTTGACTTCTCTCTTCTTTCGTTTTCCTTGACGGAGAGGACTCGAAAGATTCTCTCAGGCGATGCACTAAGGGGCGCTAGTAATACCTCAAGCTACTCGGTTCTGAGATTCTGGATAGCGTCCTCGACTCGTGATAACCATCGAGGCGAGAAGAGACTTAGAGGCTGCCATGCTGCTGCATCGAGTTTTAGGCTGGAGCCGGGTGCAAATTCTTCTCAAACTAAGTTAGTATGGGAGAAGCAGGCATGAAGGATGCCGCTACGGTAAAGGTAATTGTTATCGATGCAATGGAGCGACGGCGTGAGGAAATGGGGAAAGTTTTCGGCAATAACCGCCTTAGTTGGGAGAACGGCGTCGCGTTCGACGCGAATGGCAATACTATTTCTTTCGATGGCTCACTTATTGTTCTTTGCCATATCACGCCGAATGACATGGACCAACTCAAGGTAGATCCTCTCGCTACGATGATCAAAAAAAATAGGGCTATTGTTGTACATTATAGTGGGAATCCTACTTTGGCTCCGACGCAAGATCTACTAAAGGATGAAGCAGCGGAGGTAGTCCGAAGAGCTGTTCAGGAAGCTTATGTGCTTACCCCAGTCGAGGCAGAAGAACTCCAAGCCTTTTGTATAGAACGGCTGAAACAGCCAGCACTCTCCACGCGGGAAGAACTCGAGCCTATGAGACCTGAGTTCCTGCGGAGAGTTCCGCGGTTTGAGTTCCTTCAAGTACTGAGAGTCCTTTGCGAGGGATACTTGGGCGCACCGTCGGCAGCGTGGCAGGTAGTTCGTACGCATCAGTGGTGGCGTCAGGGCCTTGGCTCAGAGGGTTCGGAGTTGCTCGTAGCTTTCGAAGCTTCATGGCCCTTACCTGATCCCACCTATGAGAGCGCAAGGGGCAAAGCTGCAGAGTTGATTGATTTACTGCAAAGCGCGAAGGGTTCGATAGATGAGCCGCTCGTACGAGCAGTATACGATGCCGTTGGGCAGCGCCTGAGGCGAGAAGGGTAAAGTGCATGCGCGAGTGGCAACGCCGTCGTGGACGGCTGAATCACGACTGGTTGAAAAATCAACTCTCGCCCGTCCTTGGTAAGTGGCTGAATGTGATCTCGGGCGAGGTCGAGGATGAAGGTTTCGCAGAGCGCTTGCGGCGCTCCGCCCTCGCCGAATGGCCGGAGAAGCGGCATGAGATTGCCGCGTTGCTTGACGATTTCCTATGTGAGATGTCCCCTCGCACTCTCTTCCTTGAGCCTCCGCTTTCCGGATGCGACAACGAAACGAAGAAGTGGTTGGGCGAGCTGGTTCACCAGCGATGGGTAGAGACGAGCGAGACACAGGCCCTCCTCAGTGAGGCAATGTACTGTCTCGAGCAGGCCGATCTAGCTTATGGCGCGCTCGTCTCAGAAGGTTCGCTAGCTACTCCGCACTTCGAAGAAGTGAAACTGGAATTGCTGCTCACCGCAGCCGTACGCTTCCGGAAGGCGTGCGAGGCCCTGGGTCGCGCTTTATCAAAGTTTCCGTCAGAAGTGACTACAGCGTGATACTACCGCGTATTTTCATAGTCGATGACTTCTTCGGCCGAGGCGTCAGTAGTGGCGCCAACGAAGAGCGGCGCAACCTTTGCGGCGAGTACCTGATCGAAGATATAACCGGAGATGAAGCCGAACCGCCGCAGCGCATCCGAACTCCGATTGCCCAAGCTGTTTTCTGGCGTGGGCAGCATCCCCACCGCGCGTCAGTAGGAGACACAGTCGAGAACGACCTCCCCGCGACACTCGAGCGGATTGGTGCTGGTTGGGCTGAGCCGCCAAGATGGGCGCTCGTCCTTCTCGATCTCTGTTTCTACACTGGCCGTGTAACGCTGGCGAGCGACCGAAAGGCGCGTGGAGTGCCCGAGGGGCGGACCGGCGACGACGATCCGGCGAACTACTTCGGGATGGCCCTGCTGCGGGCGATCCGCGAACACTTTCCCGATCTGCCGGTCGCAATCCTCTCAAGCAAGCCCCGCGCCGACGTAGCTCAGGAGTTTTCTCGGGCCGGCGCTGTGGGTTTCTTGGCGCGAGGCGAGGACGACAAGGACGTGCTTCGAGAGTTTCTCTGGAGGCACGGGCTCATCCCCGACGAAACAGGCGCTATCGTCGGTAAGTCCGTCGCACTCCTTAAGGCCCTGCGGTCGGCGCGCCGAGCTGGAACCACGCGTCGCAACGTACTTCTGCGTGGCGAGCGCGGAGTTGGCAAGGAGCTCCTAGCAGCCTATCTCCATCGAAGTGGCATGGGAGGAGGCCACGAGCCGTTTGTTACGGTGGACTCGGGAGCGCTCCAAGCGAGTCTTTACGCCTCCGAACTGTTCGGGCACGTCCGTGGAGCGTTCACCGGCGCCGACCGTGATCGTACCGGCCGCTTGATCGAAGCGGATAGTGGCGATCTTTTTCTCGACGAGATCGGCAATATGCCCTATGATGCTCAGACAGGTTTATTGCGCGCCATTGAGACGGGTGAGGTGGTGCCGGTCGGCGGTCGGTCGGGCCGAAGGGTTGACGTTCGAGTTCTCTCGGCCACCAACGAAGACATCGAGGTGAGTACTCTTGAGAAGGGCGGTTTTCGAGCGGATCTCCTCGATCGCCTGCGACAAGGCGGCACCATTGCGCTTCCGCCGTTGCGCGCGCGGAGTGAGGACATCCTGGAGTTGGCTCTGGGCTTCGTTCGGGAGGCCGAGAAGGCAACGGGTGCGCGCGAACGGACCATTGACCCGGAGGCTCTAGCGAGGCTTCAGCAACTCCCCTGGCCTGGGAACATCCGTGAGCTACGGAGCCGACTTTTCGAGGCTGTTGTCGCCAACCGCGATGTTGAGCTACTTGCCTCCGAGCACCTTGAGGCACCTCAGCCTTCTAGGAAGGACAGCGGCCGCAAAGCAGCTGCATCCCATACCACCAGCGTCGATACACCTCTTGCGACAGCCTCGCTCGAGGAGGTGCTACAGTCGATGTCCGGCTTCGACTTCGTTTCACTCCGGGCAGCAGACCTAGTAGGCAAACTGCCGGAGATTGAGGCCGCTTACGCCGAGATGCTGGCACGCTACCTTGCCGCTGCTCTGCGGACACAGTTACGGCATACGGCGCGTGCTCCTGAAGGAATCCTCCTGACGCATCCCGCCTTGGTCTTGATGACGGGGGCAGAGCGCCTCTCGGCGACCAAAGCTTACGACCTGATCATTGGGCTGAGGCACCTGCCCGGTGCACCGTCGAGCGTGTGGGATGAAGATCCCGTTCTTCGAGAAGCCTATGAACGAGCGATGGCGAGACGCCGTCCAGAAAGAAAAAAGGCACGGGCTCGCTTGAACCTTAACCCGAAAACCCAAGGAAAGACCTAATGTTGCAGTTCATTAATCCAAACCTACGAATTGACGAGATTCGGGAGCGCCTCGAGCGCATGACGGCATGGCATGAATTAATCCGTGGACGACTTCCTGTCCTCGAAGGTGCTCTCATCATTGAAGAGTTCCTCACCCCCGAAGCGCGACAGCACATCGAAGGGCAGGTCTATTCTTCTGGAACCGATCTTGCCACCGTTTACCGCACGGGGCGGACGGGATACGGTGACAACGAGATCAACATCACCGAGGCCGATGAGCAGGTTCCTTTGATCGGCGAACTGCGGCGAGAAATCGACGCCTTTCTGAAACAGGTATTTCCTGGCTCTCTCTCCGCCCATGCGTTCCAACTCCGAGAGCTGACTCCCAAAGCGTCCGGGCATTCCCGTCATGTTGATTATGAGAGGGGGTTCGATGTCCACGAGAAAAATGGCGAACGCTACGGGCTCACCTCACTGAGTCTGTCGCTTCCAATCAGTTGGAATGAAGGAAGGGCGCCGGTGTTCGTCATGGAGACAGGTACAGGAGACTTCGAACAGCACGCGCCGGGGTCGCTGGCCATCTTCGGACCGTGCATCTTCCACTCCCATCCTCCCACCACTGACTTTGAGAAACCATACCTCTGGCTGGTCACCCAAGCCTTCTTCAAGACACCGCTCGAGAGTTCAGGCCTAAGCCCAGAGAGGCGCCCGTCGATCGTGGATAGCCGAAGCACAACGGAGGCTCACTCCCCGCTAGCAGCCTGGGTAGGTGGCGTGGTCGGCCACCACGCCATGGACAAACTCCTCCTTGAGTCCGAGCCGCGGATACGTCGCGCGTACAGGGAGCTCCTATCTGGCTACGAAGTTGATCCCGAGGGAATCCTCAATGAAGTTGAACGGGTGGAGAGCTACCCGGGGCTCGTGGTCGAGCGCGGAATACATTTTACTTCCTTCTGCGGACACCACTTCTTACCCTTTCACGGCACCATCGACGTGGCCTACGAGCCGGGCAGCGTGATCACTGGACTCGGAAAGATACCGCGCCTTGTGCAAGCGTTCGCGCGCCGGCTCCAGCTACAGGAGTTCCTAGTGCGCGATATCGCTCTTCAGATAGCGCGCTCACTGAAAGCCAAGGGGGTCTACGTGGAGGCCCGCGCCATTCATCTCTGCGTCCACGCGCGAGGGCCTGCCGCCCCGGGTGCAGAGACGGTTTGCTCTTTCGGGACTGGGACGCTTGAGAAGGAGCCGCTACGGATTCTGGGTCGGTAGCCGCTGGCGCCACCTTGGCGCCAGCCCTTGGACGATCACGCCGCGGTCGGGCTCGTCGGCGTGAAGTTGGGCGGGGGAGGTCACGGAGACCGGCGCCGGCCACTCGCGTGTTGCGGGCGTAGATGCCTCCGTCCGCCGCGACGGAGACGGTGAGTTGGCTCGGCTTCTCGCGAAGGGGGCCTGCCTCGGTCTTGGGCAGATTCACCCGGACGCCGACTTGGAGGATCGGGAGGGAGAACAGCTAAGAAGCCAGGGGCCCTTTTTGTTCCAATCTTTGTCCCATGAGACATTCCGAGGCCGTGTAATGATCCTCGGTGATGGTCCTCGGAGGGCGGCGGGCGGGCGGCTGACGGTCTATCGCAAGCTTCCTGGCTCGCTTGAAGCGGAGGGATGAACGCCTCACTCGGCTCCGATGGTGGCGATGGGACATTACGGAGCGCTCCACTCGGAGCCTTCAGCGCCTCTCCCCGGCCTCGGGGTCCTGGGGAGACATTGCGGCATGCTCATGGGACGCTACGACGTGCCCAGGACACATTGCGACGCGGTCGTGGCACATTGCGGCGTGGTGGAGAGACATTACGAGGCGCCTCTCCCGGCTTGGTCAGCACTCTCTAATGTCTCCTGGGTGCTTCCCAATGTCTCAGCGGTGCCGCCTCCCGGCTTCGGGATGCTCCAGAACATCCCATCGACCCGTACCTCCCGCTCTTCGGGTCTCCGGGTAGCTCTACCGGGACCTGCGGGTCTCCGGATGGAGGTGGCGGCGGCGAGCCTCTTTCCCGTCTCGCCCTCTCCGGGAGAAGGGAGTCGCCGATCCGATCTCCTTCCCAACTCGATACTGTGTCCGTGCCGCCGGGGGCCCTCATCACCCCGGCCCTCTTCTCCCAGCCTCTGGGAGAAGAGGGAGAAGAGCCCATCCCTTGCCCTTCTGCGGGACCTCCCCCTGCTTGCCCCAGTAATCCTGCCAGGATACTCTAGCACAAACAAATCGCTCCTCGCCGGGAAGTCTGGTCTCTATACACCACTCCAGACGCTCCGAGGATTTTTCGCTAGTCCCTTGACGGACTAGTCTTTTGGGGGCATAATCATGGTCGAGGTGCTCGGTACCTCCGAGTTCGAGGAATGGTTTCTTGGGCTCAGCAGCGCCGACGCCCGGGCCGTCGTTCGAGGAGTCGGGCTCCTCGAGGCCAAGGGGCTGGCGCTTGGGTTCCCCCACTCCTCGGCGCTCGGGGGAAGCCGGTACGCCTTGCGCGAGTTGCGCGTTCAGAGCGGAGGGCGTCCACTGCGGATCGTCTACGCCTTCGATCCCGAACGTCAAGCCGTCCTGATCCTCGGGGGCGACAAGACGGGGGACGGTCGATTCTACGTATGGATGATCCCGAAAGCGGAGGCGATCTGGGAGGGGTACCTGCAAGGATCGATTTGATCAGCCCACAGCCCGGGCTGCAAACGGGAGTCGACATGGCAACCAAGAAGTGGTCCGACATCAGAGCTCAGAAGTTTTCGCCCGAGGAGCTGCGCCAGATCGACCAGGAGGTCGAGCGCGAGCTGCTGGAGATGGACCTGCGCGCGCTACGCGAGGCGGCCGGCCTCACCCAGGGGGAGCTGGCGCAACGGGTCGAGATCACCCAGTCCCAATTGTCGAAGATGGAACGGCGCGAGGATCACCGGATCTCCACGCTTCGCCGGTACGTCACGGCGCTCGGCGGGAGCCTGGAGATCTGCGCGATCATCAACGGCCGGCGGATCCGGCTCGCGGAAGGATAGAGCCCGGCCTACGCGCCCTCTGGCCCCAGGGCTTACGGCCTGGGCTAGAAGGTCTGCCGCCCTACGGGCTGGGATTGACGGCCTACGGGATGAAGAGAGTCTTGGGCAACGTCCCGAGATCCGTCGCGGAGCCCTCCGATCTGTCGCGCAGTCTCCAGATCCGTTGCAGCGTCTTTTGACGCCGCGGAAGAGTCGAAAGATCCGTCGCGGCGTGAATAGAGGCGTCGCAGAGTCTTTTGACACCGTCGCGGCGTCTATCGATCCGTCACAGAGCCTTCGACATCGCCGCGACGTCAATAGATCCGTCGCAGCACGGAAAGACGCTGTCGCGGAGTTTGTCGATCTGGCGCGGAGCGATTGGAGGCGTCGCGGTGTCTATGGGCTCTGTCGCGGAATCTTTTGACGTCGTTGCAACGCCGATCGCGGCGACGCGGAGTCGCGCGCTTCGCCGCGGAGTCGAAGGAGGCGTTGCAGAGTCGAAAGACGCCGTTGCAGCGTCTGAAGACATCAGTGCAGATTCAATGGCTCCGTCGCAATGTGAGGGGAGCGGACGCGATGTCTCGCCGCGCTCTTACGAGGCGTGGAGCGGCGTCGCAAAGTTTTGGGGACGTAGGGCATCGCTTTCCGCGACGTTGCGACGATTTCTCCTCCTTCGCGGCACGGACGGCTCTGTCGCAGACTTCTGTTCCCCTCGCTCGTGCAGCGCTACCGCGATTCCCGGCGTTTCACGGAGAGGTAGATCCCCAATCCCACCACGTTCGTCACCACGATCAGCCCCGAGATCTTCAGCGCGAAGAGGAACCGGCTCTCGACCTGGATGATCGGCACGATGGAGAGGCAGACGTAGAGGAGCGTCATCAAGAGGCCCGAGAGGGCGCAGAGCCTCAGCCAGGGCGTGGGGCGCGGCGTCACTCCCCGCAGGCCGGCCAGAGGGATGGCGAACATCACGAGGTAGGTCAGGGCGTAGAAGACGCCCGAGGCCGTCCAGAGCAACTGGAAGGCCTCCTGCTTGCCCACGCCGATCAGGCCGGCGAGGCCGAGCGCCAGGGTGGCGGCGCCCACGAAGAGGATGGAGTTGACGGGCGTCTTGTAGCGCTCGTGGAGGCGGGTGAACCAGTCCGGCAGGAGGCTGTCCCAACCCGCCACCATGGGCAGGCGGGTGTTGCCCGCGAACATCACGCTCGACTGCGCCACCCGAATCGAAAGCAGCGCCAGGATGGTGGCGGAGGCGATGGGGAGCGCCAGGGCCAGGGACCGGAAGCCCACGGAGAGCACCTGCGGGATGGGCGCGATGAGGTCGATCTGGTCCTGCGGGATGAACGCCAGCACGGAGCTGGTGCCCAGGATGAACATGGCGGCGATGACCGGCGCCGCCACCACCACCGAACGGGTGATGGCCCGCACCGGGTCCCTGCACTCCCCGGCGTGGAGGGCCACGTACTCGAAGCCGCCCAGGGCGCCGAAGCCCATCTTGCCGAAGAGGTTCAGGGTCATCAGCGAAAGGACGGGGAGCTCGAGCCGCAACGGATGGTACGCCGGCAGGGTGCCGTGCGCCAGGTTCAGCCACAGGAGGATGAGGATGGCGAAGAAGGTGGCGAGCATCAGCGCGCCGCCCACCTTGTGCACCCACTTGCCGACGCCGAAGCCCACGGTGGTCAACAGGACCAGGGCGCCGATCGTGGCCAGGCTGACGACGCCGGTGAACCACTTGCTGCTGGTGAGCCCTTCGCTCTCCGGCCCCAGGATGTAGCGCAGGTACTGCGTGATCTGGAGGCCGATCTCCGAGGTGTTCAAGATGGCGAAGAGCCACAGGTTCCAGGCCACCAGGAAGCCCAGGAGCTCGTTGAAGCCGAGCTTGGCCCACTGGTAGAGCCCCCCTTCGAGGGGCATGACCCGGTTCAAGTAGATCACCACCACGGCCGAGGGGACGTAGAAGAAGACCATGGCGAGGAGCCAGAGGACGACGTGGGAGGGTCCCTGCTTGGCGGCGACGCCGATCCAGGGGAGCCCGACGATGAAGAGGACCTGGGTGAGCGCCAGGTCGGCGAGCCCCAGCTCTTTCTTGAAGACGCGGCTCTTCGCCTCGACGCGCTCTTCCTCGCGCCGAAGCTCCGCGGTGGCGGTGGTGTCGGGAGTGTCGGTCATGGCCTTGGGTCTCGCGGGGCACATCATAGGGCGAATCGATCTGCGTTACCATGGCGTCATCCTGTGGACGTCGCGGCCAAGGAGGAATCTCGTGCTCAGCACCATGATGGATTTTCCGCTCACCATCCAGCACCTCTTTCGCCACGGCCGCCGGATCTACGGCAAAAGCGAGGTCGTCACCTGGACGGGAGCCGAGCCGCGCCGGGTGAGCTACGCGCAGCTCGCGGAGCGCGCCGAGCGCCTCGCCGCCGCCCTGAAGCGGCTCGGCGTCAGAGAGGGCGATCGCGTCGGCACCTTGCAGTGGAACAACCAGGAGCATTTCGAGGCGTATCTCGCCGTGCCGTGCATGGGCGCGGTGCTGCACACCCTCAACCTGCGCTTGTTTCCCGATCAGCTCGCCTACATCGTGAACCATGGCGAGGACAAGGTGCTGATCGTCGATAGCTCGCTGATCCCGCTCCTCGTGCGGGTCAAGGATCACCTAAAAACCGTCGAGCATTTCATCGTCGCCGGCGAAGGGGACGCGTCGGCGCTGGGCGACGGCGCTCTCCGTTACGAGGAGCTGATCGCCGCGGAAGCGCCCGGCTTCGCGTGGCCCACGCTCGACGAGCGCGCCGCGGCCGCGATGTGCTACACCACGGGCACGACCGGCGATCCGAAGGGCGTCGTGTACTCGCACCGCTCGATTTTCCTCCACTCCTTCGGCGTCGGGCACGCCGCGGCCGTGCCGTTGACGGAAAAGGACCGCGTGCTGCCGATCGTCCCCATGTTCCATGCCATGTCGTGGGGGCTCCCCTACGTCGGCTGGTCGTGCGGCACGGGTTTCGTCATGCCCGGCCCGTTCCTCCAGGCGGAGCCGCTGGCGCAGATGATCGCCGCCGAAAAGGTGACCTATGCGGCGGCCGTGCCCACGATCTGGAACGACCTGCTGCGCTTCATGGATCAGAACCCAACCGATCTCTCTTCGCTCACCATGATCACCTGCGGCGGCGCCGCCGTGCCCCGCGCGCTGATCGAAAGGTTTCAGGAGAAGACGGGCGTCTGGATCACACAAGGATGGGGGATGACGGAGACCTCGCCCATCGCGGCGCTCTCCTGGCCGCCTCGGGGCACGCCGGAGGAGGAGCAGGCCGAATGGCGGGCGAAGACGGGGCGGGTGGTCGCGGGCGTCGAGCTGCGCATCACCGGCGACGACGGCGGCGAGCTGCCATGGGACGGCCAAGCCGTGGGCGAGATCGAGGTGCGCGGCCCGTGGGTCACCGCTTCGTACCACCGCAACCCCGCCCCGGAGCGCTTCCACGACGGCTGGCTGCGCACCGGCGACGTGGGATCGGTCGATCCGCACGGCTTCATCCAGATTTCGGACCGCGCGAAGGACGTCATCAAATCCGGCGGCGAATGGATCTCCTCGGTCGAGGTCGAAAACAAGATCATGGGGCACCCTCACGTGATCGAGGCCGCGGTGATCGGCGTCCCCGATCCCACCTGGGACGAGCGCCCCCTCGCCTGCGTGGTGCTGAAAGACGGCGCTCCGCGCGACGCCGCGGCCCTCCGCGCCTTCCTCGACGGAACGGTATCTCCGTGGTGGCTGCCCGAGCGCTGGACGTTCGTACCGGAGATTCCGCGGACCTCGGTGGGGAAATTCGACAAGAAGGTCTTGCGGACGAGGTACGCTAACGGCGAGCTCGAGATCGTGACGCTGGAGGGGTCGGCGCGGGAGTGAGCAGCGGATACGGGTTTCGCGCCTCGCCGTCCACGTAGATCCCGTAGTGCAGATGGGTCGGCGTCCCCTGGGCGTTGCCGGAATCTCCCACGTAGCCGAGGACCGTCCCCACCTCCACCCAGTCGCCGACGGCCGGCGTCTCCCACTCGTCCAGGTGGGCGTAGTAGTGAGACCAGCCGGCGGGGCCGAAGACGGTCACCGTCCTCCCTCCCAGCCGGTTCCAGCGCTTGTGCACCACGACGCCCTGCGTGGCGGAGTGAATGGGGGTCCGCCGGGGCGCGAAGATGTCGATCCCCTCGTGCTTGCGCCCCTCGGAGCGGGCGGCGCCCCAGGTGTCCTCCAGGTCGGACGCCACGACTCCCTCGACGGGGATGGGCAGCGACGACGGCGGCGGCTCGCGCCACAGCTTCACCACGCGCGGCAGGTGGCGCAGATAAGGATAGAACCAGAGGAAGAGGAAGAGCAGCAACGCCAGTGCCGCCAGCCGGAGGAGGACCCTGCGCCAACTCACGGGCGTAGCCTATAGAATCCACCCCCATGCTGCACCTGCTCCTCTTGCTTTTCGCCGCTCCCCCCTTCCCGGGCGTCCTCCACCCGACGCCGACGGGTGACGTCTGGGTGGAGATGGTCGCCGCCGGAGCCGGCAAGCCGCGGGAGGGAATCGGCCGCGGGGTGATCGAGGCGCCGCCGGAGAGGGTATACCGCGCCCTCACGGATTACGCCCACTGGCAGGAGTTCATTCCCTACTTGCAGCAGTCGGACGCCCGGCCGCAGGCCAACGGCTCGGTGCTGAGCCGGCACGTGATGGTCCTCCCCTCCCCCCTCGGCGAGCGCCGCTACCGCGTCCGCTTCACCCAGGGCATCGAGACGGGTCCGGACGGAAAGGCTTGGTGGCTCCGCTTGAGCTACGTGCCAGGCTCGGGGAACGTCACCGCCCTCCAGGGCTCGTGGCGGCTGACGGCTCTGGGGGGAGGGCGCACCTTGGGCGTCTGCCGCCTGCTCATCGACCCCGGCGGCTTCACCCCGCGCTGGGCCGTGGACAGCGGCACGGAGGGGACGCTCGCCTGGATCTTCCACGGCCTGCGTCAGCACGTGCGCCGTTCCCGATACGACGGCTCCTGAATAGGGTACAATCGGGGCCGTTTCCCATTTCCGCACTTTTCGCCCCTCAAGGGCGTGGCAGGGCTCGCCATGAAACCAGAAGAGAAGCAGAACGTCCTCGCGCTGGAAGCCCATCTCGGCACCGAGCTGCACCGGCGGTCCACGGAGCTGACCCGCGCCTGGCTCGACCGCCTGATCGCGCGGCTGGACGTCCATCCCCGCCGCATCTTTCCCACCGACGCGCTGCTCAACCACATCCCCGAGGTGCTGCGGGCGATCTCCGACTACCTCTGCTCCGACGGCGACCTCGAGCACGAGGAGCTGCTGCGCACCGAGTTCGGCAAGCTGGCGCGGCTGCGGCGGGAGCAGGGGTACGACATCGACGAGATCCTGGCCGAGTTCGAGATCCTGGGCGAGATCCTCTACGACGCGCTGCGGGAAGAGGCCCGGCGCTTCGGGCGCAAAGTGCCCCCCGACTACGCCATCGAAGTGGCCGAGCGCCTCTTCCGGTCGCTGACGGCCATCACCACCATCACGGCCACCACGTTTCGCGAGGAAGGGTTCCGCGACCGCCGGGACCGGGCGCGGCTCCTGGGCGGCTTCGGCCGCGAGCTGGCGCACGAGCTGCGCAACCGGCTGAGCACGGCCGAGGCGGCCCTCCACCTGCTGGGCAACGAGAGCCTCGAACCGGCCACGCGGGAGCGGACGCTGCGCACCCTGCGCAACACCCTGCAGCGGATCAAGGGCGTAGCGGACGACGTGCACTCGCTGGCCATCGCCCAGGGGAGCGAGGAGGGAGCGCAAGGAAGGAGGTTGTCGCTGCGCACCCTGCTCGACGAGGTGGTCGAGGAGCTGCGGGGGATCGCGGACGAGAGCGCGGTGCGCATCGTGGTCCGCGAGCCCATCCCCGACGTGCAGGTGGACGCCATCCGGGTGGAGCTGGCGCTGATCAACCTGGTGGGCAACGCCGTCAAGTACTCCGACCCGCAGGAGGAGGACCGCTGGGTGCGCATTGCCGTCCAGCGGCACGAGGAGGGCTACTGGCGCCTCTCCGTCTCGGACAACGGCATGGGGATTCCGGACGAGATGCAGGACCGGGTCTTCGAGCAGTTCGTCCGCGCCCACCCCGGAGTCGCGGACGGCACCGGCCTGGGTCTCTCGATAGCCCGCTCCGCCATCGAGCAGATGGGAGGCCGCATCTGGCTCGAAAGCGAGCCGGGAGTCGGCACCACCTTCCACTTCACCGTGGTGGACCCGCCGGCGGCGCGGGAGGACTGAGGTTGAAGCCTGTGGATCGCCGGACAAATCTTGCATGGCTACCCCGTCGGGGGTTGCTTTCCCCTGCCACTTCGCGCATGGTGGTAGAGGCATCGTCCCACGGGAGGACAAGATCATGAGCGAAGAGCTGAAGACCTTTCTTCAGAGCCTCCGCACGAAACCTGAGCTGCTGGAGGAGCTGCGATCCTTGATTCGGGACCCGGACGCGGCGGTCCAGTGGGCTCGCGAGCAGGGATGTCACCTGACGCCGGAGGACGTCGCCGAGCTCCAGGGTGATGATGAGGAGCTCTCGGACGACGAGCTTGACAAGGTGGCTGGCGGCGACGACGGATGGCCGCCACCCCCGCCACCGCCGGGCCCTTAGGCTTCGTCGCGACGCAGGCAATGGCATCCGTCCCATCCCCCGCCTATGACGACTGGCTGCGGGTGGTCAGACGGCATCTTACTCCGCCGCTTTGCAGTCTTTGGGCCCTGGATCGCCTGCACACTCTCGCCGCTCATCTCCCGGGAGATTGCCTGGGAGCCCTCGAAGCCCACCTGGGAAAGAGGGGCGGCGACGTCGATCTGTCGATCCGTTTCACCGAGCCCGGCCAAGGCCGCCGAATGGCGGAGCAGCCCCTGCCCGCCCACCTGCGCAGCTTCCTCTCCCAATGGTCCCAGCCGGAAGGTCCGTTCTCCAGCATCCCCTGCATCTGGCTGGAGTTCGACCTGGATCGGCCGGTGGGGGACTTTCCGGTGCCATCGGTCTGCGCCCGGCTGCCGCGGGACGCCGACCTGGACTGGATCGTCGAGCTCTTGCTGCCGGCCCTGCATGGCGAGCCTCTGGGCGCAGCCCAGACCGGCCTGGTCCGGCGCTGCCACGGCGAAATCCCCGAGGAGGGCATCCTCCTCTACGTCTTCGGCCTGCTCTCCCGGCCGGGGAATCCGATACGGCTGGAGATCTTCGGGCTGGACCCGGCCGGCGCGGTTGCCTACCTGCGCCGCGTGGCGCCCCACGCCGCTCCTGCGCTGGCCGAGATCGCGCCGATCTTCGAAGGGATCGACAGGCCCCACCTGTCCCTCGACATGGGTGCTGAGATCCTGCCACGGGTGGGATTGGAAGGCTCCTTCGCCCGGCAGCGCGAACCCCGCTGGACGGAGCTCCTGGCCCGTCTCGTGGCCCGGGGCCTCTGTACGCGCGAGGAGATGGACGCCATCCTGGCCTGGCCGGGGTACGACACCCTCTGGACGGCTGCGGCGGACTGGCCCCTGGAGCAGGCCGGCGTGGGGGGATTCTGCGTGCGCAGCTTGAGCCACGTTAAAGTCGTCGCGCAACCGGGACGGGCGCCGGAGGCGAAGGTCTACTTGCTGGTCTCTTCTTTGGCCGGAGCCAAGTCGCCGGCAAGGCGGTCGGTCTTCTCGACGTAGACTCGCAGCCCCAGCTCCGCGAACGTCCGGCGAGCCTCGCCAAGTTGCCACGCCGCCCCATTGGACCCTGCGCCGGCCGCCAGCGCCAGATCGAGCCGCGTGCGGGCCACCTCGAAGGGGGCCGCGATGGCTTTAAAGCTCTCCACGGCCTCGCCGAGCCACCTCTCCGCCTCTTCCCGGTCGCCGGCCGCGCGGGCGATGCGGCCCAGGGCGCGCTGGGCCATGCCGCTGCCGTAGCGGAACCGGACCTCTTCGGTGACGGCGAGCGCCTCGCGGGCGAGCACCCGGGCCTCGTCCGGGCGGTCCGAGAGGAGGCGGGCCTCGGCAAGAAAGGCGGAGAACCAGCCCAGGAGCTGCTTCATGCCGGCCCGGCGCAGCCGCTCCACGGAACCCTCCAAGGCCTCGGTCGCCTTCGGGAGATCCCCCTTCTCCAGATAGGCGTAGCCGAGGAAGCCCAGGGCTGCGGCAGTGTTGAGGGGGTCTTGGGCCCGCTCCAGCCCGCCCTTGCACTCCTCGATTCCCCGCTCGTACTCTCCCAGAGAAGCGTGGAAATAGCCGGTGCTCCAGGATGGGTCGAGCCGGGGATCCTGGAGGGCGCGCCAGGCGGCCTCGGCCTTCTCCATCCTGCGGAACGCCTCGCCGAACTGTCCCAGGACGTAGTGATGGAATCCCGCCACCCAGTAGGCCTGCCCCTGCCACCAGCGGTCCGCGCTCCGCTCCAGCAGGTCGACCGCTTGCCGGCCATGCTCGATCCCCTCCGAGAACCGGCCCGACCAGAAGGCATCGCGGCAGAGCACGTACCAGGCCCGTCCTTCCGTGATCGCGTCGCCGGAGCGCCGTGCCGCCTCGATGGAGAGGCGGGCATTGGCCGCAGCCGCTTCCTGGTCGCCAAGGTAGCTATAGGTGTGGGCGAGCCAGAAGTGATAGCGGCCCGCGAGCGTTGAGTCCTGCAGACGGTCCAGGAGATCCCGCTCGGCGAGGAAAAGCTCCAGGGTCTCGGGGAAGCGGGCCAGGGGGAAGAGAGATTCGGCCAGGAGCAGGACCAGCTCCATGCGCCGCCGGTCCGCCTCCGTCTGCGGCAGGCGCTCGCAGTGCGCCAGAGCCTCCCGCAGGGCCCTTTCCGCTTCAGCGTGGGCGTACCGGCGGGCCGCCTGAGCGGCGAAAAGGGCCAGATAGGAGACCGCTTTCCCGGCCTCGCCGGCCTCGGAGTAGTGATAGGCCAGAGCGTCGTAGACATCCTCCAGCCGCCCCGCGAAGAGCGACTCGAAAGCTTGCCCGGCAGCCGTATGCAAAGCCTGCCGCCGGCCCGTCAGCAGAGTTTGATAAACCGCCTCCTGGGTCAGGGCGTGTTTGAACAGGTACCGGGGCTCTTCCGCCGTCGGCTCCTCATAGAGGAATTCCCAACGCTTGAGGTCCGAGAGCAGAGATGGCAGATTGTCGACCTGCTCCCAGACCGCCGCCAGCAGGTTCAAGGGGAACTCCCGCCCAAGCACGGACGCCGTCTGAAGGAGCCGCTTGTGGTCGTCCGGCAGCCGGTCGATGCGGGCCATGACCACTCCCTGGATCGTGTCGGGAACCGAGACGCCCGGATGCTCCAGTAAAGAACGAGCCAATTCCTCCAGGAAGAAGGGATTCCCCTCCGCTTTGCCGCGCACCTCGGCTACCAGATTCTCAGGGAGCTCGGCGCGGCGGAGCACGGCGCGGACGACCGCCTCGCTCTCCGCGTCTGTCAGCCGGGCGAGGGAGATCTGGGTGGCATTCGACTTCTCGATCCAGGGCGGCCGATAGCCGGAGCGGTAGGTGGCGATGAGCAGAACGTGAGCGGCGAACAGCCCTTCCACCAGCAGGGAGAGGAAATCCTCCGAGGTACGGTCCACCCAGTGGAGGTCCTCGATCTCCAGCACCACCAGCCGGCGGCGCGATTCGTTGAGGATAGCCTGCCGCAACAGCCGGAAAGTCCGGGTTTGCAAAGCCTGGGGGCTCAGCTCGGCGAGCGCCTCCGTGCCTTCCCGGATGCCGAAGAGATAAAGGACGTAGGGCAGAGCCTCCGCGACCTCCATCTCAGCCCGTCGCAGGCCGGCCATGACCTTGGCGACAACCGCAGCGGCGTCATCAGCCTCGCCGATCTCCCAGGCGTTGCGGAGCATGTAGAGGATGGGCAGGTAAGGTACGCCGCTGGTGTAGGAGAGGCACCGCCCCGCCAGGTGGAGGACCGGCCGGTTCCATAACCGCCGCCGGAATTCATAGACCAGCCGGGACTTTCCGGAGCCTGCTTCCGCCGCAATACCCACCACCTGCCCCTCCCCGGCCGCTGCCCGTTCGCGCAGCTCCTCGAGGATAGCCATCTCCCGCCGGCGGCCGACGAACGGCGAGCGGGCCGTGCTGCCGAGGACGGCATCCTCGGACTGGAGGAGGAGGCCCACACCCATCAGCCGGAACGCCCGCACCGGCGTCTCCTTCCCCTTGACCTGAAGCGGCGGTATCGCCTCCAGCCGGGCGGAGCCCTGAAGGAAGCGGCTCGTGTCCTCGCTCACCAGGATGGCCCCAGGCTCGGCGAGCTGTTGGAGCCGGGCGGCGAGATTGGTCGTATCGCCGATGGCCGTGTAGTCCCGGCGGAGCTGATCGCCGATGCCGCCCACCACCACCCAGCCGGTGTTGATCCCCATGCGGAACCGGAGCTCCACACCGCCGCGCTCCCCGAGCTCGGCGTGATGCTCCGCGAGCAGCTTCTGGAGGCCGAGAGCGGCGAGAGCCGCGCGGCGGGCGTGGTCCTCGTGGGCGATGGGAGCCCCGAACAGGGCCATGAAGCCATCCCCCAGGAACTGGTTGATGGTCCCCTCGTAGCGGTGGACCTCGGAGAGGGCCAGCTCGAAGAACCGGTTGAGGAGGAGATGCATGGTCTCCGGCCCCAGCCGCTCGGCCAGGGAGGTCGAGCCGACGAGGTCGCAGAAGAGGACGGTGACCTGCTTGCGCTCCCCCTCAAGGGCGGATTTGGACTGGAGGACCTGGGCGGCGAGATGGGAGGGCGTATAGCTTTGGACTGGAGAAGCGAGGCGGGGTGCTTCAGGGGGCGGCGGAGGGGGGAGCGCCTCCGCCTTGGCCGCCCCGAGGGGGGAGCCGCACTCGCCGCAGAACTTGAAGCCGGGGAGGTTCTCAGTGCCGCACTGCGGGCAGAGGGCGGCCAGCTTCGCGCCGCACTGGCCGCAGAACTTCATGCCGGCGGGGTTGTCGAACTGGCAGTGTGGGCAATGCATGGGTTGTGGCGGTGGTTCGCAGGCCAGATTACCTTCACCCACCAGTCGCCGTGCTCTTAGCAGTTAACGCCTAATCCTACACGCCAAAACGAAGCGTAGGAGAATTATACCCTTGGCCTTGCTCTGGAAGCCACGAATTTAGAACCAAGAAGTGGGCATTCGGCTACTCTCCTCATGCCCACTATCTCCCGATGTGTGCAATAGCACGGCCTAATAACAGACAGTCACTAGGTATCCCTAATGGAGTCAAACGCCTCCGACTGACCAATACCAGTTCTCTCAGGGTGGTCACAGTACGTAATCACTCCTCCTCCTCCTCCATCTACTGGTTCCAGTTCCATACCCCCAGAAACGCCCTCAAGCGCCTCATCTGTCAACGGAGCCTGGAACAGTTCGTCATCAATGTTCTCCATCTTTGGATCCCTTGCCTCTAGCTCCATGAGTAACTCCTTTGCTCTGCGGCAGGTCCAATACCTGCGCACCTCCTACTCTAAGCCCCAGCGAACTCCCTGTCAATCCTAAAAAAGCGCTAAGGGAGGCGACCCGAGATCAGGACCTGCAAGACAGCGTTAAATATACTCTCATCGGAGATTTTTCGCCGTACTGGAAAACCTGCCACGAGCGTCGATCAACTCATCGGCCGGCTCGTCAGGAAAGCCGGCCGGAAACGCGTGCAGCACATCGGCGAAGGCCAGGCCTCCCCACCAAACGAAGCAAGCCAGCATCGCGGGGGAGCATTCCCCTGTCTTCTACTCTCTCTTGCTGCCACCTGAATCAGGACTACGGGGTGGAATTTGTCGAACTCGCTGAAGCCTCCTGCGGCGGCGAAGAGACTAAGACTGCTCACCAACTACTCCTCCGGTCTAGGGCCAGCATCGCCTCAGACACCAGGGTCGACTCCTCGCGAGCCGTCAGGTCTATCGACTACGGGTAGTCTTAAACGCAAAGGGCAGAATGCCCTAGGCCCGCCGAAGCCTTGCCTCACCCCCAGGGGTGCACGACTCCACGAGCCGCACGGTGGTGCGGATCACGGCTTTATGCTGTTGCCTGTACACGAATGTCCTAGTATGCTACGCTTATGTTCCGGAACTCACCGGCAGCACTGCTCCGGGAAAGTCAGCGTCTCGCTTTAGCACCGGCCACTGACTAGCCCCATGCCGGGTTCGGGATGGATTTACTTTAGCCAAGCAGGGCCGCTGTGATCGCCCGCAGCGTTCCGGCAAGGTCAATCCTGAGAGGAAATGGCTACTATTATGTCACTGTATAATGCTCAAGAGGGCTCAATCCTAATTCTCAGCCAAGGTTCAGGAGAAACCACAACAGATATTGTCATGGAGTACCTGTTCCGCATGGGCCTATCGCCATTGCGCCTCAACGGAAGTGACCTTGATAGCCAGGGTAATTTTAGCATAGTTCTCAAGACGGGCGAAGCGGAGATAGATATCGAGGAATTCAAGGTTAATCTGCATCAGATTCAAGTAGTCTGGTTCCGCCGATGGTCGGAGCGGCAGCCATTCCAAGGAATCAATATGCTTTCGGAAAATTCGCCAGAGAGTCACGATGTCTCCCAACGCGCCGCCGAACACCTTTCATCAGAATTACGGAGGATCAGCTCTTTCCTTTTTTCCGAACTAAAACATGCAATATGGCTTAGCCACCCAAGCACTGCGAGCCCAGACAAGCTCAGAACATTAAAGCTTGCAGCAAGCGTCGGACTCTCAACACCCCACACATTAGTGACTACAAGCAGAAAACGGTTGCTACAATTCGCCCATCACCATCCCCTAATCACAAAGGCGATCGGTGATGTCGATTTTTTCCAGATAGGGTTCACCGCTCATCTAATGTACACCCAGGAACTTTCGGCAGACCTACTCGATGCACTTCCGGAAAAATTTTTCCCCTCATTATTTCAAGAAAAGCTAGAGAAACGGTATGAGCTAAGAATTTTCTACCTTGCCGGGAATTGCTATACATCAGCAATATTCTCGCAATCGGACCCCAAAACATCTATCGATTTTAGGAAATATAATCATAAAAAACCCAATAGGGTGGTGCCCTATAAATTAGAAGCTGACATGGAAGACAAAATTAGACACCTAATGGACTTATTAGAACTCGAAACAGGTTCACTCGATCTAATTAAGACAATCGACGGGCGCCTTGTCTTTCTCGAGGTTAACCCAATCGGCCAATTTGGGATGGTCTCTTCCCCTTGCAATTATCATCTAGAGCATAGGGTCGCCGAGTTCCTCGCGGAGAAAATCAACAATGCAAGACCTAGATAATTTCCTAAGTCAACTGAAGGAAGATGCAAGTAATTGGACGCCTGTCTCCTTCCGGACAACGAGCAAATCGGAACTGGAAGCATTACCGCTGTCTCGTTATGCGGAGTCGACGCGCTACAGATCGGCACAATACAGATGCTTCAACTTCCACAAGCCTATATCAAGAATTTTTAAAGCTATCCCTCGCATAAAAAGAGGAAGTGAACTCCCCGAAACAGAGCGCACCCGACCGACGATCAACTCGACAGCCCCAGTTACGGACGAGCAAATTTTTCTCCTCTTTGCGTGTTGTGTGCCTGTAATGGGAGCTCGCCGAAGCATAATCTGCGATCTTCAACGAGGCGCCTTCCAGTTGATACCTAACGGCTTAGCCGAGATCCTCAAGCAGTATAGAGGAAAGACTCTCGCCGCGATCAAAGACGCCTACAAGCACCAATACGATGCTCAAATTGAGCGATATTTTGAGTTCTTGATAGAACTTGAGCTTGGTTTCTGGTGCGACGATATCGATGCTTTCTCCGAGATCGATTTTAGCTGGGACGAGCCGGAGCGTATAACTAATGCGCTCATTGATGTCGACGAGCGATCTGAGCACGACTTCGGTGTTATCCTAAGAGATCTCGACGATCTAGGTTGTAAAGCGCTTCAGGTACGCTTTTATTCTGGCGGGCGAATTCTGCAACTCCGCGAACTACTTACGGCAGCCAAGGGTACCTGCTTGCGCTCAATTGAGCTAGTCGCACCATTTCACAGTGAAGACACCGATCAAGACTACATCCGGATGTACCTCGACTTTCCGCGCATCAGCCGCCTAATAATTCATTCCGCTCCCGATGATCGTGAACTCAAAACGGAACGCTCTCATGTACCGCTTATCTATAGAAGAATGATAATTGACTCCTCCTCTTGCTGCGGGGAGGTGCACCCCTCGTACTTCGTCACGCAGATCTCTACCTTTTCCGAGGCTCAAACCTTTAACACCTGCCTGAACCATAAGATTTCTATCGATAGATGTGGAGAGATTAAAAATTGCCCCTCTTTACCGTACTCGTGTGGAAACATCCGGGACACTTCTCTACATAGTGCTTTAGCTCAGAGCGACTTCAAACAACTGTGGGCTATAAATAAAGACCAAATCGAGATATGTAAGGATTGTGAGTTTCGGTATATCTGCGTCGATTGCCGGGCATACTTATCACGCCCGGAAGATCGCTTCTCAAAGCCTGCGAAGTGTACTTATGATCCGTATTCTGCCCAATGGCGATAAATGTAAACTCGACCTTCCTCAACGTCGGCGGTGCTTACAACCAATACAGCCGTTTAAGTAATTTGTAGACAGAGCGGAGCGGCGATCTCGCAGCCACCGAGTGACAGAAACAGAGAGGCTTTTCCAGCCCAAACAGTGCCCGATCGATGCAGAGCCAAATGAACCTATCCTCGAGACGATCAAGCTGGGTCAGACCCTGGCACGCAACAATTGCTTGGCCAAACCGCTCGCTGGAAAGCAGTCTGCGTCCAGCGTCGATGAGGCTACGTCACCATAATCTTTTTCACCATTCTGCCGAACCGCTCCCCCGCCAGGTAGACGCCGTCGAACACGTTCGCGTCCAGCTCATCGGCGTCATATTCCTCCTCCTCACCGTCCACAACCACCCCTGTGCCAAGGTCGCGGTGCAGCTCCCGGACCGTCGCCCTTGGAGAGCGCGAAAACCGTCGAGTCCTCCAGGGCTTTGACCGTGGCGGAGGGGGCCCGGGCGTCCACGAAGGACATCTCGTCCACGATCTCGCCGGCGTTGAGGCGGGCGAGCTCCCTCTCCGGTCCCCGGTGGGGCCGGAGGGAGACGGCCAGCCTTCCTTCCAGCAGGATGAAGACGGAGTCCACCGGCACGCCCTGCTCGATGAGGGCGCCTCCCGCGGGGACGAACCGCTTCTGGCCAGCGCGGAGCATCCACTCCCCTGCTCGGTGACCCGTCCTCCCTTGATGACGTAGATGCGGTCGGCGTTCTGGATGGTGCTCAGGCGGTGGGCGATGACGATGCGTGTAGCCTTCAGGCGCTCCAGTTTGCGGCTGACGATCTCCTGGGTACGGTTGTCGAGGGCGCTCTCGTGGCCTCGTCGAAGAGAAGGATGCGCGGTCGGTGCACGCCGCTTAGAGAGGCACCACCCCCGCCAAGCGGAGGACGGGGCGGCCCCACAGCCGGCGCGCCTAACAGGCCGTGCTACATGGCCATGTAGTTCCACTCCGGCGAGCCCGGCCCGCACCCCCGAGGAGGGTGTCCGCCCGAATCTGTCGAGGCGAAGAAGTCCCGATTTAATTCTTTATGAAAAATTTGCTTTTGGCTTCTCGTTCGTGTAAGGTGCAAATCGAGGGTCGAAATGACGATGGGTTTTTCTTTGATTACACGCTCCGACGACGCACTGGGCGAAGGCTTCCGGGAAGACTCGGCCTCTCCTGCGGGCCTGTCCGCCCCCCCGGTGGTCGTACGGATCGCGGGCCTCCCTGCACAGGCTCTCGAGCCCCTCACGAGCCCCTCCTGCGTCGCGCTGCTGCAAGCCCGCGAGCCTCTCAAGGAGGAGATCGGAGACGCCAGGCGATCGATGGCCGAGGCGATCGGCAACGCCCTTCCGAGGTTCGACGCTACGATCCGCGGCTTTTTGCTCACGATAAAAAGGAACTGCTTCAACGGTCGTGCCATCGAGCCGCTCCGCAGGAAAGCGGAGTGGGCCGAGCTTCTCCAGGTCTCGCCGGACCTGGCGGAGCGCATCGTGGCCCTCGAAGAGCAGCTCGACGAGAACGACCGTGCGCTCGCCACCCTTTACGAGAGCGAGCTCACTCGCGAACGGCGCCACGTCCTGACGCTGGCGGAGGATCGCCGTTTTCTCCGTGGCATTGCCCTGGGAAGACCCGGCCTGGTGGAGAAAATCCGCGCTCGGGCCCCTTCTCTCGCCGCTTCGGGATCTCTGAGAAGTCCGGAGAAGTGGGAACAGAGCCTCCTGCGTTTCGTGACCCGGGCCGCGGCGAAGCTGTCCGCCAACTCGACGCTCACCGCCTACGGTCTGGGGAGCATTCAAGACTCCCCGTCCCCGGTGGGCTTACGGTTCGCCGGCTCTCCTCAACGGGAGGTTTCCCTGGTGCGCGTCAACCGCCCGGAGCTCGAGCAGCTCCAGGCGCTCCTGCTGCGGCACCCGGCGGTGCGAGAGCGCGCTCTCGTCGCCTGGAACGACAGCCTCGAGGAGCTCGAGCCCGGCCAATATCGTTTCCTGCGCGATGGCCACTGGAAGCTCGAGCCCGGAGCGGAAGAATTTCACTTCGTTCTGCCCGCGAGGGTCAAGGTGACGCTTTCCAACGCGGTGCTGGGCACTGCCCGAGAGGCCCTGCGAGTGTGTACGCTCCGCTACGACGCCCTCTTGGCGCTGCTGGAAGACCGGCACGGGATTTCGGCCGGCGAAACGACCGCTCCGCCGATTCGGAGTGCCCTCGACCAACTCGTCGATCTCGGGCTCCTCATCCTCATGCCGCCCTGGCCGACTCACGAAGCTCGGTTGGAGCAGCGGATCGGACGGTTCCTTCGCGCCCTGCCCGGCGAGCCTACCCTGCGCGCGACGGCAGACGCCCTGGACGAGCTTCTGGCACTCGAAGCGGGCTTCGCTTCGGCTCCTCGGCCCGAGAGCTCGGTCGCCGCCATGGAAGACGCCTTCTCGCGGCTTCTCAACACGGTCGTCCATCTGGCCGGGCACGAGGGTCCTCTCGCCACCCGGGCACACTTCTTCGAAGACGTGCTCCTGGAAGCAGCAGTCAGCTCCGGCGACGATCGGGGAATCTTCCAAATCGCGTCACAGATGGCTCAGGAGATCCTTCAGACCGCACGGCTGGTCTCGCGCTTTGCCGGCCTGTTCAACGTTCGCCACGACGTCCTGCACACCCTGGCCGCTTGGTGGCGGGAGCATGAGCCGAGGCGGCGAGAGGTCCCTTTCACCGAGATTGCTCGCGGGTTCGCCCCTCTTTGGAAGCAGTTCTTTCAATTCCACAAGACCGCGAACGAGGATGCCCTCAATACCTTCGACCCCCTGCACACGGACTCGCTCGAAAGGCTGCGGGAGAGGCGGGCAACGCTTCTCGCCGAATCCCGGGAGTTGCTGAGCACCTCGCCAACGAAGGACTTCCTGTCGTCGCGACAGCTCGCGGAGATGGTGGAGCCTCTACCCCGCCGCTATGCCCCCCAACTGGGCACGTGCGTCTTCATCCAACCCGTGGATGCCGAGGGTAACTCTTGGGTGCTCAACCGCCTACACGAAGGCACGGGGCGGTATCTGAGCCGCGTCACTCCGATCCTGGAAGGGCCTCGGCAGCAGCGCTTCCTCAACCACCTCATCGCGAGATCGGTGGTCGAGTTGGAGGGAGAGGAAGCGGATCTCCTCGAGGTCAAGTATCCGTGGAGCCACCTGGTGAGAGCTCACCCGCCTCAGGCGGCAAAGGTCTTGGACCTCCGGGGACTGCACCTCGGCCTGCCGCCAGAGCGGAGGGTCGGCCTCGGCGATCTCACGATCCAGGCGGATCTCGATTCCGAAACCTTCCGATTGATCGACCCTTCGGGGCGCCGCGTGCTTCCTGTCAGCCTGAGCACCTTGTCCGACGCCGGGCTCCCGAACCTCCTGCGCTTTCTTCTGGCGTTCGGACCGGGCGAGACCCGTGCCGTCTTTCCGCTCAACTCCTGGGAGGGCGAGGAGGATTTCAGATCCTTCCACCGCTTGACCTGCGGCACGCTGGTCCTGCGCCGCCATCGTTGGACGATCGGTATCGAGAAGCTCCGCGGTGACCTGGAAGCTCTTTCCGGCTTGCGAGCTTACGTTGCCATCCACGATTGGCGCCATCGGCTGGGCCTGCCGGCGGTGGGCTTCTACTACGAGCTCTCGTACCAGGGGATTCTCAAGCCGCAGTACGTCGATTTCCGCTCGCCGTCGCTGTGCCGGCTTTTCGTCGCCAGCCTGCAAAAGATGGCAACCGGGCACCTGACCCTCGAGGAAGCCCTGCCGTCGCCCGCCGACTTCCCCTTCGACGCTTCGATGAACCGCCGAGGCTTCGAGCTTTTGATCGATAGTTTGGCGATCCGTACCGTGAACGGAAATTGCTCCGCCTGGGTACCGGACCGCAACCGAGAGAGTCTCTCTCTCAGAAGGGAAGTACAACATGTCTAAGCCCAAGGATGCGAACCTGGAGATCGAGGCCCTTTCCGACGACGAGCTCGAGTCAGTCAGCGGAGGCAATACCACCACCAACTCGGGCGGCACCTGCACCACCAACGCGGGCGGCGTCTGCAGCACCGCTATCAACGGCGGCTGCACCACCAACACGGGTGGCACCTGCACCAACCTCCCAGCCCAACCCGCACAACAACTGAACGCCGACTGATGAATTGACCAGCCTGCCCTCGATCGTGAGGGCGGGTTGGTCCCGTCCGCTAGAGAGGTTACGCGATGAAGCATGACGTGAAGACTTTTGGCGATTTGATTGCCCCTTTGTCTGCCGGCGACTTTTTCGCCAGCTACTGGGAGAAGGGGTTTTTGCATCTACAGAACGAGCCCGACCGGTTCTCCGGCTATTTTTCGCTGCGAGACGTCGATGGCTGGTTGACGTCGACACGGGGCAGACTCTGCATCACCGCCCCCGAGGGCGACGAAGCGCGCACCGATTGGTATCAACCCCAGGAAATCAGCATGAGTATCGCCTATGCAGCCTTTGCAAGAGGCTGCTCGCTGGTATTGGATCGCATGGAGGACCGGCCCTCCCTCCAGGGTCTCGCCAAGGCCCTGGGAAGGGATTTCCATGCCGACGTCGGCATGGAGGCATTTTTGACCCCCCAGGGGGCGAAAACGTTTCCGACCCACGCCGCCGGACACGACCTTCTCATCCTGCAGTTGGAAGGAGAGAAGATCTGGCAGCTTCATGAGTTCTCCCTGCTGCAGCTCAACCCCTCGGAGAAGACGAACTTCAAGTTCCCCCTGGAATGGTACGGACGCACCAAGACACCGGTCATTGCCGAAGTCTGCCTCAAGCCTGGCGACGTGCTCTACATTCCGCGCGGGATGCCCTACCAGGCCGTCGCCCAAAACGGGGCTTGCCTTCACCTGTACGTCACCATCACTCCCTTGTTCTGGATGGATTTCTTGAAGGTCGCCGCCGAGTGCGCCGCCCTCCATTCCCAGGACGTGCGGAGAGCGCTGCCGCCTGGCTTCGTCGAGAGCCAAGAGATCTGTGAGCAGATGCGGAGCACCTTTCAGGACGTGATGAAGGTGTTTCAGGAAGTGACTTCCTTCGACGAGGTTCTCGCCGCGGTCAAGCGCAACCGTGTAAAGCGCCAAGACTTCCCACAGGATGGCCACTTCACCCAACTCCTGGAGCCCGCAGGGCTCACCGTCGATTCCGAGGTCGAGCGACGCCGAAACGTCCTCTGTTTCGTCGAAGAGATCGTCGACGTCGATCGGAACACCAAGAGCGCCATCTTCTTCGGCAAAGAACGGGTCACCGGCCCGCGGCATCTGCGCCGGGCGCTGGAGTTCATTCGGGATCAAGCCCGGTTCCGGGTGTCCGAGGTCCCCGGGCTCGACGAGAAGAGCCAGTTGACCCTGGTGCGCCGCCTGATCACCGAAGGACTGCTGCGGCGGGCCCTCGCGGCGGAGAGGATCGCTCAGCCGACGCCGGCGGTGCCGGTTTCAAGCTGATGGCGCCTCACCTCTCTTCGGCGGCAACTCGACGAACGCGGAGAGCGCCGGTGGAAGCAGGGCGCGGAGGGCCTCTGCCGGTTCCTCGGAAAACCCTCGCGGCCCCCTTTCCCCGATCCAGGAGAGGTCTTCCTCGCCGCGGCTCAGCACCTCCTGGAGGGTCACTGTCAGGAGGCGGCTCAGGTAGAGCTCTTCCGCGTTGCTGAGCCCGAGACGGCTTGCCGTCATATGGAGGTGGCTCCCCCCCGTCCTCGCACGGGCGACGCGGTCGCCGGTTCCTTTCGCTTCCGAGAGACGGCCAGAGCCCGCCGCGAGGAGCTCCGCCGCGGACGCTGGAGGCTCGTTCTCCGCCTGCACGGAACGTACCCTGGCCAAACTTTCGCGGAAGAGCCGCAGGAAAAGCTCCCTTTGGGATACTGCGACCCGGTCGGCCTTCTCCACGACTTTCGACGCCCCTTCGCTCCACGAATCTACGCCATACCTCAGCAGATCGAGTAATTCGGCTTCGTCAGCCGCGAAACCGAGGGCTTGCTGGAGCAAAAGGAGGAACGCTTGCGCGAGTAGAACCGAACGCGACGCGTCCCCATGCTTCGCCAGAAGCTCGATGGCCGCCACGCTCGATAGCGTGAAGACATCGAGAGAAGAGCGAAACAGGCCCGGGCCTCCGTAGCGTTCGACCTCGGGGCGAAACGGTACCACCTGCAACGAGTTGTCCGGATAGATTGAGGTGTCGATCTCGTGGGGGTCGCCCGCCAGGATGTACTCGTTCGATCGCTGGATCACCTCTTCAGCCAGCGACTTTGTCGAAGGGGTCAGGTCGAAAAAGTCTCGTGCCAATCGTTGAACCTCTGCGAGCACGTGGTCTCTGAAGCCAGGACGAGCTCTCAGCCGCAGACGGACGTGAGGCCCACCCAGTGCATAGCGCACGAAGAAGAAAGCCTCGATCTGATCAGCCTTTACGAGAGAGATCACCACCGGATGGACAACGCCTCTCACGACGCGATCCGGGTCCTCGTGATAGTAGAGATGGCAGGAGATCCAGCGCTCCTGGACCTCGTCGAAGGGCTGGTCGGTCACGTCACCATCACCCGCTTCACCATCCGGTCGAACCGCTCCCCTGCCAGGTAGACGCCGTCGAGCACGTTCGAGTCCAGCTCGTCGTCGTCCTCCTCGTCCTCACCCATGGCCGCCCCGGTGCCAAGGTCGCGGTGACGCTCGCGGACGGTGGTGGAGAGGTAGATCGCCAAAGCCCGGTAGAACCGCGCCGCGAAGCCCTGGTCCGCCGCCAGCTTGGCGTTGAGGGTGGCCTTGGCGAGGGCGAAGACAGTGGAGTCCTCGGCGGCGCGGACGGTGGCGGAGGGGGGCCGGGCGTCGACGAAGGACATTTCGCCTACGATCTCGCCGGCGTTGAGGCGGGCGAGCTCCCTTTCCGCTCCCCGCCGGGGGCGGAGGGAGACGGCGAGCCTTCCTTCCAGCAGGATGAAGACGGAGTCGACCGGCACCCCCTGCTCAATGAGGATGCCGCCGGCCGGGACGAACCGCTTCTGGCCGGCGCGGAGCATCCACTCGACGTCATCGTCGTTGAGCTGGCCGAAGAGGAAGAGGACTTTGCGCATGTTTGACTCCTCAGGCGATCTGCCTTTCGGCGAGACGGGCGAAGGGACCGTTGCTCCGCAGCAGCTCCTGGAAGGTGCCCTGCTCAGCGACCCTGCCGCCTTCGATGACGTAGATGCGGTCGGCGTTCTGGATGGTGCTCAGGCGGTGGGCGATGACGATCCGCGTCGCTTTCAGGCTCTCCAGGCTGTGGCTGACGATCTCCTGGGTGCGGTTGTCGAGGGCGCTGGTGGCCTCGTCGAAGAGGAGGATGCGCGGCCGGTGGACGATGGCGCGGGCGATCAGGATGCGCTGCTTCTGGCCGCCGGAGAAAGTCTCGGCCCCCTCGCTCACCACGGTGTGCATCCCCATGGGCATGGCCTTGACGTCATCCTCCAGCCCGGCGGCCCGCGCCGCCTCCCAGGCGTCGTCGATCCCCAAGTTGGCGCTCCCTACGATATTGGAGAAGATGCTCCCCGCCATAGGGCGGCCGCTTTGGAGGACGACACCGATCTGCCGCCGCACGGACTGCACGGCGAGCCCCGCCAGGTCCTGGCCGTCGAAGTAGATGGAGCCCGCAGTCGGCTTCTCGAAGCCGAGGATGAGGCGCAGGCAGGTGGACTTGCCCGCGCCCGAGGGCCCCACCAGGGCGATGAACTCGCCGGGGCCGGCGCGGAAGGAAACGTCGTCCAGCACTAGGGGCGTCTCCTCGTGATAGCGGAAGGAGACGTGGCTGAACTCGATCTCCCCTGAAAGCTCGCCCGGCTCGGACTTCGACTCGTCCACCTCGGGCACGGTCTCCAGGATCGGTCGCAGGCGCTCATAGACTGGCACCGCGGCGAGCACGCTCGAGAAGACCGAGACCACAGACAGCGCCGCCGACAGGAACTGGCCGAAAGCGGCGTTGAAGGCCAGAAACTCGCCCAGGGGAAGGGACTCGTTCGAAACGAAACCCACCATGGCGAAGACGCCGAGCGAGGTGAGGACGCCGTAGACCGCGTTGAACGCCGTCTGCGCGTTGGCGGCCCGCTGAGCCGCGAGGGTGCGGCGGCGCTGCTCGGCGAAACGCTCGGCCCAGCGGGCATAGGCCCGGGACTCGGCGCCCGCCACCCGCAGCTTGGCGATGCCGTGAATGAGGCCGAAGAGGAGGCTCGCGATGCGCCCTTGGACCTCCAGGATGGCCCGCTGATGGCGGAGTTGGAGCCAGACGAGGACGGCCGTCACCACCACCAGGATCAACACCATGCCGGTGGCGAGAAGAGCGAGCCGCCAACTGTAGTAATAGAGCAGCGCGAAGCTGAAAACCGAGAAGACCGTCGCCAGGGCGAGGGAGAGGACATTGCCCGTGAGCAGGTCGCGGATGGTGTCGATCCCCAGTGCGCGGTTGGCCAGGTCGCCCACGGTGAAGCGCCGGAAGAAAGTGACGGGCAGGGCCAGCAGCCGGTCCCACACCGCGGACTGGACGGCGCCGTCCACCTTTCCCCCGAGGCGCAGGACGGCGAGGCTGCGGATCACCTGGAAGATCGCTCCCGCCACCGAGGTGACGATCAGGGCCAGGGTGATCTGGAGCAGTTGGCTGCGGTCCGCCCCGGGGATGACGCTGCCGAAGACCTGCCCCGTGAGGACCGGCACCAGGAGCCCCAGGAGCCCGCCGGCCAGCCCCATGAGAACGATCGTGGCAAGGTCGCGGCGGCGGCCCGCGAAGGCCATGCGCGCGAGGTCGCCCATTCCCACCGGCCGCGCCGGTAGGGGCGGATAGAGCATGTGGGCGTCGCCGCTCAAGGTCTCGGAGACGGCTTCGTCGACGCTCACCCGCGTCCCCGCCGCCGGATCGGCCAGCACGTAGCTCTGGGGCGAGGTAGGGAGGAGGGCGACGGGGCGGCGGGCCTTAGGGTCGTCCGGCGGGATCTGGAAGGCGACCAGAGGACCGTTGTCGCGGCGCCACCAGTCGTCGCGCAAGATCACCCGGCGGGAGCGGATCCGCGACGCGTTGCAAATCTGCACCAGGAGGTCGCCCTGCTTGCCGGCGGGTTGCCCCTCCGGCCGGTCGCGGATCTCGATCCCCTGGGCCTCCCCCACCAGCCGGACGGCGGCGAGGATGGGAGAGGACTCCGCCGCCAGGGCGGCACCGGCCCGCGAAGACGCTTCGAGGACGGAGGCGAGCCGGGCGTAGGCACCGCGCAGCACGGAGCGGTCGAGGTCCCGCCTGCGCCCCAGGCGCTCACGTTCGAGCCCCTCCCCTTTCTCGCGGTCATAGGCAACGGCTTCGAGGCAGAGCTCGTGAAAGCGGGCGATCCCTGCCCAGAGCGC
Source organism: Thermoanaerobaculia bacterium (assembly GCA_036275055.1). Lineage (GTDB taxonomy): Bacteria > Acidobacteriota > Thermoanaerobaculia > Multivoradales > UBA5704 > DATARR01. The sequence continues at coordinate 42,101 of DASUEN010000083.1, forward strand.
CCCATCCCGCAGCGCCTCGGCCGTACCGCAGGAGGTGAGCCGGGCCTCGCCGGCCGCCACCAGCCAGACGTCCTCGGGCACGGGAAAGAGCTCGCCCCCCTCGATCCCCAGCCGCTCGTCTCCCAGCAGGTACGTGCGCCCCTCCAGGTGCCGTACCCAGACGACGCCATCCCGGCTCCGGGCCAGCCGCCCCGGCTCCAGGCGGGTCTCCTCACCGGGGCGCAAACTCTCGAAGTTGCGCGGGAACGCGGGCCGTACCAGGCCGCCGCCGAGCCCCGCGAGCCAGGCGTCGAACTGGCCGGCCAGGCCGGGGATGTCAGCCGCCAGCAGCCGGCGCAGGCGCGTGCCGGGCGCTCCTACGGCGAGGAGCCCCAGGCCGTGGCCGCTTGCCGCCGCGGGCTCGAAGCCGCAAAGGATGCCGTCGGCGGAGACCGTGGAGAGATGGATGCGGGGGCCGGTTTCGCCTTGGGGAACGGCGAATACCTCGGCCATCCCCTCTTCGACGAGCCAGATCTCGCCGCCGGCGTCGAGGGGCAAGGGCGCGTTGCTGGCAATGGGAATGTCTGCGGGGGCGGGCTCTCCCGCCAGGACCGGCTGCGGCTCGGATGGGCTCGCCATGGCCTCATTCAGTGCTGATAAGCCGGGAGTAGGGGCCTTCGACGACCCGAAGCTGGTCGTGGGTGCCGCGCTGCACCACCTTGCCGTGGTCGAGGACGAGGATCTCGTCCGCATCGCGAATGGTGCTCAGGCGGTGGGCGATGAGGAGGCAGGTGCAGCCGCGGCGGCGCAGGCGCTCGTCGATCTGGCTCTCGGTGGAGGGGTCGAGGGCGCTCGTCGCCTCGTCGAGGACGAGGATCGAGGGCCTCCCTACCAGGGCGCGGGCGATCTCCAGGCGCTGGCGCTGGCCGCCGCTCCAGTTGGCCCCTCCCTCCTCGACCGGGCTGTCGTAGCCCCCCGGGCGGGCCGCCACGTCCTCGTGGATGGAAGCGTCCTTGGCCGCGGCCACCACTTCGGGCAGGGGAACGGTGGAGTCCCAGAGGGTCAGGTTCTCCCGCACGGTCCCCTCGAAGAGGAAGACGTTCTGATCGACCGTGGCGAGCGAGCTCGCCAGCACCGCGGGCGGGATCGCCGAGCGCGGCTGGCCGTCGAAAAGGATCTCCCCCTCCCACGGCTGGTAGAGGCCGGTGACCAGGCGGGCGAGCGTCGACTTGCCGCTTCCCGAGCCCCCCACCAGGGCGACGCGGGAGCCGGGCTTGAGCGTCAGGCAAAGCCCCTCGACGAGCGGCGGATCGAGCCGGCTGTAACCGAAGGAGACTTGGCGCAGCTCCAGGCTGCCGGCGAGCTTGACGGCCTCTCCCTCCGCCGGCATCTCGTCGTCGAGCCCGGCCGCGGCGCCGGGGTCGATGCGGTAGCGCAGGACGTCGTCCAGCCGGTTCATGTCCCCCTCGACCGTTTGCAGCTTGCCGCCGAGGCTCACCAGCCGGGTGACCGGAGCGATGAAGGCGGCCATCAGGAGCTGGTAGGCCACCAGGCCGCCCACGGAGAGCGAACCGCTCATCACCCGCACACCGCCGATCCCCAGGATCAGCGCCGAGTTGATCGCCGACAGCAGGCCCGGCCCGGCGTCGAGAAGTTGGGTGTAGCGTTCGAGCTCCTGCCGGCCGTTGACCACCTTGGCCTGGTAGCCGGCCCAACGGGAGAAGAGGTCGGACTCACCGCCCGTGGCCTTCAAGGTCTCGATGGTCTGCAAGCCGCCGATGGCCGTGCCCAGCAGCTTCCCCTGGTCCTGCACGAGGCGGCGGTTGCCGTCCACCCGCCGGCGCGAGACGTACTTCAAAGCCGCCACGTTGAGCGACACCACGGCGATTCCCACCAGGGTCAGCACCACGTCGTACTGGAAGAGGAGCACGGCGAAGAAGGCGATCATCACGGCGCCCAAGGCGTTGGTCGCCAGATCGCGTGACAGGAGCTGGGCCACGCGGTCGTTGATCGCCACCCGCGAGCTGACGTCCCCCGCGAAGCGCTGGCTGAAGAACTCCGAGGGAAGGCGCAGCACGTGCCAGAGGAACCGGGACGAGCCCCCTACCGCCATACGGGTCTCCAGACGCAGGAGATAGCTCTGCTGCAACCAGGTGAGGGCCCCCAGCAGCACGGCGGCGGCGCCCATGGCGAGGAGCAGCGGCGGCAGCCACTCGCGATGCCCTTCCAAGAGGACGCTATCGAGGAAGACCTTGGAGAAGACCGGCACCACCATCCCCGGAATGGCGAGCGCCAGGCCGGCGAGCACCACGAAGACCAGGGCAGCCTTGGTGCCGGCCAGGCGGCTCTTCAACGCCGGGACGAGGCTCGGCGGGTCGCCCCGCTTCGCGAACTCGGGACCAGGCGAAAACGTCAGCACGACACCGGTGAAGGCCTGGTCCAGCTCTTCCTCGGTGACCGTCCGCGGCCCGGTGCCGGGGTCGTTGAGATAGACCCGCCCTTTGCGGATACCCTCCAATACTACGAAGTGGTTGAAGTTCCAGTGCAGGATCATGGGGGGATGGACGGCACGCAGCGACTGGGGCTCCCGCTTGTAGCCCTTGGCTTCGAGGCCGTAGGTGCGGGCGGCCTTGACCATGTTGCTCGCCTTGCTGCCGTCGCGCGAGACGCCGCAGGCCACCCGCAGCTCTTCGAGCGGCACCCAGCGGCCATAGTGGGCGAGGACGATGGCGAGCGCCGCCGCGCCGCACTCGACGGCCTCCATCTGCAGGACGGTGGGGGTCCGCACCCGCGCCTTGGGCCGCTCTGCCGGCGGGCGCTGCCGGCGGAATTTCTCCTGGAGGCTGGCCAGGAACGGCATCAGATCCCCAGCTTCTCCCGCAGCGTGGGGATGACGAGGGCGATAGGGCGGTCCTGCTTCACCACCACGTCGCCCGCCGCCAGGGTGCCGCTGCTGATCTTGAGGCTCGGCCCCCGCGAGGAGGACCAGCGGTATCCCGTGGGGGTTTTGACGTCGCGGCGCAAGGCGACGTTGATCTGGATGGGCGGCCCCTCGGTCATCAGCTTGGTGACCAACGCCTCGTTGCCCAGCAGGCGCGTCATACCGCGGGCCGAGGAAGGGAACTCCGCCACCCAGACCACCCGTCCCAGGATGGAGCCGAACTCCTCCCGTTTGACGGTGCTGGGCGTCACCTGCACCGCCATCCCCGGCTGTACCTGCTTCCCCGCCGAGGCCGGGACGAAGAGCACGGCCATCAGGTCCTCGGAGAGCACCTCGACGGAGAGCACCGGGGAGCCGGGCGTCACCACGTTGCCGCGGTTGGCCAGGACCTCCAGCACGCGCCCGGCGAAGGGGGAGAGGACGTTGACGTTCTCTCCGAGCTGGGCACTGAGCTCACGGGTCTGGAGGTCCAGGTCGCGCAGCGTGGTCTGCCGCGCCTCGAGCTGCTGGTCGAGCGCTTGGTCGGCCTCCAGGCGCTTGAGCTCCAGGCCGCTCAGGTCGAGCTTCTGCTGGGCGAGCTGGTCGCGCTTGGCGTTCAGGTCCTGCTGGGTGGTGAGGTAGGTCTGCTTGGTGATCAGGCCGTCGTCGAGCAGGCTCTTGCCGGCGGCCACCCGCTCCTGGAGGAGGGCCACGTCCTTCTGCAGGGCGTCGATGCTCCGCTCGAGATTGGCCCGCTGCAGGGCGAGGTCCCGGGCCCGCAGCCGCTTCTGCTCGTCCGAGGAACGTTGGAGAGACAGGTACTCCGATTGCAGGGCCGTCTGCTTGGCTTTGTTGTCCCGGATCTGGCGGATCAGCGAGTCCTGGCGGATCCTCGCCACGGGCTGCCCCTTGGCGATGACGTCCCCGACGCTCACCAGCACCTCCGCCACTTGGCCGCTGGCAGGGGAGACGAGGTCGGAAACTCCCCCCTGGCGCAGCAGGATCCCCTCGCCGTGCGCCTGGGTGGGGATCGTCCCCCAGATCCCCCAGGCGAGGGCGGCCAGGAGCAGGGCGCCGAGGCCGCTCAGCGAAAGCCAGCCACGCGGATCGGTAACCTGCACCAGTTGATCGAGCTGCTCGGGAGAGGAGAGCCTCTCCAGTGCCACTTTGCGGAAGATCACGGCCTGCGCTCCTCCACGACGGGGGGCAGGGTGATGAGCCACGAGACCTCGACGGCGCCCACCTCTCCATTGTCCCCGACGAGGGTGCCCGTCTCAAAGCGAAGCTGCAAAAGGGCGATCGCGAGCGCGAGTTGGGCCGAGACCTCGGTCTGCCGCGCGGCGGTCAGGCGGTCGCGCTGGTTGATGACGTCGAGGAGGGTCGAGGTGCCCCCGCGCAGCTTCTTCTCCTCGTTGACCACCGCCCGCTCGAAGAGGCGCTCGGCCTCCCGCGCCTTCTGGAGCTGCCGCGCGTCCCGCCCCACGGCGTCCAGAGCCGACGGCACGTCGGCGCCGATCCCCTTGGCGATGAGGTCTACGGCCAGGGCGTTCTGCCGCAGGGCGGCGTCCGCCTGCAACAGCTCTCCCTTCGCCCGGCGGTTCCCCACCGGCAAGGTCAGGTTGAGGGCGAGCGTGGCGCTCGCGCCCGGGACGTTGCGGTAGAGTGGGGAAAAGAAGCTCCCGGGGTCGGACCCCACCGTGAGCCCCGAGTAGCCGGGAGTGAAGAGAAGGTCGAGCTGCGGCTCCAGGGCGTTCTCGGCGGCACGGCGAAGGATCTCGGCCGACGCCTGGCGCTCCCGGGCCGCCCGCAGGTCCGCTCTGCCGCGCAGAGCGGCGGCGACGAACGGCCCGGCCGCTTCGGCCGGCGGCACCGCTTCCGGCAAAAGGGCCGGGAAGGGATCGGCAGGCAGCGGCAGCCGGTCGATCTCCGCGCTGTCCAGGCCGATCTCCCGCCCCAGGTCGCGCCGCGCGGTGAAGAGCTGGCGCTCGCCGCCGATCCGCGCCGACTCCTGGGCCGCCAGGTTGGCTTCGAGCTGCACCACCTCGGCCGCCGGCACCTGGTCGGCCGCGATCAGCTTGCGGGTGTTCTCCAGCAGCTCGCGCGAGCCGGCCTCGCTCGCCGCGAGCACCTCGAGGTTGTGCACCGCGGCTGCGACCGTCCAGTATTGGGAGACCACGGTGACGAGCCGTTGCGAGACGAGGTGACGCACGTCGAGCCCGGCCGCCGCGAGCTCCCGTTGCGCCGCGAGCTCGCCGGCCGCCGTGGCCGCCCGGCCGCGCCCGCGCAACAACGGCTGGCGGATGAGGAAGGTGACGGTCCCCGCATTGGCGGCACTGGAGCCGGCGGTCACGTCCTCGGTGCGCACGACGCCGGCTTGCGGCTCGATGGACAGCCCGGTACGGAACTGCTGGGTCAACCCCACCGAGCTCTGGAGCGTCCGCGTCTCCTGGCGGGAGCCGGGCGCCACGAGCGTCCGGTCGTCCACCTCGCTCAGCCCGGAGGTAACGACCGGATCGAACTGGCTGGAGGCGATGGCGAGCGATCCCCGCGCGCTGTCGAGCCGCGCCTGCTGCACGGCGAGGTTGGGATCGCGCGCGAGCATCGTCTGCACGGCTTCCAGCAGCTTGAGGCCGGGGCCGGAGGTGGATTCCTCAGCCCCGGTGCCCTGCGGGATCGCCAGCAGGACGATGGCGAGGTAAAACCGGACGCTGCGCATTAGAATCAAACCCGGTCAGCCTAGCATGAACAGAGACCTACAAGATTCGGTGCTGGCAAGCCTGGGGGCTGCGCCCGCGGAGGTGGCGGAGCTCGCGGAGTACAACCGGAACGTCTTCGACGTCTCCGGCGTTGCGGACTCGGGCACCCTGCGCTTCCCCCTCGCCGACGAGCCGTTCGTGGCGTTCTGGGAAACGGTGGCCGCCGAGAGCCAGTCGCGAGGCGCCTTCGCCGTCCTCCAGGAGCACCTACCGCAGCTCGCCTTCCCCATCCGCGAGGGGATCAGCCGGACGGAGGCTTATCGCGCCGCCACCCTGCGGGGGGTGCCGCCCGCGTCGCTCCCCGAGGCCACGGGCCTCGCGCTCGAGCACCCCGAAGCCATCGAGGTGGTGCTCTACGGCAGCCCGGCCGGCCGCATCCCCCTCCTCATCGCCCGCCGGCGGCCGGAATTCGAGGCGCTCATCCGGGCGCTGACCAAGAGGAACGAGCCCGAGCCCGTCCCCCCCGCCCAGGGAGCCCTGATGGTGGCCGGCTACAACAACTGGAACCGCATCCGCGAATTGCGCCGGCAGTGGGAGGCCCTGGAGCCGTCCGCCCGGGAAACGGCGACCTGGAACGAGGAATTCAAGCGCTTGACGCCGCGGAAGGAGCTGTATCAGGATCGCTTCATCCTCCTTTCCGACGGCCCCTACAGCGCCGTGCCGGCCGGTGACGTGGGGCTGGACGAGGCCGAGTGGCGCGAGCTGTCGCTGCTGATCCGCCGCGACCACGAGTGTGCCCACTACCTCACCCGCCGGCTTTTCGGCTCGATGCGCAACAACCTCCTGGACGAGCTGATGGCCGACTACGCCGGCCTGGTAGGGGCGGTGGGGCGGTTCCGCGCCGGCTGGTTCCTCCGCTTCCTGGGGCTGGAGGACTTCCCCCGCTATCGCGCCGGCGCCCGGCTGGACCTCTACCGCGGCAAGCCCCCCCTTTCGGACGGTGCCTTCGCCGTGCTCCACCGGCTGATTCGCGAGGCCGCCTCGAGCCTGGAGCGGTTCGACGCCGGCCGGCCGGCGGAATCCCGCACTCCGGCTGGGACCGCCCTCACCCTCACCGCCCTCGCCTCGCTCCGCCTCGAAGACCTGGCGGCGCCCGGCGCCGAGGAGCGGCTCGGCCGGGCGGTCGAGCTCCTGCGGCCATGATCCCCCCGTGCTATCATTTCCTCCCGCGGTCTGCCCGGCCGCCCCAAAATCCGCCCGCAAGTTTGAAGGAGGACATTCCTTGAGCCGCTTTCCTGGCGTTGATCTGCTGGAGTTGGACGCGCTTCTCACGGAGGAGGAGCGCCTGGTGCGCGATACGGTTCGCGCTTTCGTCGACGACAAGGTCAAGCCGATCATCGAAGAGTGCCACCGCGAGGGGCGCACCCCTCTCGAATTGGTTCCGGACATGGGTGCCCTCAACCTGTTCGGCGCCAGCATTTCCGACTACGGTCTTCCCGGCCTGGGCGGCGTCGCCTACGGCCTGATCATGCAGGAGCTGGAGCGGGGAGACTCGGGGCTGCGCAGCTTCGTCTCGGTGCAGAGCTCGCTCGTCATGTATCCCATCTACACCTTCGGCTCCCAGGAGCAGAAGGACCGCTGGATCCCCCGCTTGGCGACCGGCGAGGCCATCGGCTGCTTCGGCCTGACCGAGCCCGACTTCGGCTCCAATCCCGGCGGCATGCGCACCCACGCCCGGAAGGTGGGGAGCGACTGGGTGCTCAACGGCTCCAAGCAATGGATCACCAATGGCACCCTGGCCGACGTCGCGGTGGTGTGGGCCAAGACGGACGACGGCGTGCGCGGCTTCCTGGTCGAGAAGGGGACCCCCGGCTTCACCTCCTCGGACCAGCACGGCAAGTTCTCGCTGCGCGCCTCGACCACCTCGGAGCTCGGCTTCCACGACTGCCGTATCCCGGGCGACGCCATCCTCCCCGGAACCACCGGCCTCAAGAACGCCCTCATGTGCCTGAACCAGGCGCGCTACGGCATCGCCTGGGGAGGGATCGGCAGCGCCATGGAGTGCTACCACACGGCGCTGGAGTACGCGAAGGAGCGCATCCAGTTCAACGGCCAGCCCATCGCCTGCCACCAGATGGTGCAGGAGAAGCTGGTGTGGATGGCGATGGAGATCAGCAAGGGGCAGCTCCTCTGCCTGCAGATCGGCCGCCTCAAGGATTCCGGCCGGCTCAAGCACTGGCACGTCTCCATGGGCAAGCGCAACAACGTCTGGGTGGCGCGCGAGAGCGCCAAGCTCGCCCGTGAGATCCTGGGCGCCAACGGCATCGTGGATGACTACCCGGTGATCCGCCACATGCTCAACATCGAGTCGGTCTTCACCTACGAGGGGACGCACGACATCCACGCCCTCATCATCGGCGAGGCGATCACCGGCATCCCGGCCTTCAACGCCCCGGAGCGCCCCGCCGAGAAACCCGCGAAAGCCCCGGCAACCGCCGCCGTTCCTGCCGAGACCGCCGGCGTGGGGAGCGCCCGCTGATGGCGCTCGACCACCTGCTGGAGCAATCGTTCATCCGCGTCACCGAGCAGGCGGCCATCGCCGCCGCCAAGACCATGGGGTTCGGCGACCGCCGCTACTCCGATCACGTGGCCGTCGAAGCCATGCGGCGGGAGATGGACAGCCTCGAAATGGACGGCCGGGTGGTGATCGGCGAGGGCGAGCGGGACAAGGCGCCCCTGCTCTACACCGGCGAAGAGGTGGGAGCGCGGCGCGGACAGGCCGGCGCCGTGCAGGTCGACATCGCCGTCGATCCCTTGGAGGGGACGAATCTCTGCGCCACCGGCTCGCCGGACGCCATCACCGTGCTCGCCGCCTCCGAGCGTGGCGGCCTGCTCTACGCTCCCGACGTCTACATGGAGAAGCTGGTGGTGGGCCCCACCGCCCGCGGCTCGATCCACCTCGACGCGCCGGTGGCCGAGAACCTGCGCAACATCGCCGCCGCCTTCGAGCGCAAAGTGAGCGACCTGACGGTGGTGGTGCTCGACCGCCCGCGCCACGAGCAACTCATCGCCGACATCCGCTCCGCCGGCGCCCGCATCCGTCTGATCGGTGACGGCGACCTGTCGGCGGGCATCTCGGCCGCGGTGCGCGGCACCGGCGTCCATGCCGTCATGGGCACGGGCGGCGCTCCCGAGGGGGTCATCACCGCCGCGGCCATGCGTTGCCTGGGCGGCGAGATCCAGGCCCGCCTGCGGGCCACCAACGAGGAGCAGCAGGAGCGGGTCAAGTCGCTGGGCTTCCACGACCTTACCAAGATCTACAAGACCGAGGAGCTGGCGCCCGGCAACGAGATCCTCTTCAGTTGCACCGGGGTCACCGACGGCGAGCTGCTGCGGGGCGTCCGTTTCTTCGGCGGCGGCTCGCGCACCTCCACCCTCTTCATGTCGCTGTCGCGCAAGATCATCCGCTTCGTGGACACCATCGACCGCGAGCAGGTGACGACGCCGGTCCGCTTCCTTTAGACGAGACCGGCGATGATCAAACCGGACCGCTGGATCCGCGAATGGGGGCGGAGCGGGGGGGTCACCCCTTTCGAGGAGAACCAGGTCAATGCCGCGAGCTACGACGTCCGCGTCTCGGACCACTGGATCTGTCCCACCCGCGATCCCGAGGAATTCCGCGCCCCCCACATCAAGCTCTTCCCGGGCGAGGTGGTCCTCGCCTCGACCCTGGAGTACGTGCGCATTCCGCGCGACGTGGCCTGCGACCTCAAGCTCAAGTCCACCCTCGGCCGGCTGTGGATCAACCACTCCCTCGCCGGCTGGTGCGACCCCGGTTTCGAGGGGGAGATCACCCTGGAGCTGCAGAACCTCGGGCCGCAGCCGTTCGTGCTGGAGGCGGGCAGGCGAATTGCACAGCTCATTTTCATTGCCATGGAGTCCGAGCCGGAGGTGGCCTACGGCGACCCCGGCTCGTCGAGCCACTATCAGGGGCAGAGAGGAACGACTCCGGCACGAAGATGAGGTGTTTCGATGCGGAGCGCGCTGGCGGCCTGGTCCATCTCCCAGTATTCGCATAGGACTATAATCGGCCCGGTCATCATGGGCATCGTCGGTAATCTCAGAACGATGCAGCTCGAGGAGCTGCTCCAGTGGCTCTCCCAGAGCAAGAAGAATGGGACTCTGGAGATCGTCCACGGCAAGACGGAGAAGAAGGTCTTCTTCAAGGACGGGCTGATCCTCTCCTCCGCCTCGAACAAGCCGGAGGAGTACCTGGGGCACTTCCTGGTGAGCCACGGCCACATCACCGAGGCGCAGCTCAACCGCGCCGTCGAGCTTCAGGAGACGAGCCGCACGCTGCTCGGCATGATCCTGGTCAAGAACGGCGCCATCGCCGAGCGCGACCTCGCCCGCATGCTCCGCCTGAAGGCCGAGGAGAGTATCTACGACATCTTCTCCTGGTCCGAGGGCGATTTCCGCTTCCTGGACGACGAGCTCCCCGCGAGCGCCATGGTGCCCATGAAGCTGGACGTCACCGCCATCGTCATGGAGGGGGTGCAGCGGGTCGACGAGTGGCGGCGCATCCGCCAGGTGATCCCGGACGAGCAGATGATCCCCGTGGGAATCGTCGACCTCTCGACCGTCCCCGGCCTCGGTGCAGGGGAACGGCGGATCCTCGACATGGTGGACGATCAGCTCTCCATCGAGGAGATCCACCAGCACACCCACGCCACCGAGTTCCAGGTCTGCAAGCTGTTCTTCGACCAATACCAGGCCGGGCACGTCAAGCTGGTGAAGCTGCGAGGCGGCGGGGGCGGCGGGGGGACCGCGGCCGGCGCGCCCACGGCGGCGGCCCTCATCGACGCCGGGCGCGCCTACATGAAGGACGGGGATTTCGACGCCTCGCTGCGCCACCTGCGGGCGGCCAAGGCCCTGGAGCCGGACAACCAGGACGCCGGCCAAGTGCTGACGCTCGCCGAGAAGCGGGTGCGCGAGTACATCGAAAAGGCCGGCGTCTCCTTGGGCTCGATCCCCCAAGTGACGGCCACCATGGAGCAGCTCACCTCCTCGAAGCTCTCCCCCCAGGAGGGGTTCATGCTCACCCGCATCAACGGCACCTACGACATCCAGTCGATCCTGAAGATCACTCCCATGCCGCAGCTCGACGCCCTGATGCTCTTCTGGAAGCTCGCCCAGGCTGGCTACATCCGCCTGCTGCCGCCGCGCAATCCCTCGGGAACTCGGGGGACGCAGCCGATTCGGTAGGGGTTTTCAGGGACGAACACGGACTTTCACGGACGAACACTTTCCTGGTCCTTGAGGGTCCTTGATCGTCCGTGCTTGCCCTACCCCGGCCGCGGCCGGGACACGCTCCCCTCCCCCCGCACCGAAAACCGCAACGGCCAGGCCGCCGCTTCGCCCGCGTAGTCGACCCCGATCCGCGGGCTGGCTACGATCCGTCCCTCCTCCACCGGCTCGCCCTTGGCGATGTAGAGCGGCGGCCCGTTCAGCAGGACCCCGTCGAGCTCGCGGCCGATCGCCAGCGCCTGACAGAGCTTGCCTGGCCCGCCGGCCAGGTCCCCAGGGCGGACCTTCTTCAACCAACCCCGGTTCTGCGCCATCCTCTCCTCCCCTGCGACGGGCGCGCCCGCCCGCAGGAGCACGGCGCTCCCCACTCCCGCCTCGCCGGTGACGGCGTTCAAGCAGAAGTGCATGCCATAGATGAAGTAGACGTAGGCGTGCCCCCCAGGCAGGTACAGGCTCTCGTTGCGCGGCGTGCGGCGGCCTCCCCAGGCGTGGCTCGCCCGGTCCGGCGCGCCCAGGTAGGCCTCGGTCTCCACCAGACGCAGCACCAGGCGCTCCCCTTCCAGCTCGCGCACCAGGTAGCGGCCGAGCAGGTCCTGGGCCACGGTTTCCGCCGGCCGGCGATAGAAGGACGAAGGAAGAGGACGGAAACGGCTCATTCGACCCGAGGAACGGTATCATCCCCCGGATGCGCTCACTGCAGATCGTGCTCCCCACCCTCTTCGCCGACCTGCCTGCCGCCTTTGCCGGCCGTTTCGACGCGGACGCCCCCTGGGCCCTGTTGGGCAACGCCCTGGACGAGGTCCTCGCCGGCCTGCCGTCGAGCGACCTGCAGAGCGGCCTGTCACCGGACGTCCACCTCGCGGGGGACCGGATCGTCATCGGCCCCGGCGCCCGCATCCATCCCACGGTGGTGATCGAAGGGCCGGTCTTCATCGGCCGCGAGGTGGAGATCCGCCCCGGTGCCTACGTCCGCGGCGGCTGCTGGATCGGCGACGGCTGCGTCGTGGGGGCGAACACGGAGCTCAAGCGCGCCATCCTCCTCCCCCACGCCAAGGCCCCGCACCTCAACTACGTGGGCGACTCGATCCTGGGAGCCGGCGTCAACCTCGGGGCCGGCACCATCCTCTCCAATTTCCGCCACGACGGCGGCACCATCCAGATCCCGCTCTCCCTCGCCAGCGGCCGCCTCGACAGCGGCCGGCGCAAGCTCGGCGCCATCCTGGGCGACGGCGTCCTCACCGGCTGCAACTGCGTCCTCCATCCCGGCACCGTGGTGGGTCAAGGGACGCAGATCTACCCCGGCGTGCAGCTCCGCACTGGAATCTATCCTGCGAAGAGCATCGTGAAGCTGCGGCAGGATCTCGACGTCGTTCCGCAGCGATGAGGAAATTTCTGGGGTGGCTGAATCTCCTTCTCCCTTCAGCCTCAAAAGATTTCACTCTTCTTAGTCAGTGCCCCTCTCCGGCTCCAAAAAACTACTGGCGAGCACCTATACAGATAGCCATTGGTGCTGTTCCCGGCCGCGGCAAGGCCGCCGCGGCCGTCTCGTCAGGAGGTCTCAGGAGATGAGCCGTAAGCTTGCTTGGCTGATGATGCTGTTCGCCTTCGGCGGCACGGCGGCCCACGGCGCCGTTCCCACCGCCGCCAGTTACACCGTGCTCGACGTCAACCGCCTGGACACCGTCCTTCCCGAGAAGCTCGACCTCTTGAAGGCCGGGGAAGAGGACGTGACGCGGGAGCGGCTGGGGCTGCCGCCGCGCTTCGCCATTCCGGAGCGGGTGTCCATCACCCCCGCCAAACGGGGCACCTGGGAGGACCTGGGCGACGGCCAGATGCTCTGGCGGCTGCGCGTCCTCGGACGGGAGGGCACGACTTCCCTGAATCTCGGCTTCACCCGCTTCAAGATGTCGCAGAACGGCCGCCTGCTGCTCTACTCCACGGACGGCCGGCAGGTGGTGCGCCCCTTCACCGCCGCGGACAACGCGGCTCATGGCCAGCTCTGGACGCCGGTCGTCCCCACCGACGACCTCATCGTGGAGCTCACGGTGCCGAAGAAAGAGGCGAAAGCGGTCGACCTCAAGCTCGGCTGGATCAACCAGGGGTATCGCGGCTTCGGCACCCTCTCCGCCGATTCCTACAACAAGTCCGGAAGCTGCAACCTGGACGTCGAGTGCCTGAACCCCGGCGATTCATGGCGCCAGGAGATGCGGGCGGTGGCCGTGATCTCGACCGGCGGCTCCACCTTCTGCACCGGCTCGCTGCTCAACGACACCGCCGGCGACCGCAAGATGTACTTCATCACCGCCAACCACTGCGGCATCACGTCGGGGAACGCGGCCTCGCTGGTGGCCTATTGGAACTATCAGAACTCCTTCTGCCGCGCTCCCGGGAGCGTACCGAGCGGGCAGCCTGGCGACGGCCAGCTCACGCAGTTCCACACCGGCTCGTTCTTCCGCGCTTCCAGCGCCGCCTCGGACTTCACGCTGGTGGAGCTCGACGATCCGCCGGTGGCGGCGTTCAACCACTTCTGGGCTGGCTGGGACCGCTCGACCGGCAACTTCGCCTGCAGCACCTCGACGCCCTGTGCCGGCATCCACCATCCGAACACCGACGAGAAGCGGATCACCTACGTCATCACCACCACGGCGACGACGAGCTACAACAACCCGGCCTCGCCGGGGGACGGCACCCACATCTGGGCCCACTGGGCGACCGATCCGCCCGGCCCCTTCACCGTGCCGGGGGTGACCGAGCCCGGCTCCTCCGGCTCGCCGCTCTACAGCCAGGCGGGGCGCTTCATCGGCCAGTTGCACGGCGGCCCCTCGTCCTGCGGCGCCACGGGTGACAACCTCTCGGACTACTACGGCCGCTTCAGCGTCTCCTGGACCGGCGGCGGCACCAACAGTACCCGGACCAGGCGTCCTGGAAGAACACGGGCGCCTCAGCGATCAACGTCTACGTCCGCGTCCTGCGCTTCTCCTCGACGCGCACGACCTATCAACTGAAGGTCAGTTACTGAGAAGAAAGGGACAGCAGGGACTTCAGAGACGGCAGGGACTTTTTCGCCCCTGTCGTTCCTGTCGTCCCTGAGGTCCCGGAAGTCCCTTGCCGCTCACCCAAACGCGATATCATCGCCGGGCGGGTCGCTTCGGGGGATTCTCACTTTGACGCAGGGCGCAGTATCTTCTTCTCCAGGGCTCTTCTCTCCAGAGCTCCACCGTTCAGCGTTCCTGCGTTATGGCCTGGCCGTGGCGGCGGTCGCCGCCGCCCTGCTGGTGCGCTGGCCGCTGCTGCCGCTGTTCGGGGGCTCCGTGCCGTTCATGTTCTTCTTCCCGGCGATCGTGTTCGCCGGATGGATCGGCGGCCTCGGGCCCGGTCTCCTGGCCACGGGGCTTTCGGCGCTGGGCGCGGCCTACTTCCTCTTCAGCCCGCCTCTTCTGGCCGTCGTCTCCCAGCCGTCCGCGCGCGTCTTCCAACTTCTGATCTTCGTCGCCATCGGTCTCCTCATCAGCCTGCTCAACGAAGGGCTGCATGCGGCGCGGCGGCGTGCGGCCGACGTCGCCGAGGAGAACCGGCGCCAGGCCGAAGCGCTGCTCCACGCCAAGGAGGAGGTCCGGGAGAGCGAGTCCCGGTTCCGGATCGTCGCCGACGTCGCTCCCGCGCTGATCTGGATGGCGGGGCCGGACAAGCTCTGCGACTGGTTCAACCGGCCGTGGCTCACCTTCACCGGCCGCACCCTGGAGCAGGAGGCAGGCTTCGGCTGGCTCGAAGGGGTCCATCGCGACGACCGCGACGCCTGCCTGGAAACCTACGTCGCCGCCTTCGACGATTGCCAGCCGTTCACCATGGAATACCGCCTCCGCCGCCACGACGGCGAGTATCGCTGGATGCTGGACAACGGCGCTCCGCGCTTCGGGCCGGACGCCGAGCTCACGGGGTACATCGGCTCTTCGTTCGACATCACGGACCGGCGGCGGGAGGAGCAGGAGCGGACGAACCTGCTGGAGGCGACCGAGCTGGCGCGGCGCGAGGCCGAGGCCGCCAGCCGCAGCAAGGACGAGTTCCTGGCCACCGTCTCCCACGAGCTGCGCACGCCGCTCAACGCCATCCTGGGCTGGGCCCAGCTCCTGCTGACCAACAGCCTCGAAGCCGAGAAGATGCGGCGGGGGCTGGAGACCATCGCCAGGAACGCCAAGCTTCAGGCGCAGCTCATCGACGACCTCCTGGACGTGTCGCGGATCATCTCCGGCAAGATGCGGCTCGACGTGCGCGCCCTCGACCTGATGCCGGTGATCGACGCCGCCCTGGAGGCCATCCGGCCGGCGGCGGAGGCCAAGCAGATCCGCCTGCGCCGGGTGCTCGATCCGCTGGCCGGGCCGGTGGCGGGTGATCCCGCACGGTTGCAGCAGGTGGTGTGGAACCTGCTCTCGAACGCCGTCAAGTTCACGCCCAAGAACGGCATGGTGGAGGTGCGCCTGGAGCGGGTGAACTCCCATCTCGAAATCATCGTGGCCGACAACGGCCCGGGGATCTCGCCGGAGTTCCTCCCCCACGTCTTCGACCGTTTCCGCCAGCACGACGCCTCCACCACGCGCCGCCAGGGGGGCCTCGGACTCGGGCTCGCCATCGTGCGCCATCTGGTGGAGCTGCACGGCGGCACGGTGCGCGCGAAGAGCCCGGGCGAGGGGCAGGGGAGCACCTTCGTGGTCCTGCTGCCGGTGTCGATCGCCCACCTGACGCCGGACGACGGAATGCGGGTTCACCCCCAGGCCGAGATCGAGCCCTGCCAGGACGACGAATTCCTGAACCTCAAGGGCATCCGCGTGCTGGTGGTGGACGACGAGCCCGACGCCCGGGAAACGCTGCAGCAGATCCTGGAGCACTGCGGCGCCGAAGCGCTGACCGTGGGCTCCGCCGCCGAGGCCCTGAGGGCGCTGGAGACCTGGCGGCCGGACGTCCTGGTGTCGGACATCGGCATGCCCGGCGAGGACGGCTACGGCCTCATCCGCCGGGTGCGCGCCCTCCCCCCCGAGCGCGGCGGCCGGACCCCCGCCGCCGCCCTGACCGCCTTCGCCCGCGGCGAAGACCGCCGCCGCGCCCTCCACGCCGGCTTCCAGATGCACGTCGCGAAGCCGGTCGAGGTCAACGAGCTGGCGGCGGTGGTGGCGAGCTTGGCGAAGGGGCTGGGATAGGCGTTCCCCCGCCCTACTTCACCCCATCCGCCTCCGCCGCCAACTCGAAGTCCTTGGGGGAGAGCCCGCCGATCGAGTGGGTCCAGAGGGTGACCTTCACCTTCCCCCAGGCCAGGAAGACGTCCGGATGGTGCCCCTCCCGCTCGGCCACCTCGCCGAGACGGTTGACGTAGGCGAGGGCCTCGCGGAAGTCCGGGAATCGGTACTCCTTCTCCAGATGGTGCTCGTCGACCAGGGTCCATCCCTGGAGCTTGGCGTAGTGCTTCTTCAGCTCCTCGCCTTGGAGCGCCGCAGCGCCGGGCTCGCTCATGCCGCCACCTCCCTTTCGCCTTCGTTGAACCGCTCGCCCATCCTATCCCCGCTTCACCTCGGGACTGCAACCCCTGTGCCGTGAACGCGTGGCACATGCCTTGCCTTACCTGCCGGGCAGCGGCCGAGCCCCTGGGAGCGCCAACGTGAGGGCCGCGGGAGATCCGACATGCAACCCTTTGCCTACGTGGCCCCCGACGCGACCGAAGACGAAGGCTTCCTCCCCGAGATGAGCCCGACCCGCCGGCGGCTGGTGATCGCCGGCCTGATCACGGCGGGTCTCCTCTTCCTCGGCGGCTTCGTCCTCTCCGGCTACGTCTGGAGCCTCTCGCGGCGCTTCCCCTCCGCCCCCTTCGCGCAGCCGTCGCGGCTCTATGGCACGGCCACGCCGCTGGCAACCGGCGAGGCCCTCTCCGCCGCCGAGATGGTGGCGGAGCTGGACGCGGCCGGTTATCGCGAGACCGACGATGCCGAGGCGGCCAATCCCCTCCCCCTGGGCTCCTGGCGGCGCACGGGCGACCGCGTGGCCGTTCACCTGCGGCGGTTCCCCACGCCGGAGGGGCAGGCCGGCGGCCGGATCGTGGAGGTGGACTTCCGGGGGGACCGCATCGCCGCCGTGCGCGAGGCCGGCGCGCCCGTCCGCTCCACCACGCTGGAGCCCCCGCTCCTCGCCTCCTACTACGGCCGCAAGGTGGAGGAACGGCGGCCGGTCTCACTGAAAGAGCTGCCGCAGACGGTGGTCAAGGCTGTGCTGGCGGCGGAGGACTCGGGCTTCTACCTTCACCCCGGCGTCTCCCCCACCGGCATCGCCCGCGCGCTGTGGAAAGACGTCAAGGGGGGCGAGGTCGAGCAGGGAGGGAGCACGATCACCCAGCAGCTCGTCAAGAACGTCTATCTCTCCAACCGCCGGACGCTCTCCCGCAAGGCCAAGGAGGCGTTCCTCGCCATGGCCGTGGAGCTGCGCTACGGCAAGCGGGCCATCCTGGAGGCGTACCTGAACGAGATCTACCTCGGGCAGAGCGGGCCGGCCAACGTCATCGGCCTCGGCGCCGCCGCCCGTGCCTGGTTCGGCAAGGACGCGGCGGAGCTGACCCTCGCCGAAGCCGCCACGCTGGCGGGGATGATCCAGGGACCGGGCGACACTTCACCCGTCGAGCATCCCGATCGCGCCCGCGAGCGCCGCGACTGGGTGCTGCACCGCATGGGCGAGCTGCGCTGGATCAGCAAAGAGCAGTTGGCGCAGGCCCTTGCCGAACCCCTGGCGCCGCATCCCGAGACCGTCAAGGCGCGCCCCCTGGCGCCCTACTTCGCTGATGCCGCCGAGGCCGAAGCCAAGGAACGGTTCGGCCTCCAGGCGCTGGGGAGCCGAGGCTATCTCCTCTTCTCCACGGTGAGCTGGCGCGACCAGGTCCAAGCCGAGGCGGCCGTGGACCAGGGGCTCCAGAAGCTGGAAGCGGGCTGGGAGAAGAGCCGGCGGCGCGGCAAGGCCCTCCAGGCCGCCCTCATCTCGGTCGATCCGCGAGACGGCGCCATTCGCGCCTGGGTGGGCGGGCGCGATTACGGGGCCAGCCAGTTCGACCGCGTGTCGCAGGCGCGGCGGCAGGCGGGGAGCGCCTTCAAGCCGGTGGTCTACGCCGCCGCCTTCGCCGGCGGAGTCGCGATGCCGGCGACGGTGTTCAGCGATTCGCCGATCACCGTCCGCATGGGCACCGCGAGCTGGAGCCCGCAGAACTACGACCACGGCTTCCGCGGCTGGGTGACGGCGCGCATGGCCCTGGAGCAGAGCCTCAACGTCCCCACCGTGCGCATCGCCCTCCAGGTGGGGATGGACCACGTGGCCGAGCTGGCCCGCAGCCTCGGCATCGCCGGCCACCTCGATCCGGTGCCGGCGGCAGCGCTGGGGACCTTCGAGGTGAGCCCCTTGGAGATGGCGACGGTGTATTCGACCTTCGCCGACGCCGGCATGAGGCCGCCGGTCCACGCCCTCGCCGCCGTGCTCGATCCCCAAGGCGAGCCCGTCAATGGCGACGAGCTGCCGGCGCCCCTACGGGTGATGCCCGCCGACGCCGCCTACCTGGTGACCAATATCCTCCAGGGCGTGATCGACCATGGCACGGCCGCCGCCGCCCGCAGCCTGGGAGTCACGGGACCGCTCGCCGGCAAGACGGGGACGACCAACGACCAGCGGGACTCCTGGTTCGCCGGCTACTCGCCGGAGCGCGCCACCGTCGTCTGGGTGGGGTACGACGACAACTCGTCCAGCCATCTCACCGGGGCGCGGGCGGCCCTCCCCATCTGGGGGCGCTTCACCGCCGCCGTGCGGCCGGCCGGGGGTTACACCGACTTCCCCATGCCGGCCGGGATGGTGCGGGCGACGGTGGACCCGGTGACGGGGCAGCTCGCCACCCCCTACTGCCCCACCCAGGTGACCGATCTCTTCCCGGAGTGGAAGGCGCCGACCGTCTCCTGCGAGCGCCACACGCCGGGCTACAACGGCGATGCCCTGGCGGACGTGACCCTGAGCCAGCCCTCCGGGGACCCGGCCGCTTCCGAGGAGCTCGGGACGAGCGTGACGACGACCGCGGACGGCCTGGAGATCGTGCGGCCGGTCGCCGCCGTCGCCGCCGCCACCCCAGGCGGCGGCACGATCGTGATCCGGCCCAGCCAGCCGCGACCGAACCTACCGGTCGCCGGCGCCACAGGCGGTCCGGCGGGGATGGCGCCCGTGGCCAGCGTGGTGCCGCCAGGGAGCGGCCCCATCGGCGCCAAGACCGCTCCGCCCCCACCTCCCGAGCCGGCGGACGAAGCTCCGCCGCCGTAGAAAGACCATGGCATGCGGTTTGTATAGAGAAGTTGTTGGGCCGGCGGTGCGAGGTTGACTGCTCGGAGCTCTCTCTGGACGCCACCGGCCCGATCTCTTCTTTCCCCTTGCTGTTTCCCTCGCCCTGTTGTCCCTACTTGTCCTTGATGTCCCTTTTTGGCTGTTCTTCCTCTTCCCAATGCAAAGACGCCCCACGGGTTTCCCCGTAGGGCGTCCTTACAACAGGAAAACGCGAAGACCGGGCTTCAGCGACCGGGGCCGGCTTCGTCGAGCGAAACGTCGAGCTTGACGTCCTCGCCGGCCTTGACGGTGAACGTCTTCTCCTGCGCCCGGCGCCCGGGACGGACGACGGCGAGCTTGTGGTCGCCGGCCGCCAAGGGGAGGCCGGAGTGCATCATGGAGAGGTCGGTGCCGGTGCCGACGAAGCGGCCGTCGACGTAGACCGAGGCGTCCTCGGGCTCGACGCCGAGCACCAGGCGGCCGCGGGCGGAATCGTCAGCCGCCGGGGGACGGCCCCGGTAGTCGCCATCCTGGCCGCGGCGGGCGCTGCGGTCACGGCGCACCCGGTCGTGCCACCCCTCGTCCTCGCCATCGCTGTCGTCGCTGTACCGCCGGCTGTGCTCGTCGCGCAGCCGCTGGTCCCGGCGCTCATGGGTCTTGGTGGCGAGGTCCTCGGGGCGGGTGGACGGCCCCTCTTCCATCCGGTCGTCGATGTCGAGGACGTTGCCGGGGTAGACGGTGATCTGCCGGGCGATGGTCTTGTAGCCGTCGAGGTAGAAGACCACGTCGTAGGTCCCCTTGGGGAGCCACAGGTAGTCCGGCCAGCCGTCGAAGCTGTCGACGACGCCCAGGCGCTCGCCGTTGACCCACACTTCCGTCCGCCCGGGGCTGACGTCGAGGTCCAGGGCCCCCATCTCGTCGCGGTCACGGTCGTAGTACTCGCGGGGCCGGGCATTGTAGTACGGGTCGTAGTCGGGACCCCACCAACCGCCCCAGTAGCCGTACGGGTAATAGAAGTTGTAGAAGAAGGGGTCGTAGAAGAAGCCGCTGCCGATGATGACGCGGGGGCCGTGACCGAAGTGGCCATGGCCGCGGCCGCGATCGAAATTCGGCTGCCGCCCGGCTCCTGGAGTCTGGGGAACGGGATGAGCCGTGCGCGGCGTGCTCGCCGAGCCGTGGCTCTGACTGCGGCTGGGGCTGGACGATCCGCGCGAGCCGCCGGTCGCATGGGCCGAGTGGCCACCGCCGGAATGGCCGCCGCCGGAGTGGCCGCCGCCGCGGGCTTCGGCCGGCAGGCTCACGGCCAGCAACGCCGCGAGCGCGAGGGGAACCGCCTCAGCCAGGAACCGTCTGCCGGTTGGTCTGGGGGTGATCATGGGTGCTCTCCTTTTCCTGCTCCGCGCCCATTTGGGACCAGGCGCGGTGAAGACCTTGTATGTAGTGGTACCTGAGGACATTCTCCCATAGTTTTGGCGTCCCGAGAGGCCAATTTTGCAAAGCGCGGACCAGGCGTTCGCGCCGCTTCTGCGGTCCCGCGGGAGGCAGCGGCGGCGGTCCCTCCGGCCCGATCCCCAGGAAGGAGCCGAGCTCCGGGTGGAGGCGGTAGAAGACCACGGCACAATAGCCGGCCTTCTCCTGCCGCACCGCGAAACGGGCGATGTCCGTGGGATGGTCGTGGGCCACCGTGGCCGCCGGCTCGTAGGCAAGACGCATGCCCCGCTTCTTGAGCCGGTAGCCGAGCTCGATGTCCTCCCACGCCGCATAGGGGAACCGCAGGTCGAAGGGCTCCGCCAGCAGCAGGTCGCGAGGCATCGAGAGGTTGGAGGTGTACAGGAAATTGAACGGCACGTCTTCTTTTCTATCCTCGATCAGCGCATAGCCGAACTGGAGACCGTGCTCGTTGACGTAGCGCAGGAACGGGTTGAGGCGGATCCGGCGGTGCCAGCCGGTGTAGCCGATCACCGCCTGGCGAGGGTCGTCCCCGCGCTGCCGGTGGGCCTCGCGATGCACCGCCAGCCATCCTGGAGAGGGGACGGTGTCGTCCCCCAGAAAGGCCACCAGCCGGCCCGAGGCGGCGGCCACGCCGGTGTTGCGCGCCGCCGCCGGACCATGGTTCTCTTGCAGCAGGACACGCAGCGGAATGCGGAAGGACCGGCTGCGCAACCAGTCGCCGGTGCCGTCGGCCGAGCCGTCGTCCACGACGACGACCTCGAACGAGGGAGCCCCCTGCTGGAATTCGAGCGCCTGGAGGACCTCGGCGAGGACCTCCAGGCGGTTGTGAGTGGGAATGACGACCGAAACTTCTGGCCCCATACCCTACAGAGTACTCCAGACCGGGCGGGAAGGGCGCCCTCGAGAGGCACCCCTTCCCGGGCTGCGACGGCTTACGACGGCCCGTGCCCGTTGCGGTTGCGCACCACGAGATAGTTGGCGGGCACCCGCCCCTCGTCACCGTGATGGAGGACGACGGTGTTGATGGTGACGTCGTCCCCTTCGGCCAGCACCTGGAACCGGCTCTCCGGGTAGAGGGTGAACCTCTCCTGGGGATCGAAGCCCACCGAGGTGGCGCCGGTCTTGATGACGTTGTGGACGTGTGACGGCAGCCCGGAGGGGCTGTTGCCCGGGAGCGTCCGGAAGTAGTCGAGGGCGCAGAGCGACAACTCGATCTGATAGAGAGTCCCCCGCTTGCCCAGCAGGGTCGAGAGAGTCTCCACGAACTTCGGCCGGTCCGGCTTCTGCACCACGTGCATCACCGTCCGCATATAGATGTTGACGTCGCCGAACTCGTCGTGGAAGGCTTTCGCCTGGTCCGGCTTCAGGGCGTCGAGGACGCGGTAGTCGATCTTCAGCTCCGCCGGCGTCTCCTCACGCGCCTTGGCGACGGCGGTCGGCGAGACATCCGTGGCGAGCACGCGGTCGAAGTGCCTGGCCAGGTACCGCGACTGCCGGCCGTTGCCGCAGCCGAAGTCCAAGAGCGGCAGCGAGAGGTCCATGTGCGGCTTGAAGCGCGGCATGTCCTCCGCCGAGGCACGCTCGGGCTCGTTGTCCCACAGCACCTCGCCGCCCCGGCCGGTCTTCCGGATGGTGCGCCAGTAGTTCTCCCAGTGACGGTCAACCTCCCCGGGATGGCCATACTTGAGTCGGAAGAAGAGAACGTTGGACAACAGACGAACGGATTTCAACAGCTCCATCGCGGGATCCTCCTATCGGTTCAAACCGATCAAAACGCCCTCCTTGGAGGGGAGCCACACCCGGGCTCACTCCAAAACTACATGGAACACTATGTCCAATATGCTCTAAGTTTAATGCTCTAGCAGGGAGGTGCAGTACCCGGGCGAGACCGGGACACCGGACGGAGAAATCTCTCAAAAAGGCGGCGCTGGCACGCCCGCGCCGTTTGGGAGACAATCCCCACCCGGACCGTTTTCCTTCTCCCACGAGGTGCACCCATGCCGCGCACGCCCATCGCCCTCTGCCTGACGCTCGCCCTCGGCGCCCTGCCCCTGGCCGCGACGGCCGCCGCTCCGCCGTCCGCCGGGGCTGGGGACCGGCTGGGGGCCGAAATCGACCGCCTGGCCGCGCAGGCCGAGCCGGACGTCATCGCCTGCCGGCGCCAGATCCATGAGCACCCGGAGCTTTCCAACCGCGAGGTGGAGACGGCGAAGCTGGTGGCCGAACGCCTCGGCAAGCTCGGCCTGGAAGTGAAGACCGGGGTGGCCCACACCGGCGTGGTGGCCATGCTCAAGGGGGGGAAGCCCGGGCCGCTCGTGGCCCTGCGGGCAGACATGGACGCCCTCCCCGTCACCGAGGAGGTCGACGTCCCCTTCGCCTCCAAGGTGCGCACCACCTACGACGGCAAGGAGGTGGGGGTGATGCACGCCTGTGGGCACGACGCCCATACCGCCATCCTGCTCGGCGTGGCCGGGGTGCTCGCGAAGCTGAAGGCCGACCTCCCCGGCAACGTGGAATTCCTCTTCCAGCCCGCCGAGGAGGGGGCGCCCGCGGGCGAGGAGGGCGGCGCCAAGCTGATGCTCAAGGAAGGGATCTTCCAGGGTGTTTTCCAAGAAAAGCGGCCCGCCGCCGTCTTCGGCCTGCACGTGACCCCGATGTTCGACACCGGCCAGATCGGCTGGCGCACCGGGGGGATGCTGGCCGGCGCGGACGGCCTGCGCATCACCGTCCACGGCCGCCAGACCCATGCCGCCTATCCCTGGAAGGGCGTGGACCCCATCGTCGTCGCCGCGCAGATCGTGCTCGGCCTGCAGACCATCGCCAGCCGCCAGATCGACATCACGGACGCCCCGGCCCTCATCACCATCGGCAAGATCGACGGCGGCGTGCGCGAGAACATCATTCCCGACGACGTGGTGATGCAGGGGACCATCCGCTACCTCGGGCCGGAGATGCGCAAGGACATTCACGACCGCATCCGCCGCACCGCCATGAGCATCGCCGAATCCGCGGGAGCCAAGGCCGAGGTGACCATTGAGGAGCGGGTGGCCCTCACCTTCAACGATCCGGCGCTGACCGCGAAGATGCTCCCCAGCCTGCGGCGCACGGCGGGCGACGCCAACGTCCGCGAGGCGCCGCCGTCTTTGGGCGGCGAGGATTTTTCCTACTACCAGCGGGAGGTGCCCGGCCTCTTCATCTGGCTGGGGATCAAGACGCCGGGGGCGGACCCTGCGCTCTTCGCCACCAACCACTCGCCGCGTTTCCGCATCGACGAGTCGGGCTTGAAGCTCGGGGTGCGCGCCCTCGCCCGGCTGGCGGTGGACTACATGCAGGCGCCAGCTCAGGCGGCCGCCCAGGGAGCGAAGCCGGCGCGGTAGCCGCCCCGAGATGACGGCTCCCGCCGACTCCCGGGAGCGCAAGGCCCTGTTGGCGCTCGCCTTTGCCGCCTTCGCCTTCCGCTTCGCCCTTCTCCTGCTCCCCCGGGTGATCCGCTGGGACGAGCCGGTCTACCTGCTGCTGGGAAGAAACCTCTGGAGCGGCCTGGGCTTCACCTTCAGCGGCCATCCCGAGCTCCATCACTCGCCGCTCTATCCCCTGCTGGCCGGCGCCACCCTGAAGCTGACCGGCCGGCCGGAGGCGGCGAGCGACGTCTGGTACGTCCTTTTCGGATCGCTGCTGACGCTCCCCGTCTACGCCCTGGCGCGCCGCCTCACCACGCACGGCGGCGCCCTGCTGGCGGCGGCGCTGGTGGCCTTCTTCCCCGCCCTCACCGTCGCCGTCCTCTATTGGGGGACGATGACGGAGCCGCTGTTCCTGCTCCTCACCTGCGCGGCCGCCTGGCTCGTCGCCAAGGGCCTGGAGGGGGAGAGCGCCGCGGCCTTCGCCGCCGCCGGCTTGCTCACCGGGCTCGCCTACCTGGCGCGGCCGGAGGGGCTCCTCTGGATGGTCTCCCTGGAGGGGGCGGCGCTGGCGGTCTTCGCCTTGCGGCGGCGCCTGGGAGGGAGGAAACCCCTCTCCGCTCTCCTCGCGCTCCCCCTCGTCTTCCTGGCCGTGGCGGCACCGCAGCTCCTCTTCATTCATCGCCACACCGGGAGGTGGATGATCTCCGGCAAGCTCGGTATCACCTACGAGATCGGCCGCGCCGTGGAGAGCGGGGACCCGGTGCTCTACGACGAGATCGTCAACACCTTGGAAGCCGACGGCGAGATCCGCGCCGCTTCGGCGGCCCGCTACCAGCGGGGCGAGGCCGGCACGGCGGCGGTGAAAACGGCGGAGGCCTCCGGCCGCTTCCTGCACAACCTCGGGCACGTGCTCAAGAGCAGCCTCACCTCGGAGATCTTCTCCGCCCTGCTCCTGCTGCCCGCGGCCTGGTGGCTGCTGGCGGCACCGTGGAGCCGGCGGCGGCTGGAGGCGGAGCTCCTCGTCGCGGCCACCGTCGCGCCCGTGGCCTCGTTCCTCGCCTTCCACGTTCAGCAGCGGTTCTTCGCTCCCGCCTTCCCCGGCCTGCTGATCTGGACGGCGGCGGGGCTCGCCGACTTCTTCCGCCGCCTGCCTCCCGGGGGCGGCCGGCGGCTGGCCGCGGCACTCGCGGCCTTGGCGCTCGCCGGCTACTTCGCCTGGGCCGACGTGGCGATTGCACGCCACGGCATCGCCACCTCGGACTTCGGCCACGAGGCCGCGGGGCTATGGATCGCGGCCCACAGCGCACCGGAGGCGCGGATCATGACGCAGGACACGGCCATCGCCGTCTATGCCGGCCGCGGCTCCGTCTTCTCCCCGCGGGCGCCGCTCGAGCCCTTCCTGGCCTACGGCCGGCGCCACGGCGCCACCTACCTGGTGGTGGACGAAGAGGAAGTGACCGCCGTCCGCCCCTTCCTCCGCACGCTCCTGGGGGCGCCCCCTCCCGGCCTCGTGCCGTTGTGGACCGGCCGCGACGGCCACGTGGGGCGCACACTAGTCTTTGCGATCGGTCCAACGGAAATCCGATAATCCGCACTCCGGATACTTGCAGGGAGCACGAACTCGTGTAGAATGGCGCCAAAGCTTGTTCGTCGTAAGTGTGTGCGTGCGTTTAACCGTCCGTCTGTTTTAGGGGTCTCAGCATGAGAAAGGTTTTGCTCAGCGTCAGCGTCCTGGCCTTGGGAGTGGTGACCGCGGCCGGAGCGGGAACGGTATACGTCCCCGTCGTCCAGCCGTCCGCGACGGACGGCCACCGTCTCCCCACCCATCTCTGGATCTCGAACCTCGGGACCTCAGAGGCCTCCTATCGCAGCTCCTTCCTGCCCGTGGGCGTGGACGGCACCGCCTTCAAGAGCATCGCCGAGTCCGCGCCGCAGAAAGTGGCCGTGGACCGCGTCCTCGCCCTCGACGACGCGGCCGAGAGCGGCCGGACCGGGCTCCTCGCCATCGAGGCCGACTCCGACCTCCAGGTGGACGCCTGGATCGAAACCCGCCACGGCCGGCAGACCCACATGGGCGGCGTTCCGGTCATCTCCGAGGCGAACCGCTTCGAGCCCGGCAGCGAGGCGTTCCTGAACGGCGTCACCCGGGTGCACACGGCCCAGCTCGCGCTGGTGAACCTCGGCGCCGATTCGACCGCCTGCGCGGTGGACTTCGTGCGTGCCGACGGCACCCTGGCGGGCGGCAATGCCCAGGTGATGGTACCGGCCGTGTCGCTCGCCCTCTATGACGACGCCCTGGGGCTGCGGCAGATGAAGGAGGACGTGAGCGTCCGCGCCACCTGCGACCAGCCGTTCTTCGCCTTCGCCGTCGAGAACAACGCCAACAATTCCCGCGTCACCTTCATCTCGCCCGCCAACGCCGCAGGGCTGGGGGCGCTGCCCGCCGACGCCTCGGCGCCCATCGTCTTCGAGCGCCCCGGCCAGGTTCACACCGCCACGACCACCACCCCGAAGCTCAAGCTGGCGGTGCCCGTCACCGGCAAGCTCAACCTCGACCGGCTCGTGTGGGAGCTGGACATCACCGCCGGCCCGTGGAATGCGCGCCACCCCGAGTGTGCTCACAACATCGCCTTCTTCCATCGCGGAAAATTCCGCAGCAATTGCTTCAGCAATCTCAACGCCTTTGGCCCGAAGCGCTATTGGCTGAAGAACAACCAGAACATCGACCAACCGGCCGGCGCCAACACCAATGCCCGCATCGGCTTCAAGTTCGAGCAGGGGACGACCTACCACATCAGCTACGCCTTCGATGCCATCAACAAGATGGTCCACATCATCGTCCAAGAGGGCGGCCACGACGTGGGGCACATCGACATGAAGGCCACGGCACAGAACCACATCCTCACCGTCCCCTCGACCGGCCTGGTGCTGGAGATGGGCAACCTCCTCAACCAAGTGGGATGCGAGGTCCCGAGCCTCGGCTGGACGTGGTCCAACCTCCGCCTGACGATGTTCCCCCACTGAGCCCGCCTTCCCGCGGCTGAGGTGAGACCAACGGGCCGGCATTGCCGGCCCGTTGCCGTTGGGGGCGGGTCACGAATCGCCGTACAGCTCGACGCCTGCCACTTCCGAGGTCACCAGCGTCCCGGCCTCGCCGCGGGTGATGCGGACGATGTCGGCCAGGGCACCGATGGCGGCGGTCTTGCCCGTGCGGGTGGCGAACTCGGTCGCCGCTTCCACCTTCGGCCCCATCGAGCCTTCGGCGAAGCCATAGCCGGCCAGCGCCGCGGGCGACACGCGGCGGATGGCGCGCTGCGTGGGTTTGCCCCAGTCGAGGTAGACGGCGTCCGCGTCCGTCGCCAGGATGAGGAGGTCCGCCGCCAGCTCCCGAGCCAGCAGGGCGCTCGCCCGGTCCTTGTCCACCACGCACTCGGCGCCATGGAGGGTGCGGTGCGGGCCGCGCGCCGGCTCGTACATGGTGGGGATACCGCCGCCGCCGGCGCAGATGACGATGCACCCCTTCTCCAGCAGCCACTTCACGGGCCGGATCTGAAAGATCCGCTGCGGCAGCGGCGAGGCCACCACGCGGCGGAACCCGTTGCCGTCCGGCGCCATGGTCCACCCCTTCTCCGCCGCCAGGCGCTTGGCGTCCTCTTCGTCGTAGACGGGGCCGATGGGCTTGGTGGGATGCTGGAACGCCGGATCGGCAGGATCGACCTCCACCATCGAGAGGACGGTGGCGAAAGGTTGCTCGAACGGCAGGATGTTCCCCAGCTCCTGCTCGATCATGTAGCCGATCATCCCCTCCGTCTGCGCCCCCAGCACGTCCAGCGGATACGGCCCCACCTCTTCATAGGCCGCGCCCTGCAAGGCGAGGAGCCCCACCTGAGGGCCGTTGCCGTGGGAGATCACGAGCTCGTGCTCGCGGCCCAAGGGCGCCAGGGCCTCCGCGGCGATGCGCACGTTGCGCCGCTGGTTTTCGGCCGTCATCTCCTCGTCCCGGCGCAACAGGGCGTTGCCGCCCAGGGCTACCACGATTCGCATAGCGATCCTCGTCCCGGGGGAGCCCGGGGAAAACGCGAAGTGTAGCGCGGGTTCGCCTCCGAGCGCCCCCGCCCAAGACCCTCATCACCCCGGCCCTCTTCTCCCGCCCCCTCGCCACCCCCCTCACCGGGAGAAGAGGGAGAACAGCCAAAGAAAGGACATCAAGGACGGCAAGGACAACAAGGACGAGGGAGAAAAGCAAGAACGGTTCGGCCGGGACCCCTTCTCCCGGTGAGGGGGGTGGCGAGGGGGCGGGAGAAGGGGCAGGGGATGAGGGTCTTGGGCGGGGGAGCTCCCAGCAAAGCTAGCGTCTATGGCGCAGCGCGCTCACTCCGGATCGCTCAGATTGAACGTCACGGTCAGCGTGTAGTAAACCGCCACGATACGGCCGTTCAGGGTGGCGGGCTGGAAAGTCCAGCTCTGGACCGCGTGGAGGGAGGCCTGGTCGAGCCCCAGCGGCAGGCCCTTCAAGACCCTCGGCTGGCGCGCACACCCCTCCTGATCGATGACGGCTTCGATGATCACGGTGCCCTGTAGCCTGGCCCTGCGCGCCACGGCGGTGTAGGGGTGACTGGGCTTGCCGATCAGCTCGGGGCGCTGGACGCCCCCACCCACCCGGAGCGCATTCTCGATCCCCGGCAGCTCCTCGCCCGGAAAGAAAGCGCGGGAGAGACAGAGGACCTGCCGGGCGGCATCCCGTTCCGCAGCCGGATGCTTTTCGGCGAGGAACCTGCGCGTGGTCCCGATGGCCCGGCGCAGGACCTTCTCCTTCAATCCAGAGTTTCTCAGGGAAGGTCCCGTCTGCACCACGACCCGCTGGAGATTCGCGGCGGCCGCCGCGAATCGGCCACGGGCGAGCGCCTGATAGATGCGGTCGAGATCGGCCGGCCCCGGCGCGGCGGGGGCCGGTGTCGCGAAGAGGCACAACCCGGAGCAGAGCGCGAAAAGGATCCGTTCGATCACGTTCCTACCCCCGCTCCCGCTCCAGGAAGTAATCCATCAGCTCCGAAGACGAGCTCTCCATCTCCACCCCCAGGTGCTGAACGCGCTGGCTGATGAAGTTGAACATCCACGCCGCAGGCACCGCCACCACGAGGCCCAGGGCCGTGGTCAAGAGCGCCTCGGCGATCCCCTGGGAAATGGTGGCGAAGCCGCCCTGGCCGCCGGTGGCGGCGATGTCCTTGAAAGCGTGGACGATGCCGACGACGGTGCCGAAGAGGCCGATGAAGGGCGCGGTGGTGGCGATCGTTGCCAGGCTCCCCACGCCGCGGTTGAGCTCGGCCGTGGTCTGGAGGGCCGTGCGCGCCAGGGCGCGGGCCGTGGCTTCGATCACCTCGGCGGCGGTCAATCCCCGGGAGCTCTTTTGCTGAAAGGTCGAGAGCCCCGCGGCCACCACCCGGGCGACGTGACTGTGGGGAAAGCGGCGGGCGGCTTCGATGGCCGTCTGCGCCCGGCCGCCTTCGGCGAGGTGGGGAGAGACGGCCCGCGCGAAGGCGATCGACTGCCGGCGCGCCCGGGCCAGCACGAACAGCCGTTCCATGGAAACGCCGAGCGACCAGACGGAGAGAAGGACCAGGATGGCGATCACCACGAAACCGGTGACGCTGATTTTCCCGGCGAGGTCGAGGACTGCGGAACCGTTCACGAGACTGCGCTCCTTTCCCGCCCCGAGGGGGCACGAAATCCAAACGAGGATCTCGAACCGGGCCCGCCGGCACCGGCTCGGGCCCTGCGTACTGGGTTGGGAGCGCTCCCCAACAGGATTAGAGGGAGGGAGGGGGGATTTGGTTCCTGCCGGCGACGCTCGGCTCGCCTGTTTCTCCGGATGGCTCGCGGCGAAGCCGGTGCCCCCGCCGGCATAGCCGCCGGTGGTTCCCACGAAGGCGTAGTGCTCTACTGGGGCGGGAGAAGAGGGAGAACAGCCAAGGAGGGACGACAGGGACAGTAGGGACAACAGGGACGAGGGAGAAAGGCAAAGCCGCCTCAGCCGGCTAACCCTCTCCCCGGCGAGGGGAATAGCGGGGGTCGGGAGAGGGGCAGGGGTGAGGTCTTGGAAGGGGCGCCCCAGATACAGGCCTCTTGCTTGTTCTCCTCGTCCCTGCTGTCCCTGTCGTCCCTGTCGTCCCTTCCTGGCTGTTCTCCCGGTCGGGGGGAGTAATGAGGGCTGGAGAGGCCATGACCTCACCGCGACCGGTGCTGAACGAACACCGCCAGCTCGCGAAGGGGGTCGGCTTTCCTGCCCAGCGGCGCCAGGGAATCCACGGCGAAACCCAGCAGCTCGGCGGCGAGGGATTGGGCGCCGTCGACGCCGAGGAGGCGGACGAAGGTGACCTTCCCTTCGTCTTTCCCCGTGTCTTTGCCCGTGGCCTCCGGCGTGCTGAGGACGTCCAGCAGGTCGTCCGCGATCTGAAAGGCCAGCCCCAGGTTCTTGGCGTAGCGCGCGATCACTTCGAGGTCCCGCCGTTTTGCGTCCGCGGCCATGGCCCCCAGCTCGCCGGCGGCCATGAACAGGGCGCCCGTCTTGTGGCTGTGGATGTACTCCAGCACGTCGAGATCCATCTCTTCCGGCTTCGCGAGGAGATCCAGAGCCTGGCCGCCGATCAGGCCGTCGCTGCCGATGGCCGCCGCCAGGTGATGGACTACGTCCTCGGTGGTGTAGCGGCGGAGCGAGAGACGATGGGCGGCCTCGGCCACCAGGGCGTAGGCGCGGTTGAGCAGGCCGAGGGCGGCGAGCAGGGCCACGCTCTCGCCGAACGCCCGGTGGACCGTGGGGCGCCCCCGGCGCAAGGCCGCGTCGTCCATCGCCGGGAGGTCGTCCAGCACCAGCGAGCAGGCGTGGACCATCTCGACGGCGCAGGCGAGGTCCAGCACGGGCTCGGAGCGGACGCCGAAGAGGTCGGCCACGGCGAGGGTGAGCACCGGGCGCACCCGCTTGCCCGCGCCGGTCAGGGCGTAGTGCATGGCCCTGTGCACGGGCTCGGGCCGCGCGGCGGGGGGTGGCAGGAGGTCGGGAAGG
Organism: Thermoanaerobaculia bacterium; assembly: GCA_036275055.1. Lineage (GTDB taxonomy): Bacteria > Acidobacteriota > Thermoanaerobaculia > Multivoradales > UBA5704 > DATARR01. Next base: position 73,238 of record DASUEN010000083.1, read on the forward strand.
CGGCGATGGACCCGCTCGGCCCAGGCCGCCAGCCGGCCGCCCAAGGCCGCCGGCGCCGCTGCAGGAGGAGATGGGAGCGGACCGGCGCTCATACGGCCCGGTCCAGGTCTCCGGCCTCAACTGAAGGAAGCGATACCCTCGGTTTCGCTGTCATAGACGTCGAACACGGTGATGAGCTGGGTGATGGTGAGGATGTCCGCCACCTTGGGCGGCAGGTTGATGAGCTTCAGCTTGGCTCCCCGGTTGCTCGCCGTGGTGTAGGCGCTCACCAGCTCGCCGATGCCGGACGAGTCGATGGTGGAGACGCCGCTCATGTTGATGAGGACCTTGGTGGCCCCGCCGTTGATCACTTCCTGCACCGAGTTGCGCAACTGTACGTCACCCGAGCCGATGGTGATCTTGCCCTTGAGGTCCAGGATGGTCACGTCGCCGACCTGCCGCTTGCTCACGTCCATGCTTCAGTTCCCTCCTCGAGTATCTTTAATCGCCGGGTTCCGTCTTCGGCCCGGTGTACCGCTTGCGCAGCGTCACCATGGTGCCCCCGCCGGGGCCGGAGCCGTAGAGGACGTCGTCCATGAAGCTGCGCATGTAAAAGATGCCGCGGCCATTGGGGCGCAGCAGGTTCTCCGGAGCCAACGGGTCGCCGAGCAGCGAAGGGTCGAACCCCACGCCCTCGTCCTCGACCCGGATCACCAGGTCGTCGCCCTCGACCGCAAGCTCGACCTGCACCTGCTTTTCGGGATCCTGCAGGTTGCCGTGCTTGATGGCGTTGGCCAGGGCCTCGCGCACCGCCACATCCACCCAATGCTGGGCATCGTCGTCCATGCCGATCCGCTGCAGGCAGTCCTTCAGCACCACCTGCACCAGCTCGATGTTCTCGAAGCGACTGCCGACGGCGAGATGGAAGCGATAGTCCACGGGCTCGACCCTCGGGGCCGAGTCTAGCAGATCACCGGAGCCTTCCAGAGCGGATCCGTCGTTCATAGGCAGCTCAGGAAAGCCGCCGCCTTGCCCGAGACCCCCTGGGTCAGCTTGAGGACGGCCGGCACCACCACCAGGAGCTGGATGCCGTCGAACAGGGCGTGGGCGGTCATGGCGGCCCACAGGCTCTGCCGCCAGCGGACGAGGAAGGCGTAGATGAGCGACAGCAGGGTGACGCCCACCAGCAGGAACGGCTGGCCATACGAAAGATGGGCCAGGGCGAAGCAGGCGGTCGACAAGCCGATACCGACGCGCGGTTGCAGGAAACCGCGAAAGAAGCTCTCCTCCACGATGCCGGCCGACAAGCTGATGGCGAGCCGCACCGCAAAAGGCAGGGCGGCGATGAGGGGGATGAGGGCCGGCGGCTGATGGGGCACGGCGTCCTGGCCGCCGACGGCGATCAGGATGCCGGCGACGGCGAGGACCGCCGCGAGCACCGCCAGCCAGGCGCCGAGCCCGAGGGTGAGGCCGAGGCCGACCTCCTTCGGCACGTCCGGCGCCACGAACCCGAACTGGATCAGGAACTGCCGCCCCAGGGAGACCCGGGGCGGGGGCGGAGGAGGAGGTGCGGGCGGCTCCGGGAGGGGCTGAGCCGCCATCTCCTCCGCGCCTTCCGTACTTGCCGCGGGAATCTCCATTCCCTCCAGGGGGATGGGCACGGGCTCGATCGGCGGCACCGGCTCCGCGGGCGCCTCCCGCGGTTTGGGCAGGCCGGCAAAGCCCAGCAGGAACCAGGACCCCATCACCGCCACCATGATCAGGTGGAGCTCGAAGAGCTGGAAGGTCTCGATCTTCGACAGGTTCGGCGGCTCGATCTTCAATCCCGCGAGCGCCGCGGCCAGGGGGAGGAACACCCCGGCGGCGAGGAAGCCGGCCACGATCGATCCTGCCAGCACCCGGCGCCATAGCTGGCGGAAGCCGGGCGGCAGCAGGCCGCGCACGGCGCACAGTCGGTCGAGGGCGAAGGCGGCGGCGAGCCCCAGGGCGGCGGCGATGGGTCCGGCCAGGTGGGCCATCAGACCTTCTGCCTCTGCCGGTAGCTGCGCAGCATCTGGAGGGCGCTGTTGAGCCGCTGCATCCGCCGCTGGCGAAGCTGGACGGCCGGCAGGTCGTCGATGGCGGGCTGATCTCCCCGCAGCTCGCGCAAATGGCGGTCGAACTCGAAGGCGAGCTGGTCGAGGTCGCCGCGGGTCAGGGTCTTGAAGGTCCGCTCGGTCAACAGCAAGTACCCCTCCGCCACGTCCCGTGTCATTGCGTACGCGCTGCCCCCAGGGAACGGCATAGGCCGGGGATGATACCCCGTGGGCGGGAAGATGACCAGGATGGGCCCAGCGGCGACCGGGATGACATAGCTAAATTCCTATTCGCTACTACGTTGACCCTCTTTCCCGCCGGCTGGTAGACTGCGCTACGGCTTCGCACAGGTTCGAGGGATATTTCTCCCGTTTTGCCGTAAGGGCCCCAAGCGGGCGCGAGAAGGGTAGCGCATGGCACAGCCGGAAACCGTACGCCGGCCGCAAGCAGTTCCGCAGGTCCCCGACAAGCTCGGGGAGCTGTTGATGCGGACCGGCAAGATCGACCAGACGCAGCTCAACGAGGCCCTCGTCCTGCAGAAGGAGCAGGGAGGGCGGCTGGGCACCAACCTCGTCAAGCTCGGGTATTTGACCGAGAAACAGCTCGTCGACTCGCTGGCGCAGCACTTCAAGGTCCCCGCGGTCGACTTGACCGGCATGGAGATCGAAGAGGCGGTGATCAAGATCATCCCCGCCGACATCGCCCGCAAGTACACCATCCTCCCCGTCTCCAAGTCCGGCGCCACGGTGACGGTGGCGATGATCGATCCCACCAACGTCTTCGCCATGGACGACGTGAAGTTCATGACCGGCTACCGGGTGGAGCCGGTGGTGGCTTCGGAGACGGCCATCCGGGTCTCGATCGACCGGTACTACGGCTCGACCCACGCCATCGAGCTGAAGAAGGTGATGTCGGACCTCTCCGAGGAGGGGGGCAGCACCGACCTCGAGGTCCTGGACGAAGAGCAGGACCTCGACCTCGCGACGCTCGAAGAGGAATCCGAGCAGGCGCCGGTCGTCAAGCTGGTGAACCTGGTGCTGACCGACGCCATCAAGCGCGGCGCCTCGGACATCCACATCGAGCCCTACGAGAAGGAATACCGAGTCCGCTACCGGATCGACGGCATCCTCTACGAGATGATGCATCCGCCGCTCAAGCTCAAGGAGGCCATCACCAGCCGCTGCAAGATCATGGCGCGGCTCGACATCGCCGAGAAGCGGCTGCCGCAGGACGGGCGCATCAAGATCAAGACCAAGATCTCCGGCCGCAACAAGGACCTCGACTACCGCGTCTCCGTACTCCCCACGCTGTTTGGCGAGAAGATCGTCATGCGCTTGCTCGACAAGGACAAGCTCATGCTCGACATGTCGCGCCTGGGCTTCGAGCCGGAATCGCTGCGCAAGTTCGAGACGGCGATCCTCAAGCCCTACGGCATGGTGCTGGTCACCGGCCCCACCGGCTCGGGGAAGACGAACACCCTCTACTCGGCCTTGCAGCGCATCAACACCCCGGAGGTCAACATCATGACCGCCGAGGACCCGGTGGAGTTCAACCTCTCGGGCATCAACCAGGTGCAGACGCGCGAGCAGATCGGCCTCAACTTCGCCGCCGCCCTGCGCTCCTTCCTGCGGCAGGACCCGAACATCATCCTGGTGGGCGAGATCCGCGACTTCGAAACCGCCGAGGTGGCGATCAAGGCCGCCATGACCGGGCACCTGGTGCTCTCGACGCTCCACACCAACGATGCGCCGTCGTCGATCAGCCGCCTGATGAACATGGGCATCGAGCCCTTCCTGGTCGCCACCTCGGTGCACATGATCGTGGCGCAGCGGCTGGTGCGCCGCATCTGCTCCTTCTGCAAGGAGCCGCTCGAAGTGCCACCGGCGGCGCTGGTGCAGGCCGGCTTCTCGGAGCACGAGTCGCGCACGCTCAAGCTGTTCAAGGGGCGCGGCTGCGAGCGGTGCAGCAACACCGGCTACAAGGGGCGCGTCGGCCTCTACGAGGTGCTGGAGGTCGAGGACGAGATGAAGGAGATGATCCTCTCCGGCGCCAGCGCCTTCGAGCTGCGCCAGAAGGCCGTCCAGAACGGCATGATGACCCTGCGCGGCAGCGGTCTGCAGAAGATCCGCGACGGCATGACGACGCTCGACGAGGTGGTGCGCGAGACGGTGCTGTAAACTCGGTCGCGACGCCCATCCCCGCCCGGGCATAAATGCCAGGGCTAGGTAACGACGCCGGATGAATCCGGCTTGCGAAGTCCCCTTCTCGGGGAAAGTCCCCTTCAGGGGGCGCTGTTCATAGCCCCGGCATTTATGCCCGGGCGAAGGTGGGCGTTGCGACTTTCCAGGAGATCGTAGGGAGACTTCGATGCCGAAAACTGAGGGTACAGGCGACTCTCGGGCGCTTCGCGAAAAGGCGTTCGCGCGCATGCGGAAGGGCCTCCCCCTGGGCGGCGCTCCCTACCCCAAGCGAGAGGATCTCTACGATCGGAACCAGGAGTTACTTCGTCCGGTTCATGCCCCCTTTCTCCCCTGAGCCCCGTGGACCTCCCCGTCCTCATCTCCGCCGACGGCCCCGTCCGTATCTTCCGGCTGAACCGGCCGGCGGCGCGCAATGCGGTCGATGCGCGGACGGCGCGCCTGCTGCGCGAGGTGTGGCTCGCGTTCGATGCGGATCCGGGGGCGCGGGTGGGCGTCCTCACCGGGGGTGACCAGGTCTTCTGCGCCGGGGCCGACCTCAAGGACCTCGAAGCTCTCGCCGACGAGGTAGCCGGCGAGAACGGCCCCCTCGGCTTCACCCGCCTCGCCGTCTCCAAGCCCACGATCGCTGCTGTTTCCGGCTACTGCGTGGCCGGCGGGCTGGAGCTCGCCTGTTGGTGCGACCTGCGGATCGCCGATGAAACCGCCGTCTTCGGCTGCTTCGAGCGGCGCTTCGGCGTCCCCCTGGTCGACGGCGGCACGCAGCGCCTCCCCCGCATCGTCGGCCTCGGGCGTGCCCTGGAGATGATCCTCACCGGCCGCTCCGTCCGTGCTCACGAGGCCCGCTCCATGGGACTGGTCAACGAGGTGGTGCCGGAAGGTCAGGCTCTGCGCCGCGCCACGGAGCTCGCCCACGCCATGGCCGCCTTCCCGCAGGCGGCGCTGCGCAACGACCGCCTCGCCGTCTACGAAGGGCTGGGGCTCCCCTTGGCCGAAGGGCTCAAGGCCGAGGCACGGCTCGGAGCCGAGACGCTCGCGAGCGGCGAAGCTGCGGCAGGCGCCCGCTCGTTCGAGCTCGGCAAGGGAAGGGGCGGGACCTTCGAGTAGGCGGCGGCCAGCACTGTCGCGCCCAGCAGCAGGAACACGATCCACAGCAGGTCCGCCAACAGCAGGTGGACGACCTGCAGCCACACCGGGGCCAGCAGCCCGACGTTCAGCAGACCCGCCAGGATTTGGAGAAAGACGAGCCCGCAGGTCCACCGGGCGAGACGGACCGCCACGGGCGAGCCGGAGTCGCGCATCCGCAGGGCGAGGACGAAGGCGAGAAGCCCCACGGCGACGGCAATGCCGGGATGGAACAGCCGGAGCCGGATGAGCAGGTGACCCGTGGGCGACAGGTCCGCCGCCAGGGCTTTGGTGAGCGAGGCCGCCGGGAAGAGCGTATCCCCCAGGGCCGCCACGGCGCCGCTGACGCTGGAGGCCAGGATGCCGAGCAGGGTGAGGACGATCCCGACCCCCAAAGCGCCTTGGCCGCGGACGCGGAATGGTGCCCCGCCGCCGGCGAAGTGGGCGGTGAGCGTCATGGCGCCCAGGAGCAGGAAGGTGTTGACGAGGTGGGTCGCCATGAACATCGCCCGCGCCATCGATTCGTTGTCGGCCACCAGCTTGAACAGGACCAGGCCGGCCCCGACCGCAGCCTCGCTGAGCATGAACCCCAGGGAGAACAACGCTGCCTTCCGCGCCCCGTGGCCTCGGGGCCGGGCCCGGAAAGCCCATACGGCGAGGCCCACCACCAGCACCAGCGCGATGCCGCTCGTCGCGCGGTGAGAGAGCTCGATGATCGTTTCGATCTTCGGCGCCCGCGGCACCATCACCCCGTTGCACAGCGGCCAGTGAGCGCCGCACCCCGCCCCCGAGCCCGTGGCCCGCACGATCGCGCCCCAGAGGATGACGGCGACGTTGTAGGAAAGGGTGAGCCAAGCGTAACGGGCGAAGCGGTCCATGGGGCGATGATATCCCGTTAGAAGGAGGGACAGGGCCGAGCCCTCTACGCCTTCCCTCCCCGCCGCCGCAACGCCAAATTCCGCCTTCTCTCCTCCTCCTTCCGCTTCTTCGACGCCGCCCAGGAGCAGATCGGGCACGCTTCGAGATCGTGGAAGAGGGCCGGGCAGTACTGGCGGCCGAAGTAGATGATCTGGAGGTGGACCTTCCCCCAGGTTTCTTCCGGAAAGAGCTTCTTGAGGTCGCGCTCCGTCTGCTCCACGTTCCTGCCACTCGAAAGCCCCCAACGGGCGGCGAGCCGGTGGATGTGGGTGTCCACGGCGAAGGTGGGGTGACCGAACGCCTGATTGAGCACCACCGAGGCCGTCTTGTGCCCCACGCCCGGCAGGGCCTTCAGAGATTCGAGATCCTGGGGCACCTCTCCTCCGTGCTCGGCCACTAGGATCTCGGAGAGGCGCTTCAGGTTCTTCGCCTTCCCCTCGGTGAGGCCGATGCGGCGGATCAGGCTCTTGATCTCCGCGACGGGGAGCGCGGCCAGGGCCGCGGGCGTCGCGGCGCGGGCGAAGAGGGCTGGGGTCACCTCGTTGACCAGCTTGTCCGTGGTCTGCGCCGAGAGCACCACGGCCACCAGGAGGGTGAAGGGATCGTGATGGCGCAGAGGGATGTCCACGGCCGGAAAGAGCCGGTCGAGGATCTCGGCGATGCGGTGGGCTTTCTCTTTCTTCGTCATGATTTTTCGCCTGGCGGATCTTATCCCGTCCGGGCTCCCGCCAGGTCACGATCCGGCAACGGCTTGCAATTCAGAGCGGATGGCGCATACTTCCCTCAGCGAACCCGGTTTTCCGTTTTACCAGGGAAGGTCCACGATGAAGGTCTGTCCGGACTGCAGCACGACGTATCCCGACGATTTCCTCTTCTGTCCGCTGGACGCGAAGGCGCTCCTCCAATTCCAGACCGCGGCCCGGGAGGCCACCGCCGAGCCCCGGGAGCTGACGGCGGGAGCCCATGCCCGGCAGGCGCTGCCGAGCCCCGCCACCACCGTCTCTTCCCCTCCGTCTGAGCCGGAGCCCGCGCCGGGCTCTGCGCTGCGGGTGGGGACCACGATCCTCGGCCGCTATGGGCTGGAGCGGCGGCTGGGCGGCGGTCCTCTCGGCGAGGTCTTCGAGGCGGTCGACCTCGAAGGGCAGGGGCGCTGGGCGCTCAAGGTCCTGCGCCGCGACCGCTGGGAGGGAGGCCTGCCGCCGGGACGCTTCACCCGTCTGGCGGAGCCCCTCACGGCCCTGCGGCATCCCGGGCTCGCGGCCGTGTACGAGGTGGGCGAGACGGAGGACGGCTCGCCGTTCCTGCTCCTGGAGCTGGTCCGCGGCTCGGGTCCCTTCGAGCTGCCCCACCCTCTCCCTCTCGACGTGGTGTGCTGGCTCGGCCGGGAAGTGGCGGAGGCCCTCGCGGCCCTGCACGCCTTCGGCATGATCCATGGCGACCTCAAGCCGCGGCACGTCGTCCTCACTCCCGAGGGGTGCTGGAAGCTGCTGGATGCCGGCCTGATACCGATCCTGGAGGCGCTGGCCCCGGAGGGCTCGGTGGCCGGTACGCCGGGATACCTGGCCCCCGAGAGGGCCCGCCGCGAATCCTGCGAGCCGTGGGCCGATCCCCGCTCGGACCTCTACTCCCTGGGAGCGGTGCTCTACGAGCTGCTCGCCGGCAGGCTGCCGGCGGCGGAGAGGCCGGCCGTCCCCGTCCTGCGCGCCGGGCCGCGGATTCCCGAGAGCCTCCAGCGGCTCGTCCTCGCGCTCCTGGATCCCGAGCCGCAAGCGCGGCCCGGGAGCGCCCTGGAGGTGGCGGCGACCCTGGCTGCGGCGCAGGCGGAAATCGCGAATCGGCCGGCCGTGGCCCTTCCCAGCCCGGAGAGGCCCCATCCGCGGCGATCCATCCCTTGGCCGGCGGTGAGCCTGAGCAGACGGCGGCTGGCGCTGCCGGGGAAAACCGCCGGCTGCGTGGCGTTCTCGCCCGACGGCCTGGTGCTGGCCGCGGCTGGCGACGACGGCGCGGTGCGCCTCTGGGGGGCGGAGGGCGATCCGCCGCTGGCGGAGCTCGCCGGGCACGACGGAGCCGTCCATGCCGTGGCCTTCTCTCCCGCGGCTCCGCTGCTGGCGAGCGGCGGCCGGGACGGTACCGTGCGCCTGTGGGATCCGCGGACGAGCCGCCTCCTCGCGACCCTCGCCGGCCACACCGGCGCGGTGGGAACGGTGGCCTTCTCCCGCGACGGGCGCACCCTGGTGACGAGCGGCTGGGGAGAGGAGATCTGGATCTGGGACGCCGCCACCGGCAGGCCGCGGCGGACGATCGGCTGCCCCGAGCCGGTGACCGCCGCCGCCCTCTCTCCCGGAGGAAGGGAGGTGGTCTACGGCACCGGAAACGGAGCGTTGGAGATCGTCGACCTCGAGACCCTGCGCACCCGCATCAGCTTCCGGGCTCACCGCGAGACGGTGACGGCCTTGGCCTTCTCGCCGGACGGCACTCTGGTGGCGAGCGCCAGCGTCGACCGCACGCTGCGCATCTGGAGCACCGAGACCGGCGAGCGCGCCGCCGTCCTCACCGGGCACCCGCACGCCATCTCCTCCCTCGCCTTCCATCCCAAAGGGGAGCTGTTGGCGAGCGGCGGGCTGGAAGACGCGGTCCGCCTGTGGGATGCGGCCACCGGCAAGCTGCGGGAGCGCCTGCCGGTTGCGGCCTCCTGCGTCACCTCCGTGGCCTTCTCCCCCACGGGGGATGCCCTGGCAGCGGGGACGAACGGGCCGTCGGTCGAGGTTTGGGGGTAGATCGGGCTGGGCGATCACAGACCGCCCAGCCTTGAAAACTTTTCCTAGACCCTCGGGGGGACACCCGGCCCGGGCCGGCTCTGGGTCTTCTTGACTGCGCTCAGGATGCCGAGTCCCACCAGGCAGATCACGCCGACGCCGATCCACAGGGACGGCGCTCCCATCAGGTGGGCTCCGAGAGCGAGGCCGATGATCAGGATGATGAAGCCGATCAGGTAGATACCGAACGAGGAAGACATAGTCTCGTTTCCTCCTTTGGCTCCGGGTGTGATTCAAAACCCGAGCCAACCTCGGAAAGGAGGAACCGCTCAGGCCCGGGAGTTCCAGAGGACGTCCGGCTCGCCGCGTCTCCGGTTCTCGTAGCGCGCCATGACGAAGAGGGCATCCGAAAGCCGGTTGAGGTAGCGCACCACCCACGGTCCCACGGGCTCTTGCCGGGAGAGTTGGATTACCTCCCTCTCGGCCCGCCGGCAGACGGTGCGGGCCACGTGGAGCTGAGCCGCCCCCGGCGTTCCCCCTGGGAGGATGAAGTTCTCGAGCGGAGTCAGCTCCTCCTGCAGCTCGTCCATCAGCCGCTCCAAGGCCTCCACGTGCCGCTCCTCCACCACCGGCACGGGCATCGCGGCCTTGTCCTCCTCCAGGATGCAGAGGTCGGAGCCGACGTTGAACAGCTCGTTCTGAACGCGGGCCAGGGCGCCGGCCAGCTTGCCGTCGAGCCCCAAGGCCACGGCGACGCCGATCGCCGAGCTCAGCTCGTCCACTGTGCCGTAGGCCGCGATCCGCGCCGAGTCCTTGGGCACCCGCTGCCCGCCGCCGAGGCCCGTCGTTCCGTCGTCTCCGGTGCGGGTGTAGACCCGGGTGATGCGTGGCATGGCTTGGCTCCTCCGCGATCCTCGGCTCCGGCGTCCCGCGGCCTGGGGAGGGGTATCGTACCGGGTTTCTCCTTCCTTCTCCCGCCCCCTCACCGGTAGCAGGGGGAGAACAGCAAAAAAGGACTACAGGGACAGCAGGGACAACAGGGACGAGCGAGACTGCCCCAACCGGGTCCCCTCTCCTGGTGAGGGCATGCGGGCCCCAAGACCCTCACCCCTGCCCCTCTCCCGCCCCCCGATATCCCCCTCCCCGGGAGAGGGGTCTCGGCGGGGGCGGTCTTCCTGTTCGTCCCTCGTGTCCCTGCTGTCCCTTTCGTCCCTTCTGGCTGTTCTCCCTCTTCTCCCGGTCGGGGGGAGGGCGATGGGAGAAGAGGGCCGGGGCGATGAGGGGCTTGGGCGGGCGGCGCTCCCTCAGCGTTAGCGCCTGTGGGGCCTTCGGGCGACGGCCTCTGCATACCAACTCCCCAAGAATGAGGGTACTGTCTCCCGAATGAGGGTAAGAATGAGGGTACCAAGAGAGGAAAGAGGGTATTGATGCCATGACTCTCCCCCTCCCCGGCCTCTATCTCGCTCTGCTGGCCTTCCTCGTCGCCCGCGCTCTCCGGCGGTGGTGGGATCCGGTGCCGGGGCGGGTGTGGGCGGTGTTCGGGGTGGCGATCGTGATCCTCTGCGGGCCGGCGATGTTCCTGGGGAGGGTGCTGCTGCCGGCGGACGTGCTCCCCTGGGTGCGGACTGCCGAGGCCATGCGTGCCCCTCCGGAGGGGAACACGCTGCAGCTCGACCTGGTGACCCAGGCGGTGCCCTGGCAGGCCGAGGTACGCCGGGCGCTCGCCGACGGCCGGTGGCCGGTGTGGAACCCGGACGCGGGAGCGGGGATGCCGCTGCTGGCCGATCCCCAATCCCAGGTGCTGGAGCCGCTGGTCCTGGCCGCTCTACCGCTGCCGCTGTGGCAGGCCGTGGGGGTGACGGGAGCCCTCAAGGTGCTGACCGCCTTCGTCTTCTTCTTCCTGCTGCTGCGCCGCCAGGGGCTCTCGGAGGGGGCGGCGCTCTTCGGCAGCCTGGCGTATGGCCTCTCTGGGTTCCTGCTGCTCTGGCTCAACTGGCCGCTCGCGACGCCGGCGGCTCTCCTCCCCCTGGTGCTCTATGCCCTGGCGATGACGGACGAGCGGGGAGCGCGACGGGATTTCGCGCTGCTGGCCGCGGCCCTCTTCTCCCTGCTGGTGGCGGGGCACCCGGAGACGATCCTCTACGTGGCCCTCGTGAGCGGGCTGTTCGCCCTGGCCCGGCTGCGACGGCGAGGCCGGGGAAACCGGCTCCCCCTCGCGGCCCGCTGGGCTCTCGCCGGGCTGGTCGCGCTCGGCCTCGCCGCTCCTGCGCTGCTACCGGCCGCGCGCTACGTTCCCCAGAGCCTGCGCTACTCCCAGGTGGCGGCCCGCAACCAGGCTCTCCGGGACCAGGGTCCTACGCTTGCGGACCTCGCAGCTCCCGGGGAGAAGCCGCGCGGCCCGGAGGGGGTGCGGAAGCGCTTCCTCTCCCTCTTCGCGCCCAACGCCTTCGGCAACGACCGCTACCTGAGCTACTGGGGGGACGACAACACGAACGAGGACGGCGCCGGCTTCGTGGGGGGCGCAGCCCTGCTGGCGGCCCTCCTCGCGTTCCTCCCTGTCGCTCGCCGGATGCGGGAGGAGAGGCTGTTCCTCGGGCTGGCCGTCCTGAGCGTGGCGGTGACGGTCCGCGTTCCTGGCGTTACGTGGCTCATGGCCGTGCTGCCCGTGGTCAACCAGTCGCTCACCAGCCACCGCCGCGTCCTGCTGGTGGTGGCCTTCGCCCTTTCCTATCTCGCCGCCTGCACGGCGGAGCGGTGGATCTCGGGGGAGGGCGCTCCCCGGAGATGGGCCGTGGCCGCCGCCACGATGATTCTCCTGGGGCTCGTCGCCTGGGGATACCAAGGATCGCCTCCTCCGGCGGGAGCCAAGGATATCGAGGCGCTCCGCTCGTTCTGGCTTTGGCTGCAATTGGCGGCGGTGGCAGGGGCTGGGGGCATCCTCTTGCTTCGGGAAAAGCAAGAAGGGACGACAGAGACAGCAGGGACAACAGGGACGAGCGAGACCAGCGAGACCGCTCCAACCGGGTACCCCTCTCCCGGGGAGGGGGATGGGGTGGTCGGGAGAGGGGCAGGGGTGAGGGTCTTCGGGCGGGGGCGCAACGCTGCCTATCCCATCGCAGCTCTCCTCACCCTCGCCGCCGCCGAGCTCCTCTTCCTCCATGTACCGGCCAATCCGTCGCTGCCCCGGAGCGCTTACTACCCGACGACGCCGGCCATCGCGTTCCTGCAAAAGCACGCCGGGGGGGCGCGGATGGTGGGGCTCGCGGAGATGCTGCTACCCAACGCGGCGTCGGTGTACGGGCTGGCGGACATCCGGATCTCGAGCCCCCTCAAACCCAGGGCCTACTTCGAGCTCGTCAAACCGGTCAGCGCTTCCTGGACGTACCCGACGGAGCAGGTCGTCGTGGCGCGCGAGCATCCGCTCTACCGGCTCCTGGGGGTCCGCTTCGTTCTGGCGCCGAAGCGCGTACACCCCGGCCCCGGCCAGCGGGTGGTGTTTCGGGATGCGACGTCGCAGGTCTTCGAGCGTGGCGACGTGCTCGCCCGCCTGTTCCTGCCGCAGCCTGCGGGGTTGGAGATCCTTGCCTTGGAGCCAACCCGCGTCTCGGCCCAGGCGGCCCTGGCCGAAGATCGCCTCCTTGCCTCCAGCATTTATCAGGACCAGGGGTGGCACCTCCTCCTGGACGGGCGCCCCCAGCTCACCCTCGTCGCCAACGGCCCCTTCCTCGCGGCGTGGCTGCCGGCCGGGAATCACCGAGTGGAGGCGATCTACCAGGCGCCGGGGTTGATCCCGGGGCTCGCCCTCGCCGCCCTGGCCCTCACCGCACTTTCCGCGTGGCTCCTGCGGCCGCTGGCATGAATCCCCTCCCCGGCCTCTATCTCGCCCTCCTGGCCTTCCTCCTCGCCCGGGCGCTGCGGCGCTGGTGGGACCCGGTGCCGCTGCGCATCTGGGCGGCGCTCGCGGCCGTGCTGGTGATCCTCTTCGGGCCGGCGCTGTTCCTGGGGAAGGTGCTCTTTCCGGCCGACATCCTCCCCTGGGTGCGGACGCCGGAGGAGATGCGGGCACCGCCAGAGGGGAATCCCCTTCAGCTCGACCTGATCACCCAGATCGTGCCGCTCCAGGCCGAGGTCCGCCGGGCTCTCGCGGACGGCAGGTGGCCGGCGTGGAACGCCGACGTGGGCGCGGGCATGCCGCTCCTCGCCGATCCCCAGGCGCAGGCGTTCCAGCCCCTGGTGGCCGCCGCCCTGCTGCTGCCGCTGTGGCAGGCCCTCACGGTGACGGCGGGGCTCAAGGTCCTCCTCGCCGGGCTCTTCACCTTCCTGCTGCTGCGGCGGCAGGGGCTCTCCGAAGGAGCGGCGCTCTTCGGCGGCCTGGCGTACGGTCTCTCCGGCTTCGTGCTGCTGTGGCTCAACTGGCCTCTCGCGACCCCGGCGGCGCTCCTCCCCGTGATGCTCTACGCCCTGGTGATGACGGACGAGCGCGGGAAGCGGCGGGACTTCGCCCTCCTCGCGGCGGCCCTCTTCACGCTCCTGACGGCGGGGCATCCGGAGACGATCCTGGACGCCGCGATCGCCGGGGGGTTCTTCGCCATCTCCCGGCTCCTCCGGCGGGAACGAGGGCAACGCGGCCGCCTCCTCGCCCGCTGGGTGCTCATGGGCGGCATCGCTCTCGGCCTCGCCGCTCCCGCCCTGGTGCCGGCAGCACGCTACGTCCCTCAGACCCTACGCCACCTGCAAGCGGCCATGCGCAACGAGATCGTAGGCACCCACGGCTCCCCCACTGCCGACTGGCGGACTCCAGAGCAGCGGCGGAAGAGCCTGGAGGGAATGCGGCAGCGCCTCCTCACCGTGCTAGCACCCGCGGCCACGGGCAACGACCGCTACGGGAGCTACTGGGGGGAGGGGAACGTCAACGAGGACTCCGCCGGCTTCGTGGGCGGCGCGGCCCTGCTGGCGGCCCTCCTCGCCTTCCTTCCCACGGCTCGGCGGTTTAGAGAGGAACGGCTGTTCCTCGGGATCGCTATCGGGAGCCTGGCGGTGATCCTCCGCGTCCCGGGGCTCATCTGGCTCACGGCGGTGACGCCGGTGCTCAATCAGTCGGTCACCGGCCAGCACCGCCTGCTCATGGTGCTGGCCTTCTCCCTAGCGTACGCCGCGGCCTGCACCGTCGAGCGCTGGCGTTCCGGGGAGGGAGCGCCCCGCTGGTGGATGGTGGCCGCCGCGGCCGTCCTCCTCCTCGGGCTCATCGCCTGGGGGTACCATGTCTCGCCCCCTCCGGCCACGGTGGAGAACGTCGAATCGCTGCGCGCCTTCTGGCTCCGCCTCCAGCTTTCGGCGGTGGCCCTGGCAGCGATCGTCCTCATGCTCCGGATGAAGGGCTGGCACCTGGGCGCCCTGATCGCCGTGCTCGCGGGCGAACTCCTGATCCTCCACGGCCCGGCGAACCCCATGCTGCCGCGGCGCGACTTCTATCCGGTGACGCCGGCCGTCGCCTTCCTTCAGGAGCACGCCGCCGGGGAGCGGATCACGGGGCTCGTGGACCAGTTGCTGCCCAACGCGGCTTCGGTCTACGGCCTGGCGGACGTCCGCATCTCCAATCCCCTGAAGCCGCGCATCTACGTGGAAGCCGTGGCCCCCTTGAGCGCTTCGCCCTGGGCCACGGAGCACGTCCTCACCGTCCGGGAGCACCTCCTCTACCAGCTCCTGGGGGTGCGCTGGATCGTGACGCCTCCCCAATTCCGCGCCGTCCACGGCCTGCGGCAGGTGTTTCACGATTCGACGGCGCGGATTTTCGAGCGCAAGCGGACCCTCCCCTTGCTTTTCCTCCCCGAGTCCGCGGAGGCGGCAGGCGGGATGCGCTGGACGGACTGGATCGCATCGAACCCGGACTTCGGTGCTCGTGCCCTCGTTCCATCCCTTCCCGGCCGGTCAGCGGCATGGAGCGCCGCGCGGCCGGAGGAGTCGGTCTTCGAGATCCTCCGCCAATCGCCGGCTCGTTTCTCCGCCCGGGCCCTGCTGGCCGAAGACCGTCTCCTCGCCTCCAGCATCTATCAGGACGGCGGCTGGGCGCTGCTGCTCGACGGCCGCCCCCGGCCCACCCTCACCACCAACGGCCCCTTCCTCGCCGCCTGGCTGCCGGCAGGGGAGCACCGGGTGGAGGCGATCTACCGGGCGCCGGGATTGATCGTGGGGGTGATCCTGGCGGCGCTGGCTCTGGCGGGAATGGCGGGGTGGGTGGTTCGTCCGCCCAAGCTCCTCACTCCTTCTCCTTTACCCGCCCCGCCGCGCGCCCTGCGGCCTTGAGGGCGCGCGCGAGGACGAATTCGATCTGGGCGTTGACGCTGCGCATCTCGTCGTCCGCCCACTTGCGGAGGGCCTCGTAGACCTCCGGATCGAGCCGCAGGGGGTAGCTCTTGCGTTCCGCCAACGTCGAAGCTCCTACTGGTAGAGGCTCCCGGCGTTGATCACCGGCTGCGGGTGGCGGTCGCCGCAGAGCACCACCAGCAGGTTGCTGACCATGGCGGCTTTGCGCTCGTCGTCGAGCTGCACGACCCCCTTCTCCGAGAGCATCTGCAGAGCGTGCTCCACCATGCCCACGGCGCCCTCGACGATCTTCGACCGCGCCGCCACCACCGCGCTCGCCTGCTGGCGCTGCAACATGGCGGAAGCGATCTCGGGCGAGTAGGCCAGGTGGCTGATGCGGGCCTCGACCACGGAGACGCCGGCCTGCTCCAGCCGTTCCTGGATCTCCCGGGCCAAGCCCACGGACATCTCCGAGGTGTGGCTCGACAAGGCCATCTCGCCCTCGTGGTCGGCCACGTAGGAGTAGTGGGTGGCGAGGTTGCGCAGCGCCGACTCGCTCTGCACGTGGACGAAGTTGATGTAGTCGTCGACGTTGAACAGGGCCTCGGCCGTGTCCACCACCTTCCAGACCACGACGGACGCGATCTCGATAGGGTTGCCGCTCTTGTCGTTGACCTTGAGTTTGCCGGTCTCGAAGTTGCGGGTGCGCACCGAGACGGCCTTCTTGGAGTAGAAGGGATTGGCCCACCGCAGCCCCGCCGTGCGGGCCGTGCCGCGATAGTCGCCGAAGAGCTGTAACACCTTGCCCTGGTTGGGGTTGACCACGAACAGCCCGGCCATGCCGACGATCGATACGATCAGCGCCAGGATCGAGCCTAGCAACCCGAGCCCCAGCCCCGCGCGGACGGATGCGATCAGCCAGTACCACGAGGCGAAGAACAGGATCAGGAACACCAGCAGCATCCCGAGGCCGGAACCGCCGTCGAATTCCTTTTCACGAATCATGATGACGTATCTCCCTTTCTTGGATACCAGAGTGATATCACTCTGAGGTCAGATACGCAAGGGGGTGGGGGAAGGTTGCAGGGGGATCAGCGCCCCAAAGGCGATGTCCCCGGACGCGGGGAAACGGCTCCCCGACGGCGCCCTGCAAACGTGGGCAAACGGCGCCCCGAAGGTGAACGCCCTGCGGATGTGCGCAAACGGCGCCCTCCCCACTGTAGAGATGGGATGAGAAGGCCAACCTCCTGTGACGCAGTGTCAGAATACTGGCCTGCAAACAGGGTAATCGCGCGGCTAGACGCGAAAGGAGGTTGACCGTGATTGAGCTTAGCAAAGTGGAGGCGCAG
>DASUEN010000084.1:0-19653 GCA_036275055.1 Thermoanaerobaculia bacterium
TCGGCTCCCTCTTGTTCTTTCGAGTTGAAGCGTCCACGGGTCTCCGCGTCTCTCAGACTCCGAAGCTGAGGATCCGCCGCCAGAGCTCCGAGCACGCCCTAGGAAGCTTGGTGAGCTCCTGCTCCACTCCCTGGACCAGGGACTCCCGCTCGGGACCAGCCAGGAGCTGCTGAATGTCCCAGGCGTCCTGGGGTCCTCCGGCGTAGAGCTTGAGGAGGATCAAATCGACGGCGCTGAGGATGGGTACCTCCACTCCTGCGAAGACCGTCCTCTCAGAGCGTTCGATCGTCTTCGTCTGCCATTTGTGCTTACCGATGACCAGGTCGAGGGGAAGCTCGCCAGGGGTTTCGAACCGCACCACGCCTGCCAGGGGATCGCTGGAATCTCCGCGGCGGATTTCCACCTTGACTCCAGCCGCCGCGATCTCGGACCAGATCCGTGGCTCGAGACAGACGGGGTCAACCGCCAGCAGGTCCAGGTCGAACGTCGAGCGAGTCACCCCATGGACCGTGAGGGCCAGAGCGCCGATCAGGGCGTAGGGGACCGGGATCGCCTCCAAGGTCGCGGAGACCCGCGCGAGCAGACTCAGCCGATCAGCTCGGTCATGCACCGGGAGGGCCTGCGGCCGGCTTGGCGCCGGCGCTGAAGGAGGCGGAGGGCGGTCCGCCGGTCGACGCCCTGCGCTTGGCGGAACGCCTCCAGACCGATCTCGCCCAACTCGCAGGCGCGGCGCAGGCGTTCGTCGATGGAGAGGCGCTCGGACTCCTCGCGATCCCGCTGCCGAAGGTCGTCTGCCACGGAGCGCATGCCGACGTATTGTCCCACGAGATGGGGGAGGCGTCCACGGGGGGACCACAGGGACGAACACGGACAGACACGGACTAGCACGGACGATCAAGACCGAGAGGCTCTTCGTCTGTGCTGTCCGTGGTTTGTCCGTGCCTGTCCGTGATCGTCCCTGTTCCCCCCACTCGCTCCCCTTGACATCTTAGGGAACCTCCTGCCATCCTTCCCCTGGCCAGCTTAGGGGAGAACCACCGATGGCGAAGATGGACTTGCTGCAAGGAACCCTGGACGTCCTCATCCTCAAAGCCCTTTCCTGGGGACCCCTCCACGGCTACGCGATCGTGCGGTGGATCACCCAACGCACGGAGGATGCGCTCCGTATCGAGGAAGGGGCGCTCTATCCGGCTCTCCATCGCATGGAGCAGCGGGAGTGGATCGAGGCGGAGTGGGGAGTGTCGGAGAACAACCGGCGGGCCAAGTTCTACCGGCTGACTCCGGCGGGGCGGCGCCAGCTCCACGCCGAGGCCGAGTCGTGGCGGCGCTATGCCGAGGCCGTGGGGAAGGTCCTTGCGACGGCGGCGGCCTGAAGGGAGAGGGGAGAGATCATGGCATCGTGGCGGCGCGCCTTCCGGCTCCATCTCCGCAAGGGCACGGTGGAGCAGGACGTGAACGACGAGATCGCCTTCCACCTCGAGCAGGCGGTGCGCGAGCTCATGGCCGACGGCCTGGACCCTCAGGCCGCCCGCGAGGAGGCCGGCCGCCGCTTCGGCGACGCGGAGGCCGTTCGCCGCACCTGCCGCGAGATCGGACGCCAGCGCCAGCGGGGACGGCGGCGTACCGAAGTGTTCTCCGAGCTGTGGCAGGACGCGGTCTTCGCCTTGCGCCAGCTCAAGAAGACCCCGGGCTTCACCCTCGTCGCCGTCCTCACTCTGGCGCTCGGCATCGGCGCCACCACGGCCATCTTCAGCCTCCTCCACGCGGTGGTGCTGCGCCCCCTGCCGTTTCCCCATGCGGAGCGGATCGTCCATCTGTGGATGATCGAACAGGACGAGCACCGCTCCCTGTCGGCCGGCCGGTTCCTTACCTACCGCGCCGAAGAGCGATCGTTCGAGCGCCTGGCCGCCACGCAGAACGTGAGCTTCAACCTGACGGGGGACGGCGAGCCCCAGCGGATCGCGGGCAGCCGCGTCTCGGCCGGCTATTTCGAGGTGTATGGAGCCCGCCCCCTGCTGGGCCGCGCGATTGCCGCCGCGGACGACAGCCCCGGCCGCGACCGGGTGGCGGTGCTCTCCTACCGCGTGTGGCACGACCGCTGTGGAGCCGATCCGCGGGTGATCGGCCGCGACATCCGCCTGAACGGGCAACCGCGCACGGTGATCGGCGTCATGCCGGAGAGCTTCGCCAAGGACTCCCGGGTCTGGGTGCCGCTGGCGCTGACGCCCGAGCAGGCCGGCAACTACGGCAACAGCTTCCTGCGGGTGATGGGCCGCCTGCGCCCTGGCGTCTCCCTGGCGGCGGCGCAGACCGAGGCGGCGGCCCTGGCCAAGCGGCTGGAGACGGTGGACCCGCCGTCGAACGTGGGCAAGGGATCGCTGGTCCAGGGCTATGTGGACAACCTCCTCGGCGGCTATCGAAAGCGGCTGCTGATCCTCCTGGGAGCGGTGGGGTTCGTGCTGCTCATCGCCTGCGTCAACGTCGCGAACCTGCTCCTGGCCCGCGGCGCCGCCCGCTCGCAAGAGATCGCCATCCGCGCCGCGCTCGGAGCCGGCCAGTGGCGGATCGTTCGCCAGCTCCTCACCGAGAGCCTGGTGCTGAGCCTCGCGGGGGCTGCCATCGGCATCGGCCTGGCCTGGCTCGGCGTGCGGGGCATGGTGGCGATCGGTCCGGCCGGCGTGCCGCGCCTCGGGGAGGCGAGGATCGACGGCCTGGCGCTGGCCGTCGCTCTCGCTCTCGGCCTCGCCGCCAGTTTTTTCTCCGGCCTCGTACCGGCGTTGCGGACGGCGCGGCCGGACCTCCAGACCCTGCTCAAGGAAGGGGGGCGCAGCTTCGGCACCGGCGCACCCCACGACCGCGTGCGCACGGGCTTGCTGGTGGCCGAGGTGGCCCTCGCCCTGGTGCTGCTGGCCGGTGCCGGCCTGCTGATCCGTAGCGCCCTCCGTCTCCAGGAGGTGGAGCTTGGCTTCGATCCCTCCCGTGTGTTGACGGCCCGGCTCTCCCTGCCGCGGTCCGACTATCCGGAGGCGGGCCGGGCCATCGCGGCGATTCAGCAGGTGGTGGACGAGGCCGGCCACAGCGGCGGAGTGGAATCCGCGGCCGCCATCGCCATCCTGCCTCTGTCCCATTCCGACAACTCGTCGACCCTGCATATCGAGGGTCATCCCCGGCCGCCGGGGCAGAGGATCGACGCGAGCGTCCGCGAGGTCAGCCCGGGCTACTTCCGGACCTTAAGGATCCGTCTCCTGGCGGGCCGGGACTTCACGGCCGCGGACCGCGCGGGCGCTCCCCACGTGGTGGCAGTCAGCGAGACCATGGCGCGGCTCGCCTGGCCGGGGGAGGAGCCCATCGGCAAGCGGCTGGCCTGGTCGATCGACGACAAGACGGGTCCCGACTGGTGGCAGGTGGTGGCCGTGGTGGGCGACGTCCGGCAGCGGGATCTCGTGGCCGACCTGCGGCCGATGGTCTATCTGCCCATGGCGCAGTCAGGGTTTTGGGGGGAGCGCGACGTCGAGATGACCCTGGCGGTTCGCACCACGGGCGATCCCTCCACCCTCGCCGGGCCGGTGCGCCGGATCGTCCATGGCGTCGATGCGCGGCTGCCGGTCTTCGATCTGGTGACCCTGGACGAGATCCGTGCCGACTCTACGGAGACCACCCGCTTCAACATGCTGCTGCTGACCACCCTGGGAGTCATCGGCCTGCTGCTCGCGGCGGTGGGGATCTACGGCGTCATCTCCTGGTTCGTCAGCCAGCGGACGCAGGAGATCGGGCTGCGCATGGCGCTGGGAGCCACGGAGGGGAGG
The DNA here is from genome assembly GCA_036275055.1 of Thermoanaerobaculia bacterium. GTDB lineage: Bacteria > Acidobacteriota > Thermoanaerobaculia > Multivoradales > UBA5704 > DATARR01. The sequence continues at coordinate 3,807 of DASUEN010000084.1, forward strand.
GTGCTCTCCCTGGTGGCCTGGCAGGCGATGCGCCCCGTGCTCGTGGGTTTGGCCGTGGGGCTCGCCGGCGCGGCGGCTTCGACCCATGCGCTCGCGGGGCTCCTCTTCGGCGTCACGGCCACGGACCCGGCGACCTTCGCGGGAGTGGTGCTGGTGCTGGGGGGCGCGGCGCTCCTCGCCAGCTACCTGCCGGCGAGAAGGGCGGCGCGGGTGGAGCCCACGCGGGCGCTGGCGCCGTAGGGGGGCAAGGCAGCGGTGCTCGCGACTCAGGGAAAACAAGGGATGAAAGGGACAGCAGGGACAACAGGGACATCAGAGAGGGGAAAGACCCTGAAGTCCCTGGTGTCCCTGCTGTCCCTGGTTCGGCTTCCTGCCGCTGGGCTCACCCCCCGATCTGCATGAAGCTCACCAGGTTGCCGTAGCTCCCCTGGGTGAGCATGTGCTCGGCGGGCTTCTCTTCGAGGACGCGGAGGATCTCGGACTCCAGGGCCGCGTCCGGGTCCGGCTCGGCCAGCAGGGGGCGCAGAGGGTAGACCCGGTCGGCGAAGAGGCAGAGGCGGAGCTCGCCGCGGGCGGTCAGGCGCAGGCGGTTGCAGTCGGCGCAGAAGGTGTGGGAGAGGGGGGTGATGAAGCCGACGGACCCCTGGGAGCCGGCGAAGCGGAACGCCTTGGCCGGACCGGTGCGGGGGCCGGAGTCGAAGGGCGCGAGGGGGCCGAAGCGCTCTTCCAGCCGGGCGCGGACGGTGTCGCAGGAGAGGTAGCGCTGCGGCTGGAGGTGTTGGTTGGAGGCCGTCCCCATCAGCTCGATGAAACGGACGTGGAGAGGGCGCTCCAGGGTGAGGGCCGCCAGCCTTTCGGCGTCCTCTTCGCCGCCGTCCGCGAGGAGCACGGCGTTGAGCTTCACCGGCGCGAGGTCCGCGGCGAGGGCCGCCTCCACTCCTTCCCACACCTCTTCCAGGTTGCCCCGGCGGGTGATCTCGCGGAAGCGCTCGGGGTCCAGGCTGTCCATGCTGACGTTGACGCGGTCGAGCCCGGCGGCCTTGAGCTCCGGGGCCAATTTCGCGAGGCCGATGCCGTTGGTGGAGAGGGCGAGGTTCTCGATCCCCGGCAGGGACTTCACCCGGCGGACGATCTCCAGCAGGTCGCGCCGCACCAGGGGCTCGCCGCCGGTCAAGCGCACCCGGCGGATGCCGAGCCGGGCGAGGGCGCCCACGAGGGTCTCGATCTCGGTGGGAGAGAGGAAGGCGCGGTCGCCGAAGGGGAACTTGGCGTCCTCCGGCAGGCAATAGGTGCAACGCAGGTTGCAGCGGTCGGTGACGGAGACCCGGAGATAGGTGAGGCGCCGGCCGAAGGAGTCGATCAGCCGCGTCTCTTCGCTCTTCTCGCGGGGGGCACGGAAGGGCGTGCCTGGCGGGCGGGGGGCGGGCTGGTCGAGGATGGCGAGGCGGCTCATGGTACTTCCCCAGCCCCCGAGCCATCGGCTCTTCGCCACGCCTTTCCAAGCACGGGAGGCGGCCCGGTTTCCCGAACCACCCCGGCCTGCTCTCCCGCCGGATCTCCGGGGAGGGCCCGAGCAGGCTCGGTGGGCTGAGAGGGATTGTACGCCAAAGAGGGGGGCTGGGGGTATGAGGGTCCGCCGGTTCCTCGCCGGACGGCATTGCCGTCCGCAAGAGACGTCCCGCCGTCACCGTGAAGTGCGGCGGTATCGTGGGCGGGCTGGGAACGTCTCTACAGACACGTTGACGCGCGGGATCACGGGCGAGGAGCGCGCAGGCTCGTCAACCCCAGCCCGTAGGGCGGCAGACTCCTAGCCCAGGCCGTGAGCCCTGGGCAGGCGGGCGGTCCAGAGGACCGGGCAAGCGAGCCGCCGCTTGCTTCCCTCGCACCGTCTTTCTAGAATCCCCCTCGCCGTATACCTTTGGTGTCAGGAAACGTCTGCCCTCGCTAAGCGCTTCGCGCATGATTACCGGTTACAACACCGACGTCCGCCACGGAGAGGTGGTGTTCCACGTCCAGACGGAGGACAAGGGGACCGCCAACCCCTTCATCGAGAGCCTCGTCTACGTCGGCGGCCAGGTGCTGGCCAGCAAGCGCGCGAGCTACGCCGACCTGCTGGCCGAGGGAAAAGAAGAGAAGGACATCGTCACCCTCATGGACCACCAGCACCGGACCATGATCGCGGCGATCCGCCACGGCAAGCTCGACGCCAAGCTGGCGGCGATGACCGCCGGCAAGCAGACCGGGCAGTACCCGGCCTACGAGACGCCGATCGCCCCGTCGCGGCTGGCCGCCGATCCCGTGGCGCAGGTGGCCGCCTTCCGCACCGAGCCCGGCGAGACGGTGGCGCGCCCGGCGCCGGCTCCACCCTCTCCCCTATTGCCCACTCCGGCACCGGCCACGCGTCCCCGCTCCTCGGCCTCGGAGCGCACGCTGGACCAGGTGATCCTCGAATACCTGACGAGCGAAGCCGACCAGGAGCAGCTCGTGCTGATGCTGGAAGACGAGCACAACCTGGTCCTCGGCCACACCGCGACCCTCATGCTGCGCGCCAGCTCCAGCAAGAGCGGCCAGCCGGTGCCCGGCACCCAGGTCTCGGTGCGCATGATCTCCACCGTCGTCGAGCCGCGGGTGCTGGCCAACGGCCGCACCGACGAGCGGGGGCTCCTCACCCTCGGCTTCGACATCCCCCAGGTGGGGCGCGGCACCTCGGCGCTGATCATCAACGCCGTCAGCAACATCGGCCGGGCCGAGCTGAAGCACCTGCTGTAGGCGCGCGGCGGACAAATTTCGCCACGGGTTGACGAGAATTGGCAGGACCGCCCGGGACGCTCTCTGATATAAAGAACCCATGCCGGAAGTTGGCGCCGTCCTCGATCTGGTCCTCAACGGCGAGCCCTACCAGGTTCCGGAGGGTACGACCCTCGCCGACCTGGTGGCGGGCCTGGGGCGCGACCCCCGCACCGTGGCGGTGGAGCGCAACGGCGACCTGGTGCCGCGGGCCCGTTTCGCCGCGACGTTGCTCGCCGCCGGCGACCGCCTCGAGGTGGTCCACTTCGTGCAGGGCGGATGAGAGGGTTGAGGTGAGTCGAGGCAGACCGGAGCACGGACCGGGACGGCGGGAATACGGGGGCGTACGGCAACGTTGGCAGACGGAACGGAGACGACGGCAAGGGGTCGGGCAGGGCCGCGAGACCCGGGCGTTGTCACCGCTCTCATCTTTGAGTATGATTCAGCTTGCACGGGCCGCTAGCTCAACTGGCAGAGCAGCAGACTCTTAATCTGCGGGTTGGAGGTTCGATTCCTCCGCGGCTCACCATTCCCCCTAACCCCTCCCCTCCGGCCGGAGGTTCTCCTGCGAAAGTGGCGGAACTGGTATACGCGCTAGACTTAGGATCTAGTCCCGAGGAATCGGGTTGGGGGTTCGAGTCCCCCCTTTCGCACCAAAGCAGAACGAGGACGACAATCTGATGAGCGTGGTTCTTTCCTTGCAAGACGTTGGACCTTGCCGCAAGCAGGTGAAGGTGGAGGTTCCCGCCCCCGCCGTCGAGGCGGAGACGCAGCGCGTCATCCAGGAGTTTGGGCAGCGTGTCCGCATGCCCGGTTTCCGCAAGGGGAAGGTGCCGGCCGAGATGGTGCGCCGGCGCTTCGCCAAGGACATCGAGCACGAGGTGAAGGACCGGCTCCTCCCCCGCTACTGGAAGCAGGCGCAGGCCGAGACCTCCCTCGAGCCGCTGCTCCCCCCCGAGGTGAACGAGGTCGCGGACCTCCAGCCCGGCGAGCCCCTGACCTTCGTGGCCACGGTGGAGACCCGCCCCCAGATCGAGCTGCGCAACACCCAGGACTTCGACCTCCCCAACCCCCCGACCGATCCCGGCACCCTGGAGATCGAAGAGACGGTCGACAGCCTGCGCAAGCAGGTGGCCGCCTGGGTACTGGTGGCGCGCCCCGCCTCGCGGGGAGACCGGGTGAGCCTCGAGGTCACCTCCCTCGCCTCGCCCGACCATCCGGAGGGGAAGACGGACAAGGTGCAGATCGAGGTGGGCGATCCCCAGGTCTGGGAAGAGATGTCGCTCGCCGTGCAGGGGCTCTCCGTAGGACAGGAGACCACCTTCGAGCGCCGGCACGAGCACCCGCCGGCCACCGAGGGAGGAGAGCCCACCGTCCATACGCAGCGCTTCCGGGTGAAGGTGGACGCCGTCGAGGAGCGCGACCTCCCTCCCCTCGACGACGCCTTCGCCGCCAAGGTCGGCAACTTCGCGACCTTCGAGGCGCTGCGTGAAGCCGTGGTGCGCCAGCTCCAGGAGAGCAAGCAGGACCAGCGGCGCGAAGTCCGTCAGCGGGCCCTTCTCGACCAGCTCCGCGAGCGCCATCCCCTGGACCTCCCCCAAGGCGTGATCCGCAAGGAAATGGAGGGGATGGTGCAGGACTATGCGGAGAACCTGGCCCGCCGCGGCGTCGACGTGGAGCACGCGGCCATCGACTGGAACCGCGTGGGCGAGGACATGCAGCCGATGGCCGAAAAGCGGGTCCATTCCCGCCTCCTCCTGGACGCCATCGCCGACGCTCGGGAAATCGTAGTCACGGAAGAGGAATTTGAGCGCACTCTGGCTGTATTGGCCCGTGCCCAGGGAGTATCCACCCCGGTTCTGCGCCGCAAGCTCGACGAGGACGGCCGCCTGGCTTCCCTGCGCGCGCAGTTGCGGCGCGAAAAGGTGACCCGCGCCCTGCTCGGCGAGCCGGAAGCGGCAACGAGCCCCGCCGCCGCCGAGACCGGCGCGACGGCGTAGGACCTGACGAGAAGGCAAGGAGAGACCCGAAGCATGCTGATTCCGATGGTGGTCGAGCAAACGAACCGGGGCGAGCGCGCCTATGACATCTACTCGCGGCTGCTCAAGGACAACATCATCTTCCTCGGCCGGGCGGTCGACGACGACGTCGCCAGCCTGATCATCGCCCAGATGCTCTTCCTGGAGGCCGAGAACCCCGAGAAGGACATCTCGCTCTACATCAACTCGCCCGGCGGCTCGGTCTCCTCCGGCCTCGCCATCTACGACACCATGCAGTACATCCGGCCGGACGTCTCCACCTACTGCGTGGGGCAGGCGGCGTCGATGGCGGCGGTGCTGTTCGCGGCGGGCACCAAGGGGAAGCGCACGCTGCTCCCCAACAGCCGGGTGCTGATCCATCAGCCGTGGCTTTCGGGGCTCCAGGGGCAGCAGACGGACATCGAGATCCACGCCAAGGACATGCTGATGATGCGCGACCGGCTGGACGAGATCCTGGCGTTCCACACGGGAAAAACGAAAGAAGACGTCCATCGCGACACGGAACGCGATAGGATCTTGGGAGCGAAAGAGGCGGTGGAGTACGGTCTGGCGGACCGGGTGATGGTACGGCGGCGGCCGGAGATTTCCGGCCCCACCCCGGTGCGGTAACGTTTGAAGGCGCCCGCGCACCTTACCTGGTAGCGGGCGGAGTTTTCGAGAGCCGGCAGCGCGGCGGAAATAGCGCCTGCCGCGGCGCCTGTTCTACCTGGCAAGACGTTGACAGGGGTAGGTCTCGGTCCTAGAGTCGCGGAAACCCCGGTCACCGCTGCCACAACGGAGGAGAAATGCCGAAGAAAGACAGCGGCGATGAAGTCCTGAGATGCTCGTTCTGCAACAAGAGCCAGCGGGAGGTGAAGAAGCTGATCGCCGGCCCTACGGTCTTCATCTGCGATGAGTGCGTGGACATCTGCCTCGACATCATCGCCGAGGACCGGATGCTGGAACAGCAGCAGGACACGACGCTTCCGAAGCCGAAGGAGATCAAGGCGCTCCTCGACGAGTACGTCATCGGCCAGGAGCAGGCGAAGAAGAAGCTGGCGGTCGCCGTGTACAACCACTACAAGCGGATCGACTTCGCGGAGAAGTCGCACGGCGACGTCGAGCTGCAGAAGTCGAACATCCTGCTCATCGGCCCCACCGGCACCGGCAAGACCCTCCTCGCCCAGACCCTGGCGCGGCTCCTCTCCGTCCCCTTCACCATCGCCGACGCGACCACTTTGACCGAGGCCGGCTACGTCGGCGAGGACGTCGAGAACATCATCCTCAAGCTCTACCAGGCGTCGGGCAACGACAAAGAGAAGACGCAGCGCGGCATCGTCTACATCGACGAGGTGGACAAGATCTGCCGCAAGAGCGACAACCCGTCGATCACCCGCGACGTCTCCGGCGAGGGCGTGCAGCAGGCGCTCCTGAAGATCCTCGAAGGGACGCAGTGCAACGTGCCGCCGCAGGGCGGACGCAAGCATCCGCACCAGGAGTTCCTGCAGATCGACACCACCAACATCCTGTTCATCTGCGGCGGCGCCTTCGTGGGCCTGGAGGACGTGATCGAGCGCCGCATGAACCAGAAGTCGCTCGGCTTCGGGGCCGACATCAAGGGGAAGCGCGAGAAGAGGGCCGGCCAGTTCCTCGAGCACGTGCTTCCCGAGGACCTCATCAAGTATGGCCTGATCCCCGAGTTCGTCGGCCGGCTGCCGGTGGTGGCGACGCTCGAAGAGCTGGACGAGGAGGCGCTGGTGCGCATCCTCCACGAGCCCAAGAACAGCCTCATCCGGCAGTACCAGACCATCCTGGAGTTCGAAGGGGTGGAGCTGAAGTTCACGGACGAGTCGCTCACCGCCGTCGCCAGCGAAGCGCTGAAGCGCAACGTCGGCGCCCGCGGCCTGCGCATCATCCTGGAAGAGCTGATGCTCGACCTGATGTACACCATACCCTCGCAACGCGACGTCAAACAGATCCTCATCAACGAGGAAGTCGTGGCGAGCCGCATCCAGCCGATCATGCTGTACAAGAAGGCCGGCTGAGGAAAGGGGTCAGAGAGCACCTGCCATGCCAGCTTCCTACGTCACCAAGAAACGCGAAGTCCTGCCGCTCGTCCCGCTCCGGGACATGGTGGTGTTCCCCCATATGATGGCGCCGTTCATCGTCGGCCGCGAGAGCTCGGTACGAGCCCTGGAGCAGGCGCTCGGGGGCTCCACCAAGCGGATCTTCCTGGCGGCACAGAAGGATCCCCGCATCGACGATCCGCTGCGCGACGACATCTGCGACATGGGCGTCATCGCCACCGTCATCCAGAACCTGAAGCTCCCCAACGGCAACGTGCGGGTGATGGTCGAAGGGGTGCAGCGCGGGCGGATCGTCGCCGTCGCCGAGACCGACGGCGCCTTGAACGTCGAGGTCGAGACCTACGACGTCAACTATCCCCTCTCCGAAGAGCTGCGCAACTACATGAGCAAGGTGCTCGCGGCCTTCGAGCAGTACGCCAAGATGTCCCATCACTTGGCGTTCGAGGGGCTGATGTCCACCTTGAAGCTCGACGACGCGGACCGCGTGGCGGACATCCTCTCCGCCCATCTCATGGTGGCGACCAACGAGAAGCAGTCGCTCCTCGAGCTGACCAATCCCTACGAGCGCCTGCAGCGCCTGCACGACCTGCTCGACGTCGAGATCGAGAAGATCAACATCGACAAGCGGATCAACGTCAAGGTCAAGAAGCAGATGGAGAAGGCCCAGAAGGAGTACTACCTCAACGAGAAGATCAAGGCCATCCACCAGGAGCTGGGGAGGAAGGACGACCGCGGCGACGAGCTGACCGAGCTGCGCGAGAAGATCGAGAAGGCGGGCCTGCCCAAGGAAGTGAAGGAGAAGGCCGAGCAGGAATTGAAGCGCCTGGAGGCCATGCCGCCGGTTTCGGCCGAGGCCACGGTGTCGCGCAACTTCATCGACTGGCTGGTCTCCGTCCCCTGGCGCAAGCGCAGCAAGGAGAGGAAGGACCTGGAGCACGCCGAGAAGGTGCTCAACGAGGACCATTACGGCCTGGAGAAGATCAAGGACCGCATCCTGGAGTTCCTCGCCGTGCGCCAGCTCGTGGGGCAGACCAAGAGCTCGATCATCTGCTTCGTGGGCCCGCCCGGCGTCGGCAAGTCGTCGCTCGCCAAGTCGATCGCCCGCGCCACCGGCCGCAAGTTCGTGCGCCTGTCGCTCGGCGGCGTGCGCGACGAGGCGGAGATCCGCGGCCATCGCCGGACGTACATCGGCGCCTTCCCAGGGCAGATCATCCAGATGATGCGCAAGGCGGGGACGATCAATCCCATCTTCCTGCTCGACGAGGTCGACAAGATGTCCATGGACTTCCGGGGCGATCCCTCGGCGGCCCTGCTGGAGGTGCTGGACCCGGAGCAGAACGACTCGTTCCTCGACCACTACCTGGACGTCGAGTACGACCTCTCGAAGGTGATGTTCATCGCCACGGCGAACGTGACCCACTCGATCCCGCCGCCGCTGCGCGACCGCATGGAGATCATCACCCTCTCGGGCTACACGCTCAACGAGAAGCTGGCGATCGCCCAGCAGTTCCTGGTGCCGCGGCAGCTCAAGGACCACGGCCTGGTGCCGGAGAACATCGGCTTCGACGCCGAGGCCATCCGGGTGATCATCGAGAGCTACACCCGGGAGGCCGGGGTGCGCAGCCTGGAGCGCGAGATCGCCTCCATCTGCCGCAAGATCGCCCGCCGCGTGGTGCGCGAGGGGGGGAAGCTCAAGGTCCAGGTGGCGCCGGAGATGATCTTCGAGTTCCTGGGCAAGGCCAAGTTCCGCGCCCGCCGCAAGAACGACGAGTCGGAGGTAGGCGTCGCCACCGGCCTGGCGTGGACCGAGGTGGGCGGCGAGCTGCTGGAGACCGAGGTCGGTCTGATGCCGGGGAAGGGGAAGCTGACCTTGACCGGCAAGCTCGGCGAGGTGATGCAGGAGTCGGCCCGCGCCGCGGTGTCGTACCTGAGGAGCCGCGCCGACCTCCTGGGCGTCGAGCCCGACTTCAACGAGAGCATGGACATCCACCTGCACGTGCCCGAAGGCGCCATCCCCAAGGACGGTCCCTCGGCCGGCATCACGATGGCCACGGCCCTCATCTCGGCGCTGACCAAGATCGCCGTCCGCAAGGACGTGGCGATGACCGGCGAGATCACGCTGCGGGGGAAGGTCCTGCCGGTGGGCGGGATCAAGGACAAGGTGCTGGCGGCCTACCGCGGCGGCCTCAACGAGGTGATCCTCCCCAAGGAGAACGAGAAGGACGTGGAGGAGATCCCCGAAGAGGTGCGCAACGCCATGGAGTTCCACCTGGTAGAATCGATGGACGAGGTATTGCGCCTCGCCCTCGACGGCACCATCGTTCCGCTGCCCAAGAAGGACGTCAAGTTCACGGAGACCTCTCCGGAGGCTCCGGTCGGGTCGGATTCCCTGGCCCATTGACCTCGTCGGACGCCGCGGCGCGCACGCCGGTCTTTGCAAGGACCGGCACGCGAGCCGCGGCTCCGAAGCTCGGATTGAAATCCCGATGCGCCTGGCGGCCGTCCGATCCGGCCTCACCTGGCGCTCCCCGTGCGGCCATGATGGAGCCACCCCGCGAACGCAGGCGAAGCGCTTGAAGCTCGAGACCGCTGAGCTCGCACAGTCCGCTCATGGCAGCGGGCAGTACCTGCGTGACGGGCGCCCCGAAGTGGCGTTCGTGGGGCGCTCCAACGTCGGCAAGTCGAGCCTGCTGAACCGGCTCCTGGGGCGCAGGGACTTAGCTCGTACCAGCTCCACGCCGGGGCGGACCCAGGCGGTCAACTACTTCCTGGTGAACCGGCGCTTCTACTTCGTGGACCTGCCGGGTTACGGCTACGCCAAGGCGGGGCGGGAGGCGCGGCGGGAGTGGGCGGGGCGGGTGGAAGGGTACTTCCGGCAGGCGTTGCCGGGAGCGCTGGTGGTGATGCTGGTGGACGGCAAGGTGGGGGCAACTCCCCTGGACGTTCAGGCGTACCAGTACCTGTCGAGCCTGGGGGCGGCGATCGTCGTCGCTCCCACCAAGGTCGACAAGCTGCCGCGCAGCCGCCGGGCAGCCATGGTCCGCGAGGTCCGGGCCACGCTGGAGCTTGCGGAAACGGTGTTGGTCATCCCTGTTTCTGCTCGCTCGGGAGATGGGGTCAAAGAGCTCTGGGGCGCCCTCGCTCCCCATCTCGAAGCGAGCCCAAGATGATCGAGAAGAGGACGAATCGTTGGAACCGATGAGGAACGACATGGCAAAACCACAACAGAACCAAGTGGAGAAGGTGAGCGGGGTCGAGGCGCTGGACATCCGGGCGCTGAAGGAGATGAGCATCTCCCAGCTCACCCAGATCGGCAAGGACCTCGGGGTCGAGGGCGCCACCGGCATGCGCAAGCAGGAGCTGATCTTCAAAGTCCTGCAGGCGCAGACGGAGAAGAGCGGGCTGATCTTCGCCGAGGGAGTGCTGGAGTGTCTCCCCGACGGCTTCGGCTTCCTGCGCGCTCCCGAGTACAACTACCTGCCGGGGCCGGACGACATCTACGTCTCGCCGAGCCAGATCCGGCGCTTCGACCTGCGCACCGGCGACACCATCTCCGGCCAGGTCCGCCAGCCCAAGGAGGGGGAGCGCTACTTCGCCCTCATCAAGGTCGAGGCGGTCAACTTCGAGCATCCGGAAGTGGCCCGCAACAAGATCTTCTTCGACAACCTGACGCCCCTCTACCCCCAGGAGCGGATCAAGCTGGAGGTGGCAGGCGACATGTCGTCGCGGGTGATGGACCTGACCACGCCCATGGGCAAGGGGCAGCGGGCGCTGATCGTGGCGCCGCCGCGCACCGGCAAGACCATGCTGCTGCAGTCGATCGCCCACTCGGTGGAGAAGAACCATCCCGAGGCGATCCTCATCGTGCTCTTGATCGACGAGCGGCCGGAAGAGGTCACCGACATGCAGCGCTCGGTGGCCGGCGAGGTGGTCTCCTCGACCTTCGACGAGCCTGCCACCCGCCACGTGCAGGTGGCCGAGATGGTGATCGAGAAGGCCAAGCGCCTGGTCGAGCACAAGAAGGACGTGGTGATCCTGCTCGACTCCATCACCCGCCTCGCCCGCGCCTACAACACGGTGCAGCCGCCCTCGGGCAAGGTGCTCTCCGGCGGTATCGACGCCAACGCCCTGCACCGGCCGAAGCGCTTCTTCGGCGCCGCCCGCAACATCGAGGAGGGTGGGTCGCTGACCATCATCGCCACCGCCCTGGTCGACACCGGCAGCCGCATGGACGACGTCATCTTCGAGGAGTTCAAGGGCACCGGCAACTGCGAGATCCACCTCGACCGCAAGCTGGTGGACAAGCGCGTCTTCCCGGCCATCGACATCAACAAGTCGGGCACCCGCAAGGAAGAGCTGCTGATGCCGGAGAGCGAGCTGCACCGCGTCTGGGTGCTGCGCAAGGTGCTCAACCCCCTGTCGACGGTGGAGAGCATGGAGCTGCTGCTCGACAAGCTGTCGAAGGCGAAGACGAACGGGGACTTCCTGGGCGCCATGTCCAAGTAGGGGAGACCTTGCCCAAGCTGCGCGTCGGCATCGTCAATTTCCTGAACAGCAAGCCGCTGGCGTGGGGTTTCTTGAAGGGCCACCATGCGGACCTGTTCGCGCCCAGCTATCATCCGCCGGCCCTGGTGGCGCGCCTGCTGGCGCAGGGGAACCTGGACATCGGGCTGATCCCCTCGATCGAGGTGCAGCGCATCCCCAACCTGCGGGTGCTCCCCGACATGTGCGTCGGCGCCAAGCGCGAGGTGCGCAGCGTGGTGCTGGTGTCGCGCGGCCCGGTCGAAGAGGTCCGCCGCGTGGCGCTCGACCAGAACAGCCGCACCTCGGCCGTGCTCGTCCGCATCCTGATGCGCGAGCGCTGGGGGCTCGATCCCGAGTACGTGCACGAGCGCCCGGACCCCGAGCGTATGCTGAGCGAGGCGGACGCCGCCTTGATCATCGGCGATCCCGCGCTGCGGCTCGACCGCGAGAAGTACCAGGTGATCGACCTGGCGGCCGAGTGGAACGAGCTGACGGGCCTCCCCTTCGTCTTCGCCGTCTGGGCGGTGCGCCCCGAGGTGGAGATCCCCGACCTCCCCTTCTACTTCAAGAGCAGCCTGCGCTACGGTCTCTCCTCCCTGGACAACCTGGTACGGGAGAGCGCCGCCGAGCTGGGGCTCGACACCTCCGAGGTGCGCTCCTACCTCACCGAGAACCTCCACTTCTTCCTGCGCGCCGAGGAGATCGAGGGTCTGGAGGAGCTCTACAAGCGGGCGTACTCCCACGGCATGATCCTGGAGCCCCGGCCGCTCGAATTCTGGCGGTGACGGTGACGTCCGAAGGGGGAATAGCCTTCCGCCCGCGGAAGTTGTATGCTCCACGTGCGACGCCCGGATCGGGCCGGAGAGGTGAGTACCTCGCCAGAGGGTTGGGCAGGGGGCTCAGACCGCCGGCTCTTGCGGAGCTCGGGGCCTCCGGCTATACTGCGCTTCCCGCTGGCCGCCCGGTAACGGTCGAATGAGTTGACTTGCCGCTGGGCTCTCAGTTAGACTCTGCGGGTTTCGCCGCCGATGGTCCCGCCTGGGACGGGGGCGGTTTAAAAGTCTTCAAGCCGAAGACCATACCCTGAACATCGTTCGGGGCCGGAGTGTGGGCCGTCAACCCATCTTCGAATGGGTGGCGGGCTCTTGTCGCTCCGCGAAGTATTTCAGGTACAAGCGGGGAACAGCAGGGAAACATCGGGTCGAGGAGATCTGGACGCATGCCTACGATTCATCAATTGGTGCGCAAGGGACGTGACCGCGCCGAAGCCAAGACCAAGAGCCCGGCGCTGCAGGGCTCGCCCCAGAAGCGCGGAGTCTGCGTGCGCGTCTATACCCAGACGCCCAAGAAGCCGAACTCGGCGCTGCGCAAGGTGGCTCGCGTGCGCCTCACCAACGGCATCGAGGTGACCACCTACATCCCGGGGGTCGGCCACAACCTGCAGGAGCACTCGATCGTGCTGATCCGCGGCGGCCGTGTGAAGGACCTCCCGGGGGTGCGCTATCACGTGATTCGGGGCACGCTCGACGCGGTCGGCGTGCAGAACCGGCGGCAGGGCCGATCCAAGTACGGCGCCAAGCGGCCGAAGTCCTAAGGGAGCGACTGACACATGCCCAGGCGGAGAGAAGTCCCGAAGCGCGAGATCCTGCCGGATCCGCTGTACAACTCGCAGCTCGTCACCAAGTTCGTCAACGTGGTGATGAAGGACGGCAAGAAGTCGGTCGCCGAGCGCATCCTCTACGACGCGCTGGAGGCGATCAAGCAGAAGACCAACGACGATCCGATGAAGGTCTTCAAGAAGGCCATCGAGAACGTCAAGCCCGCGGTCGAGGTGAAGTCCCGGCGCGTCGGCGGCTCGACCTACCAGGTCCCCGTCGAGGTGCGCCCCTCCCGCAAGCTGGCGCTGTTGATGCGCTGGATCATCACCACCGCCATGTCGCGCGGCGAGAAGACGATGCGCGCCCGGTTGGCGGGCGAGCTGCTGGACGCCTCCGAGAACCGCGGCGGCGCCATCAAGAAGAAGGAAGACACGCACCGCATGGCGGAAGCGAACAAGGCCTTTGCCCACTACCGCTGGTAATCCCCCAGGAACCGGCGAAGGCCCTAGACGAAGGCATAGAAAGCGAAGAGCGGAAAGAAGTTGAGACCATGGCACGGCAAGTCCCACTGAAAGATACGCGCAACATCGGCATCATGGCCCACATCGATGCCGGTAAGACGACGACCACCGAGCGCATCCTGTTCTACACCGGGGTGAACTACAAGATCGGTGAGGTGCACGAGGGTACCGCCACCATGGACTGGATGGTGCAGGAGCAGGAGCGCGGCATCACCATCACCTCCGCCGCCACCACCTGCTTCTGGAACAAGGGCGGGATCAACCACCGGGTCAACATCATCGACACGCCCGGCCACGTGGACTTCACGGCCGAGGTGGAGCGCTCGTTGCGCGTGCTCGACGGCGCCGTCGCCGTGTTCGACTCGGTCGCCGGCGTCGAGCCGCAGTCCGAGACGGTGTGGCGCCAGGCCGACCGCTACCGCGTGCCGCGCATCGCCTTCGTCAACAAGATGGACCGCATCGGCGCCGACTTCGACCGCACGGTCTCGATGATGCGCACCCGTCTGGCGGCGAACCCCGTGGTCGTCCAGCTCCCCTGGGGGCGCGAGGAGACCTTCAAGGGGATCCTCGACCTCATGGAGATGAAGGGGATCCTCTACCGCGACGAGACCCTGGGTGCCGCCTACGAGCTGGTGGACATCCCCGAGGAGTACCTCGACCAGGCCCACAAGATGCGGGAGCAGATGGTCGAGGCGATCTCCGAGACGGACGACCAGCTCCTCGAGAAGTACCTCTCGGGTGAAGCGGTCACCAACGACGAGCTCAAGGCGGCGCTGCGCCGGGCGACGATCACCAACAAGGTGCAGCCGGTCATCTGCGGCAGCGCCTTCAAGAACAAGGGCGTGCAGCCGCTGCTCGACGCGGTGGTGGAGTACCTGCCGTCGCCGCTCGACATCCCGGCGATGGAGGGGACCGATCCCCACACCGAGCAGACGGTGGTGCGCCCGGCGGACGACAGCGAGCCGTTCGCGGCCCTGGTGTTCAAGATCATGAGCGATCCGTACGTTGGGCAGCTCGTGTTCTTCCGCGTCTACTCCGGCCACATCGAGTCGGGGCAGTCGGTGCTGGGCTCCAAGAAGAGCAGCAACGAGCGCATCGGCCGGCTGCTCAAGATGCACGCCAACAAGCGCGAGGAGATCAGCGAGGTGTGGGCGGGCGACATCGCGGCGGCCGTGGGCCTGAAGAACGTCACCACGGGCGACACCATCTGCGATCCCAAGCACCCGGTGGTGCTGGAGGCGATGAACTTCCCCGAGCCGGTGATCGCCGTCTCGATCGAGCCCAAGACCAAGGCCGACCAGGAAAAGCTCGGCATGGCGCTCGGCAAGCTGATGCAGGAGGACCCGACCTTCCGCGTCCACACCGACAAGGACACCGGCCAGACCCTGATCTCCGGCATGGGCGAGCTGCACCTGGAGATCATCACCGACCGCCTGGTGCGCGAGTTCAACGTCGGCGCCAACGTCGGCAAGCCGCAGGTCGCCTATCGCGAGACCATCACCCACGAGGCCGAGGGCGAGGGGCGCTACGTGCGGCAGACCGGTGGCCGCGGCCAGTTCGGCCACGCCAAGATCCGCATGCGGCCGACCACGGAAGCGGATTACGTTTTCAACAACAAGATCGTCGGCGGCGTCATCCCCAAGGAGTTCATCAAGCCGATCGACCAGGGGATCAAGGAAGCGCTGGAGACCGGACCGCTGGCGGGCTTCCCCTGCGTCGGCGTCGAGGTCGACCTCTACGACGGCAGCTATCACGACGTGGACTCCTCCGAGATCGCGTTCAAGATCGCCGGCTCGATGGCCTTCCAGGATGCCTGCAAGCGGGCGCGGCCGGTGCTGATGGAGCCGATCATGGCGGTCGAGGTGGTCACGCCCGAGGAGTACATGGGCGAGATCATCGGCGACATCACGTCGCGGCGCGGGCGCATCCACAGCATGGAAGGGCGCGGCAACGCCCAGGTGATCACCTGCAAGGTGCCGCTGTCCGAGATGTTCGGCTACGCCACCGACCTGCGGTCGCTCTCCCAGGGCCGCGCCAACTACACGATGCAGTTCGCTGCCTACGAGCAGGCGCCCAAGAACGTCAGTGAAGAGGTCGTGGCAAAAGCCGCCGGCTAAAGCTGCTTAAGGATATTAGGAGAGATCATGGGCAAGGAAAAATTCAATCGTTCGAAGCCGCACGTCAACATCGGGACGATCGGTCACGTCGACCACGGCAAGACGACGCTGACGGCGGCGATCACGAAGGTGCTGGCGTCCAAAGGGCTGGCGAGCTTCGTGGCCTTCGATCAGATCGACAAGGCGCCGGAAGAG
>DASUEN010000085.1:0-51749 GCA_036275055.1 Thermoanaerobaculia bacterium
GGGCGTCTCTCTCAAGAAACCTCCAGGTAGACGGTCCCTCACGGGGGTGTTTTTCATACGGGCTGAGGAGCAGGTATGAGTTGGAATCCCAGAGCCTGCGCGCGTTTGGCGAGGTTGTGAACCATCCGTTGTTGGTAGCGCTCTTCGTAGTACTGCTGGCCGGCGTCCACGTAGGCCTGTCCGCGAGTAAGCATGAGGTACACCAGCCGCGCCAGCTTGTGGGCGGTGGCGGCAATCGCTTTGGCTCGGTCCATGCGGGCGCACAGCCGACGGTGGTAGGCGCCCAGGGCCGACTGGCTCTTCCTCAAAGATTGGGCGGCCATGCGAAGCGCCTGCGCGGCGCGGTTGGCGCATCGCTTGGTCTCCCCCGAGAGGGCTTTGCCGCCGGAGATCTTGGTGCCTGGGCACAATCCCAGCCAGGAGGTGAAGTGCTTGACGGTGGGGAATCGGCTCAAGTCGGTACCGATCTCGCTGAGGATCTTCAGCGCCGAGCTGGTCTCGATCCCGGGGATGCGCGTCAGATCCACGCCAACGGCCTCGAACAGCGCCTTGCGCGCGTCAAAGCGCGGAGCGTTCTTCGACGGCCCGCCGCGCGGGGCACTCCCCAGCCCGTCTGGCGGCACCTCATGGGCCTTCAGGGCACTGAGTAGGCGCTCGAGCTCCGCATCGCAGTCGGCGATCTGGCTAGCGTAGGCGTCGTAGAGCGCGAGAGCCTGCTTGAGCGAAAACAGGTGTTCGGCGCGCCAATTGCCTTCCAGGGACCGCGCGATCTCGGCCTCGTCGGCGCGGATACACCGGTGGCGCAGACGGGCCAGAACCTGCCCGTCGCGTTCACCCGCGACGATGGCGCGCACAATGGCCTGTCCCGTCACGCCCATGATGTCGGAAATGACATGGTGCAACTGCACGTTCATCTGCGTCAGTGCTTTTTGCAGGTGCTGCACATGGCGCGCTTGATACGACAGCAGCATGTCGCGGTGGCGCCAGACGGCGCGCAGTGCACAGACCTCGTCGGCCGGTCGGAACGCCCCGCGCAGTAACCCGAAGCTCATGAGCTGCTGGAGCCACTGACAGTCGAGCACATCGCTCTTGCGGCCCGGCACCCCTTTGACGTGTCGCGCGTTGACCAGGTGAACCTCAAAACCCGCGGCTTCCAGCATCTCGTAGAGAGGAATCCAGTAGACGCCCGTAGACTCCATGGCCACGGCTGTGACGTGGCAATCGTGCAGCCACTGCACAAGCCGCTGCAGATCGTCGGTGAAGGCGGCAAACTGCCGCACAGGCTCAGCGTCACGCGCCGTCGGCACGGCCACGAAATGGCTGTTCGCGCCGATGTCGATGCCGGCGGCGTCGGGGTAGGTGATGGACAGCGGCGGCAAAGCCGCTGTCTTCTTGCACGGCGGCTTACCGGGCGTCTTCGCGCCCTTGCGCCGTGGGGCGCTGGCAACCGCTTGCGGTGGCTTGGACATGTCGCATCCTCCTGGAGAAAGGCATGAAGGGATGCGCGCCGCGTGGGAATCGTCGTTTTGCTCAATCTCTCAAACGGGATGGCCGCCGCAGCGGCCTCGCCAATGTCATTGCCGAAACCCCGACCACGCTACATTACGGGCGGCTGAAACCGCACCAGTGAGACGCCGGCCATGGGCGGACACGCGCCCTTACCCTATCCCACCAAGGACCCCGTTTCTTCCGGCCATTGTCCGGCCCCGGGCCGGTTGAGGCGCTACATTGGGAACACCTTTCCAGACGCCATCGTCTACCTGAGATACCGCCCAAACCACTCGCAAATCCGCCGGTAGCGGTCGCGGTCGTCTTCGGGTTTGTTGAAGCGGTGCCCCTCGTCGGGGTAGACGACGAGCTCGGTGGGGACGCCGAGGGTCTTCAGGGCGTGCCAGAATTCGTAGGCTTGGGGGGCGGGCACTTCGGCGTCGCGCTCGCCTTGGAGGACGAGGGTGGGCGTCTTGGTGCGGGTGATGAAGGTGATGGGAGAGCTTCGGGCATAGATGAAGGGGTCGGCGTACACCGAGGCGCCGAAGTAGGGGATCATCCACTGATCGATGCGGTTCTGCCCGTAATAGCTCTGCCAGTTGACGATGCCGGCCCCAGCTACGACGGCGCGGAAGCGATCGGTCTGGGTAACCGTCCACATGGCCATGTAGCCGCCGTAGCTCCAGCCGTAGAGCCCCACCTTCTCTGAATCGATAGGTGCTCCCGAGTGGATGACGGCTTCCACGCCGGCGAGGATGTCGCGCAGATCGCCGTAGCCGAAATCCTTGATGTTCCCACGGGTGAAGGTCTCGCCCTGACCGTAGCTGCCGCGCGGGTTGGGGAGGAAGACGTAGTAGCCCTGGCTCGCGAGCACTCCGGAGGAGACCGGCCAACCGGAGCGGTGGGCCGAGGCCGGCCCGCCATGGACGACGACGGCGAGCGGATAACGCTTTCCGGGCTCGACCCGCGGCGGGGAGAGGAGCCACCCCTGGACCTTCCCGGCATCCGTCGTCCAATGGAGGCTCCGGGCCTCGCCCCAGGCCGGAGTGAAGCGGGCGTTCGAATGGGAAACCTGCCGCCAAGCGCCGATCGGCCCGGCCCACACTTCGGGAGCGTGGCCGAAGTCGTGGTGGATGGCTGCCGAGATCCGGCCGTCGCGGCTGAGGGCGAGCCCCAGGCTGCGGCCGTCGGTGAGCGATTCGGGGCCGTGCCAGAGGGTCGAGGCCTGGGCTCCAGGAAGGTCGCCGGAAAGATCGAGGGCGGTGAGAGCCGTGTCCTGATCGGCAAGCTCGGCGACGAGAAGACGGGTGGGAGAGGTCCAGGCGAGCCAGGCCGGGGACGCCGGGCGGCCCGGAGCCAGGTTCCGAGCCTCGCCGCCAGCGGCCGGCACGAGATAGACGTCGCCCCCGGTTGACCCCTCATCGCTCATGATGCCGCCGATCAGAGCAATGGCGCGACCGTCAGGAGAGACTCGGGGGACGGCGATCTGGACGTCGACGGGCGGCTTCCAGAGCGAGCGCATCTCGCCGCTCTCCCGATTGAGGGTGTAGAGCTCGGCGTCGTACCAGTTGTCGTCCCCCGAGCCGTGGGCGGCGGTGGCGGCGAAGCTCCGGCCGTCCGGGGCCCAGTCGTACTCGTAGACATAGAGGTCGGTGGGCGAGAGGGTGCGAACCTCGCCGCTCGCGAGATCCACGACGGCCAGGCGTTGCTCCTCGGGATGCTCACCGACCACTCCGGCATCCCGGGCCGTGGCCTGGAGGGGACCGGCCGGCCCCTTGCGCCCTTCGATATAGAGGAAGGCGACGGCGCTGCCGTCAGGCGAGAAGCGCAGGGTGGAGAGATGACCGTGGAGCTTTGTGACCTGCCGGGGCTTCGGCTCGGGCTGGGAGACGTCGGCAAGGAAGATCTGCTCTTCGCCGCCCACGGCATCGGAGATGAAGGCGAGCCGCCGGCCCTCGGGGGACCAGGCAGGATCGCTCTCGGCGATCTCGATGGCCTTGGGCGTCCGGGCGGTGACCTGGTGCGGGGAGCCCCCGGCGAGGTCAGTGACGAAGATGGCGCTGCGCGGGGTGGGCCGGCCGTCCTTGTCGCGGACCGACTCGACCCAGGCCACTCGCGCTCCGTCGGGGGAGAGGGCCACGCCGCGGAAGGTCTCGCCCGCCGTGACGGTGTCGAGCACCTGCTCGATGGGCGGCGGCATGGTCTGGGCTGCCGCCGGCAGCGCGCTCATCGTCACCAGGAGACCTCCGAACATCGCTCCGCGCAGGCTCGCCATGGATTCCTCCTCCCCAGAGTCGTCCGCGGGAGCTTACCCGAAAAGCAGCCCTCCTCGCCGCTGTCCCGCATTCGACATCCGCAGCTTACGAACAGTCCTTTGCATTCATGGCTTTCTGATCTTTATGGAGCCATGGCGCTTGTGTTTGGCAGTGGCATTCTCATCGGCCTTCTTTGCTGGTCAGTCTTCGACTCATTGTCTCAGCGCAAACCCATCTCCCTACTCACTAAGGGGTAATTCGCCATTGATTGTGGTGAATTTTACTTAGCAGAGCTTCGATCTGCGGTTCCGTCCCTGCCAACTCTTCTTTTCGCAGGCGATCGATTGCGCTCAACAGGTTGGGTTGTGATAAGCCGAGATCAGAGCGTAGCATTTGGTGTACTTCCCAGGAGGCTTTTCGTACTTTGTCGAAGTCAGCCTGCGTGATGATAAATTCGCGGCACTTTGACCTTAACCTGATGACGGTTTCCCGCGTCTCATGACTAGCCACTAAGCCAAACATCCCGAAAATATGACCTTGCAAGCAATCGACTGTTCTATCTGACAGCTCGGCCAAGTCTTTTCCTTCAATCTCGAGCGAAGAGATTCCACGCAGATCCGCCATCAATTGGTGATGCGTCACAAGGCGTTGCTTGATCAGTTCAAGTTCAATCTCCTCTGAGATGCGGCGGTCAGCATTCCGAAGCTCACGCCTAGTTCGCCACAAGTTGAACATCAAAGTCAACGCACCTATCACAAGCGCAACGAGAGCACTCACCGCGGCGGATACAATCATCGGATTACCCATTCTTAACCTCGATTACGTCCAACGTAGTCAGCCAAAGGTAGGTGGCGCCCGCGGAGGCTTTCGTGCAGCGGAGACTCGCAAACGATGCGGTATTGCGGCGCATCAGCCCGATCGCTCAAAATCTTTGGGCTCGTACAGCTTGAGGAAATCGTTTGAGTTTTCCGTCGCGTGGTTGGCGAATGATGCGATGGCAGTCCAAGTAATGAGAATTTGCTGACAGGAGGCTTCCGGATGCCACGGCCCCGATCCGTTTTCTTCCAGTTGAAGAGATGGATCGACACGCCTCGTTGGCGGCTACAATTTTGCTCCGTGCTAATCAGGCCATTCTTTGCCCATTCTCGGCCTTTTTTGACTAGCGTGCCCATTTACGCACCGCCCCTACGATGCAAGTTGTCAGGATTGAATTTTCCAAGAGCAAACTGCCTTGTCTCCGGACGCTCCATAATAACTTCAAAGGCCCATGGATGACGGGTAGCTTCATTGGTTGTGACGACTTGCCCCCAACTCAGGTAGTGGAGAGCGGGATTAACACGCCGCGGCGTCCACCCCTTGCGGTCGGCAAAATCTCGCACGCTCATTTTAGCCCTGTTCATGCTCTTACCCGCTTCCAAGAGTCCTACGATGACCTCTTGCGCATCTCTCCTTGGGTCCCAGTCCTTGAATATCGGATCGAAGTCCCAGAACAAAAACTGCGTGGGCGATATCGTCCGGAAGTCGTCGTCAATTGCTTCTTCTCTGTCTACATAGGCCTTTGCCTCCAACTCCGACACTACGTCTAAAAGAGACGGGCGACTCAGCTTAAGGACCTGACAGGCATCGGTAAAAGAGATCGAAGGGTTCCCAGGAGATCCAGTCTCAGATTTGTTTACGAGGAATTCAACTAGGCCAAGTGAAACCTGAGAGAGGCCGCCGAACAAAGCTCCACTCGTTCGGACAGTCTCTAGCTCTCTCGTTAGATCTTGAATAAACTGCTTTCGGGCTCGCTCAATAGTCTCCCGGGAGGAGTTCGGCGCGAGGGTACAAGTGCACTTGATATCCCGGTACTTCATATCAAACGGCAGACTTTCTGGGCCGCCGTGAGAGAGGTTCAGGACCGGAATAATCCGGGCCGTGTCCGAAGCCGCCAAGGCTATACCGTACTCGATTGCTACATTGGGATTGAGGACAGCCCTTTTGCCTGCCATTCCAATGAGGGTAACGTCGGGGACGAAGATTGCGCACTTCTTGATCTTGGACAAAATCGCCGCAGGTATATCCGGCGAGCCTGGCTCACCCCGCGTAGCTTCATCGAGTTCAAAGGTATCCCCAAATGAACTAGTAGCTTCATTTAGCGCCTCTCGTATGAAGTCGCGGTTCTCCTGATGAGGCGTATCACTCTGCCAAGAGTAGAAGACTTTGAATCTACCCATCTACTTTGCCTCATTGGTTCGAACGCATAACGGCGTCTGAGTTAGCGGCAATACCCGGCGCCAGGGTCTTTTAACCTGAGCCTATCATAACAAGCGCTCCACGAGACAATCTCCTCTAGCGACCCCCGACTCTATAAAGGCGATTACTTTCTCGAGCTGCTTACAAAAGTCAGAGTTGTCTTCCTCGGGATTGAGATTGGTAAGGCTTAGAGCCTTGACTAGGCCACGATATTTGCTGACAACTTGGTAGAAGCTCAATATCTCTGATACCCTCCGAGAGTTGATACTTGCAATGTTCACGAGATTGGCAGCAAAAATCTCATCAAGTCGACGATCCGAAAAGTAGATCTCGCATGGTTCTCCCTTCAACATTGACTCAAGGCTATCACGATAGTCAACTACCCTTTCTCGTAGCTGCTCAGTTATAGAGGAAATTTCAGCCCTTAGGAGCCTGAGAAGACATCTGCGAGTCCGAATCCTCTCAATCGCATTCGGAATGTATGACAAGAGAAATCCTAGCACGGTGCCAATGATGGTTCCGATAAGCTGAGATTCGTACCACGGCATAGCATCACCCGGCTGGCGCCCAACCTCACTGTGAACTTCTCCGCATAGTCCTCAGCGACTCAGCCATAGTTCCGCCCCGGACACCTTCAGGTCTGTCTATCTTCTTCATTCTTCAGATCGCTGGAATGATACGCCGGTTCCTTAACCTCGTCAATACCTTGGGTGCCGTGCCAAAAGGGTCGAGGCCTGGGCTCCGGGAAGGTCGAGGGGCGGTGAGGGTCGTGTCCCCCGAGCCCTGGGCGGCAGTGGCGGCGAGGCTCCGGCCGCCCCTGGGATTGCCGAAGGAGGACGCTGCCCAATGGCATCAGCGTCCGGCGAGGCCGCCGAAAAGGGCTCACAATCTCTCGGAGAGGCACTGTATAGTAAGGAAGGTTGATTCATTCATACACAGGAGAAGAACATGCGCAAAGTGACGATCTTGACCTTGGTCCTGTTGGTGGTTGCGGTAGCGCTCGGCGTACCTGCCGCCGAGGCGGTTGGGGGTGGTGGCACTCCGGGCTGCGTCTGGACCTGCAACTGCGCCGGCACCCCGGTTTGCACTTGCCCGCCGGGCACGACCGGTTTCTGCGTCTTTCCGCCGAACATCGCCTGTACCCAGGGCTACAACTGCTGAGCGGACGACGACAGGCCGGTGACAGAGCTCCCCTACGGTCGGATCGTGGGGGAGCGTGGGCCTACTCCTCGCGGCAGGTCTCCACTACGTGCTCCAGCACCTCGTTGATGCCGGCGAGGAGGGAGAGGAGGAGGGGTGAGAGGCTCGAAGGCTCCTTGGCGGCGTCCTGCTGAGGTAGAATCCCTCCATGAACAAATCTCTTCTCGCCGAAGCCGCCAAGCTCAGCGTTCCTGACAGGATCGAGCTTGCCGAGGCCATCTGGGACACGGTGGCATCGGATCCACAGGCGGTTCCTCTGCCGGAGTCCCATCGCGCCGAATTGGACCGTCGCCTCCAAGACCTGGACGATGATCCCGATGCTGGAAGCCCCTGGGAGGATGTTCGTGCCCGGCTTGAGCGCGCCCGGTGAGCTTTCCGGTCATCGTCCGCCCTCTCGCGGAGCGGGATCTGCTTGACGCCCAGCTCTGGTACAACGATAAGAGCCTCGCCGTCGGCACCCGATTTCGGCAGTGCGTCGACGACGTTCTGCAAATTCTCACGATGACCCCGCTGATTTTCCCGACCGCTCACCGCGACGTGAGGCGAGCTACGGTTCAACACTTCCCCTACCTTCTCTACTACGCAGTCCGACGCAATCGCGTTTTGGTCCTCGGCTGCTTCCACGCCCGGCGCGATCCGCAAGTCATTTTTCGGCGTATCACTGCTCGATCGTAGCGTCCCTTCCCCTACTTCACTTCCAACTTCCCATCACTCCCCATCGCCGCCGCGTAGCCGCCGCGGGCGAGCCAGGACTTCGCCGCGGCGTCGCCTTTGAGGTAGGCGTCCCAGAAGGCGGTGGTGCCTTGGAGGATCAGGTCGTGGAAGCGCGCGTCCTTCTCTTCGTTGACGGGCCGCCGCCGCACGCCGGCGAAGGTCATGTGGTCACCGCCCTGGAAGGTCACCAGGTATTGGCCGGCCGCCTTGACGTGATCGAAGGGAATGCGGCGCTCCGCGGCCTTGGTGTCCCCGATCGGGCTGTCGTCCAGGGTCCCCGTCATGTGGAGGATGGGGATCGTGATCTTCGCGTAGGCGCGGTCGAGATCGGCGTCCCTGGGGACCGGCGCGCTCATCTCTATCGCGGCCTCAATGCGGCGATCGGCCAGGGACCTTTCCTGCCGCAGCCCCAAGGCCTGGCCGGCTACGACGAGCGTCGTCCAGGCGCCGAAGGAATGGCCCGCCATGCCGATATGGTGCAAATCGAGCCGGCCCCGCAGGGGCGTGGCATCCTTGTTCATGGCCGCAATGCGATCGAGCGCGAAGCTCACGTCCTGCGGGCGGTTCATGGCGTTGCGCACGTCCGCGGCCGCACGCACCAAGTCGCGGGCCGGCTCCTGGCTCTCCCGCCAGACCGCGTCGTCGCTCCCCAGATGTTGCACGTGGACCGAGACGTAGCCGCAACTCGCCCAGTGGCGGCCGAGGTACTCGTACCCCTCCCGCGTGCCGCCGAGGCCGTGAGAGAAAACGATCACCGGGAACGGCCCCGGCCCTTTCTCCGGATAGTAGATCTTCACCGGCACCTTGCGGTTGCGGGTGGAATCCGTCCAGTCGTAGGAGACCGTGGCGACGGCATAGGAACCCGGCTTCCCCTCGTACACCTTGGCCGGAGCGGGAGCCGGCGCCGGCTTGGCGGAGAGGGGAAAGGCGAGAAGCAGGGCGAAACCAAGAGAAACCAGGCATTTTCTGATCATGCTCGTGAAACCCTCCGGAAGACGTATTCCTGCGGATTCTACGCCGACGGCACGGACGCCCGCGCCAGGGCCGCTTTGAGCTTCTCGACGTCCACCGGCTTGACGAGGTGCTCCGCGAAGCCCGCTTCTTTGCTGCGGCGCAGGTCGTCCTCCATGCCGTAGCCGCTGACGGCGATCCCTTTGAGGCCGTAGCGGTCGCGCAGCTCGCGCATGAGGTCGAAACCGGTGCCGTCCGGCAGGCCGAGGTCGCTCACCACCAGGTCGAGCTCGCGGCTGGCGGCGACCGCGCGGGCCGAGCGCAAATCAATGGCGGTGCTCACCTCGTGCCCCGCGATCTCGAGGAGGGCCGCCATCACCTCCAGGGTGGGCTCGTGGTCCTCCACCAGCAGGAGGCGCAGGCTCCGCGCCGCGCCGTCTCCGCCCACGGCGGCCTCGCCGGGGAGGGGCGGGGCCACCGTCGCCAGGGTCACCGTGAACGTGGCACCCTGCCCCCGGCCGGCGCTCACTCCCGCGAGGGAGCCGCCGTGCTGATCCACCAGCGCCTTCGAGATGGCAAGGCCCAGCCCCAGGCCGCCGAAGCTCCGCGTCACCGTGGGATCCCCCTGCTCGAAAGCGTTGAACAGGCGCGGCAGCACCTCGGGCTCGATGCCGATCCCTTGATCGATCACCTGCACCTGGATCTTTCCGATCTCGGGATTGCTCGTCCAGATTTCGATGCGGCCGCCGGTGGGCGTGAATTTGACGGCGTTCTTCACCAGGTTCCAGAGCACCTGCCGCAGCCGGCCCGGGTCGGCCCACACGTGCTGCTCGACGGCGGAGGTGCGGATTTCGATCGCGATCCGCTTCCCCTCGGCCTCCTCGCGGCAGATCTCCACCACGTGCTCCAGCACCTCGTTGATGCCGGCGATCTCGAAGTGGAGGGACAGCTTGCCGCGGGTGATGCGGGTGAGGTCCAGCAGATCATCGATCAGCTTGGCTTCGAGCTCCACGTTGCGCTGGATCATGCGCAAATCGTCCCGCAGCTTGCCCGGCTCCGCCGCGCCGGCGAGGGCGGCGACGCGCAGCAGCACGGGAGTCAAAGGCGTGCGCAGCTCGTGGCTCAGGGCCGCCAGGAAGCTGTCTTTCGCCCGGCTCGCGGCCTCGGCCCGCACGTAGAGGCGGGCGTTGTCGATGGCGAGGGTGGCGCGGGCCGCGAGCTCCTCGGCCAGTTCCACGTCCGCGGGCCCCAGGCGGCGGCACGATTCGGCGGTGCAGAGGAACAAGGCGCCCAGGGTCTCGCCGCGGGCCGCCATGGGCACAGTGAGGAACGAAATCGGGGAGAGGCGCTCGTAAATATCGAGGAGCGCTTGGTCCCGGGTGACTTCCTCCGGCACGCCTGGCGGGATTTCGGACATCAGCTCGCTGCGGCCGGTATGCACCGTGCGCCAGAGGTAGCTCGCGGGATTGTCGGGCGAGGCCTGGTACATCTCTCCCAGCGTCCGCAGCAGGGCCTCCTTGGCCGAATCGGCGTGACGACAGGCCACCTGCCGCAGCATGCCGCCCTCCTGGACCTCGAAAACCAGGGCGTAGTCTCCGAGCCGCGGCACCGCCAGCTCCACCAGGCTGCGCAGCGTCTCCTCGGGATCGAGCGACTCCGAGAACACCTGCCCCGCCTCGGCCAGCAGCGCCACCCTTCCTTCCGCCCGCTTGCGCTCCGTCAAATCCAGCACGAAACCGACGATCTCCCCCGTCGCCGGCAGCAGCGCCGCGCCGAAGAGGACGGCGAGGCGCGTGCCGTCCGCCCGCCGCAGCTCCTTCTCATAGGGTGTGCAGGCGCCGTTGGCCATCAATTCGACCACCGCCCGCTGATCGGCCTCCTCCCAACCGGAGGGGGTGAGCTCCACCCAGTTGAGCTCGCCCCGCTCCAGATCCTCGCGGCTGCGGCCGAGCATGGCGAGGAAGGCATCGTTCGCATTGGTGACCCGGGCGTCGCGGTCGGCATACAGGATGCCGGCCGGCAGGTGCCGAAGCACGGAATGGAGGAGGGGCAGCTCGACGTCGAGCCGGGGAGCCAAGCCCGCGGGCTTGCGGCCGAACCTGCGTGAGAAGAGTCGGAACAACGAGGTAACCTCGGAGACGGAGAGGCCCGCGAGGGCTCCACTATAGCAGAGCGCCCGCGAACCTCATTCCCGTGCCAGCACTTCGCCGCGGTGGTTGAGCACCACCTTGCGGGCCGACTTCGGCAGCTTGAGCTTGACGTCCACCGGTATGGTCGATTCGCCCACCACGGGGAGCATGCCGACCCGCACCGTCTCGTTCTTGCCAAACTCCACGTAGATGGGGACCAGGGCTCGGAAGTCCTTGGCGACGCCCTCCTGGCGGATAGTGCCGTGGATACGCGTCTCCTCGCCGCCGGCCGATTCCAGCTTCAGGTCGTGCACGTAGCGCGGGACGTCGGTGCCGTAGACCCATTGGTTGAAAAACCAATCCATCTTGCCGTCGGCCGTGGCGTTCATGGCCGGCACCATGTGGCGCTCCACGACCTTCTGGAAATCGGCGGAGGAGGCGAACTTGCCGCCGTAGGTCGAGGTGTAGTCCTTCATCATGGCGATGAAGCGGGCGTCCGGGTCCTTCGAGGTAGTGTCGAACATCAGCATGCGCAGCATGTGGAGCACGTAGCCGCCTTTGGGATAGATCAACCCGCCGGCGGAGGGGGTGCGCGGCGTCGAAAGGCGGAAGCCTTGCGTGATGGGTCCGGCCTCGTAGGGGGCCATGCTGTTGCCGGGCCGCTTTTCCACGATCTCCTTGCGCCGCTCGCGCCAAAAGCGGTCGTACTCGCTCCAGCCCTTGACGTGCTGCACGGCCAGGGCGGCCGAAAACTCGGCGAAGCCCTCTTCCAGCCACTGGTCGCGATACGTCTCGGCACCGACGAGATGGCCCCACCATTGATGGGCGAATTCGTGGTATCCCACCTGGTCGACGAAGTCCTTGGCCCGCTCCATGCCGAGCCGCTGGCGCTGCGTGCCGTCCAGAAACGAGATGTAAGGCATGAAGATGAGCATCGGCCAGGACTGCCCGAAATTGGGATTCGACTGCTGGGTGATCGCCACGTGCGTCTGCGGCAACGGCCCGAAATAAGCGGTGAACAGCCGCGCCGAGTTGAGGCCGTCCGCCAGCGACGCGTCCGCCAGCCGCGCCGTGTTCATCTTGCCCAGGCCCGGGCGCGGTGCTCCCGTCTCGGGATCGGAGTTGATCTCCCCGATGGCCTCGCCACTCATGGCGGCGTTGATCTCCCGAATGATGTCGGGAGTGCCCGGGTTGGTGTAGACGGCGACGTCGACCTTGCTCGTCTCGTCCGGTTTCTCGACCTTTTTGAACTTGCCGTAGTTGAAGCCTGCCACCTGGACGGGGATCTCCGTCTGCCAGTGGGAGACGCTCTGGTTGCCCACCGTCTTCACCTCGACCTGCTTGCCCACCGAAATGATTTCGTTGCCCACCGGAACGTGATAGGTCAGGTCGAAGGTCGCCGGATCGGAGAAGATCCCCACGTTCGGATACCAGCTCTCGCGCGCCCCGACGTAATAGTTTTTGTCGCCGCCGTCGATCAATACCTTGTCGCCCTTGTACGAGAGGCGCAGCCGCACCATGGCCCCCTTGGCGAGGGGCTCGGGGAAGACGACGGCGGCGTTGGAGTCCTCCTTGTCCGGCTCCTGGATGAAGGTCACCGGTTTCCAGGTGGGCTCGGCGCCGGGGGAATCGAGAGCGAAGGAACCTTCCTGAATACGCAGCGTGGAGGTGAGGAGGATGGGCAGGACGCGCACGCCGGGCACCAGCGTCTTGAAGTGCAGCGTGGTGGTGCCCGCGAGGTCCGCGTCCTTCTCCACCACCGTGTCCACGGTGTAATCGAGAGCGTCGGTGAGGCGCTTCTCGGGGCTCTTGCGCTTGCGGTCCACCTCGGCCCGGCGGTCGGCTTCGTACCACAGGCCGCCGCGGTTGGCATCGGCCACGAGGAAGGTCGTGTCTTCCTCGCCCAAGCGGGAGAAGAGGCCGAGCGCTTCGGCGCCGTCAGGGTCCACCGCGGCCAGCGCGGGAGGGTACTTCTTCCCTTCGACGAGAGCCATGAAGACGCCACTCGTCAATCCCGGGTTGTTGAGCAGGTCCTTGAGCAGGCGGACGTGGAAATTGATCCGGAAGTCCTTCCGCTGCCGCTTGAGGTAGCGCTCGTAGACCTCGCTGGCCCGCGGATCGGGCGAGCCGGCACGCACCGGCGCATGGAGCTCGATCTCCTGGGCCGTATCGTCGGCGAACAGCAGGACGAGGTCGTCGAACTGGTCGCTGAGGGTCTCGAACCCTCCCTTGTCGGCGCCGGAGGAGAGGGCGAGCTGTCGCCGCTCGTTCTCCGTGGCCGGGCTCAGCCGGTAGCTGCCGTGTCCCACGAACACCGCCCCCACCGTGCGTCCCCCCACGGGCTTGAGAAAGTGGAACGCTCCGGATTCGAACTGGAACCGGAACACGTCCCTCTCCAGCACC
Source organism: Thermoanaerobaculia bacterium (assembly GCA_036275055.1). Taxonomy (GTDB): domain Bacteria; phylum Acidobacteriota; class Thermoanaerobaculia; order Multivoradales; family UBA5704; genus DATARR01. Next base: position 13,376 of record DASUEN010000085.1, read on the forward strand.
AAGCCGTTCACGGGCACCGTCCGTCCATCCGGCCGCGCGTTGCGCAGCTCGGTATAGGAAGGGTCCGTGGCGGCCCGCAGGGCGGAGGGGAGGAGGAGAAGGACGAGCAGCCAAAGTCGAGCGGGCGTAAAGCGCACGGCGAGACCTCCTGGAAGGCTATCCTTGCGATTGTACTGAGGGAAACTGCGGGCGTCAACCGGTGGGTGGGTGGAGTCCGCAAGGGATTCTGGAAAGTGCGCAACCTCGGCGTTCGCCCACCTTCGCTCGGGCATAAATGCCGGGGCTATGAACAGCGTCCCCTGAAGGGGACTTTCCCTGAGAAGGGGACTTCGTAAGCCGGATTCATCCGGCGAAATGGGGATAACCGCCGGCTCGTGCCAGGCGAATGATTCGGTCGATGAATTCGGACTTCGCTTTCGCATATGCCTCGCGGGAAACGGCGTCGCTTGCTGAGTGTTGCTGCGCCAGTTCGGCCTTGAGCACGCCGTACTCGCGCGCGAGGCCGGGGTGGACCCGGAGATAGTCTCGAAAAACGAGCGTCCGCGCCTCCTCCTCGCCGCCAAATGCCACAACGTGGACATGATGGGTGTGGGGCCACGCGGCAGGGCGGTGAAAGAAGGGACAGAATGCATCGTCCGCGTGCGGTACGTGGGCGTAGCCGAGCCGCTGAAGCGGGATGCGGTACGTATCGATCGGGAGGAGCGTGTCAACGGAAATCTGGATGTCGATAATTGGCTTGGCGGCCAGGCCTGGAACGGCAGTGGAGCCGTTGTGTTCGATCCTCCGCGCAATTGCACCCAAGGCGTGCAGAAGGCGGATGCGTTCCTCGGCGTACTGTTTGGGCCAGCGAGGATCGTAGGGTACGACGGTGATGGGTACCATGGCTCTTTTTTCGTGTAACGCTACCTGCGGCGTCACCGCCGCATCGCCAGCACTGCCGTCGTCAGGGTGTCTGCCGCTGGGGTATCACTGGCAGCAAGGGCATCGCCAAGACGGAAGAGCTCCTCCCATGCCTCGGCAGTCTCTGGCGGGGTGGCGGCTGCAGGGTGCGAGGTCGAGGCCACCATCTGGGCCATACGGAGCGAACACGTGCGCTTGCTCATGGGGGAGTTGTTCCATCAGACGCTGGACTCAGTTAACGAGAAGCCCCTTGAGTCCAAGGGCGAACGCAAGGGCTCGATCGAGCTCAAGGAGCTTTGTTTGCGAAAGGCAGCCAACATAGTCAGTGAGAGCAGACTTTGGGAGACTGACGAGGTCGTCACAGTGAATGCTGCTGTCGTGCTTGAGACCCTCCTCGATTCCGACAGGAACCTGACTGTGAAGACCGTCTCGGCGTGTATAGATGGGGGCACAGACAACGCTCGAAAAACGGGAATCAACGAGCAGTTGGCGGCTCACAATGACGAAGACTCTGGATCTTCGAGGGTCGAGCTCCGATGGATGCCTGACTCGGTAAAAATCACCCCGTATCACGGGATGACCTGGTAGGTAAGGACATCGGCTGCCTCTTCATTGAGCTCCACCGAGTGGGAGTTGATGATCTCCAGGTCATCCGCGTCCTCGCCGCGCCGCGGCGACGCGAGGTAGGCCCTCAGAGCAGCCTCGACGATCGCTGACCGGCCTTCAGTACCCTGGGTTCGGAGCTCAAGGGCTTCGACGAGGTCTTCGGAAAGAGTAACCGTGGTCTCAACTTTCATGACAAGAGGATACCCCGTGAGGTGGAGCGAGTCAAACCCGACAGCCCGTAGGAGGCCAGGAAGACTGACACCCCGGGTTCATTCTCGGAACCGGCGGCGAGGGCATTGCCCGGGAACGTCGATGAACAGGACGGGAATCCGGTAGCGCTGCTCGATGTGAGAGCGGAGGAAGGAGATGACCTCCTGGAGACGCGCGGGAAGAGGGCGGAGGGATCGCACGCCGCGCCTGCTATACGCTCTGCAGGCCCGCGGTGAACCGTGTTCGAGCCCGCGCTTTCGGGAGTCGCGCTTGCGTCACGGCCGGATCGGAAGGAGCGTCTCCCCTTTGGGGGCGTCTCATTGCCAGTCCGAGCTGCATCACCACGACCGGGATCTGCGCTATTCGGCTCCGTCTCTGCATCATCGCCATCTGGGTCTGCATGACGCAAACCTCGCCGTGCGTCATCGCTGCCGGGATCTGAATGACGCAGGCCGCGGATTGCGTCACCGCTGGCCAGGTTTGCATGACGCAGACCGCCGATTGCGTCATGCAAACCGCGGTTTGCATCACCGCGACAGAGCTCTGAATGATGCAGCACGGAGTCGCCGTGACTCCTCCCGAGGCCCTCGTGATGCGGGAGCCCTTCCCGGTCGCGCAGGAGGGGTCCTCTTTGTTGCAGACACGGCGCTGCGACACACGGGAGCGCAGGCTGGTGACTCATCACCCTTCGTGAGCGGCCGGGAAACGCTCCCTGGCGTTGCAGGAATCGGCCTGCGAGGCCGGGGAACGCTCCGTCGCGTCGCACGAGCCGGTACGGGCGATGCGGAAGCCCGCGCCGGTGGCGCACGACGCGGCCGCGGGGATCGCTTGCCGCAGCGGCGCGTCGCCCCTCGGCTTCGCCGCCGTTGCGCAGCTCCTCCACGGCTCGTGTTCGTCGCGTGTCATGATGCACGGGATTGCATCACGAGGATCACGACCGGTGGTGATAGAGGGGGACGGTGACGCCTTTGCGGTGGGGTGTCGGGTTAGCCAGCGTTCACCCTTGTTCGGGCGGGATCGCAGCATCAGGCATGAAATATGCCGGCTGCCACCCGCGACTTGTGACGGAGATAGCGCCACTCCAGGAAGGGCAAGGCAAGCCCGAGGCCGAGTCCAACCCGCAATGACACCCCGGCGATGATACCGCGAGCCGACTCGAAGTCGCTTGTGGGGAACAGTCCGATGAAACACCAGACAGGTACGCTGGCAAAGCAAACCGCGAGAGCTACGCCCAACAGCCTGCGCCTGATCTCGTCTTGAGGCCGTCGCACTGCCAGCGGACGACCGAGGATAGCAAACGAATGAGCGGGCACCGACAGCATCAAGGACCACGCCACGACAAGAACTGCCTCAGATGAAAACGGTGACCAGCCAAGTCCGCCAATTGCCGATCGAATCCCGTGATGGTTAGCTACTGGCAGGTCGTAGAAGAGCCACGAGCCTACAGACAGGCCCAAGAGGAAACGTCCGACTTCGGGTAGGGAGACCCCTGCTCGCCTCGAAAACAGCCAGCAGGTGGCGCAGGTGAGCACGTTGCTGACGAGCGGCCACATTAGCGCGGCAATGCCATGAGGCTCGACAGTACCCCCTAGCTTGCGCCAGAAATATACCCACATAGCGCCACCCATCAGAGATGTGAGCAACAGAAGGAGTACGAACAACACCGTCGACTCCCACCAAGGACGAGAGCGCAACCACCAGCCGTAGTGTTTCTCAAGGATATCGGTGTGTATCGTCAGATCGCTCCAGAGGTCGTCCCAGCACAACACCTGTACCTGGCACGATGGTGACGTGAGCCGCCCAGCGAGGTGCGTCAGCTTGACGTCTCTAGGCGCGGCGCTCACGAACACGTAGCGAGAAGGGCAAAGCAAAGATCCGAGGGCTCGCTGGTGGTCGTGTTTGAGTTTCTTGTCGAGCCCGTTCGCCTGGAGAGTCGCCTGCCATACAAGCCCCTTTGGATTGGTCCCGGAGTCGTATCCATCAATCCCGTCCTGACGCTGGCCGTGGCGGCCATATCTGACGAGACCCGGGAGGTTGAACCTGTGGCGGAGAAGCTCCATGACGAGGTCTTCGAATTCGTCCGGTGAAGTCGGCGGCGGCAACACGAACTGTGCCATGCGTCGCGCATACTACTACGCGAGGGTCGAGCTCCGATGGATGCCTGAGAAGAGCCTGGCGCCTCGCTACTCCCTCGACTTCCAACCGGTTTCCTAAAAGACATTGGCACTTTTACGGCACTTTTACGGAAGGCCGGCGGGGCGATTCCTCGCCGGGCGGCATTGCCGCCCCGGCGAGAGACGTCCCGCCGTCACCGTGAAGTGCGGCGGTATCGTGGGCGGGCTGGGAACGTCTCTACGGACACGTTGACGCGCCTGGGAGGTCTTGCTGTGCTCCCTCTTCTCCCGGCGGCCGGGGGGGAGGCTGGGAGAAGAGGGCTGGGGTGATGAGGGTCCCCGGCGGCACGGATAGCCTCCGAAAATCCAGGCCGGCCGAATCGGAGACAACGCTTTTTTGCCCGACGACCCGCCGTTGTCGTGGGCGAAGGGATATCGTGGACGGCATTCCTGAACAGAGGGAGATTGACGAACAAGGTCCCCCTTCACTACGCTGGCGGGGATGACCTCCGGTCCGGATGACCTCCTGTTTGGGCGGATCGCCCTGCATTACAAGCTCGTCACCCGCGAGCAGCTCGTGGCGGCGGCGGAGTGGCAAGCGCGGGAGGGAAGCTCGCGCCGGCTGGGCGAGATCCTCGTCGAGCGGGGCGTCCTCATGCCTCACCAGCTCGAGCAGCTTCTCGCCGTGCAGCGCGAGTACGTGGCCAAACAGCAGGCCCAGGCCGTCCCTGCCCCGGCTCCCACTTCCGTCGATACCACCGCCGCCGCGCCCAGCCCCCCCTCCCTGCGCGACTTCGACCTCGACGGACCCCGCGCCCTCGACCGCCTCCTGGAGCACACCCTGAAGAGCGGCGCGAGCGATCTCCACCTCCACAGCGGCTCCGCAATCAAGGTGCGCGTTCACGGCCAGCTCACCGACCTCGCTCCCGAACCCCTGGCGGCGCAGACCGCCGAACGGATGGTGATGGAGGTCCTCGATCCGGACCAGGCCGCGGCCCTGCGCGACAAGGGGCAGGTGGATTTCGCCTATGACCTGGCGGGCGTCGGCCGCTTCCGCAGCAACGCCTACCGGCAGCAGCGGGGGATGGACGCCGTCTTCCGTGCCATTCCGCCCCATCCCCCCTCGTTGGAGGAGCTCGGCCTCCCCTCCACTCTCGCCCGCTTCGCCAACTTCCACCAGGGGATGGTGCTGTTCACCGGTCCGGCCGGCTGCGGCAAGTCGTCCACCCTCGCGGCCCTGCTCAACATCATCAACGGCGAGCGGCGCGACCACATCATAACCATCGAGGACCCGATCGAGTACATCCACCCCTCGAAGCAGTGCGTGGTCAACCAGCGCCAGGTGGGCTCGCATACCAATTCCTTCGCCCGTGCCCTGCGCGGCGCCCTGCGCGAGGACCCGGACATCATCTCCATCGGCGAGCTGCGCGACCTGGAGACCATCTCCCTCGCCCTCACCGCGGCGGAGACCGGCCACCTCGTCCTCGCCACCCTGCACACCAACAACGCCATCCGCACCATCAATCGTATCCTCGGGGTGTTCCCGCCGTCGCAGCAGGACCAGATCCGCACCATGGTCTCCGAGTCCCTGCGCGCCGTCGTCTCCCAGCGCCTGGTGCCCGTGGCGGTCGGCAAGGGGCGGGTGCCGGCCCTGGAGATTTTGGTGGTCAACAAGGCGGTGGGAAACCTGATCCGCGAGAACAAAACGTTTCAAATCAAATCCGTGCTGCAGACCGGCGCCTCCCACGGCATGTGCCTGCTCGACGCCTCCCTCGCCGACCTGATCAAGAAGGGCTTCATCAGCCGGGAAGAGGCGATGAAGCACGCCGAAGAGCCGCACAAGCTCGCCGGCTGAGGCTGGAGACGACTGCCATGGCGCGCATCGACGAGCTCTTCCACTACCTGCGGGACAACAAGGGGTCCGACCTGCACCTCGCGGCGGGCCTGGAGCCGCGCATCCGCGTCCATGGCTCCTTGGAGGCCGTCCGCGGCTGGCCGGTGCTGACGCACGACGCCCTGCTCTCCCTGCTGCGCGAGATCGCCAGCGAAACCCAATGGGACGACTACATGGGGTGCGGCGACCTCGACTTCGCCTATGGCCTCGAAGGGCTGGCCCGCTTCCGCGCCAACTTCCTGCGCCAGGAGAACGGCTGCGCCGCCGTCTTCCGCATCATCCCGGAGACGATCGTGCCGCTCGAAGCGCTGAACCTGCCCAAGGCCATCGAGAGCCTGGCCCACCTTCAGCAAGGATTGGTGCTCGTCACCGGCCCCACCGGCTCGGGCAAGTCCACCACCCTCGCGGCGGTCATCGACCGGATCAACAGCACCTATCAGAAACACATCGTAACGATTGAAGACCCGGTCGAGTTCGTCCACAAGAACAAGCTCTCCGTCTTCTCCCAGCGCGAGGTGGGGACGGACACCGAAAGCTTCGGCACCGCCCTGCGCGCCGCCATTCGGCAGGACGCGGACGTCGTCCTGGTGGGCGAGATGCGCGACCTGGAGACCATCTCCCTCGCCGTGACCGCCGCCGAAATGGGCGCCCTCGTCTTCGGCACCCTGCACACCAACGGCGCGGCCAACACCGTGGACCGGCTGATCGACGCCTTCCCCGCCGAAGAGCAGGCGCAGATCCGCACCACTCTCGCCGAATCGATCGCCGGCATCGTCTCGCAGCTCCTGTTGAAGACGGCGGATGGAAAAGGGCGCTGCGCCGTCAACGAGATCCTTTTGAAGTCCCCGGGCCTGCCGAACGTCATCCGCGAAGGCAACACCCCGATGATCACCTCCATCATCCAAGGCGGCCGCTCCGCGGGGATGCAATTGATGGACGACGCCCTGATGGCCCTAGTCGAGCAGAAACGAATCGCCCCCCGCGAGGCCTACATGAAGGCCACCAACAAGGCGAAATTCGAGGAGATGATCGAGGACGAGTAGGAAAGTCCCGTCTATTCCTGCGCCACGACGAGCTGACGCATGCCGTCCACGAAGCCGTGGGCCACGTCCACCTCGGATTCGTCGAGGGCGAGCCGGGTCGCGGTCTCCATGTTGAACCAGGGGATCGCGGGATAAAGATGGTGGATGTTGTGGAAATTCGTCCCGTGGGCGCCGAAGAGCCGGAACCATAAGCCGCGCATCTCCCGCGTGCCCGTGCGCGGGCAGTTGTAGTGGCCCAGCATGTCATCCCAGAAGAAAAGGATCGGGAAGACTGTGAAGCGCGGCACCACCCAATACCAGAGCAGCAGATCGAGCCGTCCGAAGATGGCGAAGACCGCGACGGTGCAGACCCAGAACGCCGCCACGGGATTGCGGTAGGCGGGATCGAGCCAACGCTTCGAGGTCAGAAGCTCCTTGAGATCGGCGACTTGCAGGGGGCCCAGGAAAGGGCGCAGCCAGAGGAACCAGGTCATGTACCGCCGGTCGTGCCGCCGCGCCGGATCGAGGCCATAGCCTGTGCCCCAGGTCAAATAATCCTTTTCCACCGTGTTGTAGGTGCGGTGGTGATCCATGTGATCTTCGCGGTCCGCCGCGATGGTGGTGGTGAGGGGGAGCGAATAGAAAAACTGCAGCCGCGAATTCCAGCTCTTCCGCGTGAACAGGTTGGCGTGGATGGCGTGGTGGTGCAGCTCGAACAGCGCGTTCATCTGCCGCGCGATCACGATTACGGCGAGGGCATAGAGCCACGGCCGGAAAAAGGCCGCGCTCACCGCGGCAGCCAGCAGCAGCACGCCCCAGTCGGCGGCGATGGTTAGAAAGGCCCTGGCATCGCTGCGGCGGGCTAGCGCGCGGAGGACGGCGCGCTCTTCGGGGCTCAGGGGGCGGAGCATGAGGTTACTGTAGCATGGGAGCGAGAAGGCCAGAAGGGACGTAAGGGACAGCAGGGACGACAGGGGTAAACAGCAAGAGCGTCAGAGCCACGCAGGCCAGAATCCCAGCCCGTAGGGCGGCAGACCTCTAGCCCAGGGTGTGAACCCTGGGTCAGGGGACGAACCCTCGTCGCGAGCTGGAAAATGAGTCACCGATGCCGACTCGCACCCAGGGTTCACACCCTGGGCTAGAGGTCTGCCGCCCTACGGGCTGGGGTTGCCGGCCTGCGTGCGGCCTTGCCTGGACCCGCCCCTTCACCCTGCCGTGGCCAACGGATCGCCGTAGAAACAGTAGGCGGCATAGCTGTCCTCCCCTCCTCCTGCGACGTAGGACTTGGCCCGCAGGTCGCGCAGGATGGCGGCCAGGGGCGTCGCGGGCTCGGCTTTGATCCGGCGGTAGAATTCCACGGCGATCTCGTGGGCGACCGTGTCCTTGACGCTCCAGAGCGGGGCGATGACGGCGCTGGCTCCGAGGGACATGAAGGTCTCCGCGAAGCCCCCTGTGCCGACCAAGGCCGGCTCTTCCCGACCCACTTCGCAGGCGTTCAGGAAGATCACGGGTTTGCTCGCCTTGCACGCCTTCTTCACCCCCCGCATGCCGCGCAGGGACTCGGCGTAGAGCTTCTGGTTCTGATCCATCTGGAGCGTCTGGGAGCCGGCTTCGCCGCTCACCCCGTGGCAGATGAAATGAAGGAGCGCCCGGCCGCCCTGGTCCAGCGTCTGATCGAGGACTTCCAGGGACGCCGGATCGACTCTCTTTCCCGCGAACTGCGCCATCACCAGGGTCGCTTCTTCCTCTGCTTCCGGAAGTCTGGATTCCTTCGGCGCAATGACGTAGGCGTCGCGCAAGGAGATCTTCTGCGGCGCGGCGACGTGACTGCGGGAGGTCCAGCGGCTGACGACGAATTCGACGCCGAGGGGCTGGTCCCACTCTTCCGTCTCGCCGTTCAAGAGTGTCCGGTTGGGCACCAGCAACTCCCAGGGAATGTAGGGCTCTTCAGTGACGATGGAGATCGAACGCAGCGGCCGGCCGGCGTCCAGGAGCTCCCAAAAAACCTTCTGGAAGAGGGGCGGCGTAGCTTCGAAAAGATTGTATCCGGCGCCCAAAAGCGCCACGGTGCGGGCGTAGAGGGTTGCGCCCTTGGTGGTGAAGTGGCTCATCTGCTCGCGGACCAGGTCGCGCGCCAGGCTGCTCAGCCGCCACGGCCCGGCGACTCCGTCCGCGTAGGCCGGGAGCAGGGGGGTCTGAACGTGGCACTCGAAGGTCTGCTCGTCCGTGCCCGAGCGGACGATGCGGACTTGGAGGTCCGCCGCCTTGGCGCCCGTCTCCACTTGGACGGCCGGATCGGGGAGAGGCACCTGGACGGAATCCGTGCCCGCGGCGAGCGCCACGGCGCGGCTCACCCGGCCGCAGGGGCGCCCCTTGTAGGCGAAGAGGGCGGAGAAGAGGGCCGTGGGAGCCGTGCCGGAACCGTTGCGGACGACGGTGAACTCGAGGGTCTCCGAGCGAGCCTGATCGCGGCGCAGGGTCAGCTTCCGGGTGTCCTCCCCCTCGACGGCGAACGGCTCCTCGACGACGAGCCAGACGTTGACGTCGATATGATCCTGTCCTAACGGAAGCGGGACGGCGACGGTCTCCCCTTCCTCGCCTGCGCGCAACGAGCCCATATCGGCGTAGACGGAGACCTTGATCCTCGCCCCATCGGCAACGGGGGCCGGCGGCGGGGGATCGAGGTCCATGTGCGGCGTGCGTCGGAGGGTCTCCGGTGCGATGGGTCGTGGCGGTCCCGGGGCCGGCGGCATCGGAGGAGACAAATCTGGGAGAAGCGAGCATCGTGGCTTCATGCGGGTCTTTCTGAAACCCCCACCGCGCCCAGGAGGCTGGTCGTTGGGATCTGCGGGAGATATCAGAGGAGGAGATGCGACCGCGCCATCTCTGCCGCCATTTCCGAACGTTGGAGGCTCCAAGTCGAATTCGGGGTCGGGCGCCGACGATGGATAAGGGGCGTGGTCGCGAGAATCCCGAGGCAGGGTTACGGGAGCCGCGAAGACGGGAGGCGCCATGGGCAGGATTGGTCCTTCGTCCTTCTCCGAATTTCGATCCGTCTCGCCTTTCAAGATTGCCACGTTCCGCCGATGCTCGATCTCGATCAGATACTGCTCGGCCTCGTACCGGCGACTGCCGTTCAGCTCCACCACCTTCCGGAAAAGGTGGCCTGCGGCCTCCAAGTTGCCCGCCTCGAAAGCGCGCCGCGCTTGCTCGAAAAGCTCGTCTTCGCCCTCAACCAATCTGCTCACTCTGATGCTCCTTGCCGTTTTCGTCGAGGTAGCGCACGTGGATCACCGGTCCGTCGAAGTCCAGCACCGCGAAGCCGAAGAGGGCCCAATGCTCCAGCCCCTTGTCGATGAAGTTGCGGTATTCATAGAAAGACGGCGCGGGATAGGGATCGTCGATCGTGTGCGTCATGTAAACGGGCACGCCGCCGTGGCCGAGGCAGCGGGCTACGTCGACGCCCTGATGGGGACCGTAGAAGACGCAGCGGTGCTCGTGTCCCCAGATCCAGCTCTTCACCCGGCCGGTGGCGAGGACGGGTGCGATTTTTTCGCTCAAGACCGGGTTGCCGCTCTCGTAGGCGCTGAAGATCTGGTGGTGGGAGAGGAGCATCCCCTTGCCGGAGGCGCCGGTGAGCGTTGCCGCGGCCCACTGCGCCTGATGGCCGGCGAGGCCGCCATCCTCCCAGGCGGTGTCGAGCCCGAGGAGGGTCCAGTGATCGTTCTGCAAACTGAAATGGCTTTTTCCCTGCTGGCGTTTGAATCGCGGGTCCTGAAGGGCGTAGCCGTAGAAGGCGTGGCCGCCGGAATACATGTCGTGATTGCCGTTCAGGTTCCAGGAGGTGATCGTTTCCTCCTCGCCCAAGCGGACGGGCCAGTAGGAAAGGAAACGGTCGCGGTATTCATATTCCCAGCCCGAATAGTAAACGTCCCCCAGGTGGAGGACGTGCTGCTCGCGCCGGTTCGCGATCCCTTCGTCCAGCACCTTCCGCATCTCCTGCGCCACTTTCTGCGCGCGGGGGAGGCCGGAGCCCCAATCCCCCACCACCAGGAGGCGCGCGCGGTCGCCGATCCTCACCGGCGCTGCCGGCTCGTCGGGAAACGGATAGCGCCCCCGGAGCTTGCGTACGCCTTCGGAGAGGAGCGCGCTGACCCAGCGGATATCGGTCACCGAAAACTTGTCGAAGATCCGCCGGCCGTCGAGATCGCGCGTGGGCGCGGGGACGTCTTTGAGCGAAACGTCCGTCACCGCCACGTCCGCGTCGAAGGAGCGGCGGTCGTCCGGCAATTCGGCGCTGACCAACTCTTCCTTCTCCCGCATCACCTGCTCCAGGGCGGACTGGAGGTTGCTGAGCACGGCGTCGCGGCTGAAAAACGAGAAGTCGTCGAGGGGCGCCGCCTCCTCGCCCCGCCGCTCGGGAGGGGGAGGCTCGAACCCCGGCTGGCCGCTGGAAGCTGCGGCTTCCTTGACCCTCACCGCGTCGAGCTCGGCCAGGGCCGCGGCGGCGGCCGCCGGCTCGATGCCTGTGGCTCCACGCCGTTCAGGCGCGGCGGCGTCCTGCAGGATCTGGCGCACCTCCTCCAATTGGTCGAGCACGAACTGCCGGTTCAGCACTTGGGCGATCAAATCGGCCTCCTCGAGCTCGCTGGAGCTCCTCGGAGTATAGATGCGGTGCGGCGGGGAAGGGGTGGGTGGGGGCCAGCAGGACGAACACGGACAGCACGGACGGAACAGTGGGGAGAGGGGTGAAGCCCTTCTCCATGGGGACGAGCCCCGGTTTCTTCGGGATGGTGCAATTTCCCCCTAGACTGCGTCTAAGGATCTGAGGAGGAAAAACCATGAGACTCGAGAAACTCGAGGGGCTGGGAATTTTGTCGATGCTGCTGGCTCTGTGGACCGGTGCCGCCGGAGCGCAGCAGGTGACGCTGCCCCTGACGCAGTACGAGGACCTCCGCGCGCGGGCCAATCCGGCGCCGGAGACGGTAGGGCCGCCGCCGGCTCCCTTCGCTCTGGAGGTGGCGGAGCTCGCCATCACGGCCGGGCCGGCCAGCGCACGGGTGATGCAGACGCTGCGCCTCACGCTCTATGACGACAAGTGGCAGGCGGTGCCGCTGGGCGATCCGGGGTCGTTCATCCACGCCGACCTCGCCGGGGTCGAGGGGCGCGTGGACGCCTCGGGCAAGGGGTGGGTGCTCCACGTCCGCGGGCGCGGGCGGCACGAGGTGCGGCTCGATTCGGCCCTCGGCGTCTCTCGCGACGAAACGGCCACCCGCCCCACCTGGCACTTCGGCCTCTCCCTGCCGCCGGCTGCGGTGGTCCGCGGGCGGATCGAGGCGCCGGCTGCCGTGGAGGAGGTGGAGATGAACGGCGCCGGCCAGGTGAGCCCCATGGAGGGCAAGGGGGCCGGCAAGGCGTGGTCGTTCGTGGCCGTCGCCAGCGGCGAGGCGGCCTGGACGCTCTCGGGCCGGGCCACGCTCCCCGCCCGGGCGCAGCTCCCTCTGCGCTGGGAGGCCACGTCCGCCACCGCCGCCGTGCTCTCCCGCACCCGGCTGCGCGTGCTCGGCTGGATCGAGGCGCGGGTGGCGCAGGGCCGCCTCACGGAGCTGCGGGTGCCCATTCCGGCCGGGCTGGAGGTGGCCTCGGAGACCGGGGGCGCCGGCTGGAAGATGGAGGGGAAGACGCTGGTGGTGACGCCGCTCGCCCCCGTGGAGGACTCCTTCGCCATCGAGCTGGAATTGACCGGCGAGCCGCGGGACGCTTTCGCGACGCCGCTCCTCCTCCCCGTGGGGAGCGCCCGCACGACGCTCTTCGCCAAGGCCGTGCTCAAGGGGGACGGGCTGCTGAGCCTCGCCGATCCGGGCTCGCTGCGAGCGGCGGGCAACGCCGACGCGGCCCGGCTCCCCGTGCCGCTGCGCACGGCCGAGGGGAAGCTCTACGTGGTGGCCGATGCCGCCAAGCCCCCCCGCTGGGCGGCGGAATGGGCGGAGCGTACCGAGGTGCTGGCTTCGCAGATCGACCGGCTGCTCTTGGACGTGGTGGTCGGCGAGGCCGGGCGGGCCTCCTACCAGCTCTGGGCGGAGGTGAGGAACCGCGGCGCCCAGCAGCTCACTTTCGCCATGCCCGCGGGGTTCGAGCTCGCCGCCTCTCAGCGGGACGGCGCGGCGGTGACGCCCGGAAAAGCCGCGGGGGGCGGGCTCTCCGTGCCCCTCCTCACCCAGGACGCGGCGCAGGTGGTTCATCTGAGCGGCCTCCTCCCCCTCGCCCTGCCGCGCGACGACGGCCCGTTGCAGGTGCCGGTGCCTTCGCTCTCGGCCCCGGCGGCCCGCGTCGAGGTGCGGGTGAGCCTCCCCGGCGGCCACTCCTACAAGCTGGCCGATGCCACCCGAGCCGGGATCATCTCCGCGCCGCCGGGCACGGCCCCGCGCAAACCCGTGGCCGGCATGGCCAAGCAGGTGGATGCGCAGGTCAACTCCTCCCTCCCCTACTCACCGGCGCCGTCGTCCGTCGCCGCCTTCTTCGTCCCGCCTCCCGGCTTTTCCGAGATCCGCGCCGGCTGGAGCGCCCTCTCGGCCACCCCCGCACCCCTGGTCCTCCGCGCCGAGGCGGAGAAGGAGAGACCGCAATGGTTCTGAAGACCCGAATCCTCGCTCTGACGATGACCCTATCCTTATCCATAGGGGCCTCCCCCGCGCTGCGTGCGGCGGAGGCTCCCCGCCCCGGGGAGGTGCTCCTCCCCTTGAAGGACTACCTCTCGCTGGTCGAAACCGTGGAGCGGCTCGATCGCGAGCGCACCCAGCGGCAGGCGCGCCGCGAGGAGCCACTCGCCCAGGTCACCACGCAGCGCCTGCTCATCGTGCTCGGGGAGGAGACGGCGGACGTGACCTCGGAGCTGGAGGTCCTCGTCCAAGGGGAGCCCAAGGGACCGGTCTCCCTGCCGCTCGCCTGTGTCCCCCAGACGGTGGAGGTGAAGACGTTGAGCGCCGCTCCCGCCGCGGGAGGTTCAACCGGTGCAGGCGTGGCCGGCCCCGCCGTCACCGCGGGCGCCAAGGGGGGCGAGCTGGTGCTCGTCGCTCCCGGACCGGGGCGGTTCGCCGTCAAGGTCACGGGGCCGCTGGCCATCGACAAGGGGGTGAGCCGCCTCTCCCTGCCCGCGGCGGTGGCGCCCGTGGCGCTGACGGAGATCGACATGCCGGCGGATCGCGTCTTCGAGGCGCCGGGAGCGGTGATCGTCGACGACCGCACGGAAGGGGGGCGGCGCAAGGTGCAGCTCACCACGCGCCGCGGGGAGGCGCAGACGGTGGAGGTGCGGCGCAAGGTGGACGGCAGCGAGGCCGAGAAGCTCCTGGCGCAGAGCGTCGTCCTCACCCTCGTGCAGCTCCTGCCGGACGGGCCCCGCCGGCACGACGTGATCCTTTACGAAGTATCGCGCGGCGGCCTCGCGAGCTTCACCGTGGACCTGCCGCCCGGGCTCGCCGTGGAGCAGGCGGGCACGGACGAGGGGGACGTAATCCCCGTGGTCGAATCGCGGCGGTTGACGGTGAACCGCCGCAACCAGCTTCGGGGCACGGGCTACCTGGTCCTCACCTCGACGCCGGCCGCCGGCGCCGAGCTGCCGCTGGAGTCGGTGGTCCCGGACCTGCCGGCGGCGGACGTGCGGGCGCGCTATCTCGCCTTGGCCTCGGCGGTGGCCGCCGACGCCCATCCCCTGCCGCAGGCGAGCTGGACGCGGGTGGACCTGGACGACCTCCCCCCGGCCCTGCGCGACGCCCTGAGCTCCATCGACCTCGCGGCGGCGTGGCGGCTCGCGGGCGCTCCGGCGGGGGGAAAGATGGCCGTGGCCCTGCTGCCGGCCGCGCCCTCCCTGCCGCTGCTGATCGAGAGGCGGGAGACCACGACGCTCTTGACCGTGGACGGCACCTTGCTGCACCGCGACCGGCTGACCCTGAGGCCGCCGGGCGGCCTGGGAGCGGCCCTCGACGTGGTCCTGCCGGCCACGGCCAAGCTTTGGTCCGCCAAAGTGGACGGTGTGCCGGTGCGTCCCCTCGACCGCGGCAACGGCACGATCTCCATTCCCTTGGGGTTCGAGACCGGCAGGGAGCCGCTGGTCGAGATCGTCTCGGTGCTGGAGAAGGCCATCCCCGCCGGCCGCTCGGAGCTCTCCCTCACCCTGCCGCAGACCGCCGTCCCCGTGCAGGCCCACGAGTGGCGGGTGCTGCTGCCGGACGGCGCCAAGTACCGGTTCCGCTCCGGCGACCTGCGGCCCATGACGGTGCCGTCGAGCGTGGTCGTGGCCTACACGGAGAGACCTGTTCCAGTCGAGAACGTCGGGGGTCCGAACAGCGGCGCCAACTTCGCCGACGGCTCCGGCGCGATCTTCGGCACGGTGAAGGACGACCGGGGGCAGGCCCTGCCGGGAGTGACCGTCACCTTGTCCTCCCGCCAGGTTACCGTGACCAACGCCCAAGGGCAGTTCACCTTCCCCCGCCTGCCTCCCGGCAACTACACCCTCAAAGCTGAGCTGGAAGGGTTCTCCACGATCGAATATCCCAACGTTCAGCTCGCCGCAGGACGTACGGCCAACCTGGACGTCCAGCTTTCGGCCGCGGTGGAAGAAGTCATCACCGTGACCGCCGAAGCGCCCATGCTCGACGAGCGCCGGATCAGCACGGGCACGACCGTCCCGCTCGATGAAGCGAGGCGCATTCCGGCGGCGCGGTCCGACAGGAAGAAGGACGAAGTGGACCTGAAAGGCCGGCTCAACAAGGCCGTCTTCGCCCAGGAGGCGCAGGGTCTCCAGCAGGGCCTGGTGGGAGGGGTGAAGCCGCTCCCCATCGCCATCCCCGAGTCGGGGAAGGTGCTGTTCCTGACCGGCGCGCTGCCGCCGGCCAAGGTGGGAGTGGAGCTGGAGGTGAAGGGGAAGCGGTAGCAGAAGCGTGTTGCAAACCGCGCGGGTCTAGCCGCAAAACCCGCTGGTCGAGCTGCAAACTCCGAGGGTCGGGCCGCAAGACCCTCGGATTGTGCTGCAAAAATCCCGAATTGTGCCGCAAAAATCATGGTCTCCGAAGCTGGACCCGTGGGTCGCGGCCTCCGGCTCGCTGGCTCAGCCGCAAATCGACCGCTCCGAGCCGCAAAACCCGAGTGCTTTATTGCAAAATTCGCCGTTTTTGCAGCAGATTTCGGAAGTGCTCACCCTCCGCTCCCGCTCCGGGCCTCGGAACGCACGGGTCTTGCGGCAGCCGAATGCCGTTCGGCCGTCCGCTGGTGGCAGCCGGGAGCCGGGATCGCGAGATTTGCAACAAAATTCGCCAGATTTGCGGCAGATCGACGGCGATTTGCGGCTCGGGCTTGGGGGCGGGCCCGCTCTACCGTTTCTCCGGCGTGATCACCTTGGGCGGCTCCTGCTCCAGCTCGGCCTTCCCCTGGCCGCGGGTGGCGAGGAGGACGGCGGCGGTCCAACTCGGGATGAGGTCCATGCCGGGGACGAGCTCGATGACGAAGCTCGGCAGGAACGACCAGTGCCAGCCCACGAGCCAGGTGAGGGCTGCGCCTACCACGACGTCGAGGACGTCGTCGGCGATCGAGGCCGCGCCTGGCCAGAAGATCGTAAAGCCGCCGATCTGGATGAGGTCGGCCAGAATCGCGATGCTGCGCGCCGCCTTGACGCGCCCGGGGGTGGGCTCGGTCTTCATGGCGTGAGCCTAGGCGCAGCACACGGCCTGGGTCAAGCGGGTTTCAGCCGTCCGGCTCTGCTAGCATCCGCGCCCATGAGCCCGGTTCCTGAGTCGCGCGAGCGCTACCTCCTCTATGCCCCGCCCCGGGCGGTGGTGAGGAGCGGCCACCGCCGGAGCTCGCAACCGGTGGACCCGGCGCACCCCTGGACCTCGGATCACCCCTGGCGGCCGCAGGGGATGCACCCTGACGACGCCCGCGACTCCCGCCGCCTGGTGCTGGGGAGGACGGCCATCCTGCTCGGGATCGCCCTGTTGAACCTCGGGTTCGCCGTGCCGTCCCTGGCCTTGCAGATCGTCCTCGGGGTCTGCGACCTGGCCGGCGTCCTCCTGCTCTTCGACTCCGTGCTCAAGATCGTGCACTGGCTTCGCCATCCGCGCACCCGGATGAGCTGGGCCCCCTTCCCCGCTTTCCTGGGCGGCAAGCTCACGGGCACCTTCACCGTCCGCCCGGGCCAGCACGTGATGAGCTCGATCCAGGTGCGTCTGCGCTGCGTGCGGGACGAACCGGGCGAGCACTCGGCGCTGGAGCCGTACGTGCACTACGAGCAGAGTTTCGAGACCCTCCCTCCCGGCGAGATCCTGCGCGAGCTGCCGCTCACCTTCGACCTCCCCGCGGACCTCCCGGGCAACGACCTCAACCGGGAGGACGCCACCTACTGGCAGGTGGCGTTGAAGGTCCCCGTGCCGGGACCGGACATCGAGGCGGTGTTCCTGGCGCCGGTGTATGGGCGGGGGTGAAGGATTCGGGACGCCGCCCCTTCTATGGGATGATCTATCCTGACTCACCGCCACCCCCAAGGAGACCGCCATGGCCGCAACCCCGCAGCCCCCAACCGGCAAAAAGAGGCGCCTCAAGCCGCTGTTGATCCTCATCCTGTTCCTGATCCTGGTGGCCGGCGGCTTCGTCCTCTACGTCTGGTCCGCCCTCCACATCAGCTACTCCGAGGGGGAGCGGGCGGGGTTCGTCCAGAAGTTCTCCCACAAGGGGTGGGTCTGCAAGACGTGGGAGGGGGACCTCGCCATGGTCAACCTCCCCGGTACCGCGCCCGAGATCTTCCACTTCTCCGTGCGCGATCCGGCCGTGGCCAACCGCATCAACCAGAGCCTCGGCCAGCGCGTGCGCCTCCACTACGAGCAGCACAAGGGCGTGCCGTCCGACTGCTTCGGCGAGACCGAGTACTTCGTCACCCAGATCGATCCCGTCGGTCCCTAGCAGCTAGAGGCCCGCCACCGCGAGGAGGGTGGCGAGGTCCGCCGGCACCGGGGCGACGACCTCCATCTTCGCCCCGGTCGCCGGGTGGACGAAGGCCAGCCGCCAGGCGTGGAGGGCCTGGCGGGGGAAGTCGCGGCAGGCGGCAGCGAGATCCGCATCGGCGATCCCCTTCCAGCGCGGCTCGCCGTAGAGGGGATCGCCCACGATGGGCATCCGGCTGGCCTGAAGGTGGACCCGGATCTGATGGGTGCGGCCGGTGAGCAGCCGGCAGCACAGGAGGGAGACGCCGCCGGCTTCCCCCAGCAATTCGTAGAGGGTCGCGCAGTCCTGCCCCTCCGTCTTCGAGGCGATCCGCCGCCGCCGGTCCGCCGGGTCGGGGGCGATCTTGAGCTCGATCCGCCCGCGCTCGAAGGGCGCCTTGCCGTAGGCCAGAGCGAGATATTCCTTCTCGGCGCTCCGAGCTTTGAGGGCCCGCGCCAGGGCGCCGTGGACGGCGGGGGTCTTCGCCACCATCAGCACGCCGGAGGTATCGCGGTCGAGCCGGCTCACCAGCCCCGGCCGCTCGCCCTCACCCCACTCCCGGGCGCGCCAGAGCAGGGCGTTGATCAGCGTCCCCTCGCGGTGCCCCAGGGCCGGATGCACCACCAGGCCGGGAGGCTTGTCGAGGGCCAGCAAGTGCTCGTCCTCGTAGAGCACGGAGAGGGGGATCTCCTGCGCTTCCGGCCGGCGGCGGGGCGGCGGCGGGGGGAGCTCCACCTCAACCTCGTCGTAGAGGGCCACGCGGCTCGCCGGTTTGGCGGGGACGGCCCCGTTCACCCGCACGCGGCCGGCCGCGATCCAGCCCTGCACCTGCGAGCGGGTCACCTCGGGGCGGTCCGCCAGATGGCGCATCAGCACGTGATCGAGCCGTTCGCCGGCGTCGCCGCGATGGGCACGAAAGGTGCGAATGAGCTTTTCGTCACTCACGGCGTCCACTGGTTTCCGTTTGTCCCGTTCATCGACCCGTACACACTCATTAAAGTTAGAGATCTCCAACCCGGTTCTCTCTGAGCCGGGGACCGGTGGCCGCCGGGACTCGTGACAGCAGGCTAAAGCTAGAGGCCCGTCCGCAGGGGCGGGCAGGAAAGGAGCCGTCATGTCTCGCAAGCTCTGGATGCACGCAGCCCTCGTCTTCACCCTCCTCTTCGCCGGCACGCAGGCCGCCTCGGCCAAGATCCTTTTCAGCTACGCCGTCAAGTTCGTCTGCGGCTACAACCCGTCCAACATCGGCATCATGGGGGATGCCCTGGACCAGAAGGGCGGCGAGCCGACCGTCAAGTTCGGCAACTATGCCACCGACATCAACATCTACAACTTCAACATCTACGCCGACCCGGCGACCTTCCCGCAACACGTGGAGAAGAGCATCCTCCTGCTCGTCGAGAAGGGGATTCCGGTGGGGCGCGAGAAGCGGATCGCCAAGCCGATCCTGGGCGACGTCCTCGATCCCTTCCCGCCGGGCGGCGCCACCATGGACGACTGCAACCGCATTGCCGAGATGCTCTGGGGCGTGGTGCCCACCCCCTACCCCCTGACCATCGGCTACCTCGTCCTCGGCACCACCATCGAGCTCGACGTGACCGCGGTCTACACCGCCCAGACGTGCAGCAACTGGCTGGTCTCGCCGGAGAAGCTCGACTGCCTCAACCCGGACAGCAGGACCAACAACTCCAGCGTCTCGATCGACGTCGTCCAGATTACCGGCCACAAGCTGGGGGGCTGACCGAGAGCCGCGGAAAGATGCCAGCAAGCTAAAGGCCCGTCCGCGGGGGCGGGCAGGAAAGGAGCCGTCATGTCTCGCAAGGTGTGGATTCACGCAGCGCTCGTCTTCACCCTCCTCTTCGCCGGTGCCGAGGCCGCCTCGGCCAAGATCCTCTACAGCTATGCCGTGAAGTTCGTCTGTGGCTACAACCCGTCCAACATCGGCGTCTGGGGCGAGAAGCTGGACCTCTCAGGCGGCGAGCCGACCGTCAAGTTCGGCAACTATGCCACGGACATCAACATCTACAACTTCAACATCTACGGCGACCCGGTCGGCCACCCCCTGCTGGAGAAGAACATCCTGCTGCTGGTGGACCGGGGCGTCCCCGTGGGCCGCGAGCGGCGCATCGCCACTCCGGTCCCCGGCGACTTCCTCGATCCCTTCCCGGGCGGCAACGCCACCATGGACGACTGCAACCGCATCGCCGAGATGCTCTGGGGCGCGGTGCCGACGCCCTATCCCCTGACCATCGGTTTCCTCGTCATCGGTACGACGATGGAGATCGACGTGACGGCGGTCTACACCGCCCAGACCTGCAGCAACTGGCTGGTCTCTTCCGAGAAGCTGGATTGCCTCGACGCGAGCGGCAGGCCGACGAGCTCCAGCATTTCGATCAACGTCGTCCCCATCACTGGCCACAAGATCGCCGGCTGACGCGAGCGCTGCGGAAAGGGGATTAGAATCCCGGGGTCCTGAAGGAAGGAGGGCCTTGAGATGCTGATCCCCCTCGCCGGGTTGCTGCTCGCGCTGGCCCAGCCGGCCCCCGCCTCCGGCTTCGACGCGCACTTCACGGGGCGCACGCTCCGCTTCGACTATTTTCACAGCGGCACGGCCAAGGAGGAGCACGTCAGCTTCGATGGCCTGCGCCTGGAGGGCGAGTGGCCGGGGAGCCGCACCCGCCTGCTCGACGGCTCCAACCTCGGCAAGTACCTCTTCGAGGAGATCGACCTCGCCACCAACCAGGCCGTCTGGTCGCGGGGCTTCTCCAGCATCTACGGCGAGTGGGAGACGACGGGGGAGGCCGGCGCCGGCTTCTGGCGGACGTTCCACGAGTCCATGCGCTTCCCTGAGCCGCGGGGGCGGGTACAGCTCGTCCTCAAGAAGCGGGCCGCGGACGGCTCCTTCCATGAGATCTACTCGGTCGTGACCGATCCAGCGGGCCGCCTCGTGGACCGTTCTCCCGTGCCCGCCGTGGGCAAGGTGTGGAGCGTCTTCGAGAACGGCCCACCGGCCGTCAAGGTGGATTTGCTGATCCTGGGCGACGGCTACGCCGCTTCTGACGCGGCGAAGTTTCATGCCGACGTGAAACGGCTGACGGAGGCCCTTTTCGCCACCGAGCCCTTCAAGAGCCACCGGACGGATTTCAACGTGCGGGCGATCGACGTCCCCTCCCCCGCCTCGGGGGTCACCGATCCGCGCACCGGCACCTGGCACAAGACGCCGCTGGGGCTCGCCTACAACGCTTTCGACTCCGAGCGCTACATGCTCACCTTCGCCGATCAGGCGATCCGCGAGATCGCAGCGCAGGCGCCCTACGACGCGCTGATCCTGCTTTCCAACAGCCGGAAATATGGTGGCGGCGGCATCTACAACCTGTGGAACACGGCCGCCGTGGACAGCGCCGAATCCGCCTACCTGCTGGTCCACGAATTCGGCCACTCCTTCGCCGGCCTGGGCGACGAGTACTACACCTCGCAGGTCTCCTACGAAACGTTCAATCCGCCCGGCAGCGAGCCCTGGGAGCCGAACGTGACGGCGCTCCTCGATCCCCCGAACGTGAAATGGAAAGACCTGGTGAAAGCGGGGACACCGCTCCCCACCCCCTGGAATCAGGACGACTACGACAAGGTCGTGCTGGCCTACGAGAAAAAACGGCGGGAGCTGCGGGAGAAGGGGGCGCCGGAGGAGCAGATGGAAGCGCTCTTCCAGGAGATCCGCGAGACGACCGCGCCCATGCTCCGCGCCGAGAAGCACTTCGGCCAGGTGGGAGCCTTCCGCGGCGCCGCCTACGAGGCCAAGACGCTCTACCGTCCCGAAGCGGACTGCATCATGTTCAGCCGCAATCCCAAGACCTTCTGCGGCGTCTGCGCCCAGGCGATCGAGCGGGCGATTGGGATGTATACGGAGTAGGCGGGGGAAATTAGGGACAGCAGGGACACCAGGGACTTCAGGGACTCGAAGGACAACCTCCGTCCTTTATGTCCTTGTTGTCCTTGGTGTCCTTTTTATCAGGCCTCCCCAGCCTTGCCCACCAGCTTGTCGTAGAGCAGCATCCCCACCGTCGACGCGAAGCCGATGCCGGCGACCACCCACCACATCACTTCAGGATGAGGTGATGCCAACGGCTGCTTCGGCTCGCCGATGAAGCGCTGCACGAGTGTGCCGCCCAGGAAGCCGGCGATGAGCGAGCCGATCGCCACCGGCAGGAAGGCGAAGCCCATGAAAGTCCCGATCTGGTCGCGCGGCGCCAAGTCCGCCACGTACTCGTAGAAGCGGGGCGCCTGCATCCCCTCGCCAACGGCGAAGACGAACATCGCCACGGCCACCGCCTGCCAGGTGTGGAAGAAGATGATGATGAGCCACGAGCACGAGGCCACGAAGAAGCCGGCCGTCATGGCGCGGATGGGCTGCCAGCGCCGCACCATCGCCGCCACCGGTACGGTGAGCAGGATGAGCGTCCAGGCGTCCACGGTTTCGATCAGCTCGAAACGCTCGAAGTGGAGCGCCTTGGTGAGATAGAACGGCAGCGAGTAGAAGATCTGCCAGAACATGATCCAGAAGCCCGAGAAGATCACCAGGAAGCCAATGAAGCGGCCGTTGCCGAAGACGAGCGCCATGTCGCGCAGGACCTTGCCGAAGGAGGTGGGTGTCTCCTCCCCCGGCGCGCGTTCCGGCTCGCGGAAGAAGAGGAGCGTGCCGAGCAGGCAGAAGGCCGAGGTGATCGAGGAGACGACCAGCACGTATTCGATCCCCAGGCTCTGCCGCACCTGCAAGGCCAGGATCGGCCCTATCGCGCCGCCGATGTTCACCAACGTGTAGTAGATGGAGTAGCCCAGCGCCTTGGTGTCCGGCGTGGTGGTGCGCGCCACCGTGCCCACGATCGAGGGCTTGATGAGCGAGCCGCCCACGGCGGTGAGCATCAACACGGTCACGATGTAGGGGAAGCGGCCGACGGAGGCCACGATCGACTGGCCGTACTGCATTCCCGCGAAGCCGATCAGGAAGTACCCCACGCAGAAGATGGAAAAGCACGCCGCCAGGCTCTTCTTGAAGCCGTAGCGGTCCACCACCGTGCCGGCCAGGATGGGCAGGAAGTAGAGGACGCTCGAGAACAGGCCGGCGAGCGATGCTGCCACCAGCGGCCCGAGCCCCACGTGCTCGGCCAGGTAGAAGGTGAGCACCGCCTTCGAGCCGTAGAAGGCGAAGCGCTCGAAAAGCTCCAGAGTGTTCGCCACCCAGAAGTTGCGGGTGAAGCCGGAGGTCAAGTCCCGTAGCCGTTTCATGCCGCCTTGGTCTCCTCGTCCTGAGCCCGACGGCCTGCAAGCTTGCTGTGCCTGCGGCCGTAGGAGAAGTAGATGATCATGCCGACGCCGAGCCAGACTATCAGACGCAGCCAATTCTCCGAAGGGAGGGAGAACATCAGCACCAGGCAGCTCGCGATCCCCAGGATGGGGAGCAGGGGCACGAACGGCACGCGGAACGGCCGCACGGCCTGCGGATGGGTGCGCCGCATGATGAGCACGGCCGCGCAGACGATGACGAAGGCGAAGAGGGTCCCCATGTTGACCAGCATCAGCAGCACGCTGATCGGCAGGAACGCAGCGAGCGAGGCGACGAAGATCCCGGTCACGATGGTCGACTTCCAGGGGGTGCGGAAGCGCTCGTGGACGGCGGCGAAGAAGCCCGGGGGGAGGAGGCCGTCGCGGGCGATGGCAAGGAGGATACGGGCCTGGCTGAGCATCGTCACCAGCAGCACGGAGGTGATCCCCGCGATGCCGGCGAGGGCGATGAGGAACTGCGCCCAGCGCAGCCCCACCCGCCGGAAGGCTTCGGAGACCGGCGCGTTCATGTCGAGCTGGTCGTAGGGGACCATGCCGGTGAGGACGGCGACGACGCAGACGTAGAGGAGGGTGCAGAGGACGAGCGAGACGATGATGCCGATCGGCACGTCCCGCTGCGGGTTCTTGGCCTCCTCGGAGTGGGTGGAGACCGAATCGTAGCCGATGAAGGAAAAAAAGGCCAGAGCGGCGCCGGCGAGCATCCCTATAGGGTTGCCGCCCGCGTCGCTCCGGCCGAGGAGAGTGTGGCCAAAAGCCTGAAGGCCGGTGAGGCCGAAGGGTGCGAAGGGGTGCCAGTTGGCGGTGTTGACGTAGAAGGCGCCGACGCCGATCACGAAGAGGACGGCCGCCACCTTGATCCCCACCAGGGCCGTATTGAAGCTGGCGCTTTCACGGATCCCCACCACCAGGACGGCGGTCAGGAGGAGGACGATCACGACCGAGGGGAGGTTGACGTAGGAGCCGGTCGCCACCAGCTTGCCGAGCTGCGGATCGTAATTCACCACCGGCCCGGCGAGCGCGCGCGGGAGCTTCCAGCCGAAGATGTTGAGCACGTTCTGGAAGTACCCGGACCAGCCATCCGCCACCGTCGCCGCGCTGACCGCGTACTCGAGGAGGAGGTCCCAGCCGATGATCCACGCGAAGAGCTCGCCCAGCGTGGCGTAGGCGTACGTATAGGCCGAGCCTGCCACCGGCACCATGGAGGCGAACTCGGAGTAGCACAGGGCCGCGAAGACGCAGACCAGTCCGGCCACGGCATAGGAGAGCATCAAGGCAGGCCCCGCCGTCTGCCGGGCGACCACTCCTGTGGCCACGAAAATCCCGGCGCCGATCACCGCACCGACTCCGAGGCTCGTGAGCTGCACCGGACCCAGGACCCGATGCAACCGGTTCTCCCCTTTGAGCTCCTCCAGCAGCAGGCTCAGGGGCTTGCGGGCAAACAGTGAACTAGCCATGCGGGTCGCCTCCTTCCTTGTCTGGGAGGAGGTTAGGGGAGGGGCGGGGGGCGGCTCTATGGCGGAACCTTCGCCGGCGTGGCCTTGAAAAGGGGAGGTGAAGGAAGGTCTCAGCCCAGTGCCGGCGCTATAATCCGGTCATGGTCGAACCTCCGGAGGACCAGGACCGGAAAGCTCGTGCCGCTGCCCGTAGCTCATGGCCGGTTCGTGTCTACCGTCTGGGCGGAGAGCCCGGTGATGACCTGAGCGCGACGACCACGGCTACGGAGAGGCTCGAGATGATGTGGCTGTTGACGGTCGATGCTTGGTCTTCGGCTGGTCTTCCCATTCCAGGGTACCGCCGCCAGGAGACGCCAATCCGGGTGGTCCGGCCGGCAGATCCGCACGTGAAGGGAGATCCGGGCTGAACAGCGATTTCCGGGACATGCTGTCGGCGCTTCTGGATGCGGACGCCACCTTCATCGTGGTCGGCGCGCACGCCTTGGCGGTGCACGGGGTGCCTCGCGCGACCGGCGATCTCGATATTTGGGTCCGCCCTGACCCCGAAAATGCAACCAAGGTCTGGGATGCTCTTCTTGCCTTCGGCGCGCCGGTCGAGGGGATGGGACTCTCTCTCGAGGACCTCACAAAGTCGGGCACCGTCTTTCAGATCGGCCTGCCGCCGCGGCGAGTCGACATCCTTACGGAGATCGACGGCATCACCTTCGATCAGGCCTGGCCGACGAGAACGGTGGAAAAAGTTGGAGGCTTGGAGGTCCCTTTTCTGGGCCGCGAAGCGCTGCTCCAGAACAAATTGGCAAGCGCTCGGCCGAAAGACCTGGCCGATGTCGAGATGCTCGAACGGAGGAAGAAGACTTAGCGGCGCGCTGTGACGCGCCCCGCCTGCACCCCCTCCCCCAACCGGTAGGCGTGGTTCGCGGTCACGATCGCGCCGCATTCCCGCAGTCGGCCGCGCAGGCCGTGGACGTGGCGCGCGGCGAGGTTGGTGACCTCGGCGCGGCCGGCCCCTTCCGGGGCGATCCGCGTTCCCACCTCCAGAACAGGGACGCCGTTACCCCCGCGCAGGCGATCCTCGACCAGTGCGATCCAGGTGGCCGCTTCCTGGCTTCCCGCCTTGCAGGAGAGGCGGGGGAGGAGACGGCCGCCGACCTCTACCGCCGGGGCGTTGCACCACACCACGAGATCCAGGTTGGCCTCGACCTCGCGGCGGTCCTCCTCCGTCTTCCCCACCCAGGCCCCGCCCCCGGGGACTTCGAGAACGAACGGGAAGGCGCGGTCGAGATAGGAGCGCACGACCGGCACCACCATCCCCGCGAGCTCGCTCTTGTCCATCACGTCCCGCGGATCGAAGCCGGCGTCGAGGAGGTCGCGGCCGAAGGTGGCCTCGTATCCTCGCTTGTTGGAGAGGAAGCGGCAGGTGGGGGGATTCTCGGCGAACGTCCCCCGCACGGTGGTGGCGAGGAAGATCGACTCCCACCAGCGGTCCGGGGGGATGAAGGCGAGCGTCGAGAGCTGGATGTCCTGGAGGAGCAGGCCCCCGGGGCGCAGCAGCGAGGCGAGGGTCCTGGCGAAGCGGTTGGCGCTTTCGAACACCGCCGCATCAAGGAAGGCCCGGCGGGGCCGGAGGGGCTCCGGCACGTCGCCTTCGAAGCGGGCGGCCACCTGGAGCCCGGGATGAGCCTCCAGCCAGCCGGCGGCGAGGCGGGTGGTGTCCGGACCCGGGCGGTCCAGGCAGAGCACGGTGGTCTGCGCCGTCAGGCCCGCGTCCGCCGCGGCCAGCGCGGCCAGCAGCTCGGAGACGTGATGCAGATGGTCTTCGGCGACGACCAGCGGCCGCCGTGCGAAACCCGTGGCGCCGACCCAGCTCATGGCGGCTACTATACTGAGAGGATGTCTCCCCGCTCCCGCTGGGGCTCGCGCCTGCTCTTCCTCGGCGTGTTCCTCTTCGCCGTGTTGGTGGCCCTGGCGGCCCTCTCCATCCGGCAGGAATGGCAGCAACGGATCGGCCAGAGCCGGGCGGACGTGATCTTCCAGCTCGTGCAGGGGAAGGCGCCCTCCCGTCCCACCGAGACGCCGGGGGCCTCGGCTTGGCTGAGCTTCGAGCTGCGGCGCTACCGGGAGAGGATCGCCGATCCGGCCAAGGCGCGCCTCTATGGCGAGGTGGCCGAGTGGCAGGACACGCGCTCCGTCCCCCCCTTCTTCTCCCCGTTGCGCCAGCTCCTGGCGACCCCCGTCCGGCAGCCGGAAACCGCGGCCCGGCCGCGCTTCGCAGAGCCCCCCGAGCCGCTCGGCCCCGCGTCGCTGCGCAGCCAGAGCTTCCTCGAGCTCGACCGGCACTGGTTCGCCGTCACCCGCCGCACGGCTCTCGACTCCCACGACCTCGCGGACCTCGCGAACCCTTCGAACCGCTTCCTCGCCTTCACCGCCCCCCACCTGCTCATCCTCGCGGCCGAGCTGCCGCGCGTTCTCGCCGATCATCCCTTACCGGCGCTGCCCGGGAGCCGGCCGCCGCGGGTGGTGCGCCTCTATGCCCTGGCCGAGGACGGCACCCTCGTCTCGCTGCCCGCGGCAGCCTCCACGGCCGCCCCCTTCTCTCCGGAAACCAGCCGCCAGGCCGCGCTGATCGAAGGGCGCGGCTTCCGCAACTCGCCGGAGCGCCCCACGTTCGTCTCCAACGAGTTCTACTTCCGCTTCGACTACGGGGCGCCCGAGGAGCAGACCTTCTACTCGGGCCTCTATCTCGACCTCGGCGGCCAGGGGCTCGTCGCCACCGTCACCGTCCCCTTGCGGGAGGCCGGCGCGGGCGAACGGGGGCTGGTGGGCGCAGACCTGACCTTCGACATCGACTGGGAGGCCTTCGCCCGCGGCATCGAGCCGCCGATGACGGCCGGCGTCGTCCATCTCGCCGCGGCGCCGGAGCGCGGGCGTCCCTGGGCAGACTTCGCGGGCGCCCTCCCAGCGCGGCCGGCCGTGCTGCGCCAGGCGGTCTCGGCCCTGGCGGCCCAACGATCGCCGGCCGGGGTCGTCGGCGACACCACTCCCTTCATCCTGCACGGCGTGGTGGAGGGGGAGGGAGCCGTCGCCGCCTTCCAGGTGGCCGCCACCACCTGGCTGGTGGTGCTCTTCCCCAAGACCCAATCTCATCAGCCGCTGCTGCCGGTGCTCCTCTCCGCGGTGATGCTGGTGGCCCTCCTTGCCGGTTTCGAGCTCAACCGCCGGCGGGCGGAGCGGGCACAAGCGAAGGCCGAGGGCGCCCTGGCGGAGAAGCAGAACCTGCTCAACACCATGCAGGTGCCGCTGATGGTGGTGGACCCCAACACCGACGAAGTGGTCTTCGGCAACCAGGCGGCGGAGAACCTGGGGGTGCGCCCCGGAACGCGCTTCGGCGACCGGGTGTCGAAAGACCCACGGGCGCAAGCCCACTACGAGCGCATGCAGGTGGCCAAGCCCGAGCCGCGGCGGGCCTACGGCGTGCCCGTGCGGGTGCGGGGCGAGGACGGCCGCGAGGAGGAGCGCTATGCCGTCGTCCGCTCGGTGGCGGTGACCGCTCCCATCGAGGCGCTCAAAGCCGACGAGCGGCACCGTTTGGGGGTCCTCTTCGTGCTGGAGCCCGAGGTGGACCTCGCCCTGCTCACCGAAGACCTGGAGACCGGGACCCGCCAGGACGAGCGGCGGAAGCTCGCCGGCCTCCTCACGCACGGCGTGGACGCCCTGATCCGGGTGCTGGCCCACGGCCTGCGGAGCACGCAAGGGGCGGCCGCCTCCCCGGAATTCGTGGCCTGGCTCGCCGGCTACGTCGACCGCCGCCTGCGCACCACGGCGTGGCTGCTGGACCACTGGGACGCCGCGCCCCCCCTGCCGCCGGACAGCTCCGTCGAGGCCTCCCAGGCGAGGACCACCGTCGAGCGCCTGGCGAGCGTCTTCACCCTCGCCGCCGGGGACGCGGACCTGCGCACCCGCCTGCATTGGGACAACGGCGTGCTCTCGGAGCGGCCCGATCCCTCGGCGCCGGTCTTCACCCTGGAGATGGACTGGCCGGCGGAGCTCTGGTTCTCCTGCCCCGTGCGCGGCGGTTTCGGCTTCTTCCTGGGCGAGGTGCTGATCAACGCCGTCCGCCACGGCCGGCCGGGCTCGACCCCCGCGCTGCGCATCACCTTCGACCGCGTGCGCCGGGAGCTCCTCTTCGAGGCCGAGAACGACCTGCGGTCCGAGACCGGCGGCCCGGCTCGCGACCGCAGCGAGTCCTACGGCGGCCGGCGGATCCTAGAGCGCCTCGCCCGCCTCTTCGAGTGGCGGGACCTGACCTTCGACCGCCGGGAGGCCATGTACCTCGTCTCCTGGCGGGTGCCCGCCAGCGAGCGGGGGGAGCCGGGGCGGGCGGACTAGCTCGCCCGCCGCGCCTGGGAGATCAGGTGCGCTGCTTCGGGGAGGATCAGCTTCTCCATGGCGAGCTTCACCGCCTTCGGCGAGCCGGGAAGGAGGAACACCGCGCGGTCGCCGATCAAGCCGGCGGCGGCTCGGCTGAGCATGGCGGCGGCACCTACCTGTTCGTAGGAGAGCATCCGGAACAGCTCGCCGAACCCCTCGACCGGGCGGTCGAAGAGGGGAGCCACCGCCTCCAGGGTGAGGTCGCGGGGCGAGAAGCCGGTGCCGCCGGTGGCGACGACGACGTCCACCCCGGGGCGGGCCAGCATCGCCCGCACGGCGGCGCGGATGGCGGACACTTCGTCGCGAACGAGCGTAGAATCCTCAATGCGGTGGCCGTAGGCCTCCGCCATCTCGCGGATCGTACGACCTCCCACGTCGTCCTCCGGCCCCCGGCTGTCGCTCACGGTGAGCACGGCGAAACCGAGGACGGCGGGAGCGAGGCGGCGATGCTGTTCGGCGCTCATAGTCTCTTTTCAAAGGCTAGCACAGTGTCCGCTTTTGGGACGACCGATTCCCGCGAGCGGGACGGAACCGGCCCGTGAAAGAACACTTAAAACTCGGCGTTGCAAGCACTTACGTCGCTTGAAACCTTGGCACGGGCGATGCGTAGAGGGGACGGGAGAAACGCTATGGACATTCCTCGCAGCGGACAAGCACAGAAGCGCCGGCTCAGGCGCACGGCCCTCATCGTAGCGGGAACCGCGGTGGTGTTGCTGATCACCGCCTTCCTCGCCAAGCTGGAGCCGGCGGCGCCGACGGTGGCGGCGGAGACCCTGCTGATCGACCAGGTCAAGCGGGGGGAGATGCTGCGCCAGGTGCGCGGTCCGGGCACCCTGGTGCCGGTGGACGTGCGCTGGATCTCGGCACCGGTCGAGGGGCGGGTGGAGCGCATCCCGGCGCTGCCGGGCGTGGAGGTGAAGGAGGACACGATCCTCCTGGAGATGACGGATGCCACGGTGGAGCAGAACGCCGTGGAGGCCGAGTCGCAGCTCAAGGCATCGCAGGCCGACTACGACAACCTGAAGGCGAAGCTCGAGGGCGACCTCCTCGCCCAGCAGGGGGTGGTCACGGCGGCGCAGTCGGCGGCCGATCAGGCCAAGCTGCAGATGGAGGCCGACGACCGGCTCTTGAAGAACGGCCTGATCCCCGAGCTCAATGCCAAGCTGTCGCGCCTCAAGGCCGAACAGCTCGTGAAAGCGGCCAAGACCGAGGTGGACCGCTACGAGCAGAGCCGCCGCTCGGTGGCGGCCCAGCTCGCCGCCCAGAAGGCGCGGGTGAACCAGATGCAGGGCACCTATGAGCTCAAGCGGAAGCAGGTGGAGTCGCTCAAGGTGCGGGCCGGTATCAACGGCGTGCTCCAGGAGCTCCCCGTGCAGGTGGGGCAGCGGGTGACGCCGGGTACGGTACTGGCGCGGGTGGCGCGGCCGCAGAACCTCAAGGCCGAGCTGCGCGTCCCCGAAGTGCAGGCCAAGGACGTGCAGCCGGGGCAGACGGCCTCGATCGACACCCGCAACGGCGATCCCGTGCCGGGCCGGGTGATCCGGGTCGCGCCCTCGGCGCAGGACGGCTCGGTGATCGTCGACGTGGCCCTGGAGGGAGCGCTGCCCAAGGGCGCGCGGCCGGACATCTCGGTCGATGGCACGATCGAGATCGAACGGCTGAAGAACGTCCTCTACGTCGGCCGGCCCGCCTACGGCTCGGCCAACAGCAAGATCGAGATGTTCAAGCTGACCGGCGACGGCAAACGGGCGGAGCGGGTGCAGGTGGAGCTGGGGCATGTCTCCGTCAACACGGTGGAGATCGTCAAGGGGCTGCAGGCCGGCGACAAGGTGATCCTCTCGGACACCGCGGCGCAGGACGGCTTCAACAAGATCCGGTTGAACTGAACGAGGCACCAAGGGGGAATCGATGAGCACCAGCAACGAGTCGTTGATCGGCCTCGACGGCGTCACCAAGGTCTTCCTGACCGATGAGGTCGAGACCCATGCCCTCTCCGGCATCCACATGGAGATCCGCAACGGCGAATACGTCTCCATCGCCGGCCCTTCGGGCTGCGGCAAGACCACGCTGCTCTCCATCCTGGGCCTCCTGGACACGCCCAGCGAAGGGAAGTACTGGCTGAACGGCAAGCAGGTGGCCGACCTCTCCTTCTCCGAGCGGGCGCGCATCCGCAACCGCGAGATCGGCTTCATCTTCCAGGCCTTCAACCTGATCGGCGACCTCACGGTCTACGAGAACGTCGAGCTCCCCCTGACCTACCGCGGCATGGCGGCCAAGGAGCGCAAGGAGCGGGTGCAGGAGTCGCTCGAACGGGTGGGCATGTCGCACCGCATGAAGCACTATCCCTCGCAGCTCTCCGGCGGCCAGCAGCAGCGGGTCGCGGTGGCCCGCGCCGTGGTCGGCAAGCCGTCGATCCTGCTCGCCGACGAGCCGACGGGAAACCTGGACTCGAAGAACAGCGAGACGGTGATGGACCTCCTGGCGGACCTCCACCGGGAAGGAGCCACGATCTGCATGGTGACCCACGATCCCCGGTTCGCCCGCTACGCCCAGCGCACCATCCACCTCTTCGACGGCCGCGTCGTGGAGGAGGAGACGGGCGTGCAGCGCGAGATCGAGAAACGGGAGCTCAAGCAGAGCGGATTCGAAGTGGTTTAGACAGGAAATAGGTACCCCGCGCATCGTGTGCGGGTGATGTTCGCGCGCCTTTGACGGCTGCCGCCCCGATTGCGGCAGCCCTTTTTTTGCTCCCCGCAGGCGGGGCCGGAGGGGCGCAAAGGTTTTGCTGTACATTCTTGAGGATGACTCCAGGATCCCTCAAGCCCAGCGTGCTCATCGCGGACGACCTCCTGGAGGTGCGCGAGGCGCTGCGGCTGCTGCTCAAGGGCGAGGGGTTCGAAACCGCCACGGCGGGCTCACCGGAGGAGATCCTCCAGGCGGTCACCAGCCGCGAGCTGGACGCGGTGCTGATGGACCTCAACTACACCCGCGACACCACCTCGGGCCGCGAAGGGCTGGAGCTGCTGGGGCGGCTGCGGGCGATCGACGACACCCTCCCGGTGGTGGTGATGACCGCTTGGGCCAACGTCGGCCTGGCGGTGGAGGCCATGCGCCAGGGCGCCCGCGACTTCCTGGAGAAGCCGTGGGATAACGCCCGCCTGGTCTCCGTGCTGCGCAACCAGACCGATCTGCGGCGGGCGCTGCGCCGCGGCGAGCGGCTGGAGGCCGAGAACGAGTTGCTGCGGGGACCCGCCGACCCGGCCCTCATCGCCGAGTCGCCCGAGATGGGGCCGGTGATGGAGCTCATCGCCCGCGTCGGCCCCTCGGAGGCCAACGTCCTCGTCACCGGCGAGAACGGCACCGGCAAAGGGGTGGTGGCCCGCGCCCTCCACGGCGTTTCGGCCCGCGCCGGCGTGCCGATGGTGACGGTCAATACCGGCGGCCTCTCGGAAGCGGTGTTCGAGAGCGAGCTCTTCGGCCACGTCCGCGGCGCCTTCACCGACGCCAGGAGCGATCGCGTGGGGCGCTTCGAGCTGGCCGACGGCGGCACCCTCTTCCTCGACGAGATCGCTAACATCTCGCT
Organism: Thermoanaerobaculia bacterium; assembly: GCA_036275055.1. Classification (GTDB taxonomy): domain Bacteria; phylum Acidobacteriota; class Thermoanaerobaculia; order Multivoradales; family UBA5704; genus DATARR01. The sequence goes on from DASUEN010000085.1 coordinate 45,895, forward strand.
CTCCCAGCAGGCCAAGCTGCTGCGCGTGCTGGAGACGGGGGAGTTCGAGCGGCTGGGATCGTCCAGGACCCGCACCGCCAACGTGCGCGTCTTCTCCGCCACCAACGCCGACCTGCGGGAGGAGGTGGCCGCCGGCCGCTTCCGGCAGGACCTCCTCTTCCGGCTCAACACGGTGGAGATCCGCCTGCCGCCCCTGCGCGAGCGCCAGGCGGACATCCTTCCCCTCGGCAAGTACTTCCTGGGGCAGCATGCCCTGCGCTACCGCAAGACGTTCCGCGGCTTCGGGGAGGCGGCGCGGGCCGCCCTGATGTCTCATCCCTGGCCGGGGAACGTGCGCGAGCTCGACCATGCGGTGGAGCGGGGGGTGCTGATGGGCCGGGAGGACGACTGGGTGGGCGTCGAGGACCTGGGGCTCCAGGCCGCGGCGGCCCCACCCCCGCCGCCGCGCCTCGAAGACCTCCCCCTGGAGGACGTCGAGAAGGTGCTCATTCAGAAGGCGCTCGCCCGCTACGGCAACGTCAGCCAGGCGGCGCAGGCGCTGGGGCTCTCCAGGAGCGCCCTCTATCGCCGGCTGGAGAAGCATGGCCTCTGAGGTGACGGGGCCGGTCCGCGCCCGGCGTATCCCTTTCCGCGGCCTCTTCCGGCGCGTGCGGCCCGCCCTCGCCTTCGAGGACCGCGTCCTCCTCCTGGCCCTGGGTACCGGTCTCCCAGGCACCGTCCTCACCCTGGTCTTCGTGTGGCTCGATCCCAGCCGCACCCGGCGGCTCCAGTGGACGGTGAGCCTGTTCGTCGTCTTTTTCTGGGGGTGGCTCGCCTTCAAGCTGCGCGACAAGGTGGTACGCCCGCTGCAGACCCTGGCCAATCTCCTCTCGGCCCTGCGCGAGGGGGACTTCTCCCTCCGCGCCCGCCCGCCGCAGGAGACGGACGCCCTGTCGCAGGTGGTGGACGAGGTCAACGCCATCGGCCAGTTGCTGCGCGAGCAGCGGCTGGGGGCGGTGGAGGCGGCGGCCCTGCTGCACCGTGTGGTGGAAGAGGTGGACGTGGCCGTCTTCGCCTTCGACGACTCCGGCAAGCTACGCCTGGTCAACCGCGCCGGCGAGCGCCTACTGGGCGAGCGGGGCGAGAAGCTGCGCGGCTGCACGGCGGCGGAGCTGGAGCTCGCGGACCTCCTGGAAGGGGAGATCCCGCCCATCCTCTCCCGCACCTTCGCCAGCGGCCCGGGGCGTTGGGAGGTGCGCAGCAGCACCTTCCGCGAAGGGGGGCTGCCGCACCGGCTGCTGGTGATCTCCGACCTCTCCCGCACGCTGCGCGAAGAGGAGCGCCTGGCCTGGAAGCGGCTGATTCGAGTCCTTGGGCACGAGCTCAACAACTCGCTCGCTCCCATCCACTCCATGGCTTCGACCTTGGGCAGCCTGCTCACCCGCGAGCCGCCGCCCGAGGACTGGAAAGAGGACATGGAGCGCGGCCTGGAGCTGATCGGCAACCGCTCCGAGGCGCTCACCCGCTTCATGGCGGCCTACGCCCGCCTCGCCCGCCTCCCCCCGCCGCGCCGCGTCGCCTGCGAGCTGTCGCGCCTCATCCAGCGCACCGCCGCCCTGGAGACGCGCCTCCCCGTCTTCGTCGAGCGGGGCCCCGAGGTGGCCCTGGAGGCGGACCCGGACCAGCTCGAGCAGCTCCTCATCAACCTGATCCGCAACGCCGTGGACGCCGCCCTCTCAACCGGCGGCGGCGTGGGGGTGGGGTGGAAGAAGAACGGCACCCACGTCGAGGTGCGGGTGGAGGACGAAGGCCCCGGCCTCTCGAACACCGAGAACCTCTTCGTCCCCTTCTACACCACGAAGCCGGGAGGGACGGGGATCGGCCTCGCCCTCTCCCGGCAGATCGCGGAGGCCCACGGCGGCACTCTCACGCTGGAGAACCGCACCCCCGACCCTGGGTGCGAGGCCCTGCTGCGGCTGCCGCTGTAGCCTTCCTATTTCAGATAATCCAGAAGCTGCTTGGCCGTGGTGGCGTCCGGATCGTTGGGGGCCATCTGGAGGAAGGTCTGGAGCTGCTCCCTGGCCTTGGCCTTCTTCGCCTCGTCCTTCTCCTCCTTGGCGTAGGCCAGGCCCAGGACGTAGTGGGCCTTGGCGAACTTGGTCTGAGCAGGCGCGATCTCCACCACCTTCTCGAACCAGACGGCGGCCTCGTCGAACTTCCCCGCCCGGGTCAGCTCGGCCCCTTCGTTGAAGTAGCGGGTGGCCGTGCCCTCCCCCTTGGGATCGGCCGCCGCCAGGGCCTCCAGGGTGGCCCGGGCCTTGTCCCCTTCGCCCGTGGCCTTGAGCGCGTCGTAGCGGGCGCGCAGACCGCGGGGGTCGTTCGGCTTCAGCTCCAGGTAGCGGTCGGCCGCCGCCAGGGCCTGGGGGTTGCGCCCCAGCTCGAGGCAGACCTCGGCGAGGGCACCCTGCACCTCGGCGATCTTGGGATCGAAAGCGGCCGCCTGCTCGAACTTCGACGCCGCTCCCGCGAGGTCGTTGGCCTTGAGCAGGCTCACCCCTTCGTTGTAGGCGGCGATCGCCTTGTCGTTGCCCGTGAGCTCCCTGGGCGCCGCCGCCTGCTCGGTCTTGGCGAGGGTGTAGCTGACGCGCAGCGTGTCCTCGACCTTCGGCTTGAGCGGCCCTTCGAACGGCTTGTAGCTCTGCTTCTCCAGGCGGATCAGGTACTCCTGGGTGCCGTCGAGGATGAGGAGCATGAACTGCCCCTTCTTGTCGCTCACCTTCTCCAGCTTGTAGCCGGTGCCCTGGCGGGTGAGCGTCACCTTCACGCCTTCGAGCGGCGCGTTGGCTTCATCGACCACCGTGCCCACGACCCTCCCCTCGCCGGCGGCATGGAGCGCTCCGGCGACGAGGAGGGCGGAAAAAAGCGCAGACAGCGCCGTGCGACGGATGGCTATCATGATGTCGGTCCCTGCCTTTCTGTCGGGTGTCTGAGAATCTCGGCGCCGATTCTAGAAGAAATCGCCGCCCCGGGAACGGTCTGATACGATTCACCCTTCGAAAGGGAGGTGCCATGCTGGCCGAACGGATTCCCGCCATCCAGTCCGCCCTGGCCGAAGCCGGCCTCGACGGGTGGTTCTTCGCCTGCTTCCAGCTCAACGATCCCATCGGGCTCGACATCCTGGGTCTCTCCGGGGAGGGGAAGCTCGTCACCCGCCGCTGCTACTACCTGATCCCGCGCGAGGGGGAGCCGAAGAAGCTCGTCCACGGTCTCGAGCCCGCCATGCTGGACCACCTCCCAGGCGCGAAAGCGAGCTACACCACCTGGCAGCAGTACCGCGAGGAGCTGACCCGGCTGGTTTCGGGCACCGAGCGGCTCGCCGCCCAGTACAGCCCCAACAACGAGCTCCCCACCATCTCCAGGCTGGACGCCGGCACCGCCGAGCTGGTGCGCGCCGCCGGAGTGGAGCTGGTCTCCGCCGCCGATCTCGCGCAGGCGTTCGCCGCCACCTGGAGCGAAGGTCAGCTCGCCGGGCACCGGCGGGCCAACGTCCACCTCCACCACATCGCGCTCGCAGCCTTCGCCCGCGTCGGCGAAACCCTGCGCCGCGGCGACCAGACGGACGAATACGCCGTGCAGCGCTTCATCCTCGACGCCTTCGAGCAGGTGGGGCTGTGGGCCGAGGCGGACCCCATCGTCGGTGTCAACGCCCACAGCGCCGATCCCCACTACCAGCCGGGGCCGGACAAGTCCGAGGTGATCCGGGCCGGCGATTTCCTGCTCATCGACCTGTGGGCCAAGGAGAAGGCGCCGCAGAGCGTCTACGCCGACATCACCTGGGTGGGCGTCTGCGCGGCCTCCCCCACTGAGCGCCAGCAGGAGATCTTCTCTATCGTGGCCGGCGCGCGCGACGCCGCCTGGGAGCTGGTGCGCAGCCGCTATCCCCACCAACCGGTGCACGGCTTCGAGGTGGACGACGCCGCCCGCGGCGTCATCCAGAAGGCGGGTTACGGCGACTACTTCATCCACCGCACGGGGCACTCGATCGGCATCTCCGACCATGGGCAGGGGGCCAACATGGACAACCTGGAGACGCACGACACCCGCCGGCTGCTGGCGATGACGGGCTTCTCCATCGAGCCCGGCATCTACCTGCCCGGCGACTTCGGCGTGCGCAGCGAGATCAACGTGGCATTGACCGCCGAGGCCCCCGAGATCACCGGCGGCGAGCCGCAGCACGAGCTGTTGCGCCTGCTGGCGTAGGCGATGACCCCGCCGGACCGCCCTTCCCCTCTCCAGTCGCTCCTCGGCACCGGTCCCCGGGCGGGCGAGCCTCAGGGGGAGCGGCCGGAGGGAGCCGCCTGGCGGGCCGACTCCCTCTCCCGCAGCCGGCACAGCCGGCTCGACGCCGAGGTCAGCCGTCCCACCGAGGACTTCGACGAGGAGAAGGCCGCCGCCCTCTGCGCCGGCCTCACCCGCGGCCTGCTGGGCGATTTCTCGCCGGCCCTCCTCCTCCTGCCCGCCACCGAGCGGCGGCGGGCCCAAGCCCTCGTCGCCTACGCCCATACCCTCTTCGACTTCGCCCGCCAGCGCGGGGTCGAGGGCGAGCGGCTGGCGCAGATCAATCGCTGGGAGTTCACCCTGGAGGCGGCCCTCACCGGCCAGCCCGTGGGGCAGCCCATCTTCCTGCGCATGGCGCGAGAGAACGAGCGCCGCCGCTGGCCTCTCGACGCCTTGGACGAGCTCGCCGCCTGCGCCCGCCGCCGCGCCCTGAGGCGCCAGCCGGCGACGGTGGCCGAGGCCGAGGTGGAGGCGCTGAGCCTGGGGAGGGCCATGGCGTCCGCCCTGCTGGAGAAGAGCCTCAACGCGGAGATCGCCGGCCTCGCCGCCGCCCTCGTCCGCCTCTGGTCGCTCCAGCACCTGGCGGAGGAGGTGGACGGTCGCCGCTGCCCGCTCCCCGCGGCCGAGGTGGCGGAAGGGGAGGCCGGCCGGTGGGATCGCCGCCAGCTCCTGGAGTCGGCACGCCGGGAGTGCGAGAGGCTGCGGGGCCGCTTCCTCAAAGCCCCCCGCGGCCTCGGGGACCTCCCCCCCGGCTACCGCCGCGCCGCCGTCTTCTCACTCCTCGCCGCCCTGCGCCTGCTGGCCGAGATCGAGGACTCCGGCCGCGACCTCCTCGCCTCGCCGCCCAGGCTGGGGGTGGGTTCCAGGGTCGGGTTCCTGCTGCGTGCGCGTTGGTTCGGCTGGTAGGCCGGCCAGCGAAGCGCGAGCATCGAGAAGGACTTCGCTCTGTCGAGGTCTATTTTACGACGGACGTTGCGATGTTCGGACTGCTCGGATTGACCGCCAACGTCCGTGTGCTGGGGACAACCACGAGATCCATGTCTTCCATGGGGATTGCTCCGAGCAGGACCTGGTTGCCGAGTACCAAGGCACCGACAAACCCCACGCGGTTGCCAAAGCGGATCTCGATCGGGCCGACATAAGGAAGGAGCCTCCGGCTGTCGTCTGCGAGCGTCGCCTCCTTCTTGTCGATCTCCTCCAACTCCAACTGAATCCGCACGTGCTCTGGTATGCACAAGTGCAGCGACCCCGAGTCCGCCAAGGCCGCAGCCTTGACAGGCGCGAGGTCTGGCTTCCTTGGATTGCGAAGCGTCACGTCGGCGTTTACCAAGCCCATGTGGACAGCATATACGATTTGCTCCCTGCCTCGCCGCCGTCTTGGGCTCCAGGGAGTCTTCCCGACATGCACGCGTCGAGGCTGGTTCGGATGGTAGGATGCCCTCCTGAAGCAGAGGGAGGAACGATGACCGGACGTGCTTTCGTCCTGCTGAGCCTGCTCGCGGCGGCGCCTCTCGCGGCCCAGGGCTCCGGCCTGGAGG